>JBBTWD010000001.1:0-1066 GCA_038062915.1 Patescibacteria group bacterium
CAAGTCTGCGGACTTGCAACTTAAAAAGGCTCTCGCCGAAAAAGTATTCGGCTCGAACCTCTTTCTAGAAAACAAAACAGTCCGAGGGGATGGGCAGATGTCGTGGTCGTCGCTTCGCTCCGACCCGACAGGTCGGTCTTGGGTGCCCCCGGGCGGAATCGAACCGCCATCTCCTCCTTAGAAGGGAGATGCTCTATCCATTGAGCTACGAGGGCGAAATTAAACAATCCTAGAGCGGCGGACCGGATTTGAACCGGCGACCTCTTCCTTGGCAAGGAAGCATTCTACCACTGAACTACCGCCGCAAATATTTTACTAATTACCTTGTGCTGAGGATGTGAGTCGAACACATATTTGACGTTCTTCAAACGCCCGCCGTGACCACCTTGGCTACCTCAGCATAATTTTTTTTGTGAGTTCTAACTCTATGGCAATTTGAACAAATAAGATCACATTTCTCAATTTCGTTATCAACTTTTTCTTTAGACCAACCACCACCTATCATCCTCCCGATGTCAATATACTTATTTTTAGCGATTCTGTGATCAAAATCCATAACGTATGGTGGATATTTCTTTCCACAATCCATACATTGCTTATTTTTGATTTTATTTATATAAACCCTCATAAGTAATTTATATTTATTTCTTCGCAAGATAGCTAATTTCAATTGTCTTTGCCTGTTTGCGTGGTAATAAAACCTTCCTCTTATCTTCATACAATCCTTACAATTTTCATAATATTGGCTTTGTCTTAGCCCTTTTTTACGAAAATAAAAAGATGTAAACAACTTTCTCTTACCACACTTAGAACATATTTTAAGGTTCATACCTAAATTTAGACCAGTGTTTATCGAAACACAATAGAGTTTTTCAGGTTGTGCTCGCTGAGGGGCTCGAACCCCCGACCTCTTCGATGTAAACGAAGCGCTCTAACCAACTGAGCTAAGCGAGCAAATTTAAATGTGCGCGGGACAGGAGTTGAACCTGCACAGCTTACGCTATAGGTTCCTTAAACCTACGTGTATACCATTCCACCACCCGCGCTTAAAAACCTGGGTGCAGAT
>JBBTWD010000002.1:0-109359 GCA_038062915.1 Patescibacteria group bacterium
GTCAGGGTCCAAACCTTTCTTAGTGGTTAGGTAGTAGGCTAACAGTTGGCCAACTTTCAACATATCCCACACATAAATCTTTCTACCTTAAGTCAAGAAGGTAGTGGTTTGTTTCATGAAATTTAAATCCAACCTTTTTATAAAGTGAGTTTGCTGCAACCCTTTTGGGGTTAGTTGTAAGTTCAATTACCTCGACTCCATCTTTTTTTGCCCATTCAATTAGATCTTTGAGAATTTTCTCCCCCAAACCCCTCCCTCTCTGAGTTTCATCAACTATCATGTCCTCTACAACTGCCTGTCGTCTTAATAGAGTTTGGCGAGGAAAAATCCAGCCCATTCCGAGCAATTCTCCTTTTTCCTCAATTTTGCTTACATGTCCATTCAACATAGCTCGATAGAGAGATTGTTCATTCACTACCGCAGAAGAATCAAGTTGTGTGACCAATTTTTTAACTTGTTTCAAATCATATGTAAATTTCCCCTTAACAAATTTAAGGATATCTTGGTTGGAATCAAAAGCTATTGTTTCCAACTCATCTAATGAAACCCACTTAAGGTCTGTTATTTCAGACCTTTTAAGCTTTATTTCTCCCTTAAGTTCAGTTAGATATGCAAAGCCAATAACAGGAAAGTTGAATTTATTGTAGCTAGCGCTTCCTGGAAAGGCGCCAAGAAACACCACTTCAGAGCTTACACCAAGTTCTTCTTTTATCTCCCTTTTATGGCCCTGTTCTGGGGTTTCATTTTTTTGTAAAAAACCTCCCAAAAAATCCCATACTCCTTTGAATGGTTCCTGATTTCGCTTGGCAACTAGAAGTTTCTGATCTTTAATAATAATTGCTGCTGTAGAAATTTTTGGGTTTTCAAATTTACAAAGCTCGCAATCACATTTTTTCATACAAGCAAATATTCTAACAATTAATCTTCTATTTTGCCACCACTAAAGATCCAAAATTACCGATGCCAATTTAAATGGGTCGTGGCGAAGGAGATGTTCTTTTTTCAAATACCTCGTAATTTGACCTTTTATAATTTTCACTTTGGGCTCCATCTTTTGAATTTTGTCTGTATCAACTTGAACTAAATTCTGTCCTTCACCTTTATATATTTCCAATATTTCAGGATCTAGGTGGTTATCATTTACAATAATATAGTCGAGCCTTCCTGGCGTATCTAAATAGAAAAGTAGCTTTTCAATAAAATCTGAAGCTTTGTATGAATCTGTTTCACCTGGCTTAGTTAATAGATTTAGAACATAAACAAGTTTTTCTTTTGATTTTCCTATAGCTTCTCTTATACCATCTACAAGGAGGTGCGGTAAAACGCTGGTATACAAATCCCCCGCCGAAAAAATAATTTTTTCTGCTTCTTCTATTTCTTTTAAAACCTGTAAGTTTGCATCTGCTCTAGTATCAAAATAGATTCTGACTATTTTGTCGTCTTTATCATAATTTTTATCCATAATTCTTAAGTCAATATTTGATTCACCGACAATTTCGTGTTTTTTGGAAGTTTCTGCGATAAGTTCAACACGGCTAATACTTACCGGCATAACTTTAGCTGTAACACCAAAAAGTTGTCTTTCTCCATCAATTCCCCTATCTTGACCTCCATATATATTTTCAAGTCTCGCTGTTAACAAATTGCCAAAAGCATGGCCTTTTAGTGGCCCTGTTAAATCTTCCAATCTATCATCAAATAATCTTTGGGCAACCATGCGTTGTTCCTCATCTGGCATTAGAGCCAAAATGCAGCGCCTAATATCCCCAGGTGGTAACGCACCAGCTTCAGTTCTTAACCTTCCAGAGCTTCCTCCGCTATCCCATGTGCCAGCAACTGCAGTAATTAAGGAGTTTTCGTTAAGTTCACGAAGTCCAGATAGAAGGTGGAACTGTCCCGTTCCTCCACCAAATGTCATAACTTTTTGTTTATACTTTTTCATTCAAACGTAATTCCATTTTCATTTGAGCCTCGATTAATTGCTCAGGAGTATTTATTCCATGCCATTCGTCATCATTTGGTAAAGTATATGTTGCCATTCTATCCCCCTGGTCAATTGCCAATTTTATCAAATCAACCAAATAATACTCTCCTTGTGGACCTTTTTTTACTTTTGTAATATTTTTTTCAAACCATAGTCTGTCAAAAACATAAAGACCATCATTTACTTCTTTAATTTTACGTTCCTTCTCTGTCGCATCTTTTTCTTCAACAATTTTAGTGATTAGACCGTTTTTACCCCTTACCACTCTTCCAAGTCCAGTTGGATCGTTTTTAATTAGAGATACAAAAGTCAACTTTCTATCTCTAACATTATGAATATAAAGAATATTTTTAACGGTCTTAAGCCGATAAAAAGCACTGTCGTCACCATTTATAATAATCAAAACTTTGGTTGATTTAGCTATTTTGGTTAGACCAATTTTAGCTGCATCTGCTGTTCCACCTTTAGGATTTTGTTGTTTGGCAAATTGAATCATCCCTTTATATCTATTAATAACCAGGTTTTTTCGAAACCCAACCGTAACAACTAAATCGTGGATACCAATTTTTCTTAAATTTTCAAGGGTATACGAAAGCATTGGTCGGCCACAAATTTCTCGTAAAACTTTTGACCTTGAATCTTTCATCCTAGAACCCCGACCTGCAGCAAGAATAATTGCTGAAGTATTTTTTAAACTATCAACTAAACCCCTTATCGTTTCTTTATCACTCCATGGATGCTCAAAATTTCCATATGCCATGCTTTTTTCATGTCCTTTACCAAATACACCAACAACATCTCCTTTTTTTGCGATTGAAAGTGCGTAGGCAATTGCCTCACCCCTTTCAGGAACTGAAACAAATTTGTTTTTGACTGCATTCTTCTCCATTTCTCTAAAAATATCAAAAATATCCTCACTTCTAGAATCTTCTGCCGTAAATACGGATAAATCAGCTATTTGAGTTGAAATCTTACCCATCTTGGGTCGCTTTCTCGGATCGCGCTCTCCCGCACAACCAAAAACCGATATAAGCTTTCCTAAAGTTTGAGTTCTTAAATATGTAAGCACATTTTCTAAAGATTCGGGTGTGTGAGCAAAATCTATATAGATCTTAAATCCTAAATCATTGATTACTTCTTCGAGCCGACCCTCGGGTAGTTTGAATGAATAAAGTGCTTTTAGGGCATCTTTTTCATCAATTTCGAGTTTAGCAACTACGTCCACCGCTAGTTGAGCGTTAAGGTTATTAAATATTCCAGGCAAAACATCGATTTTTGTATTCTTAGCGGCTATCACTGAAGTTTTTGCAGTTTTTAAAAAAGAAAGCTTAGTTTTTTTATATTCAGCATAGGTTTCATGGTAATCGAGATGTTCTGGGGCAATATTGGTTAGTGCCGCTACCTCAAATTTGACGCCCGCTACCCTGCCCTGATCAATTCCGTGAGAGCTAACCTCAATTACTGCATATTCGAACCCCTTCTTAACCATTTCTGACAGCTCCTTGTTTAGAGTTACAACATCCGGTGTTGTAGTATGAAATCCTTGAGCCGTAATAGAGGAAATTAATCCGGTTTTATGACCAAGCTTGGTTAGAATATGATGAATTAAATGGCAAGTTGTAGTCTTACCCTTGGTACCTGTAATTCCAATGACTTCTAATTTTGATGAAGGATTACCGTAAAATTCCGAGGCTAATTCACCTAATTTTTCTTTTCCACTGTAGATTTTGCTTGCACCACGCTTTTTGGCATCATTTATAAAATCATTCCCATCATGATGCAACCCTTTTATTGCGACAAAAATATCGCCTTTTTTAACATCTCTTGAGTCAAACCGTATCATTGTCTTTTAATGTTGGCGCCAAGTGAAGTAAATCGTTCTTCGATTTTCTCATAACCTCTTTCGATCATTTCAATATTCTCGATTTGACTCTCTCCTTGGGCCACTAAAGCTGCAAGTAAGATCGATACTCCAGCTCTAATATCTTTGCAAAATAGTTTATCCCCACGAAGCTTAGTTGGTCCGGTTACTATTACCCTATGTGGGTCTGCTATAAAAATATTGGCCCCCATCCCAATTAGATCATCAACAAAAAAGACTCTCCATTCGTACATCCAATCATGACAAAGTACTGTTCCTTCTGTTTGCGTCGCCAAAACTATAAATGGACTCATTAAATCGGTAGGAAAACCCGGATATGGTCTAGTCTGGAATTTTCGCTTAGTGACTACTAAATTTGATGATTTAATAATTAAGCTATCCTTTTTAACTTCATAATCTACCCCCATATTACCCAAGTAATTCAAAATCATCTTATAATGATCATAAATAAAGTCTTTTATTTCCACTTTTCCTCCAGTAATAGCGGCTGCAATTGCAAAAGTCCCCCCATCAATGTGGTCCGGAATTACTTTGTGAATAACACCTCTTAATTTTGAGTTCCCCTTGATTGAAATTGTACTACTTCCTGCTCCATCAATGGTCGCTCCCATTTTAGTCAAAAAGTCGGCCAAATCTGAAACATGTGGTTCAGAAGCTGTGTCCTCAATTTGAATATTACCATTCTGTCCAGCTGCCATAATAAGCGCCATTTCGGTTGCAGTTACTGATGCCTCTTCTAAAAATATATTGGGAGATTTTCGCACTTTCCATTCGAGTAAAAATTTACCATTCTGGGGTGTCATTTCAACTCCAAATTCTTTTAACATTGAAAAATGGGTATCTAAAACTCGCTCACCGATTTGATCTCCCCCGGGAAGAGAAATAATGGCTTTACCAAACCTAACAAGTAGTGGGGCAGCAAAGACAACCGATGCCCGAACTTTTGAGGCCAAAGCAGAATCTAACTCGTAACTCGAGAGTTTACTAGAATCTATTGTTACCTCACCAGCTTTTCGATCAACTTTTGCACCTAATTTTTCGACTAAATCGAGCATTACATCTACATCGCGAATTTGTGGAACATTGGTAAGAGTTACAGGGGAATCAGCTAAAAGGCTAGTAGGGATTAGCTTTAGGGCAGAGTTTTTACTACCAGACACTTTGACGACTCCCTCAAGCTTATTACCTCCTGTAACAATAAATTTTGCCACGTTAGTCTTTGTATTTTACCTCATTCAGGGTGGATTCCCAAATATGGAAAGATGTCTTTTGCAACTGAATACCACAAAGGGGCTGCAGTTTCGCTTGCCCAGGGCGAACTTTGTGGCTCACGAAGAGTGACAAGCATTACAAATTTAGGTTTGTCATATGGTGCAAATCCAATAAAACTTGCGTTTGTTTTTTCATCGTCATAATGGCCTGCAATTGGAATTTGTGCAGTACCTGTTTTACCTGCCACTTTAAAACCTCTTAAATTTGTCCATTTAGCTTCTCCATTTTTCGCGGCTTGTGCCATCATTGCCGTAATTTCGTCAGCAGATTCAGCGCTTATCACTCTCACATTCTCCTCTTTTTGTGTAGTTGTGACGATTCTAGGTGTGGTCAAAATCCCGTCATTGGCAATAGCGCTAACCGCTCTAACGATTTGGATTGGGGTAGTTGCGACACCTTGTCCAAACGATGCGGTAGCTAGATCAACAATGTTCCATGTTCCCTTTTTTCGCAGTCCGGGCGAAGCCTCACCTTGTAAATCAATTCCAGTGGGCTTGCCTATGCCAAATTTGTCTAAATAATCATATAAAACATCTGCCCCCAACTTTTGACCTACAAATGTCATACCGACATTGTCAGAATGAACGATGACGTCGGTCATCTCAGAATCAGGAAAATATTTTCTATCCCAAGTTTCTATTGAGTATTTATCTACTTTTACTGGCCCATCACAAATGTCACATTTAGAGTCAGGCTCTATAACACCAGCATCAAGTGCCGAGGACATTACAATAACTTTGAATATACTTCCAGGTTCAAATGAATCTGAAATTGCGGGATTTTTAAAAAATAAGTCACCATATTCCCAATACTGACCCGGGTCATATGAAGGATAGGACTCCATTCCCAAAATTGCTCCGCTGGCAGGATCCATAACAATAATACTACCCCCCTTAGCTCCATATTTTTCCATGCCTTCTTTTAATTTGTTATATAGCGTAATTTGTATTCTCTTATCCAAACTTGTTACAAGTTCAGTACCTGAAACAACCTCGGTTTGCCTGGCGTTGCCAAGTAGAATCGGGGAACCAGCCGCTCCAGTTTCCCTTCCTAAAAATCCACTTTTTCCCGACAATGGTAAATCGTAATATCCCTCTAAACCAAAATAACCTACATTCTCACCTTCAATATTTTTTCCTACAAACCCCAAGAGTTGCCCGGCCACAGAAGCTTCTGGGTAAAATCTAGATTCCATGGACTCAAAACTAATTCCAACTAGACCCATAGCTTCAATGTTTCTTTTTTCATCTAAGGTTAACTTTTCTTTAAGCGAAACCCATACTAAATCTTTTTTTTCCAAAAGTTCAACAATCCTATCTTTTTCGACTGGGTCATCACTTAACACTCGAGCAATTTTAGATGGATCATCTTTGATCTTTGTGGGATTTGCTATTACTCGCCAAACTTCGGACCTTATAGCCCAAAAGCTTCCGTCTGGAGCCATAATTTGCCCCCTAGGGGCTTTTAAAATCTGAGTAGACCTATATTGAGATTTTGCCTGCATGCCCAATTCTTCGCCCTTAATAATTTGCCAATATGAAAGCCTCACAATTAACCCAAAAAAAAGAATCAAAAAGACAACGGAGAGTACCTTAATTTTATCTAGCTGCCACTCCCTCATTTTCATTTATATAAACAATCTCTGTAGCTGAAGTAAAACCCAGTTCTTTACTTTTTTCTTCAAGATTCGACATCGAAATTCCACGAACAATTGACTCTCTTAACTCTCCCTGTTTAGCCATTAACATCCCTTCTTCAAGGTTTAATTTTGATATCTGACTCCCCGTAGCCACAGCCTCGATCGTCAAAAATACCGAAGTTGCGGCAAATACGGCAAAAACTACTATTAAAATGTATTTAAATTTTTTCATATATTCTTAATTTTGCGCTCCTGGCCCTGGGATTGCGCCTAATTTCACCTGCTCCAGGCAATATAAGCCTATTTTTAGCAAATTCCTTGGCTATCCTATCCTCACCCGAATGGAAACTTATGACAATTAACTTTCCACCAGGTTTTAAAAGTTCAAAAGCCTTTGGTAAAACATCCCTTAAATTATCAAGCTCGCTATTAACTGCAATTCTAACTGCTAAAAAAGGTAATGTAGCAGGATTTAAACTTGACTTCGATTTTAATTCTCGACAAATTTTTAAAAGACCCCCTATGGTTGTTGGTTTCTCTAAAAATATTCTTCTGGCCAGCCATCTTGCATTGCCCATTTCCATTGTCGTTTCAAATAAGCTAATTAACTGATCTTCTCTAAGGCCGTTAAGTAAATCGGCGGCTGTTACCCCCTGAACTTCGGGGTTGAGCCTCATATCCAAACCAGATTCGAGATTTGAGCTGCCGAAAGAGAAACCTCGATCGTCACCTGTCAAATGCAAATTTGTAACTCCCAAGTCAAAAAGTATCCCGGAAACTTTATTAAAATCATTTTCTTTGGCGATTTTATCTATACCAATAAAGTTCCCTAAAATAAAATTGCCTCCAGGTACTCTTTTTTTTGCAATCGCCAACATCTTAGGATCTGCTTCAATCCCTAAAACTTCACCACCAGCTTTAATAATTTCTAATGAATGGCCTCCAGTCCCTAGTGTTGCGTCTATATATTGCGAGCTTTTATTAATGTGCAAATTCTCTAAAACTTCTCGAACCATTACTGATTCGTGGTATTTGTCATTTATCATTCTTTGACAATTCTTCTATATATCCTGGCGCTTCTTTTATAATTAATTTCTCTCTTTCTTCCCAAACCTGACTATTCCAAATTTCTACTCTGTCTCCTACACCTAAAAAATATATATCTTCACCTAAATGACCGTATAAAACTAAATTTTCAGGTATAACTATTCGTCCTTGATCATCAGGAATTACTTCGTAGGCTGAACTAAAAATAAAATGTTCAGACCCTCTGACAGGATTAGTTATCAAGTTCGTTCTTCCTGTAATTCTTGTTAAAAGTGCGTTTAGTAAACTTTTAGCTACTAATACTAAACATTCCTCGTACCATTTGGCGACAATAATTGCTTCCCCTAATTCGTGACGAAGTGGAGCAGGAATAGAAGTTCTGTGATTGACTGCAAGCTTTGCCGGATATGTTCCTAAAAGCATATAAATTACTAGTGGAGCCGGGCAGGCTCTCTCCATTTCTCACCATTACTAACCATTATTCATCTTCTTTCACGAACTGTCAACCCCAATTTTCACCGAACAAAATATATCATCCGAGGCTATTTATTTTGAAGAGAAAGTTTTGGTACCGTCGGCAAATGTGTCCATTGTAACCTCAAAGGCACCTTTTTTAGGAGAAGTCAAGGTAAACTGTGTCGAAAGTTTGCCGATTAATTTACCCTTACTATCCCTAAATCTAATTGTGATTGTTCCTCCAGTTACCCCTTCATCATATCTAAATTTACCTGATGATTCTGAACCCAATAGTAAATCTCGGGTAACATCATTCCCATCTAATTTAACCGTCCCAGGAACACCTTGTGTTCTACCATCAGGCAGAGAATATAGAAGTTCATAATCGAGCGAAGTGGCTCCAGAAACTTTGATTTTTTCGATCATAAGTTTTAACCAATGACCATCGGAGGTAGGGATCAACGATACTAGTGGTCTCTCACCTACGGGGATCTCTTTTACAGTTTCTTCTTCCTCTTCCCCATTATTACGGGAGTTTTTAACAAAAACAAAAGCACCAACAACTACAAAAAGCCCAACCCCAAGAAGTATTAATGGCAGATACTTTTTCATTTATCTAGTTTATTTATATCCCAATTTTATTGTGAAAGTAATCAGAAAGTTTGTCAATGGCGATTCTTTCTTGTTTAGCGGTATCTCGGTCGCGGACGGTTACAGAATCGTCATCAAGTGTTTGAAAATCAACGGTGACACACCATGGTGTTCCTATCTCGTCCTGCGCAAAATAACGTTTGCCAATATTTCCTCTATCATCCCAAGCTACTGACAAAAATCGAGATTTGAGTAAGAGATAGAGATCACGTGCCTTCGAAACTAATTCTAATTTGTTAGATAGAAGTGGAAAAATGGCAACTTTATAGGGGGCTAATTTGGGATTAAGTTTAAGATAAACCCTTTTTTCGTCCTCATGGTAAGCATTGATTAGGAAAAACAAAGTGGCACGGTCAACACCACCCGAAGTCTCTATTACCCAAGGAGTGTATTCTTCATTAGTTAGTTCATCTTTATATGTTAGATTATGATTTTTAAGATCAAATTCTCCCCTATGGTGTATTCCTTCAAATTCGCTCCAACCAAAAGGGGCATCGTATTCGATGTCTGTGGCATATTTGGCATAGTGTGCCCTTTTTTCTGGTTCGTGGTCTTTAAATCTTAATTTATTTTTATCCATTCCCAAACTTTCGTACCATTTAACTCTTTTATCCTTCCAATATTCAAAAGTTTCTTTTGAACCTTGATCATCAGGCTTCATAAAATACTCAAGTTCCATCTGTTCGAATTCGCGTGATCTAAAAGTTAGGTTCCCTGGTGTAATTTCATTTCTAAAAGCTTTACCAATCTGGGCAATTCCAAATGGGATTTTAATTCTTGTAGAATCTGTAATATTTTTAAAATTAACAAATACACCTTGAGTTATTTCTCCTCGTAAGTAAGATTTTTCTTTCGGTTCCGTAGTTCCTAAAAAAACCTCTGTCATCAAATTAAAAGTTTTTTCTTTCGTCCATGAATCATGCTCATGAGAAGCTTTTTGATCGTCTCTAAACCGTTTGTGGCAAATCTTGCATTCAATCAGTGGGTCACTAAGGGCTTTAAGATGCCCAGACTTTTCCCAAACTTGAGGGTTCATAATAATTGCAGCATCAAGCCCCACAACGTCTTCGCGGGAGTAAACTATACTTTTCCACCACTCACGCTTTATGTTATTTTTGAGTTCAACCCCAAGTGGTCCATAATCCCAAAAACCTTGATAACCACCATATATTTCGCTTCCTTGAAAAATAAATCCCCGTCTTTTAACCAAACTCGCAATCTTCTCCATAATGTCCATGCCTTGATTATAACCTTGTGTATAATGATTATCTAGATGTTTAACAAATACAAATTTGTCATTATATCCATCCTAGTGTTTTTAATTGGATTTTTCGGGAGCTATTTTGTTCTTTCATTAACTCAAAAACCAAAGACGATAGACAAAACAATAACCGCTAGTGGAACAGATGAAGATATCCAAGCTCCTTTTGAGCCCATTAACAACCTGGAGTCATACAATCTGGCACTACTTGGTTCTGGTGGTGAGGGACACTCTGGAGGAACTTTGACTGACAGTATTATCGTCGTAAGTATTAACTCTAAAAATAATATAGTCAGCCTCATTTCCATCCCTCGGGATCTATGGGTTCCTGGTAACCGTAAAATTAATGCCGAGATATCAGCTAACGGTTTCGGAGGATTAAAAAGCACGCTCCAGGGAATAACAGGGCTTGAAGTGCAAAATTATATTTCAGTAGACTTCACAGGACTAACTAGAATCATTGATGACTTGAGAGGAATAGAAGTTAATATTCCCAAAACTTTTGATGATTATTTTTATCCTGTCAAAGGTCGTGAAAATGAAACTTGTGGAATGTCTAATGAAAAGATTGCCGAGTTTCATCAGAAATATTCTGGTTTTGAATTAGAAAAGCAATTTACTTGCAGATATGAGACTATCCATTTTGAAAAAGGATTAACCAAAATTACAGGGGAAGAAGCGCTAAAGCTTGCCAGGTCCAGACACGGAGATAGCGATTTTGGCAGAAGTGCCCGTCAATTTGCAATTCTAAAAGGGGTGTTGGGTAAATTAATTTCGACAGACGCTCTAAACAATATCGACGATATTTATAAATCTATGGGAAAAATTGTAAAAACCGACATTGATCTAAAAACAACAAAAGACCTTGTTAAAACGTTTGGGGACCCAAATTCCTACAAAATAACAGAAATTCAACTTTCCACAACTAATGTATTAAATGAAGGAAAAAGCTCTGCTGGTGCATATATACTTTTCCCCAAAGCTGGAAATTTTAATTTTTCGGAAATTAAAAGTTACTTAGCAAAATAAAGGAAACATATTGTACTGTTCTGGTGTTAAATTAGAAAAGGCTTGCTTGTTTTTCATCTTCTTTTTTGGGATAGTTAAAATCTACTTTTACTTCATGCGTCTCATTCCAAAAATCAATATATTTTAAATATCCGTTTTTCATTCCAAAGTCGTAGATATCTTTTGTAATAGCTACATCCATTTCACAATATTTTTTAAGCTTAGCTAGACTTTCGCTGTCTCCCTTATTCCAATACTTAATAGCATTCTCACCACTATCATTTTTGGTTAAATTAAGAGTGGCCCTAGCAAGAGCATCAAGTGAAACTCTTTTACCCAAGTATTCCTTAATTTTAGCTAAAATATCAAAATGTGGAAGTTTGGACCAATGACTAGGTAAATAGAGAGAAAGTGCTGGAACATCAAAGGTAATTGAGTTAAAACCGATAATCCTATCTGCTTTTTCAAAAATCTTGAACATTTCAGGAAAATCTTTTTCCCAAAAGCTCATCATTTTACCTTCAACATAAAGTGAGACTATTGATACACCCAAGTCAGCTGGGTCGCTCCCCGCAATCTCATCAAAAAACTTCTTCGTCTCACAATCAAAAACAACTTCAATTTTTGTATTCATGAAATTAGTTTTCTCTTGAAATTTTCTCCAGTAATAATTTTCTTTCCTGTTCTTTTTTCAAGCGCCAATCGCGCATTTTTTGCAATCCTACCACCTTTTTTGGCCGGAATCTTATTCTCTTTTAATCCCTTCGCTTGTTCTGTTTCCGCAATTTGTCTAATTGATTGTATAATTCTAAAAAGAGTTTCTGTGTCTGCTGTATCTGTTAAATACCTTTTTCCGTCTTGAGAAACCATTTTCAGTTGTACGATTTTTTCGTACAACTTACTTCCATCTTGTTTTAACTTCAGCTTTAAATCGGTCCAATATCTTCTTGGTATTGTGCTCCCTGTCAACACTTCAATAATATCAATCACTGAGAAATACCATTTCTCTTTTTTATCGTCCCATAATCTCCGGACAGTTTTACCCTGAAATGAAATGATTTTATCTTCCATAACCATTATGGATATATTGTATCTGAAGTTGATAACGGTGTTAAGCAACTCTATTTTACCAAAAAAACTTCAAACATATCAATTTAACCTTCTGGAAGAATAAATGAAAGACTGTACATTACAAAAACTCCAGCAATTACAAGTAGGGCTTTTATGAATGTTCTTTTTTTAGTATCGTTTTCACCTATTTCTGGTAAAAAATCAGATGCCCCTAGATACAAAAATACTCCTGCAGCAACTGCCAATACAATTGCTAAAGTGTCGCTATTTATATCGGGAACCAAAAAGTAAACTAAAAAGGCGCCGGGTATTGTTGCCAGTGCCGAAAAAAAATTCGCAAAAAATGCCTTTTTAGTGGACCAACCCCTGGATATCAAAACTCCAAAGTCCCCGATTTCGTGTGGAGTTTCATGTAAAAAAGTGGAAAGGGCAACGACAAGGCCTAGATTAGGGTTTGCTACAAATGCCGCCCCAATTGCGATTCCATCAATCAAATTGTGAATTGTGTCTCCAAAAAGAACCAAAGGAATTGAAGATTTTTTCTCTCCTCCATCGTGACCTTCATGGTGATGCATTAAAGCAAAATATTTTTCAAAAAGAAATGATGCCAAAAAAGCTATTAAAATGTAAAAAAATCCTGTCTCTCCAAGTATTTCGGTTGTTTCAGGCATCAAATGAAGCATCGAGACAGAAAGAAGTACCCCAGCAGCAAATGGGATTGCATAGATAGAAAGTGTTTTAGCCCAAGATTCTTTAAAAAGAAAAACTACTCCACCAATAAGTCCAGCTACGCTACCCAGAATAGTCAAACCCAAAAGCATTAACATAAATTATTCTAACATTGATTTACCTACTCGGATACTCGAAAGTTGTCTTTCGATTACCTCTTCTAATTTTTCATCGTGATTAGATAAAACATTTCCTTTTGGCCAATAACCCAAGATAGTTAGAAGTCTTAAAACAAAATCTAATCGAAGCGCTTTTAACTCAACAGTGGATTTAAGTTTTCCAAGATTTTCAATAATTAAATTGTAAACTTCTAGATTGACTTCGTTGCCATGAGTAATTTTTCCGATTACTTCGCAAAAATAATAAGCGAGGGAAACTTTCTTTAAATTATTCCGAATTTCTTTAAAGTCATCAATAACATCAGCTTCGGTCATTAAATCTAGACCATGGCCACTAACAGCTTGATAGTTAACTAAATTAAATATTTCAATATGCCCCCTTTTATGACTTTTGGGGCGTCTCACACCCTTTGCTATTAATGAGGTTTTACCATGATTTTTTGAATAAATAACTAAAATTCTATCTGCTTCTCCAAAATTCCGTCTAGCTAAAACAACACCGATATCAGAATAAGAATGTGGTTTCGTCAAATTTTGATTTTGATTTCCTTGTCAGTTGTGAGGAAGAACTCTTCTTCAAATTTACCTAAATTAATTGTATAAAGAGGGCCATCAGTTCCTGGTTGTTTTTGGATTAAAATATTATAGCTTTTACTAAATTTCATAGGAAGTCGATATTTAAAAGTAACTTTAACTACCCCCTCGGGTCGCAGTTTATATAAACCTGCAAAAACAGTTTTACCTAAATCTTCATAGGATTGGGCTTTATCTTCTAACCCTGTAGCCTCAATAAGCTCACTGCCTTTAGGTACATAAACCCTGACCCAACTTGGAAGTACAGAATTAAGCCAACCGTCGTGCTTTTCCGGATTATTATAGGTAAGTGTAATGGTTTTAACAATACCTCCACCCTTTTCTATCTCAATCTCCTGGCCCACCTCGTGCTTTACATATAAATTTGATTTTCTGCCACCCAAATTCGAGTCGTTTATATGAAGATAGTCACCCTGATATTCCTCGATTTTACCTGCAATTCCAAAATCACTTACAGCTTTTTGAACTTTTTCATCAAATAGGTAAAACAGAACATGTTTCTCGGTAACAGATTTATATGCCGCCCCAAATAACGCTGGTAATTTTTCTTTAGGTTGACCCAGAGCATTGGCTAGTACCGAATTCATTAAGGGTCCGATAATTTTTTTACGGTTGTCATAATTTGGAGGTGTAAAGACAATTTTGCCAGACACAGGATCCCAAACAATGGGTCCTTCGGTATCTGCAAAGCTCTCAAGCTCGTAAATTACTTGAGGGCAATTACATTTGGGCTCAACTAGCGTGCTAAAATTCCCAAATCCAGGGACGCCAATAGGTCCGATTGCGTTTAATAAATTAACAAGAAGCTGGGTATCTACTCCGATTATTCCATCAAACTCTTCAATCCCCACACTTTTAGCTTCCTGACTAAAAAGCTTCATACTCTCCTCAAAATCGGGGGACCAATTCATATCTCTCAAGCGCCAATTTTTCGAAAGAACGTAAGGACCCTTAATATAAGCGATGATAGGGTCGGGTGCTGGGATATTTGGTTTGTATTTTGCATCCAAATTATAAATATCATTAGAAGAAACTGGCTCGAATTTTGCATTTTCTACTTTTGTAACTGAATATGCTGTAAGAAATCCTCCGGTGGGACGAAGTTCTTTATCATTCTGGAAAAGGACCAGATATTTACGTGGTCCATCAATCCCTAAAATGTACGGGGCTATTTCTAAAAGTGGTTTGCCTTCAGTCACAAAGTCCGTTCCCTGATCAATGAAGAATTGAGCTTTAATAATAATTTTCTTAATTTCTTTTCCTTTGAATTTGTCCGGATATCTTTCAGGGTCAATTTCGTCAATTTCTGTTTTTACTATCTTAAGTTTTGACGAGATCTCATCAAGCTTAGGTATGATGTCAGGGATTGCTTTAACTATAAAATCGATTCTCTCTTGTGTTGTTTTTGCTCCATCTACTTCTGATGTATATCCTAAAACGTCAGCGTACGGTAGCGCAGTTGTGACAACAATGTCAAAAGCGTCAAGGCCAGCATCGCCCGCCTTTATAATATGGCCCAAGTCTTTAGTGTAACCACCTAAAAAGGGTATTATTCTAGTCCAAGAAAAAATAAAATAGCTCGTTCTAACCCTGCTTAAGTCTTTTTTAACATTTGGAATTTCATTTTTAACTGCAGATAAATTCCCAGTATCAGCAAGAGTGGCAAGTTTTTGGGATGAAACTAACAAATTTTGTCCACTTTGATAAACAAAAAAAGCAGGAATAATAATTCCTAAAAGGAGAATACCTAAAACTACAGCAATAACTTGTAGAGTTTTTTTTGAAACTCTGGGTTTAACCTCAAGTTCTGGTTGAGGTTGAGGGCTACTTCCTAAATCAATTTTCGGAATTAAGACAGATTCTTCCATACTTATAAATATAATATCACACTGCTCCCTTACCACTTATCATTATAAATGGAGTTTTGACTATTATTAGGATATCTAAAAGTAGAGATTTTTTTCTAGCGTAGTATGCATCCATTTCGATTCGCTTATCAAAATTGATCTCACTTCTTCCTGAAACTTGCCAAAAACCCGTAACTCCGGGTTTGACAGTCTGCGTTTCTTTAATAGACCCCTCTGTACCAGGATATTGCATTTTCTGCTCTGTAAGCTCATCGGCATGATAAGGTCTTGGCCCCACAAGGCTCATCTCACCCCTTAAAACGTTAAAAAGTTGCGGCATCTCATCAATAGAATACTTTCTCATAAATTTACCAAATCTTGTAACTCTTGGGTCATTGTGCAATTTAAAACTAGATTTCTTATACTCTTTATAAAGTTTTTTAAATCGTGGGTCCTTTGTTATCAACCGATCCGAATTAACCGGCATTGATCGAAATTTATACAACCTAAATATTTTGCCATCCTTCCCAATCCTTCTCATATGGGCATTGTTCTTTTCTACAAGCACAGGACCAGGAGCGGTCAACTTTGTTATCATCGAAGCCACAAGCATTACAGGAGAAAATAAAACAATTAAAAAAATCGAGGATAAAATATCTATTATTCTTTTAACTATTTCGTAGTACATTTTATAGAAGCTCTTTTCTGTTTTCCTCTTTTAGTTTTTCAACTATTTTCTTAACACTTTGTGCGCGACTTTTGGTTGTTACCAACAGTGCGTCTTCGGTATCGACTATAACGAGATTGTCCACGTCAACTACTGCAATGAGCCTTCTATCTGTATATATCAAAGCGTCAGTTGTGTCGATATTTATAACTTCAGCTTTATTTTCTTCTTTAGTTATTATCACATTGCCACCATGATCCTTTGGGATATTTTCCCAAACTTCTTTCCAATCACCTATATCAGTCCATCCATAATCAGCAATTGCCATAATAAAATTCTTGGCTTTTTCGCTTACCGCATAATCAACTGATATGTCAGGTAAGTCCTCATATACAGATTTTGTCGTTTCTGATTCATTTTTTTGCCCTAAAGCATCGGCTATTTTCTGCATGCCATTTGCTATTTTAGGAGCGTGTAGATTCAAGGCATTAAGGAAACTCTGTGCTCCCCAAACATATTGATTGGCATTCCAAAAATATTTTCCTGATTGCAAATATTCCTTTGCAACACTCAATTCTGGCTTTTCTGTAAACCCTTCTAATTTAAATATATGTTTACCGTCGGATTCACTTAATTTGTCTCCCAATTTAATATACCCGTAACCAACATTTGGATATGTCGGTTTAATACCAATAGCCAACAATAAATCCTTTTCATATACTGCCCCAGCACAGGAAAGTAAATTTTTTAAATACTCTCTTTGGGGGTCAACTAGATGATCCGCTGCTTCGTTTAGAATAACTGCCTTAGAATCTTTTTTTAAAATATAGACAGCTCCTAGCGCGTGCGCAGCCGCAGTATTTCTTTTCATCGGTTCAACAATAATATTTTCGGCTAGAAATTCGGGTACCTCATCTATAATTTCTTTTTTATATTGGCTAGAAGTCGTCACTGCAAAAATTTTCTCCCAGGGAAGAATTTTGTTAAAACGATACGAAGTGATCTGGGTTAAAGTTTTATTATCAAAAAGCTTTAAAAATTGTTTTGGAGAGTTAACTCTTGAAACCGGCCATAGACGCGTTCCGCCACCCCCAACCACCAACAAAGCGAATAAGTGCTTTTTGTAGTCGTCTCTTGAAAACTTCTTTAGAAAATTTTTGAGCATTGGCTATTAGCGTTCTTCTATTAAAGCTCATTTTATCAAACTTTTCAATTGCACGAGTCAAACTCTCTTCATTTTGTTCATCAAATAAAATCCCAGTCTGATTATCTATAACAGTGTCAAGAGCTCCGCCTTTCTTGTGTGCAATTACTGGAACACCCAAGCTCTGTGCTTCAACTGCAACAATTCCAAAATCCTCCTCTTGTGGCATTATCAAAGCTTTGGCATTTTTATAATAATCTATTAATACTTCATCGCTAACTTGACCAACAAATTTAATATTGCTATATGCCATATGCTTTAAGCTATATGTACGACTTCCAGTGCCAATAATTACTAGTTTTTTATTTAGTTTATTAAAAGTTTTAACCAAAAGTTCAACTTTTTTATAATTTACCAGTCGACCCACATATAAATAATACTCTTTCAGGTTTTGCATGATGGAAATATTACTTCAGAATCTCGATCGTAATATTTTTTAATTCTTCTTTTTACTTCAGTTGATATTGCAATTATTTTATCAGGACGAGTAGACGCAATTTTGTCCCAAGCTCTCAGATAGTTGATAACTGGTTTTGAAATAAACCGCAAAATCGGATTTTTAAAATACAAATCATAATGACTCCATAAATAACGAGTAGGTGTCAACATGTAGCAAATGTGTTTTGTACCCGGTTTTGTAATAATTCCTTTTGCCGCCTCACTAGTAACCGAAATTGCCAAATCATACTCATTAAAATTAAATTGCTCAAAAGCTAGGGGCATTAGCCATCCCAATCCCTCATGCCAACTTTTGGCAAAAGGAATTTTTTGTATAAATGAAGTGTGGATTTTGGGGAAAATCTTTGCCCAAGCCGCATTTTTTTGATCATAAACAGAAGTATAAAGTGGTGCGTCAGGGAACATTTCATGGAGAGTTAAAAGTACCCTCTCCGCCCCACCCCACTTATTTACCCTGTCATACACAATAGCCGTTTTCATCGTTTGAATTTTACACCAAAAACCGTTTATACTAAACTTATATCCGTATACTAGTACATAGATTTAAATGAGAAGATATAAATTTCTACTTAAAGAGGAAGTGTTTGAGGCTTTAAATAAGTTAAGGGCTGCGTTTTTGGCAGCAAAAGATGGCAATGAAGTTGAAGAAATCATAAGAGGAATACTAACCAGCGACGAAAGAATTAAAATCGGAAGAAGAATTTTGATTTCTCAACTTCTAGATGAAGGGCTTACTTTTGAAGCTATTAGTAAAGATTATAGAATCGGGAAGCAAACTGCACTCCAAGTGCAAAAATTAAAAGATAGATACCCAAAGTGCTTTGAATTAATTAGTCAAAGGGTGGAAAAGGTAGAAATAGAATTTGGTAAAAAAGCTTATATTAAAACAGGTAATCCCAAATATCTCAAAAAATTTATTGAGTATACAGGGTTTAAAAGAACAGATGTTAAAAGGTAGTTTGTATCCGTGTACTAGTACACGGATTTTTCATAAACATTTAACGTTTCTTTGACCATTTTGTGCCAGCTGTAGCGCTTGACGAATTTTTGAGCGTAGGTGATTTTAGATTTTCTCTCGAATTCAGACAAATTTAGTGCCATCTTTAAAACCTTTATAATTGAATTTGAATCAAGCGGATTAAAATATATAGCTGCATTTTTGTAAACTTCTCGGAATACTGGAATATCACTACATAAAACCAGGGTCCCTGCTTTCATCGCTTCAATTCCAGGAAGTCCAAAACCTTCTGAAAGAGACGGAAACACAAAAGCAATTGAATTTTTATAAAGACTTTTAAGTTTGTTATCTGGTACAAATCCCAAAAGTTTTACGTATTTGTTTTTATTTACTTCGAGTCTTTTAGTGAATACATCTCTACTTGAAGCTATACATAAATTTACCTTTAGTAAATTAATTGCACTAATTAATCTATCAAGGTTTTTATGTGGATAGGCACTACCCACATATAAAAAATAACTATTCATATATTACCTCCACTTTTTCATTTTTTATTTTGTAACAGTTAACTAGTTCGTTTTTAATGACACTACTTGGAACTATTATTCTGACCGAACCCATAACAGCTTTTGCAAATGATATGTAATAACCAAGTCGCCAAATTTGGTAAATAGGAAACGGTCTGGTTGTGGCCTCCCCGCCAATAAACTTATGCATAATAAGATCATGAATTGTTACAATAAATCTTCCAAAGTAAAAAAGTGGTACGTTGAAATGGGGAAAGTGAACAATATCTGGTTTATATTTTGAGATAAGAAAAGGAAGATAAAGTTGCTCTGAAAAACTATAATGTCTAAAATCTGCTTTAACTTTTTGCCAACTTTTAGGTAAATTTATACCAAGTTTATCTTTTCTTAGCAATATTACATATTTATTCACTTTGTCAATTTTTGCCAGATTTTCTACTAAATTCATTGTATATCTACCGTTGCCTGCATGTTCTGGGCCGTAAATTCTGGCGTCGATCAATATTTTCAATGAAGTATGGTTCTAACAAAACGACCCAATTTCAATAACTTTATTCCAGTTAAAACAAGAAGATTTATAGGTAACGGGTAACGTTTCCATAGAAACTTCTTGTAAAAAATTTCCATTGAATTAACTGAAGCCATCCGAAACTTTAGACGTGAAGTTAGTGGGACTTTTTTCTTTGTTTCATTTTTTCCTTTAGAAGCTCCTTTAAGATGAAGTATGGAAACTTTTGGAAAGTAATAAATTTTATAACCCTTTTCTTTAATTTTCCAACAAAGATCAATATCCTCTCCATCAAGAAAATATTCTTCAGAAAACCAGTTAACTTCATCTAAAATTTTCTTACGCGTTAGAAAAAATGCCCCCTGGATAACTTCCACTTCGTGTGTCAAATTTTCATTTACATCCCTATACCAATATAATTTGCCGTTCCCCAAAATCAACCTATTAAAGGAAATCAAAGGTGTAGGAAATCTCCGTCTTGAATCGGGATCCAGCTTCCCATTAACCAAAACTGTTTTACAAGTCACAGCCCCAATGTTTTTATTGCTGTTTAAATATTTGATCGTTTCTCTAATTGTGTTTTTATATACAACTGTATCGGAATTAAGAAAAAGGATGTTTTTGCCCATGGCGACTTTTCTTGCAGCGTTATTACCCTTAGCAAATCCCAGGTTATCATCGTTTTTAATAAGCTTGACGTTTGAGAAATCGCTTTCAACCATTTCAATACTTCCGTCAATTGAACCATTATCGGCAACAATAACCTCAAATAAAGCCTCACCCTTTACCTTTTTTAATGAATTAAGACAATCACGAAGAAGGTCTTTTGTATTAAAACTAAGAATTATTATTGAGAGTTCGAGTTTGTTCATAATCGCAGATTATATCAAACTATGTTTGTTATAGATTTGATCTAGATATTGGCTCATTTTATACCAACTATACTTTTCTTCAACCAGCTTCCTGGCATTTGTTGAAATTTTTTTCGCAAACTTTTCATCCGAAAGAATATTAACAGTCGCCTCCGCCATTGATTCTGGATCATCCTTGATGATAATATTAACTCCGTCAGTCGCACCCAATCCTTCAGATCCCACAGAGGTTGTAATAAGGGGAAGCTTGGCTGCCATTGCCCCGAAATGCTTCAGTCTGGTTCCCCCCGGCCCCTTTAGAGGGGAAACAAAAGCCGAGGCTTTATAATAAGCATTCCTTATACCTTCCTGGTCATCTTCTTTTAAATTATCTACGAATATTCTTTTAGATTTTCTCGATAAAATATTTTTCGGGATATATTGACCAACAATCCATATTTTAACTTTTGGATTTTTGGACCATATGAAAGGGGCAACATCATTTAATAAAAGTTCTGCGGCTTCGATATTTTGCAGCCACTTGAAGTTTGCTACAAACAATACTTTTTGTTCATTTTCATTCCATGATGTTTTTAATTTAAAAAAATCTAAATTCACTCCATTGGGTACAAGACCCACTTCAAGTTTTGGGGCTAGGTCAAGCATTACTCTTTTATCCTCTTGCGACACAGCAACAACTCCATCAGCTTTCTTCCAAAACTTAGTTTCCCAAAATCTAAGCTTTGCCACATCTATAGAAAGAAGCAATCTTAACAAGAGATTTTTAAGTCCCTCTACATAATGCTTATAAACAAGGTATTCGATAGTCTGTTCTACTAAAAGAATAGGAACTTTAGTACTAGGAATATGGGGCATAACATAAAAAGTCTCTGCATGAATCAAGTCATACTTATTTTTTTGGATTTCTTCTTTAACGGCAGATCTTTCTTTCGATGAAAGATTTCTAATAACTAAAAATGGATAAGGACCAAAACCAGTTAATAGAATATTACGTAGAGTCCAGGGAGATTTTGACCTTTTAAAGACTTTAACCTTTTTACAATATTTTTCTAGTTCAGGAATAAACCTTTTTTCTGAATCATCCTTGATTAATGAAAATAATGTAATCTCATGTTTTTTACTTAAGTGCTTTATTAGATTATACGATCTAATTTGCCCACCAGAAGATGGAGGAAAGGGTAAATACGGCGTGAGCATTAATATTTTCATAATTTTGCGTGAAGGTCGAGGATAATGTATTTGTCGGTTTTAACTAATGTTTTAAATTTTTTGGCAAAGTTAACTGAATCTATACCTCCTATATCAAGAGAGACATAATAATCTGCACCTTTTTTAATAATATTTTCTATAGAATCATCAACGGCTGGCCAACCACGTCTTTTAGTTTGATATAAAAATGCCGTATCTCCGTTATATGGGATTATAATTTCAGCATCTTTTGGTAATTTTTCATCAACTATCTTGCCCACTTCCATTAACTCTGGATGATTAATTTGATAAAAAGGCTTGATTCTATCCCATCCAATCAAAAACATCACCAAAATTGATGTTAACAATATTATTTTTGATCGTTTCCAAAGTGAAATTGATCCCAGGGCAAGGGTCATGGCAATCATTGGTATTATTAATATTTGGTAATAATCGTGTCGAACGTTGGCAGTTGCAACCACCGTCAGGTAGGTAATCGCACCAATTACAAAATATAAATTAAATTTATTCTTCAGTTTTATAGTAAGCCCAAAAACAAATGGAGCAACTCCCCCAGCGCCTAAAATCAAAATTCCAATTCGCTCTCCAAATAACCATCTGAAAAAGGCGGGGTGAAATCTAATTCTATCCCCATTAAAAGCCCATTTATAAAATGGGATACCTTCAGGAAATTGACTAATCCACAATCTCCAAAAAATAAAGGGGCTAAATACCAAAAAACCAAATGCTAAATTTTTTTTGAAATTTTCTTTTTTTAATAATTCAGGTATCAGTGGAAATAAATATACAGCAAAAAATGGCTTTTGAAGAAAAGCTAGTCCAAAAAGCATTCCTGATAAGAACGTATTAATTCCGAAAAAATAAAGGCCAGAAATAGCAAAAAGTACCCCCAAAGGATCTGGTAAAACTACTCTGGTAAAATAAATGTTAAAAGGCAAAAACATATAAAAAAAGGAGACAACTAACCCGACCTTAACTGAATAATGTTTTTTTCCTAATAAAAATAAAAAGAGACCTGTGATGGTTGATATAAATGCAGTCAATATCCTACCCCATTTTTCTAGACTGAATCTGCCAAACAAGTTAAAAAGGGACGCATGAACTGCGTTATAAATAGGGAGTTCTACCATCCGATATCCATTTGGGTTAAAAATACCCGTTTGTATACTTGATATATCGTCATATTTGGGACGCAACATATCAATTCCATTTTGAGCAAAGTTTCGTGACACAGAAGCGGTATCAGCCTGACGCCACGAATGCCAATCTGCAATTGGACTATCTACTTTGTAAAGTCTCACTAAAAAGCCCAAAATTATTATTACTGATAATATTATATACTCAAGTCTAAATATTTTGTTCATTTAGTTTCTTTTGTATCAAATACACGGACATTCCTATCATAAGCCAAAAGGTTGTAACAAATTTTGATGCCTCAAAGACATCAATAAATAACGCATTTAAAAGTGTTCCTAAAATTCCTCCCGCAGTTCCTGTTATAACAGCTTGTTCTATCTTTGAAAAACTGCTAATCAAGGGTCTTATTCTAATAAAAAGATGGCCGACTCGTACGATTATTAAAACAAAAGCTGAAAAACCCAATATTCCCACCTCTCCCAAAAGTCTTAAATAATCATTGTCTGTTGCTAGACTTATAGAAGAATACCCGGTTCCTAGAAGCGGATTTTTCAAAAATGCTCGAATTGCCCTTGGCCACTCTGCATTAAGTCTTATTGAGGTTGATCTATCTTCAATGACTGGCGGTTTTTGTGTAGACACCAATAGCTCTTGAGCCTTAACCGTTGGGGTTAAGTAAGAAAAAATATTTCTTAAATTTGAATATCGTCCTAAAAGATTCATGCTCGACCCAAACAAAATAATACTTAAAATAAACACGAAAATGATTTCTTTGTATTTTTTGATAAAAAAAAGGGCAAATGCGGTTGATAAAAAATAGGATAGAATTGAAATTCTAGATAGTGTTCCAGCTAAAAGCCACAATCCCATTATAACCACAGAACCTAATATAATTTTTTGAGTTTTTCCCCCAAGAGTAAAAAAAAGGACTACAAAAGTAGGCAGGATTAACACTAAATAGCTCGCCAAATCATAATGTCCTGCAAATGTTGAGCTTAAATGGCTACCAGAAGTCCATTTTAATGCTACACCTTTTGAATATTCTTGATCTTGTGTAATTATAACTGGCCAACCAAAATATCTTTGCCCGAATCCATAGATAAATGCAACAATAATAACAATTATTAATGACTTAAACAAAAATGACAAAGTATTTTTATAATTTTTATCATCTCTAAAAATTAAGTAACCCAAGAAGAATGGGATAAAATACTCAATTCTTCGTATAAAATGTAAAAGACTAATGTGGAGCGTTACAGTTCCTGTAACTAAGTTGGCCGAAAGAAGAGAGATAAAACCAACTGCAAGAAATAAAAATATCGAGTTTACTATATTATTTTTAAAATGAATTTTTAAGTTTGAGACAAATTTAATAAATACATAAATAGCCACAAGAACAATCAAAAAGTCCTCGACCCTGACAGAAACATATGTCCCAGGGATATGAATAAAGGGAAACTTTGGATAAAGCGGGATAATAATAATTAAAGCCGCACCTAAATATTTAACAATTTTGTCAAGCAATCCTAAAAGCTTTTGCATAAATTTTTACCGAATCCAACCCCTCGAGAATACCAAAAAGAATAATTCTACCCAGTGCTCCCACCTTAAGAAACATTCTCAAAACCGGATATTGCCAACGTGGATAATGTTTGGAATAAAATTTTTTAACTCCTTCGTACTCCTTAAGTAGGGCAAATTCGCTGGTTTTAGAACTTGCACCTCCCAAATGTGTAATCTTCCATTTAGGTAAATACCAAACCTCATATCCAAGATTTTTTATTCTAAAACATAAATCGACCTCTTCAACATACATAAAAAAAGTCTCATCCCATCCATTAGTTTGCTTTAAAATTTCTTTTCGAGTTAAAAGATAGGCTCCAGTTACCCAATCAAGTTGTTTTTTGGATCCGTAAAAATCAGTCCCTTTTGAAAAAAATGATTTTGAATGAAGTGGGTGGAATGGCTTAATCAGTTTATCCACAAATGGAAAGTCTTGAATTATCATCCAAGAAAAAACTCGTAGTAAAGTCGGAAAATATCCACCTGTAGCTTGAAGACTACCATCTTTATTTTTTAACCCACTGCTTGATACCCCAACCTTTGGGTTTTTCTTCATATGGTCAACCATCTCACCCAAAACATTATCGTGTATCAAGGTATCTGAATTTAAAAACAAGATGTATTCCCCACTGGAATTTTTGGTACCAATATTATTACCTGTAGCAAAACCTAAATTTTTTGAATTTCTAATTACTTTCGCTCCCAAACTCATAGATATTTTTACAGAATCATCGGCTGATGCATTATCAACAACTATAATTTCATAAGTTACACCCTTTGTGTATTTTTTAACTGATTTAATACAAGAAGCTAAAATGCTACTTGTATTAAAGCTTACAATTACAATTGAGAGATCCATTATATCCAAAGTTTCCTTTTTGATGTTTTTACCCATTCATTAATCAAAACCCACATAACAAACATTGTGGCAATGCCAATAAAAATCCTGATAAAAATATTAGACCCAACATATTTAATTATGGTTTTTTGCTTGTAACCAACGCCGTTTGCTGTCAGGATTTCTTTGTCAGGTGTAGGTTCATAACCGTTAATATATAAAGATTCACGCATAGGGTGGACTATTTCTTCTAAAAACGAGCTACTTGTTTGGTCACGGACTAAAGTTTTTGCCATCTCTGGAGGATAATTAAGGCGTACCCCCCATTTAAACTCTTTAGAATAATGGCTTATAAGCTGGTCACGTGTCACATTTGTATAATAGCCACGCCTTAATGGAGTTTCTCTGTCTGCCGGTTGATCCGACGGCATAAAATCCCATAATGCTGTAGGGAACTTGGGTTCTGGGAGTGATAAATAAATCAAAAAAAGTAGGCTAAATACTATATACAATATACTAAATACATTCTTCATTGGAATAATCTAGCCCTGCCTAGTTTATATTGAGGATTTTTGTTTGTGCGCTCACCAATAATTTTTGCTGGAACCCCTCCGACTATTGCAAAATCGGCAACATCTTTGGTTACAACCGCCCCAGCCGCAATAATTGCCCCGCGGCCAATTTTAACCCCAGGCAAAATTGTTACCCTGGGACCTATAAAAACGAAGTCCCCTATTTCGACACTTCCATAGCTAGCAGAAAAATTATCACTGTTAACGTCATGTTCAGAGTTATAAATCATCACACTTGAAGCTATGTCAACATGACTACCTATGGTGAGTTTTTCTCTACCGTCCAAAAATGCATGGTCACCAATAATAGTATCTTCGCCTATTTCAATGTTTTCCGGTTGAAAAAAATTAGCCCACATATGAATAGTTGAGCCTTTTCCTATTTTCATCCCAAAAAATCTGTATTTAAATTTGCGGATGGTATGTGACGGAATATGTCCTACCCATCTTAAATACATAAGCTCTGTGTCAAGCCAATAATTGTATAGACGGTTAATTATTTTTTGTATTAACATTTTTTAAAATATCTAATGTTTGCCTTGCCGTCTTCTCCCAAGAAAACTCTCTGGCCTGCAATACTCCAGCAGCAGATATACCATTATACTTTTTTTTATCGGCCGAGAGAACTTCTATTAAACCTTTACCAATACTATCAATACTATTAGGGTCAACTAAAATTCCGGCATTGCCAACCACTTCGGGAAGCGAACCAACATTTGAGACAACTACAGGTACCCCACAAGCCATAGCATATAAGGCATCAAGACCAAACCCTTCCCAAAATGACGGAAGGACAAAAACTTTAGCACCAGCAATAAGTGCCGGTTTATCTTTTTCTGGAATAAAGCCTGTTTGTACGGTCCAGGGCCATAAGCCCAATTTTTTGACCTTTGCATAAATTGAATCATAAAGCCAACCCTTTTTTCCAGCTATTACTAGCCTCAAAGTCGGATAGTTGACCCTAATCTTATCGAATGTATCTATAAGGCCTTCGACATTCTTGCTTGGCTTGAGTGTGCCCAAATATAAGATATAGTCATCAACTATGGAGTACTTATTTCTAATACGTCGCACATCTTCATCCGAAATATTACTATTAAATCTTTTTGAATCATATCCTAGATATGTAACGTAAACTTTCTGTTTGGAGAATGGATAGTGTCGTACAATGTCACTTTTTGTGCTATTTGATATCGTAATAATTCTTTTTGACGCTAAAATTGAGACAGCACTCCACCATTTCAACTGCCAAAACACTTTTTTCTCAAATTGTTCCGTATATTTGAGGTATCCGAGATCCATAATTGCGCAAACTCTAGGCATCGGTGTTATGATCGGCGTATAGTGGCTTGGTGAGAATAAAATGTCTATCTTATCTGGATTTTTAAATAGATATGGCATTAAGTTTTTGATAATCCAAAAGTTACTTCCATGAATAATTTTATATTTGAATTTTTGCGTTTCTTTCGGAAGATCAGATAGAGGTTTATCTTTAAGATATACTATAAGACAATCTTGGCACTCACCCTTTTCCTGTAGTTTCCTAAGATTACGGATAATTTGAAAGGCATATTCATTTACCCCCACACGCCCCTTAACATTAGCCTCATTTCCATCAATTCCAATAACCATGATCTGATTATATCTCGTTGACAGGTTATCTGAAACAAGAATATTATGTATTATGAATAAGAAGGATAAACAAGATTTCTATGATCTTTTCGGAGAAAGTTTTAGAGAGGTAGTTCTTCCTGAACTAGAAAAAATTGATAATAGATTAGATGTGATTGAAAGTGACTTAAAGGGTGTAAAAATGACCACTGAATCACTCGATCGGAAATCTGAAGCCCAACAAACAAGGCTTGATAGACACGGAAAAAACATCGAAACCCTCAAACACAAATTCGTCACTGCTTAGCTTCATTATATACATCCAGAGTCATTTTTGCAGTTTTAGTCCAGGAGAAGTCTTTGACACGAGCAAGACCTTTTTTGATAAGGCCCTTGGGGCCACGAAGTGCTTTCTCGATCCCGTCTGCAATTGAATTTATATTATATGGATCAACTAAGATTGCCGCATCTCCTGATACTTCAGGCATGGAAGAAAGGTTGGAAGTAACCACAGGTACACAGCAATTAAAAGCATCAAGTATTGGAATCCCAAAGCCTTCATAAAGTGAAGGAAATACTAAAACTTGAGATCCTGTTAGTAGGGCAGATAAATCATTATTTTCAATATGACCCAAAAATCTAACTCCCCGCTCATCTTGAAAACTCGTTCCTTTTTTTTCACCAATAATTATTAATTTTAAATTTTTTCCGAATTTTGAAAGATGGTAAGCCTCAATTATTCTTTGTGTATTTTTCCAGGGCTTGGTTCCAATCGAAATTATGTAGTCCTCACGAATTCCATATTTTGTTTTTATTCTAACTACATCATCACTTGAAGCTTTTATTAGGTTGGGAGCTTCTGGAATAACTCTTATTATATGTTCAGAAAAACCTAAATCAATCAAATCGTTTTTAGTACTCTCGCTGGGAACGATTATCTTTTTGGATTCTTTAGCTACCCACTCAAGTCTTTTTTTATGAGTAGATATAATAATAGATGGTGTAAGCTTTGGGAATTTAATGGGGATAATGTCATGAACTGTTGTAACTTTGATAGCACTAGAGGGTGGCTCAGCCCAATCAGAAGTGTGAACTATATCAACTCTTCCTATTAACCTTTCAATGGGTAGAATGTGTAATTTGTTCCAAACAATATCTGCTAGAATTGGGGGGATTGGAAAAATTTTTGTTTGAGGAAAAAAATTCAAAACATCACGTTTTCTCCTTAATGATCCAGCATAAAGTACGTATTCGTTTTTACCGTCAATTTGAAGCAAACTCTTAACAAGGTTTTCTCGGTAATGAGAAACACCTGTTCCATAAACAATCTGACTAATATCAATCGCAATAATCATTTAACTACCATAATTTCTATATTTTCAATTCTTTCTACTGTTTTATATTTATCTTCAATATATTTATTAATTTTTGGCATAAAGGAAATAAGTTTGTGACCCTCCACTTCTGATGTTAAATCTCTAATAACTACTCTGGGAGAGTCACTAATTACAGCCTCGAGTATTCTATCCTCCACCTCAATCATAAACCAAGGGAACTGAAAAACAAAGATATTACCTGGTGGGAGCCTGTCTGCCAATTGATAAATATGCGGAAGGGTTCCCAAAGCAAATATCTTTTCATCAGCAGATGATAATCTTTGAATTTCAGCTACAACTTTATTTTCTGAACTACCAAAAAATAAAACTCTATCTCCCATATTTCCCCTATAGAATTGAGTTAAAAGAAATATTGAAGTTAAAGCATAAACAGCTATCAACATTTTCAAGTACTTCTTTTTGATAAGCCGATTAATTGAAATAGCACTCAAAAGTGCAACAAATGGCAAGCTTGGCTGAAGATGAATAAAATCAAATCTTGCATAAATAGAAGCCATGGACCCCATTAAAAATATACCAATCAAAATTACATCATTCCTATACTTACCGCTAAAGAGAGAAAAAATGGCAAATCCATAGACTCCAATCACGCGAACCCACTGGCTAAAAATTCCAAACTTCCTACCCATCTCGGCAAATGTAGTTAGATTAAATGTAATTGTCCAAAATATAAAGTCTTTCCAAACCCCCAAGTTAGTTATATATAAAGACAAAAAAGTCACAGGTAAAATCACCCCAAACCCAAAAATAACTAACGACCTAAACTTTTTCTCTTTAAATAAAATGTAAATTCCAACTAAAACAATTAGAGGCAATATTATTTGTTTAAATAAAAGTGCTAACCCTAAGAAAAATCCTGACCAAAAAACCCTCTTTACTTTAAAGAGGTAAAGCGAAGTAAGTGTAAAAATAGGTAAAAAGGAATCAATCCAGAGTACCCAGCCTTCAAAATATGGTTGCCAGGTCAGGAAAAAGAGATTGGGGATAAATAACCAGCTTTGCTGTAAAGATTTGAGATTGGATTTAAAAATTTGTTTTCCGACTAGAAATAAAAGGATGTGGATAATGGCTACAGTTCCATACTGCCAAAGTCTTGCAGATCCCGGCGTATTCATTCCTAGGCTACCCAAATTAATAGGGAAAAACATAAGCCCCTGGAAATGCTGATCTAATATATCCCTATAGGGAACAAGGCCATGGTTGGTTAAATAGGGATAAACAAAAAGCTCAGGATAAGGAAGAAAATTAAGTTTACTTAAAATTAAAACATTAGCCAAAATTATTAATATTAAAAAAATCATATTTGCCTCTCCCACTTTTTAACCCAGATTTCGAGATAATAAATAGCCATAAGATATGAAAGTACAAAACCTCTCCAACCATCAAGAAATCCAAGCCTATAGAAATATCTAACCAAAAAATGGTAAATAGGGTTTTCGTTTTTTGTTTCCAAGCTTGAATATTTATTCATCATTGTTAAAAATTCTGAAACAGTATCGTATTGGTAATGAATTTTGGGATTTTTTAATTTTCCTATCTTTCCACGAACCTCAAGCTCTTCATGAACTTCCCCCACCCATTTCCCCATTCCTTTTTTCCAAAGCCAAACATGTCTATCTAATTCCGGTTGCCAACGAGTATATTTAATAAATTTCCCAAAAATAATATTTTTCCTAGGTATAGAATATGCGCTATATATAGTACTTTTAGTGACTTCCTCTATCTCGGGTGCAAGTTCCTGCGTTATTTCTTCATCACCGTCTATTGATAAAATCCAATCTCCACCGGTTTTTTCTAAGGCAAAATTTTTCTGATTGGCATAATTATCGAACTTTCGAAAAAAAACTCGCGCGCCAAATTTTTTAGCGATTTTAACAGTTTCATCAGTGCTTCCCGAGTCAATCACTATAATTTCATCTGCAATATTTTTTACAGATTCTAAACATTTAGTTAAGTTTTTTTCTTCGTTTAAGGTAATTATTGTAACTGAGAGTTTCATATTAAGCTTTTAAATAATTCCTCATATTTTATTCTAATTTTATCCCAAGAAAAATTTTCTGCCTGACCTCTTGGCTTGTCACTCCAATTAATTTTCAAAGCTTTTCTAATAGCTTCCGAAAGTTCTTTTGGATTTTTCGGACTATCGACAAAGATTCCGGCATCTGCCACTATCTCGCGCCGGATTGGATCGTCAGTTGTAACCACAGGAAGATTGGATGCCATTGCTTCCAGAAATACCAAACCAAACGCTTCCCAGGGATGTGGCACAAAACAAAACACATCTGCCTTTTTATAAATTTCAGGCATTTTATTAAATGAGGTTTCAATTGGATTTCCTTTCCCAACAGCTAGAAATTCGGCATCTGGGATGAATTCAACAGCCTCTTTGACTAGTTCAATTCGTTTACTTGGAGTGTTTGCTCCAACAAAAAGAATTATATTTTTACCACCCGAAAGGGGGGAACGCTTTGGTTTTGTCTTAGCTGGTGTAAACCTCTTAATGTCCACCGCATGTGGAATCATAACTACTTTTGTCCAAGGTAATTTGAATTTTTCAGCCCACTGTTTTTGATATGTCGAAAATGCGACAAAAACATCAGGGGAACATAATAAATTCCATTTGTCATCAGCTCCAAGACCCGAATGACCAAAAACCACCATCGGCTTACCTTTAACCCATGTTACTAAACGACATAGAAAGACCTGCCAGTGGCCATTAGTTGGAATAACTACATCAAAATTAGTCCAGTATTTTAATGAGTCCCAAAATTTAGTAAATATCTCTACTTCACTATTCAAATTATTTTTTACTTCTTCCGCCCAGGTTTCAGCTCCCCTGTTATTAATTCCACTATAAAAACTTAGAATTGCTATTTTCATGATATTCTAACAAGCTCTGCTTATATATCAGTTAATAAATCTATATTTAATTAAAGTCCAGATGGCTTTAAAACCATCTTTCCATGTTATCTTCTTCCCCTCATCATAACCCCTGGGGTTTACTTTTATGGGAACTTCATAAATTTTATATCCGGCTTTTAAAATTTTTGCTGTGATTTCTGGTTCAAATTCAAATCTATTTGATTCTAACTTAATATTTTTTAGAACATCTTTCCTAAAGACCTTATAACCTGTTTCCATATCTGTTAGATTATTGCTGTATAAAATTCTTGTTGCGAAACTTAATAGTTTATTTCCAAAATAATGTGTCAAGAATGGCGTATGTTTCTTTCCAAAAATTTTAACAGGGTAATTTTTAAGTCTCGTTCCATAAACTATACTAGCTTCGCCGTTTAAAATTGGTTGAAGGAGCTTGAGGTAGTCATTTGGATCATATTCCAGATCAGCATCCTGAATGAGAATTATTTCTCCAACGGATTTCTTAATACCAGTTCTAACCGCTGCCCCCTTACCCAAGTTAACGTTGTGGCGCAAAAGCTTAATTCCCGATAGCTTACTTAAAATTTCAAAGCTATTATCACTTGATGCATCATCAATAACAACAATTTCCTTTTGAATCTTTATTTTTTTAACTCTTCGGATAATTTCCTTTATGGTTGCTTCTTCGTTAAAAACGGGGATAACAATTGTTAATATCACTTTTTTTCTCCTATAACCAAAACAGACAATCCAAATGGTGGTCTGACAAATTTTTCAACAAACAAAAACAATTTTGCAATTTTATCAAAAAAATTTAGCTGTCCTTGGGAAATAATTCTTTTCTTTAAAACTTTTCCGTTTATGAACCAACCAAGTAGGCCTAACCAGTTTAAATGGCGAATAACCATTAGCGAATAACCATTAGCTATTAGTAAATCAGACACTGATTTTTTGGAATATCGCCGGAAGTGGCCAAGCTCTTTATCTATTTGTCCATATGCCCAATTATGTGCAGGGACTAGTAAAATTAATTTGCCTCCAATATTTAACAGTTCATACATATTCTTAAGCGCTTTTTTATCATTCTTTATATGTTCCAGGACATTCATGCAAACAATTGTGTCAAAAGTTCTTTTACCAAAAAAATACTTTCCTTTTTCTATGTCGCCATAATTTGCGTTTTTGTAGCTAGAGTCATAATCGATCGCAGTAACTTTTCCATACTTACTTAATTTTGAAGTAAAGTTCCCAATTCCGGCTCCTACTTCCAAAATTTCTCCCCTCAAATATGTTGATATTTGTTTTAAAAGCCAATTATTGTACCAAACAGCGGAACTCATAATTTCAAGTGTTTTTTCTCCCGTTTCCATTTAAGTAACCTCTAGATTATACTAGATTCGATGTGCGGCATCGCAGGTAAAATTCAATTTGGAAATAAAGTTGTTGAAAAAAAGGATCTTTTATTGATGTCTCAAAAAATCATACATAGAGGTCCAGATGATGAGGGGTTATATGTATCAGACGATAAAAAAGTGGGATTGGTTAATAGGAGACTTGCAATAATTGATCTATCTAAAAATGGACATATGCCGATGGTCTACAAAAATAAGTATGTAATTACATATAATGGTGAGGTATATAACTTTCAAAGCGAAAGAAGGTTATTAGAAAAACAGGGATACAGGTTTAATTCTAATTCAGATACAGAAGTAATTCTTGCTCTTTATGACAAATATGGAGTTTCATGTCTTGAGCATCTAAGGGGAATGTTTGCTTTTGCAATTTACGACAAAGTAAATAATAAAGTTTTTATAGCTCGGGACAGACTGGGTAAAAAACCGGTAAAATATTACCTCTCCTCCGAAGTTTTTATTTTTGCTTCAGAGCTTAAAGCGATTCTTACACAAGATGAGGTTAAAAAAGAACCTGATTACGAAGCCATTGGCAATTACCTAACTTTTGGATACGTTCCATCTCCCCTCACGGGATTTGTCGGAATAAAAAAACTTGAACCTGGTCATTATTTAATAATAGATCTTAAGAACCCAAAATTAAAAAAAGAAAAATATTGGAAACCTAACTTTTCAAAAAAGCTATCTCTATCAGAGAACGATTGGAAAGAAAAAATTTTAACCACACTTGAGGAATCTACCAAGCTTCGTATGATTTCTGATGTTCCTATTGGTGTTTTTCTTTCAGGGGGAGTCGACTCAAGCGCCGTAACTGCCATGATGGCCAAAAATTCAAATACGCCTGTTAAAACTTTTACAATTGGGTTTAAAGAGAAATCACATGATGAAAGGGGGTATGCAAAAAAAATTTCAGAGATGTATCAAACAGACCACACGGAGTTCATGGTTGAACCAGAGTCTATTGAGATTTTGCCGAAATTAATCCGTCAGTTCGAAGAACCTTATGCCAATTCAAGCTTTATCATTTCTTACCTTGTAGCAAAAGCTGCGAGGCAAAAAGTGACTGTAATTTTAAATGGTGACGGAGGGGATGAAAATTTTGCTGGGTACGATTCAAGGATGGTTAGATTAAATAGAGATGTCAGTGCAGACAGATTTGGCCCCCTTCTTAATACAATCGGGCTACAACTTGCCAAACTTTTGGGTAAAAATCAAATAATTAAGTTTTTAGAAAAACGAAAAACCCCCTTAGCCGACAGATACTTGTCCTATAATTGCTACTTCGATGGAGATATTCAATCACACATTCTGGTTAGAAATAAATTTGATGAATCAGGTGCCTCTGATCTTCGGGATAGAGCTTTATATTATGACCTAACTCAATATTTCCCCGACGATCTTTTGGCAAAATCTGATTTAAGCAATATGTTGGTTTCACTCGAAGGAAGATCCCCATTTGCTGACCATAAAATGGTTGAGCTTGCCTGTCAAATTCCTTTTGATTTAAAATATAAAAATGGGATTACAAAATATATTCTCAAAAAATCTCTTGAAGATATCGTTCCAAAAGAAAATATGTATAGGCAGAAGAAAGGGTTTTCAATTCCTCTCGGAAATTGGTTTTCAGGAAATCTTAAAAAATACGCCGAGGATAAATTATTAAAAAAGAACACTTTTGTATCAAAATTGATTGGAACTGAAAAAATTAAAGTTCTACTTGAATCTCATAGCAGTAAAAATGATATGGGGCTAAAACTTTGGAATTTACTGGCATTGCAGCTTTGGTTTGATGATTATTTTAATTAATATCCAGATTTGCTTACTCTAAGCAATTTACGTTTAATTAATTTAAGTGGCGTCTCAATACTCGCCCTAGCCATATAAATACAACCTCTCCTTAACCATGGATTGCTAACAATGTCCGGTTTTTCCCTAAAAAAAACCTCTGGATAGTAAAAATCGAGTGGAAATGATTTTCCCAATTCATATTTATACTTCAAATTTCGCTTCGGAACATCAAAATCAAAATTTTTAGTAGATCTAGAAAGATTAGTAAAATGTAGATAAGAAGGTTTATTAATAAATTCTCTTCTTGCCTGCTCCATGTTTTGAATCAAAACATTGTCCTTGTTGAAAAAACCCTGTTGACCGTGAGGTTTTGCAACGTTCAAACCATCAATTTTTCGATTGACCGCACGAGTATTAAAAAATCCTATCTTACTATCAATCATGTACATACCTGCGGTTTCATCTTGAAAGTGATAAATATCTCCAATAAGATTTGTGTATTTATTGACAATCGTGTCCAAACCATCTCCTTTAGCCTTAATGACAGAGACTAAATGGCGAATGCTATCCTGCCACCAAACTTCATCGCCATCAACTAGAATAAACCAATCAGTTTGGGTTTCTTCAAGCATTTTTTGTCTAACCAAAGTAAACTCATTCATATCAACTTTTCCTACTTCTTTAAAGTAAACCTTACCTGGCCTTGATTTTTCAATCTCCTTAATAATTCCAATGGTTTTGTCGGTACTTCCAGTATCCCAAATAAAAATCTTGTCTACAAAATCGATTACACTCATAACACTAAACCATAAATATTTTTCTTCGTTTTGAACTAGTGTGTGAATTGTTATTGATTTGCTCATTTTTTGGATAGTTTGAAGAAATACCAAATTGAAGATAGCGCTATAAATATTTGTCCAATTAAGACAACCAAGCTTGTTCCCACGATTGAATATCGAGGAATAAAAATTATGCTGGTAACTAATATTATCACCATGTGAGCTATTCCCATGTAAAAGAAAAATTGAGGCTTGCTAAAATAAAATATTACACTGTCTCTGAATGGGGCGGTAGAAAAAAATATTGCCATTGCAACAACAAGGATTAGAAATGGCATAGTTGCGCTGTCAAAGTCACTCCCCGCAAACTTGAAAACAAAATGACCAATTATTACTAATGCTATTGAGCTGACTGTCGCAAGTCCCGATGTAAACAAAACGGATTTTATGGTGTAGGCTAAATTCTTTTTGTTTGTGCTAAGTGAGGCAAATTTTGGTGCAGTAACCGCACCGATCGCTATCATTAACTGGGGAATGATTTGAGAGATTTGGAGTGCCAGTCCATAAACTCCAAGTGAAGATAAGCTTAAATATCTTGCAGTAAAATACAACTCAATTCGAGACCCAATTGTTGAAACAATTACAAAAGCGGTTACCCATTTATTAAAACTAAAAAGATCGGGTAAATAAGCAAGAACTCCTTTTGAAAACAAAAATCTTTTACCCAAAAATATAAATGAAAACAAAAATCCTAAAAAGGGCAATACTAAATATATTACTGCCGCGGAGTAAGCACCAAGCGACTGAAACTTAAAAAGGAGAAGAATCATTAAAAGTCTTATCAGATTTGTTCCAATAAAAAGTCCGCTCCATAAAAAATATTTTTCAAGAGACTGCGAAAGGGAGGTTGAAAAAGAGAAAAGAATTTGAGCCAAAACTCCAACGCCAATTAAAACAATAATCGAGGTTAACTCTGGTTTTTGTAAAACTAGCGATGAAATACTACCAGAGAAAATAAAAATTAACAAAAAAATAGTTAACCCTGAAATAAATTTAATACCCAATGAAAGCTTAATAAGTTTATTTTGAATGTCAGGATTGTCTTTATATTTTGGGATAAATCTTACAATCCCTTGATCGCTTCCTAAATCTACAATCCCGGTCAGAAGTGCTATCGAAGTTGTAAAAATTGTAAATACACCAAACTCCGATGAACCTAAGAATTTAGCTAAAAGAAAATAAAAAATAGCACCCAAAGCTCCATTAATCATCGTGCTAATCAGGGTAATTGAAGAGTTGCGAAAAGTACTAGTTAGGAAAATTTCTTTGAACATACTAAAAATATTATACAAGAAGTTAGTGTGGTAAGGCTTACAATTAACCCCGGAACAATATACTTCTGTGGGGCAAAGTAAAGATCGTATTCACCATCACCATCAATCCAAAACCCATTAATCAAACTATATAGGCTATACCCTTTGTTGGAATTTAGTTCCCAGCCACTATCAAATATATCTGAAAAGAATAATGTGGTAGGACTTTTTAATCCTTCAATTTTAATTTTGTAATGTGTAGGCGCAAGCGTCTCATAAATTACTTTGGCCTTGTTTTCACCTTTAAATAAGTCCGCACTAAACTTTATGATTTTTCCTTCGCTTTCTAGGCTTTTCACTTTTTGAATTAGTTCTTTTTCTTCTTTCAAAGAAAGTGTTACCAGAGAATTGACTATATTTATATCGCCTTTAGTTTTAATATCTAAATTGAAATCTTTCAAAACTTCGCCTATTCTTATCCAGTGAAAATCTGCTTTATCATAAATTGCTTTTTTTAATTTAATCTCTATCTTTTCAGGTTCCTTAATTTTAGTGTTAGCTTCCCCTATTTTCGTTTTTTCTTGCCAAAACTCAACTGTTTCCCCCCTACTACTTTCCATTACCCTTGCATACAGTACGCCGCCTTTCCTTAATTCGGGATTCATAATTCTTAATTCTAGGTTTCCCTCCGCAATAGCCCAACCACTTCCGTAATCAAAATCTAAATTATCAATCCCATACTTCCCTTGCAAAAAATTCCGCAACCAAACCAGGTCAACCGCTTCCCTCTTCCACCAGCCTTCGCCAAAGCTTCGGCTGGCAGGCCATTCCGTTTGATTGGGGCTAAAATCCAAATCAGCACTTGGGGAAATAAATTTATCTTTATCAACCAAGGAAATGGCTAAATCGGTTAAGTTTTTATCGTATAAAATTATCTTTGCGTCAAACAGATCATAGGTTCCAGATTTTTCTTCGATAAATATTAAGGCATTATTAGAAAATTTGGCTCCAAAATTTTTGATTTCTTGATAAATCCTATCTGATCCAAGTATAAAATATGTGTTTTGGGAAAGGAAAAATTTGTCTTTATTTTCTTTTGTTTTAAATACTGGAACCGGAAAATCTGAAACCTTTCCTAAAATCCAAGGAAGGGTACTAATTTGATCATGAAAAGTATTGTAATAATCTACTTTCTCTTTACCCATGTCGTCGCGTTTTGGATCAAAATATGGATAAGCTATATATTTTATACCTGATATATCAAACAACTCACCCATATAATTCCCTTCTCTTATAAAATTCTGTGTCTCATAGTTGCCGACCGTGCTAACTGCAAAGGGTCGAAGTGATTGCAGCCGACTTGCTTCAAGTGATGGGTGAAGGGGTGAGGCGTATCCCAACGGAGGTCTAGATGGGATCCAAAAAATTCGTCCGAAACTCTTATCATTTTCGAATATGGTAGTAAGTGTAGAATACCCACTTTCATATCGGGGAGTCGAAAATGTACCAGTCATTTTTCCTAAATAAACTGGTCGGATTAAATATAAAAAATATAATACAACTAAAAGCGGAAAAACCACCTTAAGTTTTAAATATTTTTTTGTTATTACGTCAACAGTAAATGCGATCAAAACAGAGTAGGAAAGAGCAATTAAAAAGAAAAACTTAGTCGAATCTCTAAACAGAGAAAATCCAGGAATATTAGTAAATAGCCAAGTATAGGTACCTGCCAGTGGTGAATTTGCCCCTTTTGCTAAAAAAACAGAAATAAGTGCAACTACAGCCCAAAACCAAACTTCTTTAATCTTCCATCTTAAAACTGGGGCTAAAAATGCAAGAATTGGAATTAAAAGAAACTCCTTCCTGAATGGTGGGATTTTCCCAAATATATTTTCGTGCCAGTGGGGCTGGAGTAAGGTTAAAGAATGTTTAAGCTGTGTAAAATTTAAGTCTGAAGTTTTTGTAAGATCTGAAAATCTGGCACTTGAAAGTGGGTATTTAATAAACGGAGCTATCCAGTAAATGTTAAGGGCGATAAAAATGATCGCTACGATGAATCCACTCTTTATCCACTCAAAATTCCATCCAAAAAAAATAAACCTTAATATTAATAAAATTGCCAAAATATATACAAACCTAATATCTAAAATTCCCAAAACCCACATAGCAAGGCCAGAATATATTTTATATTTAAACTCACTTTTAATTGAATTTAAAAAAAGTAAATATGCTGTAGGAAACCATGCATAAGCTAATCCTATACCCAGTTGACCTCCATCAATTAAAAGTAGTATGTAAGTATTTGATAAATAAAAAAATACCGCTACAAACCTCCCTACTTGAGATAATTTTAATTTCTTAAGCAAGTTCCAAATGCTATATATACCCACTAAAAGTGTGGGGATAATAAACATTAACCGCTCTAAAATTTCAAATGTAAACCCAAAATTGGTAAATATCCCTGCAGTAAAATCCATTAGCCACGACCAAAGCGTGAAAACTGAATAGCCACCGAAGCCTATTGAGCCTCTTAAAAACCAAAGCTGTGGAATATTAAGTTGGATTTTTAAATCAGGTGAAGAAACATTAGGAAAATCGGTAGCTACCCTGGGGCCAGATGGCCACCATTTCCAATAAACCACCGCAAGTAAAATAATTAGCAAAATTAAATATTTACGCTCTTTGAGCCATGTGTATAATTGATTAATCATCGTGTTTAAAAAATATTTTCCTTTTATCCTTATTTATTCGATTGTAATTTTTTTGTACTATCCGGTCCTTTTTACATACTTCTCTCATGATGATTTTTTCCACTTTAAAGTTAGTATAACAGACAGAGGTCTCGGGGAAATTATTAAGCTATTTGAGTTTTACCCATTTGACTCACGGGGGATTGCCTTTTATAGGCCGATATTTAGAGAGTTTTTGTATAATAATTTTTATTATTTATTTGGGCTTAATCCACTACCTTTCAGGGTCTTTCAGTTTCTTATCCATTTCGTAAATATTTATCTTGTCTTTAGATTGGTACAAAAAATATACAAGAACAAAATTGTTTCATTTTTCACCTCTTTTTTCTTCGGGATTTGTACAGCAAATGTCGCTTCATTTTATTACTTGGCAGGGGGGATTCAAGTCCAAGGAGCTACGATGTTTATATTATCAACACTTATCTTGTTTGAAAAATATCCGGTTCTTTCGTTTATAACTTTCCTAGGAGCAATTTCCTCACATGAGCTAGCTGCAACAGTCCCCATTCTCCTAATCGGCTTAATACTAATTAAGCATAAATTTAAAGATGGTTTAAAACAGATATGGATTCTTTGGCCCTATTTCATAGTTGTAGGAATTTATCTCTACATCAACCTAAAAATTATTGGTTATTCTACGAGTGAAACCCAATATAGTCCTGTCTTAAATCCAAAGACGACTATTAACACTTTAGCCTGGTATGGTGGATGGGCGCTGGGGCTCCCTGAAACGCTTATAGACTTCGTTGGTCCCGGATTTAAATTAAATCCCAGTTTAATGAGATTTTGGGGAAACTATTATAAAATAATTTTTCCTTCTTTTTTTGCCTCCGCTACCTTGATTGTTTTCTATTTAATTCAATCAGCACTATCGAAAAGTAGAATATTTAAAGACAAACGATTTTGGTTTTTTATAATTTGGTTCCTGATAATTTTACTCCCCGTATTATTCCTTCCACAACATAAGTCAACATATTATTTATATCCAGCATTACCGGCATTCTGGGCAGTACTAGGGATAATATCGTATAAAATGTCAAGGATATTGTTTGTAATTCTGGTTATATCTTTAGTTAGCTTATCTACATCATCTGCAATTTTAGGCAGATCAACTTATTGGGCTTCTAGTCGGGGGAAACTGGCAGAAAAAATCATTAACAGCGTGAAGTTAAAATATCCTACTCTACCGGTAGGCTCGGGGGTTTACTTCATAAATGACTCAACATATCCATTCGTAGCCCAAGATTGGAAAGGCACATCCAAGCAGGCGTCATATGCGCTTAACGGCGAAGACGGATTACAGCTTGTTTATAAGGATAAATTATTGAGGGTGTTTTATGAGGACAGTGGCGGAATACCTGACGAGTTTCCAATAGATAAAATAAAACCCATCGTTGCCATATATTAGTCTTTCTTTAAAATCTGAAACAGTATGATTACAACCAATGTTCCAAAACCAGTACTTGCCGCCATTACAGCCATGTCGCGTAATTGAAAAATTTCTAATATTGAGGATGATATATAAAAAATCCCTACAGTTAAAAACCAAAAAAACAATTTAATTTTTGGATATTTATATATAATAAAAATTAAAACCGTGAATAAACCTGCCTGTATTACTGGCCACAACGGATTAGTCAAAAAACCACTATTTAAAAACCAAAAGAAAGCAAAAACAAATAAAAGTAAGGCTATAGATTTTATATATTTTAGTATTTTCTTAATCATTACGTTTTTTCCTTAAAAAGAATATTCCTACAACCACACTTGAAATAGTTGCAACTGCCGAAAACGTAATTCCCTTGTAAAATCTTTTTTGTGGAATAAATTCGATTTTTATTAAATATTCACCAGGATCTTCGTTTAGATACCATAGGTTACCATATCCGTTGGCTAAAAAATGGCGTTTTTCGGGTAAAACATATGACACCCCATCTTTAGTTAATGAAACTTTCCACTCTGGGTGAAAAGTTGTAAGAAAAACCAGTGAAGTTGGACCATTCAATAATAGTCTACCCTCGTAGTAAGAAGGAGAAATCTGATTGATATCAATTTTTTGCCTATTTCTAACACCATCTTTTGCAATATCAATAGATCTTAAAAACACATCATTAACCAAAAGTCGTTTAACAGATATATTTCGTATAGCGAAATCACTTTCTCTGTTGTAATCCTCACCGATTTCTTTGATTTTACATGCAACTTTATCGCCCAATATGGCCAAACAATTGTTCCAAGGCTCGCCATTAATTTTAACAACAGCTTCGGTAGTATTTAATCTAGGTTCAAAAAAGATTGACCCTGAATTCCAATAAAAGCTGTAATTATCCTTGTCATATATTTTATCTATCGACATATACCTTCTACCATTTACATCCCAGTCAGAGTCTTGCATCACTTGCAAAATGGGTCCCCGACCTTTTTTTATCCAATAATCAAAATCAACCCGATAAATACTATTTTTATCAAAGTCTTTTATATTAAATGAGAGGCTTGAAGAATCAGTTTTAGAAGTATGAAAATCAAAAACTGGTTGAGTTGCATCACCAATCTGTTTAACCGATCCAGTTAATTGCCATTCTTGACTGCCAATTTCAGGCGAAAGATTGACAGAGTCAACCATATTATAACTAATTTCGTGCAAACCCTTATCCAACTTAATAGTGCCAAACGAGAGAAACCCCATTTTTAAATTTGCACTAAGCACTTTGACCTCGTTGTCAATTTGAAAGACTAGAGTTTTCAAACCACCTTGGTATTGAGAGTCACTTGGGGAATTTTTTAATAATATCTCGTACTCAACATCTTTTTGGACATCAAATCTAAACACTTTTCGACCGTATTTACTCATTCCTATGTCTTCCTTTAATTCGTAAAACGGTACGAATCCTAAATCGGACAACTTAATCTTCATATTCTCAAGTGCACTCAAATTATTCAGATCTTTTAAAACTATCTCATGCCTGGCGAGCATGGTTTTTAATATCAATTTTTCAGTTTTATCTACTAGTCCTCCCACCTGTCTTTGATTTATGATCTCGACTGCTTTATCAAACCTCTTGCTGTAATTAGCAATCATACGATTGGCTAATTTAATATTCCCCTTTTCTGTTAACCGATGGGCTTCAGATAATCTTTTGCCGGCATGATCTAGTTCTACAAAATGCTTATTCATAGCAGGTGATGAGACAAGTTGTACTTGTTCTTTTATCAAGATTAAGGAGTAAAAAAGAGAGTCGGGTAAAAAACGTGGCCTTGGAAGCTCTGCTAGCGCATTTTCTTTATAAGCAAGGGGGGAAGACGGAGTTAGAATGGTATGAGTCGAGGTTATGGAATAATTCAAATTGCTTTGAGCTGACAACTCGTCTTGATTGTCATTTACTGGTGTTGCAAAAAACACGGGCCAAGATTCATTTTCATAAATCTCAGGCCAAATGGAAAAACCAATACTACCACCGGTTAAAACATTATAAACTTCTGCTGTAAACACCTTTGGTGTAAAAAAACTATCGTCAATTTCATAGATCACCAAATCACCAAAAGTTACTTTTTTCTGAATAAAACTTATTTGGAATAAAACTTTTTCGATAGCGTCCGGATTAACCAATACTCTTGCCTTCCAATCAATATCTTTATGCAAAACGATATATCTAATATTTAAATTTGAGAATACATTTGCCAGGCTTTTTTGATCAAAACTATTCGAAGTAAAAATGATATTTATAGAAGCTAGACTATGATCCACTTGTTCGAGTCCGAAACCATTTGAAACTGATGGAGTTGAGAATAGGAGTGAGCTTGGCTCAATTCCATTATATCCCTTTTCCCATGAATAAGTAACAGCGTCGCCAGTAACAAATGGCAAATGAAGAATTCTTCCAGATTTATTTTCATCCTTAATCCAGGCGTTTGCTCTTATATAATCTTCAGGAACCTCAACCAATGCTGATTGTGATTTACTTCCAAAGATTTCTCCAAGCCACATTGGCCAAGGGTAAATAATAAACTCAAGGACTAAAAGTGTGGAAATAAATACATAAGCCAAAATTCTCTTACCTGAAAATTTGGATTTTAGGAAAAAACAAATCTTTTCTATTCCTATTGGAAATATAAAGGCCGATGCAAAAGGAATCAATATCCCAAATTTTTCAAATGGATTACGAAACGCGCCCAAAAGAAATGACTTACTGAAAGCCAAAAGAAAAGGATGTCCGAATGGGGCAGCTGTTCCTTTTGAGACAAAAATTGCTAACAAGAATAAGAAAATCCATACATAAAAATGTCTTTTTTTGCTAACTATAATCGAATAAATACCAATCAAAGTAACTAAAGGTATTGACCAGGAAATTAACTGCATTAAAAAATGACCATACCCACCAACCCATATGTTTTCACCGAAAGTATAAAAGGAGTTGATACCACGCAGTACAACCGATATCGGGTTTTGATTGCTCAAAGAAAGAAGTGTCGCAATACTCGCATAAATTGAATGTATTTGGGCAAATAATGTCGGACCGGTCGTCCAAAATGGATAAAGCCACCAAATATTGATAGCTAACCAGGAAACAAATACTAAAATAAGAATTTTTAGATTTCTAAAAAAATTGTTCCAAATTGAATAAGTTAAAATAGGTATCCATATAATGACCATAAACGATAAACTGCCATATATATATGAGAAGGCGAATGATATGAAAAGAAAAACTAGATACCAAAAGAGACGTTTGGATTTTATCAATTTAATATAAACATAAGTTATAAGGGGCATCATTGCAGCTAAGAAAAATGAGGTATGAACAAACCTATGCCATATTTGAACTTCCATGTAGGGATTTAGCATGTAAAAAAGTGCGGCGATGAAAGATAAAACTCTTGATTTTGAAGATGTTGCTTCAAAAAAAAGCAAATACATCCCTAAACCTGTAAGAAAGAGTAGTGTCGAAAAAAGAATCGCTTGAATCGCTACAGGAGACATACCTACGGTTTGCAATATGGCTAAAGTAGAATATAGGGGGATTGAAGTTAAAGCGCTAGGATAAGGAAATCCTGGGGCATGTACATCCCACCAGATATCTTTTACAATGGATGAAAGACGTATGGGATTGTAAGTAGGAAGACCAACATCCCCACCGCCATATAGAATACCTGTCCGAAACCAACTTAAAATCATAATGACAGTAATGGCTAAAAAAATACTTAATGGCCAAATATGGTAGCGTGCCTTAGAAAGAAGACTATTTACTTTTTTTAACATTTATCTTTTTGTATGCCACAAAAACATAATCTGCAAACGTCTGATCCCAATAATATAATGGGGAAATTACAATATTAAATAAAAACAATAATTTCTTTATTAAATCTGATTTTACTCTATGAACCAAACCGACCTCCCCAAGCAACCAACGGTTACCATACTTTAAGGTTTTATAACCCAGTCTCTTAAAATCTTTTGGAAAAAAGTGTGATAGATGCAATTGTAATTTATTACCATCAACCGCGGGGTGGTACATTTCACCAATTGGAGTAGCTATAATAACTTGCTTTTTAGCTATCCGTTCTAAATCCTTTATAAATTTAGTTGCATCATGGGGTGGGAGGTGTTCAATAACGTGTGAGGCAATAACAATGTCAAAACTTCTGGCAGGAAACTTCATTTTTCTAATATCGCTTAGGACATACTTATCATGGAGCTTGCTTCTTCTGGCTTGGCTAATATATTTTTCAAATAAATCTACTCCCACAACATAATCGGGCTTTAATACCATTCTTATTAATCTCATTGGATAACCCTGTCCACAACCAACGTCTAAGATACTCGACCCTGATCTATCTATAACTTTGCAAACAGGGTCTACAAGCATGTCCAACCAAAGTTTGATAGGGAATAATGATTTATCGATTTTTTTATATATTTTTAACATTTTTGTAAGCTACCATGTAGTAATTAGCCAGCGGTTGAATAAAATAGGTTAGCCAATTAACGAGGAGTATAAGTGAATAAATTAACTTTTTCCATACACCATTTTGGTATCTGTCTATTAATCCCCCAATACCTTCAATCTCGCTTCTACCCATTTTTATTACTTTGTATCCCCTAGCTATCAACTCATCTGGCATAAATCCTGATTTATGTAGTTGAAGGCGATTACCATCAACAGCTGGGTGAAATGTCCTTCCAATTGGCATAGATATAATAACTTGCTTTTTAGCTATCTTTTCTAAATTGTCTAGAACCCTTAAAGATTCATCTTTTCTTATGTGTTCTAAAACCTGCAGGGCAATAACAATATCAAAAGACTTATTCTCAAACGGCAAATTCCTGACATCAGCTAGTGAATATGAATCATGTATTCCCTTTCTTCTACATTCATTGATATAGGGTTTAAAAAGATCAACTCCATGGACAAACTTAAATTTTATTTTTTCTTTTAAAACCTGCATTGGAAGTCCACCCCCGCAAGCTACATCTAAAATGGTTTTACCCGATGTATCAATAACCCTACAAACCGGGTCAACCAATGAAATCAAGAAAAGTTTTAATGGGAAAAAAGAATAATCGATTCCGGAAATAATTCCCTTCCAATAATTAGACAAAACATCAAATCTTGCAGTCATTAAAATAATTAAAGAATGTAAAACGATGTAAATTGGCTCGTAAAAAAACATAAAGACTAGAAAGTTGTTTTTTTGTGCATGTTTTTTCATAAATATGATCTTATTTTTACTTACTCTAAATGATCTCTCGGGAGTTGTTATCCCCAACCATTGAAGCCAGGGGTTAATAAATGTTTTTTTAGCTCCCGTATGCCAAGCGCGAGATTTCGGAACATAAAATATTTTATACCCAGCTTTTCTAGCTCTTATGGAGAAGTCAGAATCTTCATAGGGAATAAAGATTTCCTCATCGTAGTCTCCAATTTTATCAAACACATCCCGCCTTACCAACCAAGTACATCCGGCCATTGGAATTTCGATTACTTTCTCAAACTGACCTACATCTTTTTGGTGAACTCCAATGCCAAAAACTCTGCCGGTTTTAAGGTTAATGCCATGTCCAACTCCTTGAATAATATCTGGCTTTCCCATTTCATAAATTTTAGGTTGGACTATTCCAATTTTAGAGTCAGTTGTTATAACTTTAATAAGTTCTTTAACCATCTGTCTGTCTGCAACAGCATCGTCATCCATGAATAAAACAAATTGACCTTTAGTATGGAGTAGCCCTAAATTTCTTCCTCCCGCACCCCCCAGATTTGTTTCACTTCTAATAACATTAATGCTTGAGGTTTTCTTGACTCGTTGGCTTGAGGCATTGTCGACAACAACAATTTCATCAATTTTCTGTGACTGAGCTAATATTGATTTAAGACATAGTGAAAGTTCCTTGTTGCGGTTTCTTGTTACAATTACTACTGATATGGAAGGCTTGTTCATCTCGAAGGTATTATAAACTACCAGCGTTTACTTGCCAAAAAAGTTTTAAAACCTTGAAGTGTTTGCCCCTTTATTAGAAATGGTATAAACGCTTGACTGTCCGAAAGCTTTCTTTTCCCCTGAACAGATGACCTTTTGTTCATAAGTATGGAAAAATTCAGGATAGCCCAGACAATCGCCTTAAACCTGGCCAAACCAAATCTCCAAAGGCCTTTGTAAAATATTTCAAATAATCCGGAAGCGATATAAATTAAAAAAATCACGGGTATTGACTTAATTGCATTCACGAAATTGTAATTTTTAATTACAGTAGAAATTCTATTTTTATTAAACCAGAATTTTATTTCAGCCTTTAATTTAGCGCTCACTCTCGATGTTGAAGACCCTCGCTTATGATAAACAATAGCTTCTGGGAAACAGTAAATCTTATAGCCAAGAAGTCGCAACCTCAAGGATAAATCCATATCTTCATAACCAATTCGATAATCGGGGTCAAGAATCCCAACTTCAGGAATAAGACTGGCTCTAAAAAGAGACGTAGATCCAGTAACTGATAAAACCTCCCTCAACTTGTTATATTGCCCCATGTCTTCTTCCCCCCCACCCAAGGTTACGGGGTTACCAAATATATCCATCGACTCTCCAACACTATCAATTTTTTTGTGGTCAAAATATGAAAGAACCTTTCCTTGAATTTGACCAGCTTCGGGGTGGCTGTCCATAAAATTTACCAATTTCTCAATTGCACCTTTTGCAAAATATATATCGTTATTCAAAAAGAAAATATATTTCCCACTGGATTTTTTAATTGCCATGTTAATACCTTTGGTCATATTATTTACCGGGTTTTGTATTATTTGAAGCCTTTTATCATGGCCAAAATGCTTTCTAACCTCTCTAACACTATCATCAGAGGAAACCATATCAACAAAAAAAATTTCAAAATCCTTAAAACTTCCATTTAAGAAATCCTTGAAGAAGTCACCCAAAAGTCCCAATTCCCAACCATTATAATTAGTTACAATCGCACTGACTAAGGGTGATTTTTTGTTTACCATAACTTTAAAATATTGTATCTTACTATTGACAAAAAATCCTCTCTGCTGTAGTTTTACGTGGTTATGAAAAATTTAAAGGTGCCAGGTAAGGTAAGACCAATTACTTCTTGTCAGGCTTGTCAGAGTAAAAACTTATACAAATTTATTAATTTTGGTCCTATGCCAAAACCAAATATTTATATGACAAGGGAGGAAGCTCTGGAACAAGGTTTACAAACTTTCCAACTTGACGCAAGTCTTTGTACCGACTGTGGATTGGTCCAATTGGGCGAGATCGTGCCTTCAGAGGAACTATTCGCCGAAAATTATGCCTACCGAACCCCAGAGGCTATGAGGCCCGATTTTAAAGAAAGTGCAGAAGAAACTGCTTCACTTGCTGGAATAAAAAAAGGGGCAAAAGTACTTGAGATTGGCAGTAATATTGGTATCTGCCTTGATGAATACAGGAAAATGGGCATGAAGGTTCTTGGAGTAGACCCCGCCACAATATATGCAAAACAAGCCAACAAATCAGGAATTGAAACAATTATTGAACCATTTACTCCATCCCTTGCCGACAACATCGTCAGAGAAAAAGGAAAAATGGATGTTGTAACCGCGGCTAATGTTCTTCAACATATCCCCGATCTTGTTGGAACAATTGAAGGAATCAGAAAGGTATTGGCCCCCAATGGGGTATTTTCTTTGGAATTCCCATACTTGGGAGATATATTAAATAATACCGACTTCGATACCTTCTATGCAGAACACTATTACTACCTTTCCCTAGCTCCACTCCAGAAAATATTCGAGTCGATGGGAATGACGATGGTTCATGCAAAAAAACTACCTCAAATCCATAATGGTTCCATGAGAATTTTTGTAAAACATGGCCGTGGATCAACAAATATGAGTAGAGACCTCTGGTTAATGATAAAGGATGAAGAAGACTCCGGATTTCTTAACCCAAAAAAGTTTTCAGATTTTAAGTCCCGAGTAGATAACATAGTTCATCAAATAAACATGCATTTGTATGTTGCCAAAGCTAGAGGTGAACATGTGGTGGCCCATGGATGTTCTGCAAAGTTTGTAACACTTACCAACTATATGCATATTGGGGAAGATGTTATTTCTTACGTAGCCGATAACACAGATGTAAAACAAGGTAAGGTGACTCCGGGTATGGGCATCCCTGTAGTTTCGGAGGAAAAATTAATGAATGACGCACCAGATATTATTTTTAATGGAATCAGAAACTTCTATAATTACAATAAAGAAAAGTACGACAAAATAAAAAAGAAAAATCCAAAAACCAAAATCCTCATGCCGATTCCAGAGGTTTACTATCTTTAAAATTATTACTGATGTAATCGGTGACCGCCTCTTTCCATGTAGGAAACTCCATATCTAATAGCTCTTCTGTCTTTTTGACCTTTAGGCCTCCATTGGGGTTATATGGAGATTTTTTACCTATTAACTTTTCATAATCTAGTATTGAACCGGGTTTTACTTCATTGTCAATTTTTATTTGCTTAGCTAAAAATGTACCGATTTCGAAAGGCGTGGTAATTTCACGACAAGCTACATGGAACTTACCGACTAACTTATTTGAGATAATATTTTTTAAAGCATCACCTAAAACCGATATGTAGGTGGGGCTAAACTTTTGATCATTAAAAAGTGGTCTGTCTTTTTTAATGCCTTCAATAAGTTTTAAAACATAATCTTTATTCATATCCCTACTGCCAAAAGGATAAGCGATTCTAACAATTGAAAATTTGTCGCAATATTTTTCTACTACTTCCTCTGCTTTTCTTTTAGTAAATCCGTACCAATCCACCGTCCCATCATTAACGAGTTTGTCGTACTCATCAAATGGGCCATTCCCGCCGTAAAAAACATTGTCTGTCGATATATAACTTAAATAGAGACCACCTTGTCTACAAACTTTTGCAACATTAGATGTTCCTTCAACATTCAATTTCCAAGCGAGACCATCTTTATTACCAATTTCAGCCAATGAACCCTTAACATCCGTGTAGGCGGCTAAATTTAAGACAACGTCTATCCCGCTTTGCCTAATAAAATTTTGGAGCGATTCGAAGTCTAAAATGTCAACGTCGTTAGAAGAAACAAATAATAAATTCTGTGCAAGGTCCACGTATAATTCCTTGAGCCTGCTTCCTATAAAACCAGATCCACCCAAGACCAATGTTTTAGGATATGGTAGGGTCGTCATATTTATAAATTGTAATCCTTGACACAAAAAAGACCACCACTAATTTTTGGGATAAAATAACTAACAGGTGTAAATAAATAATATAATGCCTGCTTTATTCGAAGAAATTTATCTTCAAGAAGCAATGGGATTTTTAAACCAAGCCCATAAACACTATAACCAAACTTTTTAAAATCAGAGACCTTCCATATTGATTTATGTTCATCTTCTTTTTCTCCATGGAGTGTGTCAAAAAAAAGATTTGGTGTAGAAACAATTGCCCTGCCCTTGCATACCCTATCTATTTCTCTTAATAATATTAGTCCGTCTTTCTTTTTAAGGTGTTCTATAACCTCTGTACAAATCAGAAAATCAATACTTTTATCCTTAAATGGAAGTTTTGGTAAACCTGCATGAACAAGCTTGTCGTAAATATTGAAATGACGGCAAAAATCAAGACATGCAGTGTTAATATCCATCCCGATAAGTTTTGCCCCACTCCAATCCCTTGTGGCACGAATAAGCGATCCATTTAGTCCCCTTCCGCAACCGACATCAAGTATTGTCTTTCCAATGAGAATAGGCGTAAAGTAAGAAATAAATGGGTGTAAAAAAAGGGGGTGGGTTCCTCCGGGGGCATAATTAATCTTTAACATGTTCCAATACCTCCCTTGCTCGCAGGTCCCATGACCAATTTTTGCTAATCATCTCTAACGCCTCTTTGCCAATCTTTTCTCTGATTTTATTATTAGATAGCAAATTTAAAATTTCCTTTGCAAATTCATCCAAATCTCCGATCTTTACTTTGACCATTCCTTTTGGATAATAGGAGGAATATGATTTAAGATCAAAGCCAATACAGGGTATGCCAAATGCCATAGCTTCAGCAGAAGCCATACCACCACTATCATAAAGTGCGGGGTGAACTACAATTTTTGACTCTGAAAAAGTTTGATATTTTTTGTCCCCGTCAAAAACATAACCCAAGAGGTCAATGTTATCCTCTAATTTTGCGTCTTTAATTTTTGATTTAACATTCTTCATTAATGGACCATCTCCGATCATTACCAGTTTGGCATTTTTATTTTTAACTACAACCTTTTTCCAAATTTCTATAATCTCGACAACACCTTTTTGGGGATGGAACCTACCTTGAAAAACCGCATCATACACCTTGGGTAGATTTTTATTTATGAATTTCCAATTTTCAATCTTTTTTACGTCCACCGCACCAAGAACAACAATAGTTTTACCCTTTTTATCAAGCCCAGGGAACTCTTTTCTTTCTCCCTCGTTGTTAACTAAAACAAAATCTGAAAATTTGGAAATTATGGGTTTAATAGGAAACTGGCTTAACCAATAGAGAAGTGCTTTAAATCTATATTTCTCTTCTCTCGCTCCTTCGGCATATCCCCTAAAGGGGTTTGGGGCCGTCTGATACCAAGTTGCAACCCACTTAATATTTGGGTAACGAATTTTCAAAATAAAGCATGGTAAAGTGTCCATCCAAAAATCAGACGCGCTGTACAATATAGTCTCTTTTTTGTTTTGAAGTTTAATCGATAACCCAAGTCTAATTCCTTCTATAATTCTGGCAAAATAATTTACTACAAAACCTAGGTCACTCCATGGTTTCATTGAAGAAATTTTAAAAGCTATATTTTTACTTTTTAAATCTTGTCTTTTACACATTTGGTAACCTTCAGTCCAAAGATAAATATTAATTTTAGACTTTTTACTCCACCGTCTCGCAAATTCTATAAATATCCTGTCACTACCAGAAAGACCTACTCCAAGGGCCCCCAATGCGAAAATTTTTATATTTTGAGTTTTTATTGCCATGGCCATATTTTAAAAATCAAGTCTACTCTATAACTCCCGGCCTTATCAATATCCCAAGCATTAGCATAGCCGTAAGCTACGAAATGGTCAAATATGACCTCCTTATTAATTCTTGCTATCCATAAAGGGCTGAATGAGTTCCTAAGTATTATTTTAAATGGTTTATTTGCATTGGTTACATTAACGACATAATGACCCGGACTAATTTTCTGATAATTGTTGGGGGTGTAATTTAAGTTTTTATAAATATCTAAAAATCCTATAGATTTTAAAAATTTAATTTGGCTATATTTCTTTAAATTTTCTTTTATTTCCGCGGACGAGCTAGCATTACTATATTTGGGATCAATCTCATTATGCAAAATGAAATATTCTATATCCATTTCTGAAAGCAGGTTGTCAATATTTTTATTTTGGGTAAATGTATTATATAGAGACATATATTTATCATCAGCAAGATTATAGCGAACAGTTTTTGAAACTACTGGATCTGAAAACAATATATCACTAGGCTCAAGGCCGTAATATGAAGTTTCTCCCCAATCATACTTGACACCCTCCCCTGGAATCATTGGCAAGGATAATATCCGCCCAGTAATACCCAGGGCTTTGACATAATCATCAGCGACTTTGTAATCATTTGGAACCCTAACCGATGCGGCTGGAGAGAAAGGCCCTTGTCCCCACATTGGCCAAACCAAAACTATAAGAGTAAGGGGGATAAAAAATCCAACCAATATAAATTTCCAAATGTGCGTCGCTTTCTGATATATAAATCCAAAACCGTAAGCAAAAAATAAACTATAAACCATAAGCCATACCGTTCCAAACTTTTCATATGAACTTCTAAAAGCTCTAGCAAACGAAACGTTCTCAAATAAAAATCCAAATAAAGCGTTTCCAAGTGGCGGATTTGTTCCCTTACAAATAAAAAGTCCAATAATTGCCAAGGTCATTAAGTATTTATATTCTTTTAAAATCCTAGCTTTGACAAAACCGAAAATAGTGATTGCTAAAATTGCAAAACTAACAAAATAAGATAAACTTCCTTTATAAAAGTTGCCCCAATAATTTAAGCGCTCAAAAAAGAATTTGTGCCTAAGAAGTAATACATCACTTATTTTTGAATCCACACTCACCCCACCCAAACTCGCCAAATCATATTTCCAATCATGAATGTTTGAAATTACAGTAGATTGCAATTTAAAGTATGGATAAATCCACCAAATGTTAAATAAAGTCCAAATAAAAATTCCTAAAACAATCCTTGGTATATAAGTTTTTTTGAAACGAAATATTGAAAATAACAATGAGACTGACCAAAAAGATATTATAAAGGCAGGATGTGAATATGCCGAAGAAAACAGAACTGAAAAAATGCCAAACAAAAATAGATGTTTACATTTTCCCTCACTAAACCATTTAATCCATAAAAACAAAAGTAGAGGCAGTGAGGCCCAAGCGAAAAAACCAGCAAATACAAACCTGGCCCAAACCTGTGACTGCGTGTATAAGTTTAGTATGTAAAATAAACCAGCAAGTAAAGATATAGTTTTTCGATTTTCACCGAAAAAATATTTAGCCAAAAAATACATTCCAATTCCAGCGCTTGATGTTAGTACCCAAAATAAGATAGCTTGAATAGTTGAAGGATTAAAAAAATAACTTAGTAAATAAGTAAAAAAGTAAACGGGAATTCTAGGTAACCAAAAAGGGCTTGGGTAACCCAGGCCCATATCAATCCAACTAGATCCATATGTAGAAGCCATCTTAATCGAATTCCAGGTAGATAAACTTTCTTCTCCACCTGCGAAAAAGTTTCCATTTCTAAACCAAGAGAAAATAACTATCGAAGAAATAAAAAGTAAAACAAAAATATATTTTTTATTCATTCTCTAAAAAAGATTTTTAAGCGAATCCGACATCATTCTCCTTCCGGTTTTATTGTTAATAAAACTCCAAAGAAGTGTGTCTGTTACGGCTATTGTAATAATTGGTTCAGTGAGAAGCACCCAATCCCTATGCTTTAAAAAACGAATAAACCCACGAATTAACGCTGGAAAAAATAAATTTGCATAAACTACAAATAACATCAATCGAAAAACTTCCCATTTATTCTTAGTGTTTAAAATTGTGTAATGATATTTTCCATAGGCTGGGAAAAAATGCATTCCCAAATTTCGCGTTCTTTTTTGAAGTAAATGTTTAAAGTTCTTAACGTGATAATGATAATAGCCAGCATCCGGGACATAGCCAAAATAAGGGTACCCGGATCTAACACAATTAATTAAAAAATCATGATCAAAATAATTTTTAGTAGTCCAATTTGGCGTTTTCTTTAAATATTTTATACGATAAAACATACGAGCTGCCGGCGGAATTTTTTTATCTTCGAACTTACAGACTATATAATCGTTTTTCTTTTCTATAAAAGACTTTTCCACTTTCAAAAAAAGAAATTCCAAAAGTGGATCACACTGCGAATAATGATAAGAAAGATATCTACAGACCCAATGCATATCACTTTTTGGATACTCTTTTGTAAAAGTTGCCACCAATCTAGAATCGTCTAAAAGTGGTTTAATCATTTCTTTAATGAAGTTTTTATTTCTTAAAACAATATCCTGTTCTAGATAAAACACAAATTCACCTTTTACTTTATGCAGGCCCTTAACCCAATTTGAATATAAATTACCTTCTGGATGAAGTAGAACACCAACATCATATTTTTTTGCAATTTTGACACTTTCATCTTGAGAGCCATTATCGACAACGACTACATCAATAAGGTTTTTAGGGTAATCTAATTTTTTAACAGACTCCAGGCATTTGCCTACACCACTCCCCCCATTAAATGTCAGAAGAATAAAGGATACTTTCGGCCATTTAGTTTGTTTTTGCATATTTAATAAAATTATCAACTACATCACGCCAACTTCCAAACTTTATTCCCAACCTTTTTTGGGTTTCCCCAATTTTTAGGCCACCATATTTTGGATAACGATTTGAATTTTGCATAAGATACCCATCAATACTGGTTCTTTCTACCACCCCGCTTTTAGAACGAGATTTTAAAATTAAATACTCTGCCATTTTAAAGGGAGTTGTTAAGTCGCGACTTGCGGCATGGAAAATCCCACTAATTTTCTTTTCCAACAATTTTTCAATTACCAAAGTAATTTCCGGGATGTAAGATAATGTAATAAACTGATCTTCAAAAAGCGGATAAAGCTTATTTCTATCATATAGCCACAACACCTTCCCCACGTAATCTAGTTTGGGATCATATACCGGCCTAACTACGTTACCAATTCTAACAACACAGCTGTTTGGGTTGTCCTTTAGAACAATTTTCTCTGCTAGGTTCTTGGTCCAACCGTACCAGGACAGACTTTTCATATTTGATTCAGTTAAATCATTTTCTGAATATGGACCTTTTTTGGGTCCTTCGCCACTAAAAACATAATCTGTAGATATATGTATTAGACGAATCTTTGAAGATTTACAAATTTTAACAATATTCTTTATTCCAATTACGTTTGTAACCCATGCACTCCCTTTTTTATCCCCCCGTTGTTCTTCAGCTGTATTTGCGTTTCTGTGGGCTGCAAAATTTATAATTACCTCTGGCTTATTTACTTCGACATACCTTTTTAGGGCCATAAAATCTGCAACATCAAGATCATTGTGAGGTGGGCACAATAAATCAATCATTTTTTTATCTCTTATAAGTTTATCTACAAACGCAGATCCAACAAGCCCCGTGGCCCCCGTAATTAATACTGTTTGCCTTTTCATATGCTTTTGTCTAATATTCACATATTATAGAGGAAATATGAAAATTAAAAACAAAGAAAAAACAATTATTTATGTAAACTTTGCGCCATACGAAAATGCCGGTGGAATATTAGATTTCCTAAAAAAGAAATTTAAATATGTAGCACTTTTTTCATTTAGTTTTCATCGTCTAAACAAGAGGCTGGAAAATAACAAATTGAAAGTTTATTTTTCAGGAAAAAAAGTAGATTCAAAAAATTTGTTTGATTTCCAAGTCCCTGAAAAACTAATATTCCTTTTTTTACCTATCCGTTCTATTCTTATTTTCCTTCAGATAATTTTTTACACTATCTATCTAACCTATACATATGGAGGATTCGAAAACTATTTTACAGTCAACGCTTTTACTGCATGGACAGGAAATATTCTTAAGAAAACAGGTTTTGTTAAAAAAACTATTTTCTGGGTTTATGACTACTATCCCCCGTTTCATGAAAATAAAACCATTGTTTTTATGCGGTGGCTTTATTGGCAGTTCGATAAATGGGCAACCAAATCAGACATGTTGGTCTTTTTAAATAGTCGGATTGTAAAACTTAGAAAAGAGATTGGAGTACTTAGTGATAGGGATAGGTATAAAATAATTCCGATAGGAACAACCAATAAATCAAAAAGGGGGTCAAGAAATTTGAAACCAAACTCAAAAATTAAATTAGTTTTTTTAGGCGTAATGAAAAAGAGTCAAGGTCTTAATCTCATTTTCGAATGTTCAAATCAAATCGCCACAACTTTTCCTAATTTAGAAATTAATATTATCGGAGACGGCCCGGATTTAGAATATTTTAAAAGTAATGGCGAAAAAACGAATCTCAAAATAAAATATCATGGATATCCATCAGATAATGATATCGATGAAATACTGGGCAAAAGCCATATTGGAATTGCTACATATATCCCGAACCAAGAGAACGTTTCCTATTACGGCGATCCATCGAAAATTAAAGGGTATTTAAGCTTTGGTCTACCCGTGATAACAACAAACGTCTTTGAATTTTCTAAAGAAATAAAAAGTTTCAATGCTGGAGTACTAATTGGTTATAAAAAAGAAAATATGATTAAAGCAATTACTAAAATTGTTAATAATTATAGCTTTTATAGGTCGGGTGCTAAAAAACTGGCTAAAAAATACTATTATAAAAATCTCTACCCCAATATGTTTAAACCCTACTAGTGTAGCTCGAAATTATTGCCTCAATATTTTTGTCACCATATCTTTTAATAACAAACTTTCGAGTATTTTTAGATAATTCTTTAAGTTTATCAGGTTTATTGTAAAAGTATTCGATAGCCCTTTTAATATTTATTGGAGTTACATCAATTAATTTACCAACAGTTTCATCTATCACACCTGGGATTGCTCCCCTATTTGAAGCAATAATAGGTGTACCACAAGCCAACGCTTCAAGAATAACCCTGCCAAATCCTTCGTCATGAGTAGAGGGAACTATAACTATATCTGCGCCGGAATAATAAATGGATAAATCGTCTTGAGAAATTTTACCAATATAATATTTTTGCACTTTTGATTCTAACGGGCCAGAACCTGCAATTTTAAGTTTAATACCTTTACTTAATAATTTAGCTGCGGAAAGAAGTTCTGATATTCCCTTTTCGGGAACTAAACGGCCGACAAAAAGAACTATAAATTGTTTTCCCCACCCAAGTTTTTTCTTAGATTCACCTTTATCAAGAGGTTTAAATTTTTTAAGATTTACCCAACTTACAAAAATACTGATTTTATTTTTATCTTTAACTATTTTTTTTATCTCACCCATTGATTGATGTGATAAGCAAAGAATATGATCAGTTTTGTTTAAGACCCAATTAATAAATTTAGAATAAAACCCCGACTTTGGAAAATTATATATATTATGTGTGGAGATTACAGTTCTTATACCAAATATTTTTCCCCAAATTACAGCTGTGGTTCCTGCTACTAAACCATGTGCGTGAATTACATCTGGCCGATCAAATAAAATTATGAGTGAACTTACAACAAATATGCCTGGAAAAAGATATAAGAATTCTAATATTGGCTTATCTACAAATGTATAAAATAATCCAGGCAACCAGGGAATTCGTAAAATTTTCAGACGTTTATGCCTCTCTAATACACTTGATGCAATCTTGGTTTGTAGTGCCTTGTAGGCAAGAACAAAAACTTTATGCTTTTTATCTACCAAACCCAAAACAAGATCATTGATATGAGTTTCCACTCCACCAATATTCGGACTAAAATGTGGGCTAATTTGTAGTATCTTCATGATATTCTAACAAGCTTTGCTTATTTTTTGAAATATTTACCAACAATATACCCAATTCCCCCACCCAAAAGTTCAAAAGAAAACATTATAAACATTCCCATGCCCAAAACCGGATGAAAAATAACTTTTTTCCAATTCTTATAAAATACAGGTCTAAAAAAATATATCGTTTTGGGAGAAAATGGAGAAATGTTTTGTTTTTTTAAATATTTGTGAGCATTAACGGCATAATAATATTTTTTTCTTATTAAACTTGCTAAACCCAGTATTTGTTCATTGTGAATTATTTCTGATTTAATTCTTCCAATTTTATATCCCCGTTTTTTTATTGATTCAGCCAAATCCCAATCTTCGGGGCCTATAATTGCTTCATCAAAACCACCAACTTTTTCAAAAACTGCTCGATTAAAAAATCTTGCCGCATCTGTAATTTGATCTCCAGCGGAATTATAAAACGATCTCTCGTAAGCTTTAATCTTTTCCCAAAAAGTTTTACCGACTGATTTTTCAGGTATTACAATTCCCCCTATCTTTTTATCTATTTTTATCTCTTTAACGCAATCTGCAATTACATTGGTTGTTAATTCCATATCGGAGTCAAGAAAAAGAAGAAATTCTCCTTTTGCTTTATTTGCGCCAAAATTTCGCTGGGTACTTCTTTCCAAATGTTTTCTTGTGTAAACACCTGGGGAATATTTTTTAGCGACTTTTAGCGTATCATCGGTTGAAGCGTCGTCTATAACAATAGTTTCTATTTTTTTATATTTTTGTTTTGAAATTGAAATTAATAGTTTTTTTATTAAATCGGGGCGATTGTATACCGGGATTATTACAGAAACTAAGGATTTATTTTTCATATTTTCATTTATTAGCTAAGTACCAATCAATTGTTTTATTAAGTCCCGTTTCAAATGACATCTTTGATTCAAAACCAAACTCACGCCTTGCACGAGTTGTGTCTAACTTTCGTCTGGGCTGGCCATCAGGTTTTGTTTTATCCCAAACAATCTTACCTTTAAATCCAATTAGCCTTTTTATGGTTTTTGCCAAGTCTTTGACCGAAATTTCAAAACCAGCCCCTAAATTTACAGGCTCTGATTTATTATATTTTTCTGTTGCAAGTAAAATTCCATTAACAACATCGTCTATAAATAAAAATTCTCGAGTTGCTTCTCCAGTCCCCCAAACTACAACTTCCTTCTTATTATTTTCTTTGGCTTCTAAAAATTTACGTATTAATGCGGGTATGACGTGAGAAGAGGCTAAATCAAAATTTTCCCCAGGACCATATAAATTTACAGGTAAAAGAAAAATGGCATTAAATCCATATTGTTGCCTATAGGTCTGGGCTTGAACCAACTGCATTAATTTAGCAAGACCATAGGGTGCATTGGTTTCTTCTGGATAGCCCTGCCACAAACTTTCCTCTTTAAAGGGAATCTGTGTAAATTTGGGATACGAACAAATCGTACCTATCGCTACAAACTTTTTAACACCAGCTAAACGCGCGGCTTTCATCATATTTACACCCATTAAAATATTGTCTTCAAACAAATCCGCGGGAAATTCCCTATTAAATCCGATTCCTCCAACTTTGGCGGCTAAATGTATAACAATATCTTGATTTTTACAGACCTTTAGGCATGTTTTAAAATTCCTAAGATCATTTTTTGAATTTTTGGTAACTGAAATATCAACACCCTCAATATCCTTCAATTTTAATACCAAATGTTTCCCAACAAATCCGGATGCGCCAGTCACAAGTACCTTTTTGTTTCTCCAGAAACCTTTATTCATTTTTGTTTAATAATACTTTTTCGTATTTCTTGAGTTATATCTAATAAATCTCCGTTTTTAGTAAACTTGAAAGCAAAAACTTGATTTAAGCTAATTTTTTCTTGAGGATAACCAAGACGTAAAAAGGCTTTACCGTCTGTGACTGTTGAAACTACTTCAGTGTAAATATTTGTAAATGTCGGTATTAGACTTGCATCTTTAATTTTATACTCCAAAGCCATTCGAGGGGGGAAGCCAAAAAGAATGGTGTTGTTTGCAAGGCCTGGATTTTCCTTGTCATCAAAATAAAAGACAAGCAATTTATTTGGATATTCCCTTGGTAAATATCTAAATAGTTTACTCCACATTAAGTCAGTTACCGCTACGTTCCTCGTAGCGTAGAGGTTGTTCATATATTTTCTATCGTTTTTAATGTTAAAAGTGAGCATCGTTAATAAAATAACTGTTGTTAAAAAAGCAACTCTTATATTGATTTTTGAGGCGATTACAAGAAGTGAGGAAAGTGTTATTGCTACCCCTGCCAAACTTAATGTTAAATATCGGCCATCAGAACCCATAATCGCTCCGGGATTAAAAACTAATGGTACGATAAATGATGTGAGTATAAGAATTGGCCCAGAAGCCATGCCGACCCATTCAATGTTTTTTTTCTCTAACTTTGATATAAAAAGGATATATATAGCCCAAATAAGAAAAGTGATAAAAAATATTCCGATAAAAGTATTTATTAAGATTAAATACATTCCTTGATCGTGTGGGAATTGCTTGAACACAAAAAAAGTAAGCGTAAAATTGGTAATCAAAATTAATAGTATAAAAAGATAGTTTTTTAGTTTTTGGATAGTTATGCTTGAAAATATAAAAAATATTATTGATTCAACGATGAGGCCAATTGCGATAAACCACTTATACCAATTAGCCCCAATAAGTAGCGTGATAGATCCAAGATTAGGAGTAAATAGATCCGGCAAAAAAGCTTTACCTAGATTGGTTATAAAGGCGCTAATAAAAGTGTAGTCCCCCGTCTGAAACATACGAGTAATTACCGTTAAGTTGATAATATTTGTTGCATGCACTTCGCCAAAAAAACCCATTCTATAAACTGCAAGTGCAGACAATGACAGACAAATCTGTCTAATCAATGTTGTTTTAAGGGTAGCCTGGGCTATCGCCACTGCAAAAATAAAATCAAAAAATAATACAAACGGTAAAAGACCGTGACTTCTAATTGGATTGACTGCCAAGCTTACTGCAAATAAAACACAACCAATGGCAAACTTCCAATAAGTACCTTTGAAGGAACCTATCAGAAAAGTCAGAGAGATAAATAAAAACAAGGTTACCAAATAAACATTCATATGAAGTACATAGTTGGAGGATTCAATACCGCTATATCCAATTGCGATAAATAAACTTCCAATTAACGCAGCCGCCTTAGATTTGATAAATTTGGATAAAAATATATATCCTGCAAATGCAGTCAATACCCTTAAGCCCATGGAAACAAGAAAGTATCCATAACTAGCATACTCAAAAAAATGTCGAATAATAATCAAGCAAAGATTCATCACTCCCCACGGTTGGGTATAACCGCTCAAGGAAAAGAAGGGAAACTGATTTCCAGGACCATAATGCTTATCAATTACATAAAACATGAACCAATCGTCACCAAAAAGTGAAAATTGGAGCGATTTACCAAAAGCAATGTAAATTAATAACGAAAATAATAATGTAACTGATAAATAGATAAACAATTTAATCTTCATTTTATAATTCTATATAAAACATCAAAAAACCAGCTTTGAATAGGATGTGGAGATCGGGAATTTATAACCTTCCAGCTTTTTGGGATCGGGTAATTTTCTTTCCTAATGAATTGATTGTCTGAAACTCTTGATCTTATCCACTGTTTTGTGTAAAAAAAACTTTTTGTTATTCTTTCTATCTCTTGAAGATAATTTTTTATTTGAGGCCTTCTCATCTCATGTAGAGAGCTAATATTGACTATCAAATCAACATAATTTTTGGGCAACAAATGTATTTGATTGGCCATTAAAAATCGTATTCTACTAGCCTTAAATTCTTTCTCAATTTTATTAAATGATTCAAATTTTCTGTAATAAAAAATCTTTTCGTTAGGAAAAACTTTAGATAAGTACCACTGTGACACAAAAAGAGCTGGGGGGATGTCTATCACGGTATAATTTATTTTTCTCATAAACTTAAGAAATATATATGCCGTTCTACCATATCCTGCACCCAATTCAGCAACTTCCTTCACTGTATTTTTGTCAATTTGATCCATAATGGTGTAAAACTCATACACAGAATTGCAAAGATCTTGTGAAATAGTTTTACCTTTATAAAATATGGTAAAGGGATTGCCGACAGTCGGTTCTTTAATTTTTTCAAAAATATTTAAGTGATCAAATTTAGAAACAAAATCAAATAAACACGCGACATAAATTTTATAAAAATAGGCAAAAATTGGATGAAACTTTTTTATTCCGTCTTGCTTTTGAGCAAAATCATTAAATTCAACTGAAGTAAACGGCTTTAGGTTAACTTTTAAAATCTGTGAGACTATAACAGGAAATTCATGAATATAGATTCCAAAAATATTCCAGCCAAAACCAAAATATTTTCCATTTATAGACCGCTTAAAATTCTTAAGGCCCGATTTATTAATTTGATTATTATGCACCATATTAAGACCTTCCCAAAAACTAGATGGGTGAAAGATTTTAGGGCTAGATTTTAAATCACTTAACATTTCGTTTAAACCTATGCCTTTTAGCTTGTCATTCATTAGTAGTATAATAACACAGCCTTCTTAAGATGCCCAAAATGATGAATAGAAACAAAAAAATATTTGCAATACTAATTTCGTATAACGCCGAAAAGACCTTGGAAAAATTTTATAAAAACTTTCCTAAACATTTATTTAGTAAGATCATTCTAGTTGATGATGCATCGCATGATAGAACTTACTATCTAGCCAAAAAACTTGGCATCAAATCATATCGAAATCCGAAAAATTTAGGCTATGGTGGAAATATGAAAAGGGCAATGTCTATTGGCCTTAAATTGGGCGGAGATGTTTTGGTTGATATCCACCCAGATGGAGAATATAAGCCATCTGCAATAGTACCCGCATTAAAAAAGATTGAGAAGGGTGCTTTACTTGTATTGGGTAACAGATTCCATTCATCTAATGATCCCCTCAAAAGCGGTATGTATGTTTGGAAATATTTTCCCATTAAAATCTTGAATTTTATTAGCCGGCTAATTCTAGGATTAAAAATCAATGATTATCATCAAGGATTTAGGGTCTATACCAGAGAATTGCTGAATAAAATTAATTATGGGGATGATTCGACTGGATTCCTTTTTAGTTTTGAATTAATAGCTCAAGCTGCATTTTGGAAAATTTCAGTAGCACAGGTTCCTGTTGATACAAAATATACGGGTAAAAAAAGAGGTGCTACTCTTAAAAAGAGTATCGCTTACTCTTTAGAAATCTTTTGGGTATTACTACTTTATATACTTGCTAAAATCGGACTAAAAAATAAAATATTCCTCAAACCAAACTCTTAATTAAAATTAAACTCTGTCTTATTGATTTTCCCCAGGTAAACTTCTTACTCCAGGAAATTGCATTTTTTGACATCCTTTCCCAAGATTTGGAATCTTTGCATAATTTTATTGCATTTTCCGCCAAGCTTTTAAAGTCCCCCAATGGAGACAGTAAACCAGTTTTTTCATTAACCACAGAGTCCTTGATACCAGAAACAAGGTAACCAATCGCTGGGGTACCAACAGAATTTGCCTCAATGTTAACTAGTCCCCATCCTTCTCTTATCGAGGGATTTATAAAAACATGGGCGCCAGATAAAAGTTCAAACTTTTTTTTGTCATTAACATATCCCCAAAATTTTATATCTTCACTTATATTTAATTTATTACTAATGGTTTTAAGTTCAGTTAAATAATTTTTAGTCCCCCAGCCCACTACCCAAAACTGCCATCCAGCTTCTTTAATGTTTATTAAACTAAAGGCCTTGAGGGCATCTTCTATCCCCTTATCTTTTGCTAGGGCACCTAAAAAAATGGCCGTTTTTCTTGTCTGCCTATTTCGATCAACTTTGATTGGATTGACACCGTTATAAACTATCTTTATATTCTCTTTTGGCACACCCCAATTTACTAAATCTGTTTTTGTTGACTCGGAAACTGTCATAAATGGAATGTTTTTATATAAAAAATTAAACATTATTGGTTCAAAAACAGTGCCAATAATTCCTGGTATATAATTTAATGGCCTTGGCCAAGGGTTAAACCACCAAACTTCTTTAGCCACTTCGTGAATAAGGGCAAGTTTTTTTGTCCTTACATAGATTGGAGTAAAAAATGGAATCCCATGAAATTCATCGACAACTAAATCATATTTGGGATGTTTGTTAAATAAATACCAATAAAACGCTTTAATTTTAACCCCAAAGACATCTCCCCCTTTTCGTATTATTTCGACGCCATCAATAAACTCAGTTTCTTTCGCATTCTTAAAATACGATGTGAAGAGTGTAACTTTATTACCAGCCTTAACCCACCCTTTTGCATGCTCAAAGGTGGCAATTTCAGCGCCACCAGACAAGGGATGTTTTAGTCCCCTCCATGAAAATATTAAAATCTTTAGTTTTCTCATGTCCCTTAATAATTCCTAATGTATAATAGCCTAGATAACAGTAAATGAAAAATTTTCTTTCTGCAAACAGGGCATGGATTCTTGTTTTAGCGCTTGCCTTTCTTTTGCGGACTATTGGGATACATCTAAATCCAGTTGGCCTAAGCCACGATGACGAGCTTAATGAATTAATCAACGCTAAATCACTTGCCATAGCCGGAGTTCACGCTCCTGGCCATGTAGCAGGAGTATTTACTCCTAACGATGAATGCCCGGGTAACTGTATTCACGGAGAACTGGGTCCATTTATTCTTATTCCTTGGATGAGAATTTTTCCCCTAGATATATTTTGGTCAAAAATACCATTCATTGCAGTAGCGTCGCTTATCGTTTTCTCAACTGGTAAACTCTTCGAAAATCTATCTAAAAATCGCGCTATTGGTCTATTTGTAGGTACTCTTGTCGCAATCAATCCATGGGCAATACACTTTGGAAGAACTGCCTATTTTACAACATTTTCATATGCTTTTTATCTTTTAGCTGCATATTTTTTTACACGGAAAAAGTCCTATAGGGCCAATCTTTTTTACGGCGCATTGCTCTCCATAATTGCCTCTCTTTTCTACTTTGGTACCAAACCAATCCTTCCATTAATTATTATCTGGGGGATTTGCTACAATCTTTTCCAATTTAAAAAACATTATCTAAAGTTTACGGCTTTAATTATTTCCCTGACTTTAATTGCAATTGTTACATACTCCATAATACTTTCAAATTCATTTGCTGGAAGACGTATTGGTGAAATAAATATCGAAAATACAGCAACAATTGTAAACCAACAAAGGCGAGTCTCACTTGAAATTCCGTTAGTAAGGGATTTATTTATCAATAAATATATTGTGCATGTCGGGATTAGAATTGAGAAATTTATTGGTTTTTTCTCGCCAACATTTTTATATGTAAAAAGCGAAGGTAGTACTGATCTTTATTATGATTCTAACCACGCTTATAATTATTTAGCCGATTTTGCATTTTTGATATTTGGGGTAATGGCACTTGCCACCAGCTTTCCAACCGCCATTTTTGTATTGTCCCTGCTTTTAATATCGGTCGTCCCCGCCGCCATAAAGATTACGGGAGATACTATTTACACACTTCGAGCTGGGCTTGCATATCCAATACTGACAGGAGTTTCTGGCTGGGGAATCTATTATCTATTTATAAAGTTTTCTGGCTGGTCAAGAAAAATAGTTATCTTTGTGATTATCCTAATTTACACCGTCTCACTTAGTTACTTCTTAACTATGTATTGGTATAGAACCCCATTTGATAAAAGTATGGGCTGGTATTTTCATAAGCGGGCAGTGGCAAATTACATTACAAGAATTAGAGAAAAAAGTGATAAAAAAATAATAGTTGTTACAGCCCAACCCGCCGACACCTTTAATGAGTATGTATTTTTTGGCGATCTTTATAACACCAAGGCTGATATTTTAGATGTTAATAAGGTCTATGATTCACAAAAATACGAATATAAAAATACCAAATTTGTAAATAACTGTGATGAACTTACCCAAAAAGAAATAATAAGTGGATCGATCATTTTCATCGAACAAGGCGTTGACTGTCTTATTAATCAAAAGGGTACTGCAAAAATTGCAAATCCAAGGGATGGAGGGGGAATATATGATATTGTTAATGAAAATCTGTGTGCCGGCTATCCTAAAGCAAGATTTCCTTATCCTCGAAAAATTTCTGACTTCAGTATCGAAAGATTATCCGACAGCGAGTTTTGCAAACTGTGGATCACTAACCCCGATTAATCCAGTTTTTTTTGTTCGAATAACTGTAAAAGCGCAATATTTTGAGTCTATAAAAAACTGCTAGAGTGTCGATAAATGTAAACCAGATTGTTCTTACAAACCCTTTATTGATAATGGTAGATGTACCAAAATCCATTTTTAGTTCTATTGGGGCCTCAAATATTCTACCAAAACCCAGGGACCTGGCAACAGAAAGCATTTCTATATCAAAAGCAAATTCTTTGACGAGAAGTCTCGGTAAAATTTTTTCTACGACCTCTCTTCTAAAAAATTTCATACCCACTTGAGTGTCTCTCACATTCAACCCAAAAAGAACCTTGACCATTATTTGATAGCCAAAGGACAAAATTTTTCTTTGCCACGGGTAAACGACTTTAGAGGCGGGATGTCTCTTTGAACCGATGATAATATCTGCGCCGTACCACTCAAAATGTTCTAGAAGCATTGAGATACTGTTTGGGTCAATATCAAGACCTTCATCTACAAAACCCACAATCTGCCCCTTGGCTTTCGACATACCAAACCTAACAGCCTCTCCCTTGCCACGATTTTGTAGGTAGCCAACAATTCTAATTTGTTTAGGAAATCTCCTAGCTATCTTATTGGCTTTTTTAAATGTTCCGTCAACCTCGATACCGTCTATAACACAAATAATTTCATAATTGTACCTTATCTCATCTAAAACTTTCTTGATCTTAAGAAGACTCTTGGCAATAGATTTTTCTGCCCTATAGGCTGGAATTACGATTGAGACTACTTTTACTAAAGTTGTAGGTTTCATATCCAAAGTATATTAACAAACTAACTAGCAAAAGAATAGCTGAAAGCAAGGAAACTTTAATTATAGTAAGTATAGAATCATGAAAGATAAAAATTCCAATTATCTGAAAAATTGAGAAAATAAGCGGTAAAATTACAACCTTTACTTTATTTATAGACAGGTAAAATGAACAAATTAAACTAGTTAGACTATAAATTGCAGCGAAAAGACCAAACCAAATTAGATATTTATCTCCCCCCAAAAATCCATTGCCATAAAGTGTTTTTATAGCAACGTCTGGTAAAAACTTATAAAAAACCAGTACAACTATTGAAGCTACAAAAGTCAAAAGTAAACTAACAAAAAAAATGCCCAAATACTTTTGACCCCTTGAGAATTTTTTTGATATCATGGGAAACATAACGGCACCGATTGGAGCAGTTCCAAAAAGTATTATTCTGCCCAATGTCGAAAGTGAAGCATATATACCAGCATCATGTGGACCAATAAAATGTTTTGCCAATAGAATATCTGTGGTTAAAAACGATGTTGAGGTTAATGAAAAAATAAAAGCCGGTAATGTGTATGAAAATATTTCTCTGTTAATGTTAATTTTTTTATCTTTGGAAAAAAATGTATAACCCTTCAAAAAATATAGAGTAATAAAAAAACCAATTATTCCAGAAATAACTATTCCCAAAACTGCGCCAAAAACAGAAAATCCTAAATAAACCAAAAGTACTCCCAAAATTAATCTTAATAGCAATTCAACATTTAAAGAAACCACCATTTGATTAAATTTTAAGATACCTTGAAGAAACGCTCTTAAAACTAAAGATAGCAATGAGAAAAATAAAAAAAACGGAACTACGAATATGCTTTTCAGTTCGACGTTCAAAAATCTAGAAAATACAGGTGAGAGAATTAAAGTTAAAACAAGAAGGGTGGAAGCTATTGCAAAACTTTTTCGGTTAAACCAAGAGAAAATGTAATTTTCTTCGTTTTTACTTTTAGCACTAGACGCAAACTTTATAACTACCATGCTTAAAAATGTAAATATTGCAGAGAACATGGTGGCCAGTGAAATTACCGCAGCAAGTTCCCCATAATGAATGGGTCCCAAGAGCCTTCCTATGATAAGGTGGTAAACAAATGCCAAAAAGTTAGCAAAATTACTGCCTATTACCATGACTGCGCTACTTGTAAAAAATGGATGGGAGGTTATGTATTTAATTTTTTTCATCATCATATGTAAAAACGCATATCAAGCAACCCAATAGCCCCTAATAAAAAGCATTTCTAATAAAATACCCAACATTGCTGAAAAAAGAATAGCAGGCCGCAGGTATTTCTTATATTGTCTAATTAAATGGGGAAAAAGTAGAAAAATTGAGATTAAAACATATCTAGGCATTGAGGAAAATGTCCCTGTGAATGTTGGTAGTAAAAGTGCACCAATTGAAAAAACCCAGTAACTTAATCTCATTTTTTTGAAAAAAACTATCAAAAAAGTCAACGGGATTAATGTAAAGGAAAACTCGAAAAATGCATTTAGGAAAGATAAACTAAAAACTTTAGTTGTTAAAAATATTTTTATGTATCGGTATATAACTTGGGGTAAAAGTATAATCTCTGTCGAACTTCGTCCTGCTCCAAAAATAGATTGGCTGGTTAGAAAGTAAAAAGCATTACCGTATTCTATCTTCAAAAAATACATATAAGCTAAAATTCCCAAAGGTGTAATCAAAACCCAAAGCAAATTTAGTTTCTTGCCACTTTTAAATGCTTCAATTAAATAGAGCGGTATAAGAAGAACACCAAAAACCCGCGTTGCTGTGGCAAGAGAAATAAGTATTCCTGCCCAAAAAAAATTACTTTTTCTTACTAAATAAATTGATGAGGCTGCAAGCAGTAAAAATAAACTCTCTGTATAAATCGCGCCGAAATAAAAAGAGGTGGGAAAAACCAAGAGTGAAATTACTGATAAAAATGCTACATCCTTTTTAAAATCTATACTTATAAGCTTGTAGAAAAAATAAAGAGCTACAAGGAAAAAAAAGTTAGATAAAATTAGCCCTGAATAAAAATATGAAGGATCAGTAAAAATATTTGTATCAAGATTATCGATTTTCGGAAAAATAGAAGCAAAAGTCCTAATTAATATTGAGAATAATGGAAAGAAGGCTTGAGAATACTGCGCAAGATAACCGTCTTGAGCTATTCTTAAATAGTGTACTCCATCAAAGTTTCCAAAGCCCCAAATCCAGTTAGGAATTTTTGTAATTTCTAAAACCCGGTCGTAATATGGAAACCTCGCCCCAAAAATCGGTAAAAAATATATAGAAACAAATGCCACTGTAAATAACGAGATTCGCCAAATAACAAACGAGAAGGCAATTTTTTTAAACATATCCGTAAACTTCTAAAGTTTCTTTGGCTGTCTTTTCCCAAGAATAACTCCTATCTCCCTCCATTATCTCAACGTGTGCCTGAATCCTTGTCGCTATTACCCAGGCTCCGCAGGCTCTGGCCTCTAAAATCGGGAGTGCAAACCCTTCATAAAATGAAGGCTGAACATAAACATCACAAAGATTATAAATTACCACCAAATCCTCGTCTGGTACAAATCCCAAGGTGATAACATTGCTCCAATCAAGATTTTTTAAATGATTTAGTTCGGGGTGATTTAATTCTCTATCCTTATCTCTTATCTCATAAGCTTGTTTCCCCACAATCACAAGTGAAATTTTAACCTCTTTACACATTTCAATTAGCCCTGGAATGTTCTTGTTGTAGTTAACATCACCAACATAAAGCGCGAAAGAATCGGGCAAATTGTATTTCCTCCGCATAGTGATTAGCGATTGGTGATTAGCGATTGGTTTGAAAATTTTTTTCGCGGCAAGGTAAATTACATGTACCTTATCAGGTTGCACCCTTAAAAATCTACAAATGTCTTTTTTGCTAGTTTCGGAAATTGTAATAATTGCATCGACATTTTTCCAAATCAAGAATTTATTTATCAAAAAATTGATTCTTCCTTTTAGTCCTGGAGGGTAATGTTTAGGATAAATCAGTTGAATTAGATCGTGAATAGTCAAAACAACTTTTTTACTGGGTTTAATAAAAGGTAAAGAAATAAAAAAAGGGTGGAACTTAGTAATATGTGTTACATCAGCCTTTTTCGTGCTATCCACGATCTCGATTTGAGTTTTAAGTTTTTCAAATTGCTTAAATAATTCAGAGTTATGAGCCCCTATGCCTCGAACGGCATCTAAGTTACTATTTACCCCACTCACAAATGCAACTTTCATCGGTCTTTTCTCCCTTCAGTCCAGTATTTAAAATAAGCTATCGGAAAATGAAGAGCGGAGAAAAGCGACCAGATAAAACCTCTCATTCCGTCTAAAAACCCTTTATGGCGGACATAAAGATTGAGAAAAACGAGCGTTGGTTTGGCAAATGAGTAAAAAAATAAAACAGAAACATTTTTTGATAACTTTTCTTGTTCAAACTCTTCTTTTTTAAGATCTGTATATCTATTTAATCTCGATAAATATCTTTCAAAAGTTGGCGAATCATAGTGAAGAAGATCACTGCTTAGCCAAGACACTTCCCCATCCAAGTTAATCTGTTCGTGAACAGATTTTTGAGGCCATGATGCCTTTTCTTTTTTAACCAATCTTATTACCCCATCTGGATATACTCCGGCGTAAATTAATGGTTTACCCAAAAACATATTTCTTCTAGGGATAAAATATCCTATGGTTTCCCCTGTCGACCTACCTATTCCCCCGTCACGTTTTTCAATTAATTTCTGGTGTCTCAAAAATAATTTTTGTTTTTCAGGTCTAATGACTAATGACTGATCACTAATGACTAATTTTATTTCCTTTGCAAGTTTCTGCGTTACAACTTCATCTGCATCAAGTTGAAGCACCCAATCACAAGTAGCTTTTTCTAACGCCCTCTGTTTGGTTATATGAAAAATGTCATGATGTGGTTCCAAAAACACTTTTGCTCCAAGACTTTTAGCAATTTCCCTTGTTTTATCAGTCGAATACTCATCAACCACAATTATCTCATCGGCAATACCCTTTACAGACCCAAGACATCTTCCAACATTTTCTTCCTCGTTTCTTGTGGCCAATACCACTGACAAATTATTCATATATTTTGGCTGTTACTAAATAGAACGCACTTGTGCCATTAGGGTATTTTATCTCGGAAATGGTATTAAATAAAAGCTTGTGCCTAAGTCCGGTATAGTTCGATGGTGTAACTACATATAAAATGTGTGGGATCGGGAGGCTTTCAATTGGATCCCAAAGGCCAAAATGAAATTTTGAATAGCTGGCTACTGTATTTGCAGACCTAGAAAGGGTTTTATTATATCTAACTGTTTTTAAATAACTAGATACTGGAGTCTTAAGATAGAAAAGATAAAAAATGTAAGGCTGTTGGCGCTCCGCCGTCATATAAACTTCGTCATATTCAGGGTGAGCCTTCAGGTATTCAACTATTTGTTTCATTCCGTATTGCCATTCAATCGCATATCTATCCCTGTAGTCATTAAAATAACTATTCCAATAATTAACGAGTGATATTGCCTGTATCCCTACAATTATCAACCCAACAAATATTTTTATCATTTTATTTCCAAAAACGTTTAAGAAAGTATAAATTCCTAAAGCTAAAATTAAGTGCCAACTTCCTGTCATAAACATCGCACGAGCCGCGTGTGGAACTTCGCTAGTAATACTTGCCGGAATCGGGGCCACCAGTGCCCATGCTAATATTATTAGATATTCTTTTCGCCCCTTAAATATTCCCAAAATCAAAGCCAAGAAACCTATGACAAGAAAAAATATATCTATCTTATAAAACATGCCGGTTTGACTTGAAAGTCTGGGGTTGGTGTCTCCTTTAACAAATAGAAAGTGATAATTAAAATGTTTAATATATTTGCCCATTATAGCTTGTATGGTTCTTTCCGAAGCAGAAGATGTCTGATTTAGTCTTGCCTTGCCCAGTAGTGTCGGCTCAATAAAAAATAGGCCGATAAAAAAAGAAAATGCTAAAATTCCAAACAAGAAATATTTTTTGATTTTTAATAATTCTTTAAAATAAAAAGTGATAATTAAAATTAAAATCGCCAGAACCACTACTTTGGCGCTGTGATAAGTCAATAAATCCAACCCCAAGAATGAAAAACCCAATACCAATAGCCATTTTTTTTTCTCAAGTCCAATAAGAAAAAGGTATAGACCTAACATAAAGAAAAATAAGGCAAAGTTTAATTCATGATTAAATCTTGAAAAGTGAATGTTGTATGGAGATATCGCAAGTACAAAAGAAGCGATAATCCCAGCTAAAGCACTTTTGAATATCAGCTTAGCTAAAAAGAAAATTATTAAAACATTTAAAATTCCAAACAATGCGGACGATGCCCTAACACCCATTTCATTTAATCCAAATATGGCAACAGTAGGAACTGTCAAATAAATATGAATGGGGTGCTTATCATCTTCAAACGATTTAAAAACCAAGGGAAGTGTTTTTCCCCACTCATCTTTTCCTGTATTTAAAATGCTCCAAGCATTATATCCAACAGCCGCCTCATCCCAACTTAATGAAGGGGGGTTTTGAGTTACTTTAAATAGTCGTAGAAAAACAGCTAGAACTAAAATTAATATTAAAATTATTTTTTTCACTTTATAAATTTAAATTGCCCAAAGCTCTCAACGGTTGAGAATCCCCATTTATCCGGAGGGTTATATTTGACAGTTCTTCTAAATTCAGCCGGAGGGTATTTTAGATAATACAAAGCAAATATATACGGCTGTGCATATTTATCTGTAACAATTCCTTCCTTTGTTGTTAGAAATATTTCCTTATATTCATACTGCCAATCGTTTGAAGTTTTCAGATTGTAATTGGTAACAAAATCATGAAAATAAAATCCAAAGAAAATAAGGTAGATAAATATAGTAACTATCAACCAAATCCGTTTAAGTGAATTCAAACCAATTGCAGAAACAAAAGCCAATACAGGGGCCATTACTATTGCCCGTAATGCATGTGGTGACTCAAGGGTAATACTTGCTGGTATTGGCGCAATTATCAATAATAATAAAATTGACCATTTAAAATTAAATTTGCTTTTGAAAATTTTCCAAATACCAATAAGTAAAAATGGAAGATTGATTAGATAAATTTCACCCCATCCGGGCATTTGGCTTCTATTATTAATATCTCCGCTTTTAAATAAAAAGTTATAACTGAAATGAGAAAAATAGTTTTTAATGAATGTTTTTGGTTCTTTTATCCTAATCGTAGTTAGTCTAACTGCTCCCTGATCAAAATAATATAACTTAATTGCTGGAATTAGACCTACTAAAAAAATTCCTAAAGCTACAAAAGTGAAAAGTGATTTTTTGTTAACTTTTAAAAACCATACGGTTAAAAAAATCGGTATTATAATTCTAAATGAGTTGTAACTGTAAAAAGCAAGAATTGCACAAACAATAGATAAAAAGATATAAAATTTCCTATCTTTATGAAAAATCAAAAAACAAATAAAACTTAAAAAGAAAAAAAGTCCTGCCGTAGCTTCATACCCTGTTCTAGAAAAAATAAAAAGCCAAGGGGATACTATTAAAATAAAACTCGATATCAGTCCAATTTTTTTGCTTTTAGTAATTCTGGCAACTAAAAAGTAAAGTGCAATAATTGTTCCTAAACTATATAAAACTGCGGGGATCCGGAGTGTAAATTCATTTATTCCAAATAGTTTTGTTAAAACAGCTACACTATATATATAAATCGGAAGTTTAAACTCACCAAAGGCTCTAATATGAAGCGGTAAAAATTCCCCCCATTCATCTTTTAAATCTGTCGAAATCGCATAGGCATTATAACCGATTGAAGCTTCATCCCAATATACCGAAGCCGGTATGGAATTAATTTTGTAAAGTCTTGTAAATAAAAATAGGAATAAAATTAAGAGTAATACAAAGTTATTTTTCCACGATTTCAAAAGCTTCATTATAATTTAAAAAATTTATCCTTTCTAATATTTGAGTCCCATCTGGAAAATCTCCAGGTTTGCCCACAAATAGTATTTTTTTGTTAGGATTTGCGGCAACCACATCTTGATATCTTGTTCCCTCGTCTCCTAAATCAGGAAAATAAAATTTATCAAAGTTCAAAACCCTTACCCAATCATAGGTCTCGAAACGATTAAGATTTGGGTCGTTTTGAAATTGACCTGGGTCCCATCTCATGAAAAAAAGAGTAAACATGTGGGGCTCGCCATAATGACGGCTGAAAACTATCAGGTCATACTCGCTATAACGATCCTTAATAAACTCAACAACCTGTTTATAGCCATACTGCCAATCTCTGGAGTAAAGTTTCGGGTAAACATTATAATAATTATTCAAATAACTCTTCATGCTAAAAGTAATTACAATTGCAGTCACTGCAAATATAAGGGGCTTATTTTTACAAACCCTATAAATTCCATAAGCACAAATTATTTCGTATGGCACCACAGCTAAAAGTGTCCGAAGGGCATGGGGAATACTATCTCCGGTAATTGAAACTGGAATAAAGGCTAAAAGTATCCATGAAACTAAAACCCATCTATACTTTTGTTTTTCTCTTAATAAGAAATAGAAACCAATTAATATGAAAGGTGCTTGAAAAAGATAAAACTGCCCTACATTTTGAACATGATGTTGTTTGTGTCCGGCGCCGTTAATAAATAAAAAGCTTGGGGTAAAATGGGCTAAATAGTTCTTTGTAAAAACGTATGTAAAATGTGTAACTTTATTATGAACTAGGCGTGGTAAGGGTTGTGGAAGCTTTAAGTTTCCCCTTACTTCATTTATTCGAAGTGTAAATCCAGGATCGTCGCTAATGCTCACAAGCTTAAGTCTTGCAGTTGCCTCTCCACTCATAAAAAACATTAAAAGAGGGATCAAGGTTATCACAAAGAACAAAATACAAAACAAGAATATTTTGAGATCTTTTAATATGTTCTTACGATAGACAAAAAAAACTGTAATTAAAAAGATGAGGGTAAATATACGCGCGGAGTTATACGTATAAATTGATATTGCAAATGGTAAAACAGAGAGTATCCACCACTTTGGCTTTTCAAATCCTTTAATTAAAAGTAACGCCCCCAAAGATATCCAGAAAAGTGAAAATGAAGATTCAAAACTTGCCCTGGTCAAATGAATATGCCAGGGAGAAATGGCCAAAAGAAATGCAGATATTAATCCTATATACCTGTTTTTGAACAGTAAACTGGCTAAAAAATAAACTATTAATACGGTGAGTGTTCCATAAACTACCGGCGTAATTCTAACTCCCAATTCATTTAGCCCAAATATGGCAATCCCCGGGATTGAAAAATAAATCTGTGCTGGCAATTTATATTCACCGTAAGAACGAAAATGTGTTGGGAAAGTTTCTCCCCATTCGTCTTTTCCGGTTTTTAATATCGAATATGCATTATATCCAATAGAAACTTCATCCCAGTTTAGAGAAGGGGGGTTTTGGGTTATTTTGTAAAACCTTAACCAAAAAGCCAGAAAAATTACAAAAAAAATGATGGTTGATAGAAAATATTTTTTCATAATTCAATCGCAAAAAAGGCAGGCGCAGTTGTTTTAAAATAAAATATCTTAATTATATTTGCACGTTTGGCTATATCTGGAGGTAAACTCCATGGACTTGCAATTATCAGGGTATTCTTCAAAGTATGGTCTGTTGGCCAGTAAACGGCACGAATAGAGAATTTACCAAATTTTGTTTCGCGAACCTTCTGATCTCCAATCCTAAATTCTTTCTGCATAATGGCTGGGTCATATTTACCATAGTAGGCCAAATAATAATGTGCGCCGGTCCCTATCCATGGTGCAAATTCTCCGAATTTTGGGTCAAAAACTATAGTATCGTACTTATCATAATTTTCCCAGGCAAACTTGGAAATATCACGGAATGGATAGTGAAGCGCTTCACTCCTCTCTATGGGGTAATTGACAATATATCTTTTGATAAAAAATGCAAAATTAAGAATAACAAGGATTAAAACACCAAACAGTGTTAATTTCCCAAACTTTTTGAAAAAATAATAAATTCCTAATGATGATATTATATTTAACATGGTAAATGCGGCTAGGGCTCTATGGGGGCTATATTCTTCAAAGGTTATACTGCTTGGAATCATGGTGATTAAGACCCAGCTAACGAGAAAGTAGCAACTGAACTTTAACCCATGATCATTGGTCAAAAAATAAATTCCCAATATCAGAAATGGGATTGTTACTGCAAACAATGGCCCCACATCACGCTTTCCGTTCGTCATGTCTAATCCATCTAAGAATAGATATTTGGGGCTAAATTGCTTGATATAACGATCTATAATTTTTGATAAAACTTTAATCCTCTGACTACCTCCTATAGTTGCATCTTGAGTAATAAAAACAGCTTTTGATCTATTGCTTGCATCTGGATTAGTATAAATAATGTAATAAAGTGGGGAAACAATCAAAATAAATAAAATGAATCCTTTTAAAAAATAGTTTTTTGCCTCTTTCCAAAAAATAATCGTATATGCGATTAAGAGAAGCGGGATTAATATTACTTGAGAGAAATAAATATAAGAAGAAATCCCTAGAAGAACTATTCCCAAAAATATTTTTTTTCTTTTAAGTAAGGTAAAACCTAAAAGCATTAAAAAAATGCCTGTCTGATTTTCAAAACTTTTCCTAGAGTAAAAGATTTCGAAGGGGCTAATCGCGGTCAAAAAAGCTGCTATAAGGGCTACTTCTTTTTTCTTCACAAACTCGTTCGCAAAGAAATAAACTCCTAAAACCATTAGGGTTCCAAACATTGCTCCTGTAACGCGAATTGTTACATCCTGCCAACCAAAAAGTTTGTAAGCAAAAAAAGTAGCATAAGTGTAGAAAGGAGGTTTAAAATCGTTAACCGACTTAAAAATAAAAGGTAAGTTGTTTCTATAAATATCTTTACCTGTTTCACTAATCGAAATCGCGTCATAGAGCTGGCTTACCTCATCATGGCCCAGATGAACAGGGTAATCCGAAAGTCTAAAAAATCTCAAAAAAGCAGCCAAGAGAAAAATTAAAACCAATAGTTTACCGGCATAGCCGGAATTATTATTTTTTAGTAAAGTCATAGTTGTAGTTTTCTAGAGTATATGGAAAATTATCTTTCACCCTATCTGGGTAGTTGAACCAATAATCTTTGACAAAAAATAAATAATTAACAGCAATTAAAACCAGGATGGCAACTCTTAGTTTTGTCGATAAAGCAAAAAAACCGATAGTAGAAATAATTGTATAAAATGGGACTAAAGCCAAAATTCGGCTAGCTCGATAAATATCAGGTACAAAACCAAATAACAGGGGGGTTAAAAAAAACGAAGTTAAAATTAATATTTCGAACGATTTTTTTCTCTTTAAAATTTCCCATATTCCAAACAGGAAAATTGGTAGGGTGGAAATAAGAAACATTCCGGCGTTGCCAGTTGAGTGGTAGGGAGTAACATCCCCCTTTAAAAACAGAAAACTTAAATCAAAAACACTTAAATATCTTAAAAGGAATTCATTAATTGACGGAATGGGAGCATTAAAATGCCCCACCACAGCACCTGGATAATGAAAACTGGCAATATAAAGGAGGATAAAAAAGGGTGACACACCAAGTAAAAAATTAACTACCTTTTTCATATTTTTTCGAAAGTAAAATAAACTTATAAAAACCAGAACAGGAACAATGGCCCTCATTCCTAAATATGAAAAGAGTCCCACTCCAAGGCCGCCACCGGCTATAAATGGCCGCTTAGGTAGTTGCCACAACCAAAATAAAATAAATGGTAAAACTGCGATGTTTTCCATTGCTAGATGTGATTGGATCATGATTATCGGCATGGTTACTAAAATTACAGTTCCTACCGCAAAAAACCTAGATGTATATATTTCTTTACTAAAAAGGTAGAAAATAACAATAGAAACAAGAACGAATAAAATACTTGTTGCCCTTAACACTTCTAGAGACGTTCCAAAAATTCGAAACATTAAGGCCGTCGTATAAACTGTGACAGGCTGTTTCCAATCTGATGATTTGGCAAAAATAAATAAAGGTAAAAAATTATTATTTTCATCTGTTAAATTTTTTGAAATTAGATAAACATTGCGACCTATACCGACTTCATCTCCATTAATCCCGGGTGGAACTTTTGTAACTCTAAAAGATAAAAGCAAAAAAGTTAAAACACAAAAAAAGATTAGGATTAAGTGCTTCATTTGTCAGAAATAACTATATTGCCATAAATTTTAGGGTATTTTCCAAATTGCTCGATAACATTATCCGGGTCTATCTTGGCATAAACCGGATAGGCATATTCAATGTTGTCTATTTTTGTTGATAGAGTAAATATATTTTCTTCGCCTTGGTTTTTTATCGCCTCAAGGGATGCGGTCTTTGCCTCCTCCGACCAGAAACTAGAAAATTTATTGGGTGCATAAAAGTATGTAGCAGTTAAAACAAACGTTAGTTGTATAAACATTAGAATAACAAATAAAATAGCCATCTTCCTAGATAGCCTAGTCAACGCATAAGCAGAAATCAAGATAAATGCCGGGAGCATCAAACCGTTTCTTAATCCATGGGTATCTCTAATAAACATACTGGCAAGAGGAACTATTAATATCCAAGAAGCTAAAAATACTAGTGATTTTTTCTTTTTGTTCCAAAGATGCGCGATTCCCACGAAAAAGAGTGGTAGCTCGACTAGATAGAACATCCCCCACTCTCCTGGGTTATGCCTTGGGTTACCATCTCCACGCAAATATAGGAATCTGGGCGATATGTTGTCCATGTAATTTTCAAGAAGAACACGAGAGTATTCCAAGGGTTTATTATAAAAAATAGATCTCGATAGAACGGGTAATGTAGAGATGCTTCTTTCTTCATTTATCTTCTGAATTATTTGTTGCTGCAATTTCGAATCAGAAAAAATATTTATTTTCAAAAATCTTTCTTCACTTCTTCCTTTTAGTGTCTGTCTAACAACCAATCCGCCAAAAACAGTTAAGATTAATACTCCAATTAGAAAAAATCTGTTTTTGATCAAATTTTTAACTCCTACATACCAGAGAAAAAGAATAAATATCAAAGGCAGGGTCAACTTAAATGTCGGGTAGGTGAAGATGGCAAAACCCCAGGTAACTGACCAAAGTATATATTTACTATTGATAAAGGCAACAATTCCAAGAAGGGCTAAAAAAAGAGCAAAATGGGCTTCAAACCCTCCTCTGGAGAGATAAATGTCCCATATCGAGATTGATGTCAAAAAACTTGCAATAAATCCAACTTTCTCACTAAATAACTTCTTTCCTAAAAAATACATTAAAACGATTATTCCCAAAGCAGAAAAGACAGATAGACCTCGAACTCCCCATTCCGATGGTCCAAAAAAATATACAAAAGGAAGTGAAGCATAAATATACCCACCAGGACGGCCCGCCCCCATTCTAAAGGTTAATGGAAAGCCCTCGCCCGTTGCGTCTTTCCCTGTTTTTAAAATGGAATAGGTATCATAAACCATGGTTAATTCATCTCCATACATAGGTAGGCTTGTAATTCTATAAATTCGAAGAGTAAATCCTAAAAGAACTATTCCAAAAATAATTAGGATAGATTTGTATCCCATACAACCATTATAATTTAGCTATGGAGAAAATACTAATGGGTGGAATCGTAGGATTTGTTCTTTTCACCCTTCTTTCTTATATTTTAATTATATTAAATGTTCCCTGGCTAATTATCCCCATATTTATTTTTATGCTCACGAAAATTAAGAAGCCAAAAATTAAATTTAATATTCAAACCCTTTTGATCCTAATAGTTTTTACTTTAGGAATTGCAGGGCAGATGGCTGTAATCACGCCTAGTGGGGTTTTTCAAAATGGAGACCTAGTCTTTTGGTCGGCACATGGCCATGACGCATCTTGGCATATAGCTTTAATGGAAGAAATTAAAAGGGGCTATCCATTTGGTAACCCAAGTTTCGCAGGTGAAAAACTCGTAAACTATCATTTTTTTTCAGATATTGCCCCTGCCATTATTGGTAAATATCTACCAATTTCTAACTTAAATTTATATTTCAGAGTTTTTCCATTCTTTTATTCACTTTTCTTGGGTGCTTCTGCTTACTTCTTAACTAAAAAGATAACAAATAATTTTGAAGCCTCAATATGGGCAACAATTTTTACATACTTTTCGGGAAGCTTTGGGTGGGTGATTGGAAAGGGTGAAAGTGTTTTTTGGGCAACCCAACCTCAAAGCTCAAGTGGCAATCCACCACAAATTATCTCTAATTTTTTAGTTTTAACATTTCTTTATTTTGTCTTCTCATTGACCAAAAAAAGAAGTATATCTACTTTGCTAATTTGCATTCTAATTCTTGCAACTATGGTCGAATTTAAAGTTTACGGCGCCATTGTTGTGTTGGGAGCTACACTTTTATCTGGCCTTTGGCAAATTGCAATTCCAGCAGGAATTCTAGCTGTAATTTTATATTTACCAAATTCAACAGCCTCTAGCTCTTTCTTAATCTTTGAACCCTGGTGGTATATAAGAACCATGATAGTTGAACCTTCCCGCTTAAATTTAGTTGATTGGGAACTTAAGCGCCAAACCTACATATATGAACATAACTGGAAAAGGGTAGTTTGGTTGGAAGGGATGGGGTTTATAATTTTCTTTTTTGGAAATTTGGGAATGAGATTTATTGGCCTCTGGGAATTCCTAAAAACAAAACTGATTATTAAATTTATAATAATTATTTCTCTGACTCTTCCTCTCCTTTTTCTACAAAAAGGAGTAGCAAGCAATACCAGTCAATTTTTACAGTATTTTGTCTTACTTTTTGGAATATTAGCAGGGATTGGAACGGCAAAAATAACTAGTAAATTTAAATTTTTAATCCCAATAATAATTATTATAATGATTCCAACTCAAGTGGGGTTAATTAAAGAATTTTATGGTTTACCAAATGCCCCACGTTCCGCATTCGCAAAAATCTCGTCACAGGAACTTGTAGCGCTAAAATTTGTAAAAGAAAATACTCCAGAAGGAACAGTGCTTCTTACTCATCCATATAATCAATATTTAAATTTGGGTGGAACAACTCCACACATTTGGGATTGGTTTGATACTTCATATGTTTCAGCGTTTACAGAAAGAAGAACCTTTATGGATGACTATGAACAAGCAGATATCATGGGCTACGATTATAGGCCAAGATATGAAATCAAAAAAATTATTTTTGAAAGTGAAGACATTGATAAAGTTAAGACAGCTCTTTCACAAACAAACGCCAATATTCTTTATTTCCCCAAAGCCGTAAGGCCCATGATTAATCCAGAAGTACTAGGCCTGACTAAAGTTTTTGAGAACCAAACAGTTGAAGTCTGGAAAATAAATTAGAGTAAATTTCTTTTACAACTTCAAATTTACTGTTAGGCTTGTGAAACGTAACCAGAGGAAAGCCTCCCGGATAAGTTTCCTCATCATAAGTAAATTCAAGAATAGTTTCTGTCGGTAAATTAAAATAGAAAACTTCTATTGTTTCTTCGGGCCCTGCAAGCGGGGAAAAAATCGTAAACACATATGTTTTATTCATAGAATCAGCAATTGGAGTAAAAATAAATTTAACAAAATCTCCATCCTGAAAATTTTGTCCATTTAGAATTGATGTTCTTACTGACTTATTGTCGGCATTATATAAATTAAGTATTACTTCTTTCTTGTTTTTAAGGTTTGGGTTTCTTATTGAAGTTCCAATCGCAGTCAAATTAGCACCTGAAGAGATAAACTTTTGCGCCACACCACGTTCTCCATAAATAGATAATCTTTTATTTGTATCGTATCCAGGCTGTTCCCCGGCAGAGATTATGTCAAGCGCGAGTCCCAAAATTGCGGGAACAATTAATACTAGAAATAAAACTGAAAAAATTGTAAACCAAATCATTTTCTTCATAATTATGTTTTGTCTCTTCCTAATAACTTATATGCAAACACCAAACTTCCTCCCGCTAAAGCTGACTGAATAATTGTCTGAAGACTAACGGGGTCATAAAACTTTTCAATAACAGAAAATGGTGTAGGAAGAAGATCGTACCAAGTACTATATATCCTAAAAAGGGAAATCGTCATTGATTTATCGTTGTAAAGCATGGGGATCAAAAATGCAAGGATTGTTATAAATAAGAAAAATGTCGAAAGTACGGGTTTTTTAATTGCTAAAATTACTATAAATGGTGCTACCCAAAGAAGCCAGGCGATATGAAAATGAGAGAAAGAAAAAATAAAAAGAAGTATTATAAACCAATAATTAAATAGTTTAATCTTCCTATCAATAATCCATGCATAGAAAAAAAGTATAGATGTCACTATTACGAAATTGGGGTTGGCAATTCTTGTCGTCCAACCAGATATTAGAGCTGATTGAACAAACAATGAAGACCAAAACGGTAGGATTATGGCAGCTAAAGTTAATATTGGAACTAAAATTATTAGTGTCTTTTCTTTCAAATCTTTTCCTTTTAAAAATAAAAACGGAATAAGTAAAACGGGATAGACCTTAAACCCCGCAGAAAGAGCCAAAACCCCAGATGCCAATAAAAATCGCTTTTGCCTTGTAAGTAAGAGGGCAATTAAAGTTAAAGCAACTGCAAATATTTCAACATTTGAAAATGCATAAATTAAAACTATCGTAAATGGATTAAAAAGCCATAGTGTAAAGGCTTTCTCGCCTTTCTTTTTGTCATCAAAGTATTTTTTGAGTAGAAAAGCAATTAAAATATCTAAGATCAAATATGGAAATTTTAGAACTATTAGATATCTAAAAATATTTGGATCTTTTACAACAGAGCCAGAGCTTGCATTATTTAGCCAAGAATCAAAATCGTTCCCTAGAATTGGTGAAACCATCCACTGGTATCCACCAATCGCAAAATAAGTTAAAGGGAAATAGGCAAATTCCTCTTTAAATGGAAGCGTCTTCTTGTTTTCTATTAAATATGAATAAATATCGAGTATTCCCCTCGAAAGAAAAGATGATTGGAAATTATAAATTTTAATATCCGGATGAAAAAGAAGTCCCGCAACAAGAAGTCTTAAGACAATAGCAAGAAGCAGTAGTTTTTTCATTCAACCATATAAATATTAACATTATCGTTCTCAAAAATCTTTTTCATCGGGTACTCACCTTCAGCCATTGGTAACTGATAAATTTTGGGGAGATAAATATAGGTTATATTATTATCTTTTAAAAACTTTTCTGACCAAGACAGATCTTTCTCAATAAAAAACCTAGTAGCCTCCTTGAGCCTCTCTTTATAGTCGGTGTTAAGCACTATCTGTTGTTCAGCGTCTTCTATAAAAACACTTTTCCCCGAATGTGCCGAGACATATGTATTATCCGCATATACACTCAAAGGAAACGGATCTTTAAATTTGCCTCGAAGATTACTATCAAACGGATATTTTAAAACCACCCCATCATTTTGCAATAAAAGATACTTTAATGCTTCATATTCTTTTACTGGTAAATAGGCGGGTGGATTAGGATAAAGCCAACTCCTAAAAGTTGTAATTGAGCTAATTGGTGTAATTAAAATTACAAAAATAGCTAAAACAAACGGAACTTTTCTCAAACCATGGGCCGCAAATAGCCCTGCAATAAATAAGAAATAATAAAAGAATTGAACTATGTTCCAAGCATTACCTTTCTGAATAAAAATAAGTGGTGGCAGAAAAGAAAAAGTCATCATTGCAAAAATAAATATAAATAAATCACTCTTGAGTTGTTTCTTTTCAAATCCAAGTACTCCTATTATTCTTGTCCCTAAATTTCCTATAAAAAATATCAGAAAGCCTATTGTCTGAATAACCAATAAATGGAAATATTTATGTTCTGCTAAATAGGCAAAACGCCTAGCTGTAAAGTTTGGAATCCCAACCCTATCTCCAGCATCAATCATCGTGTCTATTAACCAAAATGGTTTAATTTCAAGTAAACCAAGTGAGGATTTACTCTGTGGAAGTAAAATCCCAAGTGAAATTAAAAGCGAAAACATAAAAATAATTGCTAACTTAAAATCTTTGTCAAAAAAGATTCTCTTGAGACTTAAAATAAAAAGTCCTCCCAATAGAACAACACCTGCGTATACTTTAAATCCAATCAAAGTGCCAGATAAAAGAATAATAAATAGAGCTTTAAAAATCTTTGGCCTATTTAAATAAGAATTAACAAGTAAAATTGTAAAGATAATAATTACTAAAGAAATTGCATAAGGGGGATTTAAATTCAGGGAAACAGGCTGATTTGCCCAAAAAGCTGATTCTCCACCAATTTCCTGACCTTTAACTAGGCTAACAATCCAACCGAAGGAGCTGGCAAAGTAAGCAAAAAACACAGATAATAAGCTTGTTTTTTTGTTATTAAATAAAATATTTGCAAGTTTATATGTCCCAATACCAAGAAGCATCGAAAAAATAACTGGAAAGGCTGTATAAATCAAAAGATTTGTAGAAATTCCTAGTCTTACGAATAGTGAAACCAATAAATCGTAAAAATAGTGATAATTAGCTAAAACTATCCCAGAAAGTCCCGGATTTTCCGGTGGCACACTTCTTAAAAGTTGACCCACAAGTGCTTCATGCCAAACTCCGTCGCGGGCAAGGGGACCCCAGTAGCCAATTCCAAAGTCATATATTACCCCACTTCTAAACATGATTACCCCTTGAAATATAACTCCGAGAAAAATAAGAAGAATTAATGCCATAATCGGTAAATATAATAAGTTGCGACGCTTGCAAAACCAGTCTGGAAAAGGCTTCTTGCTAAATTTATATCAATATTGGTACCCCAAATCCCGGGAAGGCCGTACAAATTTGGATAAATTGGAGAAAAAAGCCAAACAGAAAGACCTGGGTCGAATAAGGTGACTTGTCCCAACCAGCTTAAAAACATAATTACAACTAGTGGCCAATGTCTAAATTTAGATTTCACTAAATCAATTATTAAAAATGGTGTAAGCCAGACAAACCACTGTGGGTGGGTATGAGTGAACACAAAAAATAAAAGCATAATTGTAAAAAATCTTTTCCACAGATTTTTCAAATCAACTTTTTTAAATAAAAACACTAGGTAGAAAAATAGAATTAAAAATGGAAAAAGAATAATTGACTCACCTCCCGATATGGGAAGTGTTGCATACAGGCTTTTGGTAGTTTGCCCCGCAACAAGTGCTGTAGCACGAAATCCAGATGAACTCATAAAGGGTAATATTGTAACAACATAAGTTAATGCACCAATGCCAATAATCTTAACTCGATCTATCCATTTGTCTTTCATTAAGGCAAGTGGAGCTAAGAATAAAAATGGAAATATTTTAAAAGAAGCTCCTAATCCCAAAAACAAAGCCGCCAACAAATATTTACCAGCGGAGCTGGCCAAGCTTTGCTTATTTCTCTTAATAGTTAAGTAAAGAGCAAGAATTGCAAGAAATGTAGGTATAACATCAAACTGTCCCATCATGTATGTTGCATATAAATTAACTGGATTAAACATCCAAAGAGTAAATGCTAAAAATTTGTTTTTAGGCTTATCAAAAAACTTGAATAAAAGCAGTCCTACGCCCAAGTCAAATGCTAAATAGGGCAATTTAAGCATTAAAAGTAAATAATTTAGCTGTAAATTTCCCAGAAGACTTGGTAAATCAAAAATAAAATCATGCATAAGTTCCTGACTAAAAGGCAAAGAAAATAAGTAGCTAATTGGCCCCAAGAAGAAATAAACCAGCGGTGGATAATTAAAAAGGTTGGTTGGATAAATTTTTAGTATTGTATCATCTTCTGGTAATCTGCCTAGATAATCATAGAGGTTTGAAGCATTTCCTTTTGCAATGACTTCTCCTGCAAAATAAAACGGCTGAATGTCAGAATGGTATGTAGAAAACGCCAACCCCAAACGGAGTAAAATTCCAATAACCAAAAACCAAATGATCTTTTTCATTTCTCTCTTCTAACCATAATTGTAAACGCAGTGATAAGGCTTAGCAAAGAAATTATATCTAAAATCTTCCTAAAAGAGGTTTCTTGAAATGTGATTTCAATTTTGTGTCTCCCTGACGGAACTTTAAATTGCACCTGGCCATAAGGCTTTCCAGGATAGGCTTCAACTTTCTTTCCGTCAATTTTTACTACCCAACCAGGAAAATAATATTTTTGATAATCAAAAATCGAATCCTGTTTGAAATCAACTCCAAATGTATTATCTAGCCCAATATAAGTAGATCTTGCCTCTGGTCTCATATTAGTATCCTTTGGAAGCCTTAGATATTCTTCGTGGGTTTTAAGATATTCTTCTGATGCAATCGGAGTTGGAATATACCTATTTATATAGTACTCGTCGCCTCTTCCCAAAAAGTCATGTGGTTTAAAGAAACTATAATTGAGGGAAATGGCTCCGATTATAACTGCGATTCCAATTTTTTTATTGTATTTAAATTTGTCTAAAACTATTACAAGAATTGAGGTTGCAAAAGTAGTTAGAGTTAAAAATCTCCATGGAAACTGAAAATAGGCAATCAAGGGAAGATTCTGCCAGAGAATAGTTGATCGATAATTCATCATGAAGATTGAAGTCGCAATCATTGCGAGAGCCCAAAGTGTAATTTTGTTGAGTTTTTTGTAAAAAATTATAACCAGGATAGTTAAAGCTAAATTAACTGCTCCCATAAAAAAGCTCATGCCGTCATATGGACCAGCTACACTAGCTCCATAGCCAAAGAAAGGAGTAATCAATTGTTTGATCGTTGGAAAATGATCAACAAAATTAAAAACTGTGTCATATTTCATCAGACTACTTTCAACAATTGCTGGAAGCCAGAAATAAATACTTATTAAAAACCCCAAAATCGTACCTAAAAAAGATTCAAATAGTGTTCTTTTAATCAAAACCGCATAAATAATTAAAAACGGCATAAACATAATTGCCATTATATTGTGCGACAAAATTAGTCCTGCAACAGAAAGCGCAATTACACTAATACTTCCTCGTGTAATAGCCCAAGCAATTAGTGGTGGGAAAATAAAAGCAAAGATCTCACCTATTGCACCTCTTATATAAATATCCGTTGCCCTATAGGGCGTATAAATATATAAAATGGCCCCAGCTAGAGCTAGCCAGAAAGAAGTGTGTTCTTTCAAAAATTTGTACATGAAGTAGCCAGAAACTGGGATACTTATAAGAAAAACTGTTTTTATACTATCTACAAATGAAAGACCTAGGAGATGAACCACCTCCCCAACGTAAAAGGGTAACGGGAAAACGAAATTAAAAAGTGGATAGCCAAAGCCAAATGAAAGATCGGGAACAAACCTTGGGGGAAATTTTCCCAACTGTAAACTAGCATCCAACTGATGAAGCCATGCAATATGTAAATCATCACTTGCACCAAAAAACCCTGGAACAAACAGTGCCCAAATAGCAGGTATTGATAAAAATAAAATTAATAAAAAAATTTTAACGTTTTTTAACATAAATAAATCCTAAAATTAATAAACTAATTATTGTTATTGAATTTCCCAGAGCCCTAATTGGGGTATTCAAAAATTTACCAGTTGCCACATGTTCCCCGGGTGGCACGCTAAAGCTTATTCTGCCCAAAACGTTTTTGTTTGAGTGGGATGATTTTTTGTCATCAATGAATACAGTCCACCCAGGAAAATCAAATACAGGGACTTCGACCATAGTCTTACCATCAACACTAATTTTTAATTCCCAACTATTAGATTTATTTACAAAGTTGTCCAATTTTGAAGCAACTTCCCTTGGTTCAAGTGCAGTCTTTGGTAAATAATCAAGAAGTGAGCCTTTCTGTTGGTCAATAAAACTTGTACCTGTTAGCTTTATTTCATCCGTAACATCCTTATAAAAGTGTTCAGGTCTAAAGTATTGCCAATTAAATATAATGGCTAGTAGCGAAAATGTAATAGCCAATAGATAAAGGTGTTTATTTTTGAAATAGGATAGAAAACAAGCACCAAGTAAACTTCCAAAAAATATAGCGATTGACAAAAATCTCCAAGGAAACTGAACAAAAGACAATATCTCAAATTGTTCCCAAATAAAACCTGATTTATTGTGTGTCATAAAAATGCCGAAGGCAAAAAGTAGAACGAAAAATGTAGAATGTAGAATGTATTTATTCTTCTTGCCAAAAAGTAAAGCCATCGCTGACAAAATCACAAGCCACCAATGAGGCCAACCTATTTGATATGAAATAGTGTTATTCGAAAGTGGAGCCGATCCTGAATAATTCCAGGACCTGTCTGTAAATAGTTGCGATACTTTAACAAATTGAGCTCTAAAGTCTAGCTCGGCTCGAGTTAAAGATTCGGTTTGAACCAAATTTTTTTCAAAAAAAGCTGGTAACAAGAAGAATGACGCCAGACCAAAGCCTAGAATTAATGGCCTAATCATATTTTTTGATATTGCCCAAATAATTATTAGGGGAGTAAAAATAAGGGTCATAATGTTATGACTCGTTAGAAAAACAAACAATGACAGTGTAAAACCCAAAAAATTCTTTCGCAAACCAAAGTAAAAAACAAATGGAATAAGTGCCAAGGCAAAGCTCTCCCCAATAGCTCCACGAACATAAGTATCAAGTGCTCTGTATGGAGCAAAAATGTAAAGGATCGACCCAACCAATCCGGGAACCCTTCCAAAAAGTTCTTTTGCTAATAAATACATTCCAATTCCACCTAAAATAAGTGGTACTAAAAATAAAAATTTAGCAGCCCCAACAAACCCTAACACATAACTAGCAATTGCTCCTAAATAATATGGAAAGACTCCGTAAAAATTAAAAACCGGGTAACCATTACCATATCCCATATCAGGAACCCAACGACAAGGAATTTGAAAGTCGCTAAAACATTTTCTCATTTCAAAAATCCGCATTACATGAAGATCATCATGGTGGGAAAAATATCCTGGGACAAATAGTGGCCATGCTGTAGCAAGTGATAATCCAATAATAAGTAGTATCTCCCAATATTTACCCAAAAACCTTTTCACTTTTTTAATTTTAACATCAAAACTCCGACTAGACCTAAACTCAATAACGTTAAAATATTCCCAATTTTTCGTACTGGGGTGTCGTAGAGTTTTATAAAGATTTCGTGGTGGCCGGAAGGGATATTAAATGTAATGAGTCCCCTACAATACCTTTCGTTTCTACAATCATTATTTACATGTTCAACTTTTTTTCCGTCAACCGTGACAGTCATACCAGGAAAATCAAAAAGTGGAATACGAATCAAAGAATCTTTAGATGCTTCTACAACGCCTGCTTGATAATTACTTCCCTTTTTGTATTCCAAAAACTTTACTTCCCCTTCCAGTACCTCTGGAAACCTTGGGGCGCGACTCCATGGAGGAAGTGTCCCGTAAATGGGTAGGTAATCAAAAATACTTATAGTTAACTGCTTTTCCCAAGATATTCCTGAAAACTTTTCGACGTCGGTAATGTTTAGCCAATCTTTGGGAACAAAAAATGAAATGTTTAGTGCAAATGAAACAACTATCAAAACAACTCCCACAATATATTTAAACTTTCCAGAAAAATATATAAAAAATCCTGACAGAAGACAAAGAAGAAAAATACTAATTGCTAAAAATCTCCAAGGAAACTGCAGATACCAAAGGAAAGGAAGTTTTGCCCATATGAAACTTGACTTCATATGCATCATGAAGATACTGAACAATGTAGAAAGTAGAAAGTAGAATGTAGCAAGAGATAGCATTTTATGTTTTTTGTAATTGAAAACAGCCAAAACTCCAGCGCCGATCCCGATCACCCATTGAACGATTCCTAGCGAAAGATTTAATTTTTCGTCGGGAAAACCTGAAGATCCATAGCCCCATTCCATTGAAAGAAAAAGTTTATAAAGGCTCACAAAATGTTGCCTGTAGTCAAAATACCCCGAAAGAAGACTTTCCAAGTGAACAAATTGTCTTTCAAAGGCAACAGGAAGAAGGAAGAATGCTGAAAGACCAAAGCCAAGTAGCCCCCCCCAGATGACCTTAAACAAATTATTCCATTTCTCCCTACATAGCCAATAAATTGCCCAAAAACCTGCAACTGCCGCAAAGATCATTGTCATTAATGTATGAGTAGTCGCGAGTGCTGCAACTGAAAGAGAGAGCCAAATTAAATATTTAGTTTTCCCATTTTTAATTAATCTATATATTGACCAGAGAATAAGTGGGAAGAAAATCTGGGCCCAAAATTCACTTAGCGCCCCTCTAACGTATACCTCAACAGCTTTATAGGGAATATAGGTGTAGATTGCGCCGGCAACAACTCCTGCCCAGGATGATTTAAATAATGAACTGACTAACAAGAACATGGTTGCCGCAGACAAGATATATCCGACTACAAAGAGAATTTTTACACTATCTATATACTGAATTCCTAGGCTATGGATGAGTGCCCCTAAATAATATGGAAGTGGCGGATAATAATTAAATTGTGGGTATCCATACTGATAACCAGCATCAGGAACCCACCTACAAGGAATTTGAAAGTCGTCAAGACACTTGTCCATTTGATGGACTCTAAAAGCCTGAAGATCATCTTGCATCGGGAAATACCCGGGCCTTAATAGATTAAAAAAGGCCGGAATAGTTATGAGTGTTAGTAAAACTAAAGGTATAATCTTACCGAATCTCTGTCCTGTCCACAAAATTGATATTATTAAGTAATGGATAAATAAACCATGATATGTTTTACTCGATGGGATTAGCCTCTTCCATTGATTTGCGGGTTTGACAATCTTTTTGCCACTCGCGCCCAAATAATGGATTATTTCTGATTCCGGTAGGTAATAAACTTTAAGTCCAGCCTTTTTGACACTTCTACAATAGTCAAGGTCTTCGAAATACATAAAATATTTCTCATTTAATACTCCTACTTTTTTCAATGCTTCGGGAGTTATTAAAAATGCAGCACCCACTACAGAATCGACTTCTATTGGAATACTCGATTTCGGGGCGCGTAAACCAAAAATCCCTTTTTCACTAAACCAAAATTCTTTAATCGCCCCAAAAAATGTTGGTAAATTAGAAACTGAATCCTGAACAGTTTTATCAATATTAAGTAACCGGGACCCAACAACGCCTGCGTCTGGTTTGGATTTAGCAAAGTTTAAAAGTTTATCTAAAGCACCCTTTTTAACTATGGTGTCTGAATTTAATAAGAGTATAAATTTTGCCAACGCCTTCTTAATCCCAACATTATTAGCTTTTGAAAAGCCAAGATTTTCATTATTTTTTATAAACCTTATGCCACGAGTCTCATTTAAAGCCTCAACTGATCCATCAGTCGAGGCATTATCAACAACTATTGTTTCATAAGTGGCTTTGGTATTGGAGTCTTTGATTGATTTTATACACTCAAGAGTCAACTTTTTGGTATTATAGTTTACGATTATTATTGAAAGTTCCATTTTAGAATCTTGAAAAAATCGCTTCGTCAGATACTTTTGTTTCCAGTTTCTCTTTTAATCGAGCCTTAAGAAGGGGTCTAATTTTAACTAATGCCATCAATACTATTCTCGCATAGCCTGGGTGTGAAAAAATTCTTTTTATCACCCCTACAATACTTTTCCTTAACAAATTTGGGCTCCCCAAATTTTTCCAAATAAAAAATAATTGATTTCTTTCTCTAATCCTATTTACATACCCTTGCGGAAGTTTTTTTATCGTCGTCTCATGTTTATGCTCGACCATACCTTTTGGTTCCCAAATCAATTGATACCCTCTTTTCATTGCTCTATATGATAAATCTAAATCTTCCCAGTAAAATGGTGAAAAAAGAGTTTCGTCCATCCCTCCCAATTTGGTCCATAAGTCTCTTCTAAAAACTCCACTCCCACCGCTAACCCAAAATGTTGAATGAGGACTCTCACCTTTTCCTCCTGGCTCATGACCGATAAATCCATCTCTAAAAAAACCTTTTGCCCAGCCAAAAGAACCTGCTTCATTTAAGGAAACCGCAAATAATTTCGAATTTTTGAAGTGAATTAACACCGACTCTAAAAAATTGACCTTTGGCAAAACATCACTATTCAATAAACAAACTATGTCCCCCCTAGCCATTCGAACACCAGTATTAACGCTGGCTGAAAACCCCCTATTAACTTTATGGCGGATAACTTTAACTTCTGGAAAAAGTGATTTTATGATGGTTACACTATTATCAGACGATGAATCGTCAACTACAATTATCTCGATTATATGATTTTTTGGATTTTTAAGTGCAGACAAAATATTTGGCAAATTCTTTTCTGCCAACCATTCAGTGTTATACCAAGGTATCACAATTGATATTTTCATATTAGTTTCATTATTTCTTTTCTAAATTGTTCATAGGAAAACTTTTGAGATTCTTTTTTAGATTCGTTAGAAACTGCCCTGTAAACTCCGTTACCTGAAATAAGTTTTTTAGTTTTTGAAATTAACATTGAAGGATTGTTCCATGTAAATCCATTTATTCCATCATGAACTATTTCTTTGTGGCCACCTGCATTGTAGACCACAGGAACACACCCTGCCGCCATAGCCTCAACCACTGTCATTCCAAAGTGTTCTACTTTTTCTGGAAATTTGTTCTCATCTTCATCATATCCTACGCCGCTCCAAAAAATCTTTGCCTTACCATACAGCTCTTTGAGTGCTTTAAAGTCAGGACTTTCTACTATCTCTATAGGAAAACCACGAGACATTTTTCTAAGTTTTGCAACATAACTATTTAGACCCATTTCAACGCCGCCAGCAAGAGTTAATTTCCAGTTATCAAAACCACTGTTAAACAACTTTTTAAAAGCTTTAATCAAAACATCTTGATTTTTACTTTGTAATAATTCTGAAAATCTTCCAACATAGATTATTAAATTCTCTTTTCGTTTTGACTTAATATCGGCAACAGAAACTGGTGGATACACCACTTTACTTTCTATTCCGTATTCAGTATCAATGACTTTTTTTGTAAACTCCGAATTGCAAATAACTTTATCTATCCTAAAAAATTTCATTTTGTTCAAAAGATTATTTCCTCCAACATTATGAAATGGCACTTGAAAGTGAAGAAGATTTTTTCTCGATTTTAAAGTGGGAATACTGCCGTCTGAAACCCAAAAGCAAAGGTCATACCCATCTCCTCTTTTTATATCTGAAACTACATTGATTTTAGACAAGTCCATACCAAATCTTTTCTCAGAAACATCTTTAATATTCTGATTTTTCCACTCAACATCCACATCCCAATCGTTATCGGCTAATACTTTAGCAAATGATAATGAATATCTTTCTCCTCCTCCTAAAGTATCTAAATATGGATTATAAATTGCTGCGCGCATTTTTAAGTTGTAATTCCCAAAGTTTGGAATAACTAATCAATCTACTAAAAACTTGATACATTCCGTATATTATTCCTTCCGGACCATCAAGAAAAGCAGTTTGTCTAATCATTCTTAAATAAAATTCACGTAAACCCCCTGTAAAAAATCTAAAAATATTCATGGGTGGATGATTTGCTTGATACATTAATTTTGCCTCAACCTCACTCCACTTGTTAGTTTTATCTACCATATCACTCAAATTATCATGCTTGTAATGTATAAGTGGTTCTTTTAAATACCTTATTTCTCCATTAACTTTAGGCTGTTCATGAAGTTTGCCTTCCCACTTAATCAAGTTATCTATTTTTATAAGTCTTACAACAAAGTCGGGCCATAAACCACAATGCTTCATTTCTTTACCGAAGATGATATTTTTCCTGGGAATTGCATAAGCATTTGTGATTTGTGATTTATGATTTGTGATTTGCAAAATCTCCTCCTTGAGATTTTGAGGAACCTGTTCGTCAACATCAACATAAAAAAACCAATCTCCCTTGGCCTGTCTTGTGCCCTCATTTCTCCAATCTGAAAAACTTCCTTCAAGATTCTTTGTCTTTATTTTCACTATTTCGTCACACCAATCTAGCGATTTAAGGCACTTCCTTAAAAGATTTTTATCAATTCTCCCTCCGATTAAAACAATTGCTGAAATTTTCACCGCCACGACCCCTTCCCAAGCCTGCCTAAATAAAAATCTCTAATTCCAATTTTCTGCCACTTTCGTCCCGTTAAAAGAAGCCTAAAGCTTTCCCTTAATAATGCCTGTTTTGTCCATAACCTTGCATATTTCATACCGAAAATCATTCTGTTTCTGGTTAAATAGTAATCATTTAATTCACTTCCAATTGCCGACCCTTGAGAAACTTTATGCCACAATTTACTCATGGGTGAATACATTACTCTAAATCCAGTCTTTTTTAACCGTTGGGCATGATCTGCGTCTTCCATATATAGATAGTAGCGTTTGTCATAAAGTCCAGCTTTTTTTAAAGCTTCGCGTTTATAAACAACGAAACAACCTGTTGCAAAATCTGTATCTCGACTTTCGTCAAATTGACCGTGGTCCACCTCATCTACTCCTCGGTTGCTACCGTAGACATTGTTCCAATCGATATTTCCTCCTGCATACCAAATAATTTTACCCAAGTCCGATTTTTTATAATGTTTGTGAAATTCATAACCCTTAGCAAAATATATTTTTGGAGAAATGGCCCCTACTGTAGGAGTATTTCGAAATTCCCCTACCATATTTATTAGTAAATTTTTATCCAAGATTGTATCATCATTTTGTAGGGCAATATAATTAGATCCTGAATTTAGCGCATACCTCATACCCACATTGTTCCCTTCAGCAAATCCTAAATTAGTATCATTTTGAATAAAACGATAGCCCATATTGGAAAACTTATAACCCTTGGCTATTTCTGTAGTTTTATCACTTGAGTTGTTATCAACAACTATTACTTCAACTGTAAGCCCATTAATATTTAATGAGGCAAGGTTATCTAATTGTTCGGCGATCCTAGACTCGGCGTTCCAGGTTAAAATTATCACAGAAACCTTTGGTTTTTGTTTCATCATCAAAAAAATTTGAAAAAGAAGGAGAACTTCTTTCGAAGCCACCACTTAAACTCTTTTATCACCCTTTCAAATTCTTTTGAAAAATCATTATTGGAAATATTTTCGTCTTTAAAACCTTGTTTCTCCCAAATTCGAAGATAAAGCACGAACTCCGAAAAAGCTTGAAGCGAGGAAAGAACTAACCCATGAATTTTATCTTTATATCCCTCTCCAACAAAAAACCTACTCAAAAACTCGCCCAAAGGTTTTCTTATCAAATCGTTCCAACTGAATACGTATCCATTTTTCATTAAATCTTTGGACTGGATATCTGAATAGCGAAGCATTCTCTCTAAATAATCACCAATTGAACTATAGTTGTGATGGATAATAGCAAAGTTTTCTTTATCAGGAAGGTCCATTCCTTTTCCTGTGGTTTTTGGCACTGAATGAATTTCCTCATCCCAAGAAACAAATCCCTTTCTAAAAAGTCGAATATTGTAATCGGGCCACCATCTGGAATGTTTTATCCATTTACCAAAGATAATATTTTTTCTTGATATCCTGTAATAATCAGCAGTTGGATTTTTGACAAATTTTTTGAGTCGGCTAATTAGTGAGTTTGGGAGTTCTTCATCAGCATCTAACACAAATATCCAATCCCCATTAGCCTTTGAAATAGCAAAGTTGCGGGAAGGTTCGACATAACTCATATACTTATGTGTGTAGACTTTTGCCCCAAGTTTCTTGGCTATTTCAACAGTATTGTCAGTAGATTGCATATCGCAAACAACTATCTCATCAGCCAGGCTTTTAATTGAAGCAATTGCCCGAGGTAGATTTATAGCCTCATTAAAAGTATTTATAACTACCGAAATCTTGCTCACATGCTATTTTATCATTCTGAAGCTCCTTTTAACATCGTTGACAAGTGAAAGACCAGTCATAGATAACATTGATGCACCATAAACCAAAGATCCTAGGAGTGTAAGCGTAATCATTGAAGCCACATTTAGAGCCATAAATGGTTTAACGATTATAAGTACGGCCCCCATTACCAAAGACCCGATGAGAGGCTTAATCATTGAACTGGTTAGTGAAAATTTAACAAACCTTCTAGCTACTACTATTGCGATAATCGAAGATCCTCCCACTAAAGCATATCCAACCGATGCTCCGACCACACCAAATTTACCAGCAAGAAATGGAATAAATAGCCATGAAAGAATTGTCCACATTATCATCAGATAAAATGTAATTTTGATTTTTCCGATAGCATTAAGCAGATTTGTAAGCTGTGTTGTTGCTGCTGCAAAAAAGAAATTAATGGAAATAAATATTAGAGGGATTAAAGCCGGTGTCCATTGGTTATATCTTGGCACTACATTAACTAGAATTGGAGCCAAGATGACAATCCCAACCAAGCTTGGAAAAACCAAAAAACAAATAAAAAATATCGATCTGGTTACACTTCTTTCAAGATGGTCAGAAGCGTCCTGCATTCTAGAAAAGGCTGGGAAAGTTACGCGTGTTACCGTGTCCATAAAAAAGGTAAGTGGGATTCTGGCAAGTTTTTGTGCAAATGAGAGTATTCCTACTCCAACCGGCCCCAATATTCCACCCAATACTAGAGTTATCCCATCATCCTTAAGTGTAGCCAGAAATGTATTAACCTGATACGGTATTCCAAATTTGAAAAGACCCTTTAAAGTCTCCATTGAAAATGCTATCCCGGGTTTCCAGGGTTGTAAATAATAAATTGCAACAAGCCCCACGACACCCCTGGTAATTACTGCGAATGTAAAACTCTTAAGCCCCATTCCTTTCATTGCTAAATAAACCAATACAATATAATAAACAGTTTGTTCTAAAATTTGAGGAAAAACCAACTTAACAAACTCTAATTTTCTCTCTAGTAAAACCGAAGGTATGCTTTTTAATGAAGAAAACATGAGCGAGAGAGCAAGTGCATAAAGAAGCATCTGACCATCAAAAGTCAACGAGTATTTTTGAACAAAAAAAGGAGTTAATAAAATTACTATCCCGATAATTACTAATACTAATACTTGCTGAACAAAGAATGTCGTTCTTAAATCGGTTTGGGTCGGAGATTCTTTCTTTTGAACCAAAGCCGCAGCTAAACCAATGTCAGAAAAATAGATCAAAAAACTTATTATTGCTGACACAATTGCAAAAACGCCAAATTCATACCTGCCTAGGTATGCAAACAAAAAAAACTGGGAAACAAGTGCTATTGCCTGTAGTAAAAAGGTCCTACCTGTCAAAACCACAATCCCCTTAACTGCCCTTGATTTGACTGTATCAATATTTATCTCATCCATTATTCTATTTCAAAAAAATAAAGTGCCTCTTGGGGACCGTATAGTGTATATTCCATAGACCCCACTCTCCTTGGCGGTTTTTCGTAGGAGCTAATTAACTTTAGTCCAATTTTTTCTGGTTCCACTGAGAGGCGAGACCTGTTAATAACTAAATAAGTTTTATTTCCAGCCTCTTTTGATTCTTTTAGGCTTTGAGGAATTTGATTAATCCCAAGTCCAACCCCAATGACTAAGACATTATCGGTATCTGTTAAATACATTTCAAGTCCTTGAGGAAGGGTCCCAAAGTATCCTTCGGTACCAATTATAATCTGTCTACCGGCAGGTAGGTCTCTTGCTTCATTCTTGAGATAGCTTGCGATCTCTTTTATGCCCTGCCCCGCAGTCCACTCTTCTAAATACCCCGATCGATCCCCATAGGGAAGTGGTACAGTTTCAACTTTAGTTAGTAATTTATAATCAAAATTTATGCTTTGAATTACAAAAATAATTAAGAAAAAAACACTAAAATATTTAATCAATTTTGATTTTGAAATAAATATGGAAGCTGCCAAAATTATAAAAAATGGAATAGTAAAAAGGATGTAGCGTGCCGTAACAACTTTTGAATATTCAGCGATAACAATTAGTGGCCCAATAGCCAATGCCAAAATGGGTAATATTGTTTTTAGATTTTTCTTCAAGTTTAAAAATATTCCAAAAGCAAAAAGCGGAACCAGGCTTAATGGAGTAAGGAGAATAAAGTAGCTAATAATTCCACCCATATGACCCTTAAGGGGATTTAATGGATCAGTTAATATGTGGCTATAAGGATAAACATAATCTAAATTTCTCATTGCGATTAGATGAAAATTTGGCCCCAACCGAAGTATGTTATACATTCCATAAGAAATAATTAAGGTAATCCCATAAAGAATTATAAGTTTTAAAGTCTGAAATTTTTCTTTAACTAAGAACCATGTAAAAGGTAGAAGTATCACAAAAAATATTGCCGGGGATTTAGTAAGAAGCATGAACCCCAAGAAAAACCCTGTGATCATGGCCATATCAAGCCTTCTTGTTTTAGATGTTAAAACTGCAAAAAACACAGTCCAAACCCCGAAAAAATTAAGCATAGAGTCTACCAAAGCCATCCTATCGAAAAAGACAAAGAATGGAGATAGACAGTAGAGAAAAGATGCGATCAGGGCAACTTTTTTGGATTTAAATAAAACAAATGTAAGAGCAAATATACCCAGCAATGTTCCTATTCCACTAATTGCTGAAATAAGCCTGCCTATATAAAGCGGATCCGAAAAATGTCTAACAAAAAACATCAAGACCCACATGTATAATGGCTGTTTTCCATCGGAGAGTGGGAGAAATCTTAAAGTTGGCTCATTACCCATTATTTGACTCCAGCGGATATAAATTGCTTCATCAACAAAAACGGGAAGCAGGGTTAAATTATAAAGTCTCAAGAAAAGAGCAACCCCAATAACCCCAATTAAAATTAATATTACCCACTTCCATTCCTGCCAAATCTTTTTCACTGTTTGTATTTTCCCATTAAAGCATTTATTCTAACTTTAAAAAGATCTCTTAAACCCTCTAATGAATCTTTAATGGGGCTTACTTCCTCTCTCTCGCCATATTCATACCACTCAACAGGTACTTCAGCAACTCTAAGTTTTAATTTTCTTGCTATATAGAGAACTTCAAGATCAAAGCCCGCATTAACAGCTGGTGAACTAAATTCAGAACCCCTGTCCAAAGCCTGGGTAAAAACCTGCATCCTACTAAAAATCTTTTCGGCAGCGGATTTTTTAAAAGCCTTAAAACCACATTGAGTATCTTTATAAGGAAGCCTTAAAATAAGAGTTCTTAAAAAAATCCAACCATAAGCCATTAATTTTCTAATATATGTTTGACCAGGCCTCCCGTTTCGGGAACCAATTGCCACATCATACCCAAACTTAAATTTTGGTAAAAGTTTTTCGATTTGATCAATAGGAGTAGATTGATCCATATCACTAAAAAGAATTACTTCTCCCTTGGCTTGAAGCATTCCAGCAATTACAGTTGCCGCCTTTCCCCCATGTGGTTCTTTTAACACACTAAATCCTTCGTGGGCCTTGGCAAATTCTTCAGCCATTTGAACTGTCTCATCGGTTGATCCATCGTCAACCACTAGAACTTCCCAACTAAACTTCTTGTTTTTTAAGAAATCATTAACCGAAGACAGCACTCCACGTCTTAGATTTTTAACTTCGTTATACGCAGGTAAAACTATAGAAAGATACTTAGTCATATTCTTAACTCTAATTCTACCTTATCCAGTTACGATTAATCCAGGGTGAGGGAAAAGAAAACCCGATCGGCCCCACAGAAAAAGTGTCCTTTTTTATTCTACTTGGAATTACAAATTCTATTAAAGGATCTCTAAAGTCGCCACTTGCGGGCACTTTATAAAACTTAAGAAGATATCTAAAACCAGTATCCTCATTTAGTGGAACATCAAAAGAGACATTAAATGGTTCAGTATCCTTCGTTATCTTGTCTAAAACCTGAACCGAATAAGTTTTTTCCCTTAAACTCAAGTTCACATTTCTCAAAAGTGGGCTTGCTTGTGAACCAAAATAAATAGCTATTGTGACCAAAACTAAAACCCCAAATTTTTTCCAACTCCCAAATAAGATACTTAAGAAAAGAATAAAGGGAACTAGTAAATAATTAAAATAATATTCAGAAGGATTTTTTACTAAAAGATAGAATAAAGGAAGCGAGAAGGCCCAGACTAGGGAAATTCCCAGCAACTTCTTCCCCCAGCTAAAAAGTCCAATTAAAACTGCCAGATAGATAGTGGCACCAAGAACCCTAGATGGTGAACCCCCAACCATAAAAGACGATGCTCTTTCCCAAACCACCATTACCCTATTTATACCCATGTCGCTACCATTTACGAATTCAATTATTTGTTTGAGATTTAGAAAATTGTGTCTTAAATCAAAAAGTAAAATCGGCAAAAATGGTAAGAGTGATCCTACTAAAAGATATACCAAATCTTTAAATTTTCCAGATCTTACAATATCGTAAATTAATGGAATAAATATTGGGAGAATAAATAAAAATTGAAGATGAAAACTTATTCCTAATCCAAAGACAATTCCTGATAAAAAAAGGTATCTCATCTGAATAAGGTAAATTAAAAGAAGAAATAAAATGGGAATAATAACTGGATTCCAGGCGATGGTATCGATTGAAACCGCTAATGGATTTACCGCCCAAAGAGCTAAAAAGTACAGGGTGATCGTTTTGTTAAATACACGAGATATGACAAAATATCCAATCAGACAAGTTACGATTGCCCAAAAGGTTATAAAAACAGTTGTCGCATATGGACTAAGGCTACTTATTGAATAAAAAGGAGCTAGTAGATAAAAAAAGTAAGGGGGTAAGAAAAAACCACTTGGACCCTGAACCCTTGGGCCAAGGAGTGTAAAATCCCCTGAAAGAATCCCAACAGCTGCATTTGCGTCTCTTTCCTGATCCCAACCAAACCCAATCCTGCCGGGAAGATTATAACTTCTGAAAAAAATGGATAACGCAAGAATTATGATTAATAAAATATGAGGTTTTATTTTTTTAATCCCGATAAGTAATAGTATCCAGATGATAAAAAAGGCTAGACTAACTTTATTGAAAAATGATTGAATAGGTGTTTGTACAACTTTCCAAGAAATATAATTCCCACCCTCTCTGGTATTTGATATATCAAAACAAACCTTTCCATCACACTTGTCATATAAAATATTTTTTCCATTTACATCAAATTTATATGCCTTTGGAAAATATCCTAAACCCATTGTAATTATTTTGCTTTTGGGATTCTTGGGAATATTGAATTTAACGAACCCATAAGTATTTCCTTTTTCAACAATGCTATATTCAATCACATCTTTTTCTGCCTTTATAATTGGTACGTCAAACCAACACGCCTGCCCCGCCCCCTTTGCAATGATGTCGTCCCCTAATGTAGTAGTTGAGTAACGATGGTAGTGAAGCTTTTCAAAGTCCGCATACCTGTATAAATCCTGAACAGAAATTGGTTGAGGTAATAAATGATTTCTATTGCCATAAAATCCCAATAAAACCACTCCTGTAAAAATTAGTAATAATAAATATTTAGAACTAATTTTATCTAAAATAAAGGAAAATAGAGCACTTATTGTAAAAATAGCCACTCCCAAAAGTCTCCAAGAAAATTGAATTTCCTGTAAGGGTTTAACTTTTTCCCACAGAGGAATCGACCAAGGCAGAATTAAATAAATTGTTAAAAGAGAAGCCAAAAAAGTAAGAATCACCCAAATATCAAATTTTCTTTTAAATAATCTTAAAATGATAAATAATGTAGCTAAACCTAAAACCAGCCAATGAGCATATCCAAGCATAAAACTCATGCCATCATTATGAGTTCCAAGAGATGAATAGAAATAGCCCCAGGGAGATCTAATAAGTTGTCCCAGTGTAGGAAAGTGTTCCTTCCAAAATAAAAAGTTCTCTCCTATTCTTGTAAACTGCTTTTCCATTAAAGCTGGGCCAATAAAAAAAGCTGACATTCCAAAGCTCCCAATAAATGTAAATATTGTCCAAGCGGTTTTTTTCAAATCTACTTTCAAAAGAATAGATTTAACAACAAGATAGCAAAGAATTATGAGAAACAGAAACATTACTGTGAAGTTATGAGAAATTGCCAACAGTGCACCTGTAAAACTTGCTAAAAATGCATATAAAACCGACTTCTTTCCACTTGATTCGAAAAATAAAGCATAAAAATATAAAACTACTGGTAAGATCGCGTAAGCTAAATATTCAGGGCTTCCTCGAACAAAGATTAATGAAAACCTATAGGGAGCATATAAATATAATAAGGCCCCACCAATTGCTGGAGTATTTTTCTTGGTCTCAACCTTCATCCAGAAATAAAAGAAAAGAGTTCCAACCAGAAGAGATGCAAAGTTAATTATCTTTAAAGCTATTGTTATATCTTGGCTAAAAAAATTGATTAAAATTATTAGGTAATAAATTAAAGGGTAGAAAAAATTATAAATTGGAACTCCACAGAAATAATTCAAGCTACCTGCCCACCTTAATGGAAATTGACCCTCTTTGATGGTCTGGACCGCATCAAATGCTCTAGCTAAATGATGATCAAGGTCATGGGTACTAAAAACACTGTATTTAAAAATACCCTTACCTGCCCACCAAACAGAAGCAAAAAGCAGTAAAATAATTATTATTCTCTTGGCCATAACCTTTTCCTTCTTTGAACAGTTATCCCCCTAAACACAATTTCTTCCTCAATCTTTCCAATTTTATCCTGACGCCTGGTCCAAGGATCAAGGCGTGTTGGAATATCCTCTTCATAAAGAGTATATAAAAGATTTACATTTTCTGTTAGTGGCGACTTATGATATAAAATTGCCTTCCAAGTGAAAAGATAATCATAGGCATATGGAATTACAGGCGGAACATAAATATCTACATTAAAATTTTCTCCATCAGCATTTTTATAAATCCAATCAATTGCTAAAATCTGTTCTTTAAAACCAACATTAGATCGACCATTGTCTAGATAACCTTTAATGGCCGTGGTTTGCGATTTAAAGAATAAAAAGAAAAAGGCGATGACAAAAATTGACGAAAATCTATTTTTTGTCAAAATACCTAAACCAGCAGAAAAGATCAAAACATAAATCAAATAATAACCTGTAAAGTAATAATCAAATATATTTCCTTCATTTCCCTGGAAAAATATCATCCCAATAAGTGGTGCTAAACCAAGTAGAATTAGAATCTTAAAGCCGTCTTTTTTCCACAATCTTTTAAAATCGAAAACTATCATTGAAAAAAATAATAAAAATAATCCTGTAAATTCTTGACTTGGTCCAACCCAAATTTTGAATGAAAACATTTCCCAATAAAAGGATAGCCGGGCAGATACTACCTCCCAAAAAGAAAATTTGAAACTTCCGTCATCAAACAAAAACTCTAAAATAGACCGGCTTAAAACCCCTTTCTTAACAATATCGAAGATAATCTGGGGAAGAAAAATTAAAAAAAACGAAAATAATGAAACAAAAAAAATCTTTTTAGTCGGACGGTATTTCAGTGCAAAAATTGCTACCGATGGAATATAAAAGGTTTCTGTCGCGCTTCCAAACTGCATAGAAAGTCCCAAAAGGATTGCGATAAATATCCATGCAAATTTTTTACCCTTTACAATCATAAACATAGACATTACAAGAAGCATGCTGATAAGTAGCATGGGGGTGGGGTTACTTAGCCAGCGTGATGCGACTAATAGATAATATGAAAATGAGGCTATAATAGCCGCAATTAACCCTGTTGATCTATCAAAAATCTCTTTGCCCAAAATATAAAGAAGAACAATTGCCACAACCGTAGTTAGCGCAAGAAAATTCGCAGGCCAAACCGGATTGCCTCCACCCAAAAAATAAAAAGGTAAAATTAAAAAATAATACCAAGGACCTCTTAAAATTCCTTCAATCCCAGTTGTTGGCCCTACTAAAAATAGATCACCTTTATGCAAAAAGTTCCAAATAACAAGTGCGTCTCTGCCCTGATCGTAATAAAAACCCAATATTTCTTTTGTATTAAAAACTCTTACAAAAGTAGCGCCAATTAAAACCAATGAAAGAAGTAGATAGATAAATTTATGGTTTTTAATTTCTTCTAAGATTTTTCTTAGCATATTTCCTGCAGGCCCCTAAAACTTTTTCAACTGCTTTATCAAACGCTAATCCTTCAACCTTCGCCCCAGATGCGGCTTTATGTCCGCCCCCACCAATCTCATTAGCAATCAATGAAACATCAAAGCTACCTCTTGACCTTAAACTCACCGATACTTTTCCAATTTCTGTTTCAATCATTATTATTCCAAAGTCGGTATTTTTAACAATTGGAAAAAACATATTTGCAGCATCTTCCTTTGCGTTTTTGTCCCCACCAAACTCTAAAAAATCTTTGTTTGATACCGCCGACCAAACAAATCTCTCCAATTTGTCTTTTTGCATATTTTCAATAATCTTTCCCCAAAATTTTATTGTCGAAAAATTTACAGATTTATACATATTTAAAATAATCTTGTCTTTATCAGCCCCATTATTTATTAAATCAACCGCAATCTGCAAAGTTCCAGATCCAACTCCGTTATGCTGAAAAACTCCAGTATCTCCAAGGATTCCAACTAGAAGTGCTTCACAAATATTTTTATTCATAGATACTCCCCAATCAGAAAAAATCAAATACAAAAGTTCAGAAGTAGAAGTAACTTTGCTATCAACTAAATTGAGTGTCCCATAACCTAAATTTGTGTAATGATGGTCCAGAATTACTGTCGTGATTTTTGGCAATTCAAGTTCTTTATATCCGGATGCCATACCAAAAGTCGATGAGTCCAAAATTATAAAGAGATCAAAATCATTAAAATTAAATTTTTCAAAATCTGTTTTTTTAATTAAACTACTTTTTTCTAGGAATTTTAAATCTTCTGGAATTTCATCAGGGCAGACAATAGACACATCTTTTCCCATATCTTCAAGTACTCCATACATCGCTAGAGCACTGCCAACAGAATCAGAATCTGGACCTCTATGACAGTTGACTAGAATTTTTTTTGCTTTTTTAATTTCCTTTAGGATTTGAGTTGATTCTTTGTAATTCATATAGAATGGCTTAGTTTGTAAATATTAACTCCCGATACTTCCCAGTGATCTACTATTGTACTCCAACCAAAATTTGTAATCCAAGCTGATGGATCATGGGTTGGGTCACATAACTCTTTAGACTTTTCGCAAACAACAAATAATTGGTCAGTTACTGTATAAAAAACTGCATTTGGATCAGTGTCAACTACTTTTGCTCCCCAAACTAAATGAAAATACTGATAAACATCTCTATTATTTCTTTCAGAAAGTGTGGCCAAATTGAATCTTTCTCCGCCTGATTTATCATAAATAAAAGATGCAATTTCTTTACTTCTTTGAAATTGTCTATTGGCAGGGTGTTTGAGGGGGTTATTTATGATATTGACTATCACAAGTAAAAACACTGCAATAAGAATTAAATATTTAGGGAGCTTGGAAATAATTGCACCGAAAAGCAGGAAAACTGAAGGGAAAAGAAATCCCATGTAATGATCGAAGACATCGCTTTTATACATTGAGAGACCAAAAGTTCCTACTATAATCCATGAAATCAAAACTGAATTTAATTTCTTTTTCTTTAATAGCCAAATTGTTCCGAAAATTAAAATGGCTGTGACAATAATTCCAGCTAAATTATTTCTACCTCCGATAGTCCTTGTATTAAGTTGAGTTAATGTTGGTATAAAGTTTTGAATTCCTCTAATCGGACCATTAAATGAACCGTGAGATTCCAAAGTAAACTGCTTCATGGCAGAAAAGTTTTGAAAATTATGACGAAGGTCAAAAAAAAGAAGTGGGCTCATTAACGCCAAAAAAATAATTACGGTGTATATAGTGTATCGTATATTGTTTTTTGGTTTACTTAAAATCCAAAACAAAAATATAACTGGGGCAAGAAGAAGCCCTAAATAGTGTGATTGCAAAACAAAAGCATATGAAATGCCAGTTACTAAAAGCCATTTATAATCTTTTTTGGCATAAACCTTCCAAATCGAATAGATAGTAAGTAGCGAAAAGAATGGCATAATGTTCGGATTCCAAGAAGATTTAGAAAATATAATAATAGTTGGGGAGATAGCATATAGTAGGGCGGTAATAAATCCGCCAATTTTCCCCGACCACTCCCTGCCAACCCACCAAATTAAGGCAATTGTAGCAACTCCCAATAAAGCCACCATTACAGCAGGCCCTACAGGTGAAAAGCTAGCAATAAGTGTTGGGATTGCCATCATGTAATAGTAAAGAGGGCCTAAATACATCTGCCCTATTGAAGTCCCGGGACCGATCAGTGGTGGATGCAACTCTACCAACAATCTTCGTACAATAATCATGTCACGCCCCTCGTCACCCAGAAATGTCATATATTCACTAATTTTATAAAGACGTAAAAAAGCTCCAACACCTAAAACTCCAAGAATTGCTACAAATTCTGGTTTTGTTATAGCGTGTAGCTTTCCCCATAACTTCAATAAGTCAAAAATACTTTTTATAATAACTCTAACTTGAGATCCAGTTGCCTGACCTGAACGTCTAGGATAGTGGGTTACTCCAACTTGTCCTATTCTAAATCCTTCATTTTTTGCTTTGATAGCAAGCTCTGCGTTAATCATTCCACCTCTTTCTGATTCCAAATGTGGGATCTGGGCAATCACTTCTTTTTTTACCATTTTAAACCCACAATCAACGTCTTTAAGCCTTAATCCAAAAAATATAAAAACCAATGCACCCCAGCCTTTAGCCAAAAATTTCCTGTAAAATGAATCTTTTCTGTTGATTCTATAGCCAATAAGAAGGTCAAACTTATCTTTTTTCTCAATAAATCTTGTAACTTCCGAAAAATCAAATTGTCCGTCAGAATCATTGTAAACAACCCAATCATGCTTAGCATCGTAAAATCCACTTTGGAGTGCAGATCCATAACCCCGATTTTCACTATGGTTTATGACCCTAATTCTTGAATCCTCTTTCTGAAGTTTTAGTGCTATTTGGGCTGTTTTATCTTTTGAGCCATCGTCAACAATTATTATTTCCCAATTATGAGCTATGTTCTCAAGAACTTTTTTTGCCTTAAAGACAACATCTCTAATATTTCCCTCCTCATTATATGCTGGAAAAAAAACCGAAAGGCTTTTGATCATTCTCCTGCTATGATATCATTTAGTAAATGTGGCCGAAAGTCCAAAAAATACTTATAATTATCTCGTTCACTTTAACACCCACTTTTTTAATCTGGCTCCCATTTTTATTTAGAACTCCTTCATTTTGGAAAATACCCCTTCCTAAAGATGGACTTGCAACAATTGTAGCTAATTATGATGGTCCACTTTATCTGGTCACAGCAAAAACTTTTTACAATAAAGAGGCGATTAAAACCACTTATCAATTTCCACTTTCGACTGAATACTATACAGCCCACTTCCCACTTTTTCCTTTATTAATTAGAATATTTTCAGCTATCACAAATTATCCTTATGCAATGCTTGGGATTACTCTTCTTTCATCTTTCTTGGCACTTTATTTCTTTTACAAATTAACGGGAAATCTTTTTTTAACATTTGTTTTTTCCATATTTCCAGCTCGTTTTCTAATTGTACGTTCAGTTGGTTCTGCTGATCCACTATTTGTAGCAGCTATTGTCGCATCTTTATATTTCTTTAAAGATAAAAAATATCTCTGGGCAGGAATTTGGGGAGCCGTTGCCCAATTCACAAAATCTGCCGGTATATTACTTTTCATCTCTTATTTTGCTTATTTTATTTGGGAAAAACGATTTGACATAAAAAAATCATTTCCATTATTACTTATACCTTTTTCATTATTAATTGTGTTTACATTCTATTATTTTACAACTGGAGATTTCTTTGCATATTTCAATTCAGGAGACAATATACATATTTTCTTCCCTCCTTTTCAAATATTTAATTATTCAGCACCTTGGGTGGGAACATTTTGGTTAGAGGAAATCATATTTATTTATCTACTTGGAGCAATTGGAATTTCTAAATTATTTCAAAAAAAGGAATTTGAATATGGAATCTTTTCCACCGTCTTTTTCCTATCAACGCTTTTTGTTTCACATAGAGATCTTGTCAGATATTCACTCCCCATAGTTCCATTTTTACTAATTGCCTACTCAGATTTTTTGCTGAAAAAGGAATTTAAAATTGCACTAGCTGTAATTATAATTCCAATTTATCTTTTCTCCCTTTCATTTATATCTCAAAATGTAATGCCAATAAGTAACTGGGCACCATTTCTCTAACATGGAGGTTGTAAGATACTGGAGAACCAGTGGTCCAAGATATAAAATGCAAGGAGTCACTTGTGAAGACGGACACATCTCTTTTCCGCCAAGGCCAGTCTGTTTAGAATGTAATAAGAAAACAAATCTTGGACTACCCTCTTTTTCTTCTCCAGATAACAAGATTGTACATAGTGTAATTGTAAGGCATAACCAAGAAGAGTACG
>JBBTWD010000003.1:0-6712 GCA_038062915.1 Patescibacteria group bacterium
AGTTAAAGTCTTTAACACTCTTTCAGCTCCCCCAAATTCTTTTATATAATCGTGTACTATCGCAACTCTCATGGTAGTAAGTAGAATGTAGTATGTATCATGGTTTAGAACTTTTTCAAACTTTTAATAAGACCTGTAAGCATCTTGTGAACAATAATTGTTTGATCCCAAATGTTGTTAAATTCAATAATAGAAAGATATCCAACATCTTTTGAGATAATTAACTGATTTTGAACTTCTGACAATGAAGCTTGAGCCATGTAATAAAACTGGATTTTTTCTTTTAAACCCTGCCTACCAAAACCTTCAGCAATATTACTTGTAATCGAAACTACTGCCCTCAATATTTGATCTATAAGGGCATATGTTTCAGTTTTGGGAAAAGCCTTTACGGCTTTATAAATTTGTAGCACCAACCTATGTCCCTCTTTCCAAGTATTTAAGTCTGTAAATGTCTTAATTTTACTTTCCATTTTTTTGCCTTCTACATTCTACATACTACGTCCTACAACAAAGTCATTTGTTTTTCATTATCAACTTGTTTACCAACTTTTTTAATTCTATCTGTTAATGTTTTAAAACCAAATTCAGCAAATAAATTCAATACTTCCTGAGAATCCAAATCCCATGTGGACATAGAGTCAAAATCAAATTTAATTGGAACCTTTAAAACAATTGTAGCTAGTTTATATGATAAAAATGCGGAGTCTTTTCCTTTTTCTAGTTTTTCTTTTATTTTTTCTGGAACTTTGCTTATATTTTTGTAAATATCTATAAAACTTCCAAATTGATTTAAAAGATTAATAGCAGTTTTAGGTCCAATCCCTGGTACTCCAAAATAATTATCAGATGCGTCCCCCGTCAAAGCTTTGAGATCAGGGATTTGAGATGGAGAAACTCCCATTCTCTCAATAGTTTCTTTTTCTCCGAATAATTTAGCATTAACTAAACCTGCTATCGGCATATAGAGCTTAATATTTTTTTTGTCATCAACAAGTTGAAGTATGTCTCTATCCCCTGTCACCACTATTGTTTCGCTATTTGCTATTCGCTTTTGGCTATCAACTATTGTTCCAATCACATCATCCGCTTCATACCCACCCATAGAATAAACTGGAATTTTGGAGGCTTTTAGAAAATCCCGTGCTTTAGAAAATTGACTAGACAATTCATCTACCATTGGAGGCCTTTGTGCCTGATATGTTGGAAGTTCAATTTGCCTGAATGTTTTTCCTTTTTCATCAAATGCAAATGCTAAATGAGTGGGATTTAAATTTTGAATAACATTAAGAAGCATTGAAACCAGACCATAGACTGCATTTATTGGCTCACCCATTTTGGTGGTTAATGGAGGCATAGCATGAAACGCCCGGTGCATAATTGCATTGCCATCAATAATGACTAGTTTGCTCACGAAGTAATTTTACCACCAACTATCTTTTCAAACTCTTCCCTATCAAGAGTTTCTTTTTTGAGAAGTTCTGTTGAAACTTTGTCCATTATTTTTCGATTTGCGCGAACCATTCTTTCTGCTTTTTTATATCCCGCATCAACTATTTTCTTAACTTCATTATCAATTTTCTCCTGCATTCCAGGAGAAACCTGATTTTGTTCGTACCATTCCATTTGACCAAAATCTCCCATTCCAGTATCTGGCCCAAAATTAATAGGTCCAAGCTCACTCATTCCCCACTCCATAACCATGGCCCTGGCAAGCTTGGAGGCTTGAGAGATATCATTAGACGCCCCGGTTGTCATCTCATTAAAAATTAGCTCTTCAGCTGCACGTCCCCCTAGCATGGCCGCAATTTGGTCCAAAATATGGCTCTTGGTATCGTGATTTCTATCAGCAGCCGGTGGAATTAATGTGTGCCCCAAACTCATTCCGCGAGCCACAATTGAAATTCGCTGGACCGGATCGGTGTCTGGTAAAAAGTGTGTAACGATGGCATGTCCCGCCTCGTGATAAGCAGTGATTTTTTTATCTTTATCAGAAATTATTTTTTTCTTAGCAGGACCTAATTTTACTTTTGTAGCAGCTTCTTCAATATCGCTCATGTCAATTGATTCTTTGCCCCCTCGAGCAGCAAAAATAGCCGCCTCATTTAACATATTTTCAAGATCTGCCCCAGAAAATCCTACTGTTCTATCAGCTACAGATTCCCATTTAATGTTTTTTCCAAATCTCTTTCCTTTGGCATGAATTGCCAAAATTGCCACCCTACCCTCTTTATCCGGCATATCCAAGACCACACGCCTATCAAATCTTCCGGGTCTTAAAAGTGCTGGGTCAAGAAGGTCGCCCCTGTTGGTAGCAGCTAAAACTATTACAGATTCATTGGGGGTAAATCCGTCCATTTCTACTAAAATCTGATTTAATGTTTGCTCACGCTCATCGTGTCCTCCGACAAAGCCACTTCTACCCCTATGCCTGCCTATCGCATCAATTTCATCTATAAAAATAATTGCTGGAGCTGAAGCTTTAGCTGTTGCAAACAAATCGCGCACTCGTGAAGCCCCAATCCCAACCAACATTTCCATAAATTCGGATCCCGCCATAGAAAAAAATGTTACCCCAGCCTCGCCCGCAACAGCTTTGGCCAAAAGTGTTTTTCCAACTCCCGCCGGACCAAAAAGGAGTACTCCTTTGGGGGTTCTGGCCCCAATCTTTTTATATTTTTCAGGGTTTTTAAGAAAATCTACAACTTCTTCGAGTTCCTTTTTAGCATCGTCAACTCCAGCAACATCTTTAAAAGTTATATCTTGTTTGCCTTTGGCAAAAAGTTTGGCCTTACTCCTACCAAAAGAAAAAATATCTTGAGCTCCCTTATTTTGGGCTTTCATTAAAAAGAAGAAGAAAGCGGCCATTAAAATAAGCGGTAGCATTACTCCGGCAATTTCCCCAAATGCTTTTGTTAAGCTTTGATCAACTACTGTGTAGTTAACAGAAGAGGGGTCAACTCCAGATTTTTCTAAAAATTCAGTGAAGTTTTGGCTTTCTTCCTTTGTAGAGAGCTTTGTTGTGTCATCGTTATAAGTAACAATTAATTTTTCGTTCTCTATTAGAACTTTCTTTACTTTTTTATCTCTAATATCAGTAATCAGTTGAGATAGTTCAACTTTATTTTCACTTCCCCCAAGCTGAATTCCAGCTAAAATTATTGGAGCAATAAAAAACATTGCAAAGAGAACAAAAGCGATTGTCCAAACATTAATTTTTATTTTAAACAAAAATTGTCGTTTTTTAGCTTTTTTGCCATTCTTAACTTCCATAGGCGGTAGTATATCAACTACCTCACCTTTGTTCCATTAGGAACTTTCTTTTGAAGTTTAAAGATATACGGCCGGTCATCCCCAGCGGCTAGCATCATTCCGTTGCTAAAATCCCCCTCTGGGCCAATCTTTTTTGGTTCAATATTTACAACAAAAGGGAATTGTTTTCCTTCCAATTCTTCCGGCTTGTAATACTTCATCACTCCAGCAAATATAACTCGTTCTCCAATTTCTGGACCCAGATCCACAGTTAATTTTGTAACCCAATGGCTCCACTCTGGAACTTCAGCTTTAGTGACAGTTCCAATCCTGATGTCCACCTTCTCAAAATCATTAAAATTGATTAAATCCATAAATGTGTTAGCTTACATACTTGCAAACTCTTCCTTCAGTTTTTCGTCCAAATAAATTTTCATTAATGATTGATATGGCACGTCTTTTTTGTTAGCCACCATTTTGAGAGAATCTAAAAGTGATTCTGTAACTCGCAATGTAATTGTACGGGTAGACATTTTTAAGTTTGGAAAAACAGGATTAACCAATGCTTTACTCATGTCATAATAATCAGTTATTGCATGGTTTTCCCAAAATTTGACTTCATCTTTTTCACTTTTAAAAACTGGTAATTTCTTTAATTTTTTAGACATTTTTTAAATCACCTCTTTCCTTTTTGTTCTGATCTCTAGCCATAACTATTCTGATTTTATCTTCTCTCACAGTTATCACCAAAGCCAAGTACCTACCCTCATTACTCTTTCCAAAGATTTTATATCTCTCTTCATAAACCGAGTGTTTTTCATCTCCTAATATTATTAGTGGCTTATTTGAAAACACCTGCTCACATTCATTGTAATTAACTTTGTGTTTTTTAATATGCTCTAAGTTTCCTTTGTCCCATTCAAACTTTTCGAATTTAGAAAGGAACAAGCTTAGATTCATGTATTTAATAGTACAATACAAATGAAGAATTTGTCAAGCCCAATTTTACAAAATTAATGAAGCCATAACATCGTCTACTCACGATCAACACCAAGTAGCCTAAGTGTTCTTTGCGCCGTAGCTAACAATTTTTCTCTTTCATCTTGTCCAATAGGAACGCCGTCCAGCTTAACCCCCAAAGCAATCATCCCACCCACGAGTCTAGATTCACTTCCAGAAACAACGATTTTCCCCACTTTTATATCCCCGGAGGCATTTATTGTTAATGCACCCTTTTGAGTCGCATCCAAAACCTGTCTCTGTTCTTCTGAAAATTGTTCGAAAGGAACTTTCCTGAAAGGTGGCATTATTAGGCTGATGTTACTCTCTCTCTGCAGAATGCAAATTTTTGAAGCTTTTAGCTAAACCCCATTTTTTCTTTTACCTCTCTTATTGTTTCTTCTGCAATTGCACGGGCTTTTTGTCCCCCATCTTTGATTATCTTTTCTACCTCACTAAGATTTTTTTCAAAATACTTTCTTTTTTCTTGAATTGGTTTTAATTCTTTGTAAATCGCTACTGCCAATTCCTCTTTTAATTCCGAGTACTTAACCCCCTCGTTAAGATAACTTTGCTCGTACTTCCTGCGCTTTTCCTCTCCCTCAAAAAGCTCAACAAATTTAAGCAAATTGGCAACACCTCCTTCTTTTGGAACAATATCTCCCTTGCCACTATCAGTTGGGGCACCAGATAGTTTTTTCCTGATTTCATCAAGTGAATCAGTAAGAGAAATGAAACTCCCCTCTACACTTTTACTCATTTTTCCCTCCCCTATTAAAGATGGCACATATTCTCCACTTGTAGCAAATCTTACTGGCTCTGGAAAATCGGTTCCATATATATCATTCATTTTTCTTGCAACCTCTCTTGCAACTTCCAAATGTGGTTCTTGATCAATTCCTACAGGAACCAATGAAGCTTTGTAAATCAAGATATCGGCAGCCATTAGAATTGGATAGTTAAGAAGTGCCATGGTCACATTTTCCGGATATTGCTTTACCTTGTCTTTAAAGGTTGGAAGGTGTTGCATTCTAGCAACAGTCGCGGCTGTTGAGAAATAGAATGCTAGTTGGGGTATTAGATCGGCAAGATCTGATTGAATATAGAGGGCTGATTTCTTAGGATCGAGCCCACATGCCAAATAATCCATTATTATTCCTCTTGAATTTGATCTTAAAGTTTTTGGATCATATGGAGTTGTTGTTGCATGAAGATCAACGACACAGTATAAAGTTTCATATTCAGGATTATTTTGAAGTTCAAGAAAACCTTTTACCGCACCAAGATAATTCCCCAAATGAAGCCTACCCGTTGCTCTTATGCCGGATAACACTCTCTTTTTGCCGTTTGTTTGCATGCTATTTTTAATCATTGAACCGTTAGATTGTATTTTAACTTAATTTTTACTTGTACGCACCCTGTCTGTGAATTATGTGGTCTATCCAAACTTTCTTTTTTATTTGATCAATATGATAGATAATTCGATATGGCCAAAAGCGCAATGATCTAAAAACTTCAAGTTTTCCAGTTAGTTTTTTGCCGATCAATTGGTTTTTCCCCAACAGTTCTAATTTTCTAACTGCCTTTTTTTGTTCGCTTTTGGGAAGTTTAAGTAGTTCTTTTTGGGTTTGTTTTGTAAGAATAAGTTCCACTCTTAAATTTTGTACTTTTTCTTAAAATCAATTAAAGAGATTCCTTGTCCGTTTTTGGCCTGGAAAAAACCTCTTTTAATAGATTTGTAAGCTCCAGGGATAGATAAAATTTCAGCTGTTTCTTCCAATGCTTCTAATTCCTCAATTCCCAAAAGAACCGCCTTGGGCTGACTATTTACTGTAATTAAGAATCTAGATAGACCTTCTCCAACTTTATCAACTAAAGAGGGGAGTTTTGCTCTAGCATTAGAAATACTTATTAATCCAGTCATGTTTTGATTGTACAAGAAGTTGTACAATCTGTCAAATTTATGTACCAGGGGTGGGAATCGAACCCACGACCGCAGGTTTATGAATCCTGTGCTCTACCGACTGAGCTACCCTGGCAAAATTACTTATGTTGCGGGGCCAGGAGTTGCGCCTGGCCTGAAAGATTATGCTTTTCTGTACTCTCCAATTACTTGGAGTGTCGGACTATATCACCATCCCACGACTTTGATCGGGATGCTCGGCGTGTAGTCTCTACGGGGTCAATTACGACTTCCCTCGGGATTACCCTTTTACTAGGGTTTCCCCGATATAGCCAAGTTTCACTTTTAACATTGCTGTATAAAGTGGCCCATTTTGAGCCTTTCGTGCACTGTACACTACCCCGCATATAGAAATTTAAACGAACAAACCGAATTATATCACATAAACAATTTTAGCCACTTTTTCCAATTAGGATCAGGGAGAGATCCCTCCTCTTCATAAACTTTTGGGGCAAATTTTTTTAATATTTCTTTGTCTGGTAAAACCACTACCACCTC
>JBBTWD010000003.1:6812-33873 GCA_038062915.1 Patescibacteria group bacterium
CTTTTGGGGCAAATTTTTTTAATATTTCTTTGTCTGGTAAAACCACTACCACCTCGCCCTCTTTGACCAGCCCGAGCTTGTTTCTTAACTGTTTCTCAATAAATTCAACACCTTGAGCCTCGGAAATCTGCCTTTCAAGCTCCTCATTCTCCAGCTTAATTTTTTCAATCTTTTCAATTTCCCTCCCAACTTCACTTCTGATTTTTCCCACTCGTCCTATATTTTTAACAATCGAAATAACCATTAAAACAATCAAAAATATGGCTAAATATCCAATTAGCTTCTGGAAGCGACTTTCTAAAGTTTGAAATAACTTCACTTTCATGTTATATTAACGTCCTGTAATATAGTATGACACAAGACCCAGTAAAAAATCTTCTGCCAAAGTTTATGGAGTCACTTAAAGTTAAGGGTCGCTCGCCGGCGACTATTCTTGCCTATAAAAGTGATCTTGATCAACTTGTTGAATTCTTAATCGAAAAAGAAAAAGTCCTTCCTGAACAAGTTAGACCAGGTGACCTTGATAGTTTTCGAGACACCCTTTTGGCTGATAAATATACCCCAAAATCAGTAAGTAGAAAATTAAATGCCATTAAAACTTTTTTCAGATGGATGATTGATCAAAATTTGATTACATCTGACCATTCAGCTTCAGTTGCCCATCCAAAAATTGAAAGTTCGCTTCCAAAATTTCTTTCCCAGCTTGAGTATAGGGCCTTAAGAGATGTCTCAAGAAGTGATAATAGGATATCAGCAATAATAGAATTAATCTTACAATCAGGACTTAGAATTTCAGAGGTTGCTAGTTTGAAAATTGCCGGAATAAAGGACGGTCAATTAAAAATAGATGCCTATGCAACTCAAGCTGAAAGAAATATCCCCCTCAATGGGCCCGCCAAAGACTCCTTGAATATATATTTAACAAACAGGCCAAAAGTTGATTCTCCATATGTTTTTGTTAGTAAAAATGGAAAGCCATTGGCGGTAAGAAATATTAGAGCCTCAATTACAAGATATATGCAAAAGGCAGAGCTACCCAGTTATTCCGTTAATGATTTAAGAACTACTTTTATGGTGGAAAATCTTAAGAATGGAGTCGACTTAATTCTTCTATCTCAAGTTTCAGGGCACAAAAGACTCTCAACTACAGAGCGTTATTTGGAACTTGCTCAAATTACAGAGCCAGGTAAAAAACAGGCTTTGATTGAGCTTTAAAACTGCTTTTGTGGATCTGGATGGAGTCGAACCATCCTTTGGACTTTATAAGAGTCCCGTCCTAGCCGATGAACGACAGATCCAAGTGAGGCAATTATACCAAACTGAAGTTATTTTTGCTTGGGCCTGAAGGCCGAACTCATGTGTTCCCAATCTCTATTTTTACGAATTTTTATATTTTTCTTCCAAATCCCTTCAAGCGCACTCATGTCTATCTTCTTTTCCTTTGCAAATCCTAGTATTCCAATCATATCTTTTGGAAAGCACGCTCCCCCAAACCCAAAGTCTTTGTCCGATCCGGGTACACTTAAATGCGACCCGATTCTTGGGTCCGCTTCTACCGCTTCTTTAATAGGATTAAAGCTCGCTCCCACCGCTTTCGACAAAGTGAAAAACTCATTTGCCAGCAAGACTTTTGAAGCTAAAATAAGATTGCTCATATATTTGATTATTTCTGCCTGTGTGATATCTACAATAAAATAAGGCTGACTTTTAGGCAAGATTGTTTCATATAGTTTTTTAATCCTATCCCCTACATTCTTTTTGCTCACCCCAATAACCGTCCTACTTGGGTTTAAGAAATCTTTATTTGCATTATTTTGAGTTAAAAACTCGGGGTTCATGGCAAAATTAACTCTTGGATATAATTTTTGATATTTGGCGGTTGTGTCCGGAAGAACGGTTGACTTAATAATTACTATTTTGTCTGTTCCTTTGGCCACTTGGGCAATTTGTCCGGCAACTTCATCAACTATTGCCATACTCATTCCGGAGTAATCAGAAAGCATCGGAGTTGGGACACAAACAAAAATAAATTCGCTTTTTTCAACCACCTCCGGGAGAGTAAGAGGAGAGGTTCTTTGTTTGTCATAAACAAAAATCTTATTCGACTTATTTTTGGCAAGTCCTTTGCCAGTTGCTTGACCTACAAAACCATAGCCTACCATTCCAACGTTCATATGATGAAGAATATCACAGCTTAGCCCGCCTGACAATTTCTGCCTCGACCAGCTTCATGTCTCGACCATATTTGAGCCTACTCATTTCTTTAATGATTTCAGCCACCCTAGGGCTTTCCATCTGTTTGATTTTATCTATATCTTTTGTTAAATCAACTGAAAATGGCGGAACCGGTTCGTTATTTACGATTGTTTTAATATAGGCATGATATCTTTCAACATTAAGTAAGTCGTCCTCACCAAAAACGGGTGTAAATTCGTGTTGCAAATAATTCGCATCAGTTACTCCAACACGAAAAGCAACTATCGTCCCAACATTACCAAATACTGCATTTTTAACTTCCTCTTCAACTTGTCCTATAAACTGATTGGCCACACAAAGACCCAATCGATACTTTCTGGCTTCAGAAAGAATTGTGGCAAAATCTGGAGTTGCAAAATTCTGGAACTCATCAACATACAAATAAAAATCTCTTCTATTTTCCATTGGAATATCTGCCCTGCTCATAGCAGCCATTAGAATTCTTGGAACTAAAATTAACCCTAAGAAATTTGAATTTTCTTCTCCCAATTTTCCTTTAGCTAGATTAATCAAAAGAATTTTTCCTTCATCCATTATTTTCCTAAAATCAAAAGAGCTTTTAGATTGACCAATAATGTTTCTGATTAGTTTATTTGTGACAAATCTTCCAAATTTAGAGGTAATATAATCAAGAACTTCCGATTTATGGAAATCGCTAGTTTGGGCAATTTGGTCAGTCCAATAACGCCTAATAATCGGGTCGGTCACCTTGGGGAGTAGCTCTTGAACAAATTTAGCATCGGTCAAAATTCTCATAATTTCAATAAAAGTTGAGCCTTCGTCACTCATTGCGGTTAACATAGCGTTTCTTACCGCATGCTCGAAACGTGGTCCCACAATCCCGGTCTTATAGGGATCGAAAAGCTTGTACATCATGTTAATTACTGCTGTTGCCGCAAAATGCTTCTGATCTTCCGTATTTGCCTCAAGAAGATTAAGCCCCATGGGGCGCTCGGTATCGCTCGGGTCAAAATAAATCACGTCTTCAGCGCGCTCGGGCGGGATAAGCTTTAGGATGTCATCAATAGCGTCTCCGTGTGGATCCATAAAACATAATCCCTTCCCTTCTTTTATATCTTGTAAGATTATGTCTTTAAGGAGTTCTGATTTGCCTGTTCCTGTTTTACCTATTACATAAACATGTCTCATTCTATCCTCTCGACCTAGATAGACCTCTTTTTTAAAACCCCTGTAGTTACTAACTCCTAAAAATTGACCCTCACTTGGAATTTGAGATGGCGCAGGAGCAGTTTTTGCATTAAGCCAATGGATATGCGGTGTTGTGATTGTTTTATTGGGAAAATGATAAATTGTTGCCAATTCCTCTGTATTTAAAATTGATGTGTGGTTGCCAAAGATGTTAAACATCGGGTGATATCTATATAAAAAGTCTTCCATAAAACCGCCTTTTCTGTGAACCTTTCGTCCTTTTAAGTTATTTAGATCCCCGGCAAATTGAGAGAAAGACCCAGAAATATTTGTTAAATGGCTTTTTGCAACTTCTTCGTTTGGAGAAACAACAACAATTCTTATACTAACTTCAAATCCAGGTTTACTTATTTTATTTTCAATAGCCTCCAAAGTTTTTGCGGGTACCGAAAACTTTGCTTTTTCAGGATCACTTTCTTGTTTTTTGGTTTCACTTATAAACTTACCGCCAGATTTTTGCCAATCGCTTTCGCTGGGTGAAATTAAAACTTGTATTGCGGCCGCCTCCCCCACCCCCATCTTTCCCAATGACGACGTTAATGAAGAAAGAGAATCGGTAGGTAAATCTTTAAAGGTTTTAAGTGGATAAAAATTTGGTTTCCCCAATTGGAAAGATTTATAGGCAACTTTACCATCTTCGGTAAAAATATTATATTCATCAATTTCGACAACCTCTGCGTCCGGATATGCGCCGTGGATTTGTTTTTCAACTAGGTCTTTTAATGATTTTTGCGCCCAAACGTAAAATCTTATATCTTCTTCTCTTGCCACTATTTCAAAAGAGACTACTGGTTGAATTGAAAATTTTTGTTTCCATCCACCTTTTTTAATCGAAATCAGGCCAGAAAACAATTGCTCCATAGCATCAATTTTAATTTCGTTATTTCTGGGAAGAGCTACTTGCATAAGCACAGAGTCTATGGAAGGCTTTTCCCTGCTTCTGTTTTTAAAAAGAACAAAAACAACATAACCAACAGCCACTAACCCAAGAACCAAAATCATGGTTAAAATTGAAAAAAGAAATATTTGGTTTAAATCAATTGGTAACATCTTGTCTTTCTTCTACTTTCCAACCAAAATGCATTGCTTTTTTAATAACCCGAATCCAAAAAGTTCCAAGCCAGCTCAATGATGATGTGATTGACCCCTTAGCCCATGAAGTTAGAGTTATTTGTGGTGCTGGAGGAGTGACTGAAATTACTTGAGTTGGAGGTGTTTGAATTAAGGGCTGTCCCCGATCACTTTTTACTTGAGCTGTAAAATTCTTTTGGACAACTTTTACACCAGTTGATTGTTGAAGAGTCTCGGGGACTATAAACTCATCAGTTCTTTCTTGGATTTGAGGCACTTCTTGTCTTGGTATTTCCGGAGTGGCAGCCATATTAAATCATTGTAACATAAGAATAAGGCTGCCTTTTCCAAACTTTTTCTTTTATTCCATCTTTGAAGTTTTGTTCACGGGCTTTCATAAACAGGTAGTCAGAAAGCCTATTTACATAGGCCAGTATATCGGGGCTGGTATGTTGTATATTGAAAAAGGCAACCAATTCTCTTTCGGCTTTACGACAAAGTGCGCGAGCATAAAAAAGAAGGGAAGCTTTGGGGCTACCTCCATAATAAATAAAGTTTTTTAATACAGGAAGGGTTCCTTCTAATTTATCAATTTCTTTTTCTAGTTTTTTGGTTTTTGATTTTGAAAACCGAAGGTTACTACCCGCCAAAATTGAGTTAATTGTAAAAAGATTACCCTGCATTTCTTCTTCCCCACCCACCATCCCCAAAAAACTATTTAACTCATCAATAGCTCCGATTGAAGCAATTTTGCATGAGGTTTTTGAGATCTTAACCAACTCTCCAGTTTTTTTATCAAAAATGCGAGTAATCCCTTTATCCCCCGTTTTTGTGTAGATAGCCACGGAGAAATTATATCAACATTCTGAGTGTCCGCAAGCATGACACTTAGCACAGCCCTCCTCATAAACAAGGGTGGAGGCGCCACATGAGGGGCAAATATCCCCGATTTTTTGTGTAGTTAAGCCAGCTGGAGCGGGTGTGGGGTCGACAGTCGCCGCCATAACAGCCCCAGCTTGCTCAACGTTTGACGGGGTAGTGTCACTTATTACCTCATTTGGTGAATGAAGATTAAATCCAAAATGAAGACCAATTGCCCTTGCTACCGCATCAGGAAGAGATCTAATTTTATTTGGGCCAAACCCAACAGATCTTCCTCCCGAAATTCCTTTAAGTTGATTCATAATTTCGCGAGCTCGCTCACGAGCCGGGAGATGATTTCCAAAACGCAAGGTTGTTGAAATTAATCTACCCAATGCCTCTGCAAGAGCAGCAACCTCGCTCCCCGCTTTACCTATCATTATAAAAACTTCAAATGGATCTCCGTTATCATCTTGATTAACTGTTATAAAAGCGGTTCCAAGGGGGGTTGCTATCCTATAAGTTGCACCATTAACCTTAAGCGGCCTATCTAAAACCAATTGTTTTGGATGGGTCTCGCCATTCTTGGTTCCCAAATTTAATACCTGTACATCTTTACTCCCATCTCTAAAAATTGTTATTCCTTTACAGTTTGTTTCCCAAGCCGTGAGATATGATTTTTTTACGTCATCAACTGTGGCATCGTGATTTAGGTTTATGGTTTTGCTTACCGCATTCTCTGTATATTTTTGAAATGCAGCCTGAACTTTAATGTGCCAATCTAGATCAATCTCATGTGCAGTTCCAAAGACGCCCCTAACATCTGCCGGAATTTCATCAATTTTTCTTACCATCCCCTGACTAGCAACTTTTTCCATTAATTCTTCTGACCAAAAACCTCGAGCCTTGGCAACTTCCTCAAATCTTGGCTCAACAAAAGTCAATTTTCTATCTAGATGTTTATCTTTGACTATGTGCTGAAAAGCGATTGCAAAAAGGGGCTCACAGCCACTTGAGGCTCCCGCAATAATAGATATTGTTCCCGTTGGAGCTATTGTTGTTACTGTTGAATTCCTCCTCGGTTTTCCATCTCTATATATCGATAGTGCCCAAAGGGGAAACGGACCACGATCAACTGCTAATTTTTCATCTTCGGCTACGCTCTCGTCAGAAATAAACTTCATGACTTTTTCGGCTAACCCTATGGCTTCATCTGAATCATATGGGATACCAAGATCTATTAACATATCTGCCCAGCCCCCGATACCAAGCCCTATTCTTCTTGAGTTATAGACTGTTTTTCTTATTTGCTCCAAAGGATATGGATTAACCTCAATTACATTGTCTAAAAACCTAACTGACTGACGAGTTACTTTTGCCAACTTTTCCCAATCAACAACTTTCTTTCCTTTTTCATTTTTAATAAAGTAACCAAGAAATATGCTTCCTAGATTACATGCATCATATGGATATAACGGTTGTTCTCCGCAAGGATTAGTTGACTCAACTGGACCAAGAGATGGAATGGGGTTTGCGCTACTCATATTTATTCTATCGATAAATATTAGTCCTGGGTCCCCTGTCTTCCATGCCCCTCCGGCGATTTCATCAAAAACATGCCTTGCTGACAGTTTCCCCATTACAGCTTTTGATTTTGGATCAATCAAATCATAGTTCTCATCTTTATAATAAGCATCCATAAATTTATCTGTAATAGCAACTGAGATATTAAAGTTGGTTATACCCCCTTGTTCTTTGCAATGAATAAATTCAAGAACATCAGGATGGTCAACTCGTAATATCCCCATGTTAGCTCCTCTTCTTTTCCCACCTTGCTTAACCTCGTTTGTAGCTGCATCAAAAACTCTCATAAACGAAACGGGGCCGGACGCAGTTCCCGACGAAGTTTTAACAATAGACCCACTTGGCCTTAATCTGCTAAAGGAAAATCCTGTCCCCCCTCCGGTTTTGTGGATTAGAGCTTGATATTTTAAAGCATCAAAAATTCCTTCCATTGAATCCTCAACTGGGAGAACAAAACAGGCAGAATATTGAAGTCCATTACCAGTTCCTGCGTTCATTAAAGTTGGAGAGTTTGGTAAAAATTCACGAGACGCCATTAGTTTATAAAAGTCTTTGGCAATTTCAGTAACTTGTTTCCCATTCTTCCCCCATCGGGCTTCGGCGGAGGCTACTTCCCATGCAACCCTCCAAACCATATCCTCTGGCGTTTCTATCAGCTCTAACTTTTCATTTTTAACTAGATATCTTTCTCCCAAAACTTTTAGCGCCTGTTCTGTCCAATTCCCTTTTGGAAGACTACCGGACATTTGAGGCCTAACTCCAATTTTCTTTTGAATTTCCTTTGTTATTTCTTCGTATGAAGGAGCCATTAGGTCGTCTAGAGAAAGAGTTGTCTGCCCATTTTTGTAGACTATTTTTTTCTTACCGACTTTGGCAAAGGTATTTTTAGTGTTACGGATTGCAAGTTTCATATATATTTCACGAATGAAAACATATTCTCATAACCTCAAAAATCGTCAACTACAAAGTTTTATATAGGAGGGGATCAAAAAAGAGCAATTTGAGGCTAATAACGTCATTTATTAATAAAATCCCAGCAGTTTTTGCGGAGATTTAATGATAAAAAAATTTGTGAGTTTTTCAAGGGTTCAAAAAAGTGAAGCGATATCCTTTATTTTTCCCCATCAAACGGGTTAATTGGCGAGGTAATTCCCTTGGAGTTTAAGGCGTTTTTGGTTTGGATGTAGATATTTTCTGAATAAATCTGTATTTTAATAATCCCCGGCTTAGCATCTTCCGGAGCTACTTTTAAAATTTCCTCAATCACCTGCTTATGTTTTAATGAAGCAGTTGCAAGTTTTATTAAATATGTTGTGTCATCTTCAAACATTGCCATTTCAAGATATTTTTCAGCTTTAGTCAAAGTCGAGAAAGCCAGTTCAGCTTTTTGTCTTTCAAATAGAGTTTTACTCATTGATAGTCTTTTATCAGCGAAGAGCAAGCTCAGTTCTGCTCTTCGTAAATGGTTTTTGGTTAAAGTTAACCAAACCTTGTCACGAATGGCTTTTAAAAACCAGAATGAGCTATCTGGTAAAATTCTTCCAGGGTAAGGTAAAATGTAGTCTACTGTAATTTCCTGGGTTCCTAATGTTGGTTGGCTTGAAGGAGAAGGGGCGGCAAATGCGTAATGGGGAGAGGCTGACTCCAAAACCGAAATTGAAAGAATTGCAAAGGCAATGGCAAAAGTCGTAAATCCGAGTAAATATTTCCTCATTATGGGTAATGATAATACTACTTATTTACTCAAACGGTGTCAAGCAAAAACACCATCCTCTATATATTTTTTAATTAAGGACTGGTATGGAATATTTATTGCGTTTGCTTTTTCCTTAACCCTGTTAAGCAAATAGTCAGGAACCCGAATCGAAATCGGGTGTGAAGTTGGTTTCAAATTAGGAAAACTGACAGGAACAAAATCGGATGGTTCGAAATACTCCGATAGATCTAATTTTGCCCAGAAGTCTCTCTCCTCATCTTCGTTTTCAAATTTTGGCAGCTTAAGTTTTTTTAACATATAGTCTCACCTCCTTTACTTTACTAATATCCCTGGCTAAGATTATTCTTACTTTCTTACCTCTCATTGTAAAAACTACATATAAGAGTCTTTTTTCTTTTGTCTTACCTAAAAGTATAAATCTCTCCTCTTTGGCCGAATGGAATCTATCTTTAAATATGATTCGCTTCTCATCAAAAAAGGATTCCTCCGATTTTCGATCCTCAACCCGATGACTACCCAAATTCTTACCTATATTTCCCTTGTTCCATTCAAATTCAATCGGCTCCCTAATTACAACCATGTATATACTGCATTATACACACCGATTGAGGTTTGTCAAATTATCGAAAAAGTATAATGGGCCATTGCCAAAGGACATGGAGAAGAATCGAAGATAAAATGTTTCTTGTTCTTGCAAATACAAAGGCGGAACCGATTCCAAAAATAGTCGTGAGAATGAGATAGAGTATGGCCGCACCCATGTCTAATTTCCAGACAAAAAATGTTACAGGAATGTGTACCAAAGCCCAAACAAGGCTTGTTAGAATATTCGCACTCCACTCCCGACCCAGTACATACCAGATTCTATTAAATAGGTACCCCCTAAAGGCCACCTCCTCCGAAAACGCTGTAGCAAAAGATAGACCTAAAGACTTCATGAATGGCAGGTCACCTATATTGGCTCCAAAATTAAAACCTTTATATTTGACATAATTAATTACCAAAGCTTCCATCACAAAAACTGCCCCAAGCCCTAACGATAAATAAATTGCAGGAAAAAGATTTTTTAAAGTAAAACCCAGGGAATCCAAACCCAAACGTTCTTTTCCAAGAAGAATGATAACAGGAATAAGCCAAACAATAGGTTTAATAAATAGTTCCTCGATCTCCTCCGGAAGCTGGAAAAGAAAGCGGTAAAATCCCCATACCACCAATAAGTATACGGCAAGAATAGTCGAATGTTTGATTAAAACAGTTTTACTTGGCATTAACTAATATTACACTCTTTAAAGGACTGATCAATTGCATCAATCACTAGCCCTATTCTCTCTTCGGCCTGCTTAAGCGTTATTGCATTCGTTTCATTGGGAAACCAGTGGAAAATTAAGTTACGAGAAAGTTTCCAAGTCTCCCAGAGTTTGTCGGCGAGATCAACTCCTCCACAGAACTTAACAATTTTATTATAAATCCCCTCCTTCATTAACTCTTTAGATAATGATGGATTTAAAGCCCGACCTATTCTAAAATGCTTGCCATAGTACTCGGTTTCGGTAATAAATTTCAAATCTAAAAACATCTTTTTTAAAAAACCCTCATACGCCTTTGCTGCTGGAAAAACCACAAATGAATAATCATGAAATTCTTCTTTCCAGTTTTGAGTTTTTTCTAAGAGGAAAAGTGATTCACTAATTAGCCCCTGAAGGTCTTCTTCGAGATAGCTCCACCAAATCTTTTTTTCTAGTGCTTTCATACAGTATAATTTAGCCCATGCGAACATTTTTTGCAAAGTTTAAGGAAAGTCTTAAAACCAGGTATGGTAAAAAACGCGCCGTCTTTTTCTCAATCATCATATCACTATCTCTCTACTTGTTCTGGGGAATTCCACTCCCCACCAAGCTTTCATCTCCCGACATTCCAGTTTCAACCAAACTATTTGATAGAAATGGAAAGTTAATTTATGAAATTTATTCGGAAAAAAGAAGGTCACCACTTGATCTTTCCGAGATTCCTGACTACGTTAAAAGGGCAACTATTGCAATTGAAGATAAAGATTTTTATAAACACAGAGGGTTTTCTTTTACGGGAATTGCTAGAGCTATATATAAAATTTCTTTCAAAAGAAAGCTTGAAGGAGGCTCGACTATTACCCAACAACTTGTCAAAAACGCACTCCTTACCCCAGAAAGGACTATTAGAAGAAAACTTCGAGAATTTTTGCTTACTATAATAGTTGAAGGGATATACACAAAAGATCAAATTTTGGAAATGTATTTAAACCAAATCCCCTACGGTGGAACCGCATATGGAATTGAAGCTGCTTCCGAAACTTATTTTGACAAAAGTGCCAAGGATCTAAACCTTGCAGAAGCTGCGCTTATTGCCGGTCTTACCCAAGCCCCAAGTAAATATTCACCTTTTGGGTCACGGCCAGAGCTCGCCCGTGAACGCCAAAAAGAAGTCTTAAAGCAAATGGTGGAAACCAAGTATATTACTTCTCAAGAGGCTGATAAAGCGGGGGGCGAGGAACTTAAGTTCACCAAAACAGTACCACCCAGATCTCCTCACTTTGCGCTTTGGATAAAAGAAATTTTAGCTGAAAAATATGGGGAGCGTATGGTTGAACAGGGGGGATTAAGAATAACAACAACTCTTGATCTTGACCTCCAGGATTTTGCCCAACAAGCAGTAGCTTCAGAGGTTGCCAAACTAAAAAAACAGAGAGTTGGAAATGGTGCGGCAATTGTAACAAGACCAAAAACTGGAGAAATATTAGCAATGGTGGGGAGCAAAGATTATTTTGCAGAAGATGAAGATGGGAAAGTGAATGTAATTTTGGCCAAAAGACAGCCAGGTTCATCAATTAAACCAATAAACTATGCTCTAGCCATCCGGGATGAGAAAATCACACCATCAACTCCTTTAGCAGATGTCCCCACTTGTTTTATTGTCATCGGCCAAGAACTATATTGTCCTAAAAACTATGATGGAACATTCCATGGAGTAGTTCAAGCCCGTTTTGCATTAGGGAACTCGTATAATATCCCAGCCGTTAGGATTTTAGCATTAAACGGCCTTGAAAATTTTGTGGAATTTGCAAGAAGTATGGGCCTTACAACCTTAGTTGACCCCAAAAATTACGGATTGTCATTAACTCTTGGTGGCGGAGAGGTTAGGCCATATGACATGGCTGTTGCCTTTGGTGTTTTTGCTAATCAAGGAATCAAACAAGATCTGTTTCCCATTTTAAAAATCGAGGATTATAAAGGTAAAGTTCTTGAAGAAATTGATGTAAATAAAATAGAACTATCGGGAGAGCGTATCTTAGCCCCAGAAGTGACCTATTTAATAAGCCACATCCTTCTTGATAACAATGCCCGCATACAGGCTTTTGGACCGACTTCCTTCCTAAACGTTTCAGGACACCCAGAGGTCTCCGTCAAAACAGGAACCACAAACGATAGGCGCGACAATTGGACCATTGGATACACGCAATACGTCGTTGTCGCCACCTGGGTAGGCAACAACAATAACACCCCAATGGGTGGAGCTGTTTCGGGGGTTTCTGGAGCATCCCCTATTTGGAACAAGATAATGAAAATGGTTTTAGATAAAGCCGAGAAAGGAAATTATGACAAAGCTGATGATGGACACGCCTGGCCTAAACAGCCTTCAGATATTGTCGGAGCCAATATCTGCGGGGATACGGGTAATACATCATCCCCAAATCCAGACGGGACCCCCACATGCCAAACTAGATTTGAATATTTTATGAAGGGTTTGGTTGGTGCAAGAGTTGAATCTGGAAGGAATGACATGCAAATAGATAAAACTAACGGGCAACAAATAGGCCCAGATACTTTGCCTGAAAATATTGAGGTACAGAATCACCCATTCATTCTTGACCCACTTGGAACTTTGGTGTGCACAGATTGCCCAATAGCCTCATCCTCTGCCACAATTCGATATCCCCTCAGGTAAATGGTACAATTCGCCGATGGCGAAGAAAACCAGAAAAGTTAGCTTTGTAAACCCTGCATCCCGTACTCTGGGAGCCCTTGGGAGACCTTTCTACCTCCTGCTTTCCCGGCTGGTTTTAGTTATTGTTTTTATCCTCTTCCTAACCGGCCGTACTGTAAGAATTATTCTGAAGAGTAGGATTCGGATCCACTGGAAAAATAAAATTTTCCCATTTTTTTTGTTCTTCATTTCTCTAGTTTTTAGTTTTTGGTTTTTCATTCTTCGGGGGCTTCCCTCTCCTCAAGAACTAACCAATAGACAAGTTGAGGTCTCAACTAAAATTTATGATCGAAATGGAGTTTTGCTTTATAAAATATATAAAGATAAAAATCGAACCATCGTAAGTCTTGATCAAATCCCTCTTCATGTAAGGCTGGCCACTTTGGCCGCTGAAGATGCTGAATTTTATGACCATCCTGGGTTTTCGATAAAAGGAATATCTAGAGCCATAAAGCAAAATTTGAAATCAAAAGAATTACAAGGAGGCTCGACCATTACCCAACAGTTAGTTAAAAATGCTCTTTTAACTCCAGAGAGAACTTTTTTAAGAAAAATTCGCGAAATAGTGCTTTCCATAAGAGCCGAGCTGGCTTTCACCAAAGATCAAATTTTAGAGATGTATTTAAATGAGATTTCATTCGGAGGCACTGCCTATGGAATTGAAGAGGCATCTTATGAATATTTTGGTAAAGGCGTTGGTGAAATTAATCTCGCAGAAGCAGCTTTTTTGGCAGGTTTACCTCAAAGCCCAACTAAATATTCCCCTTTTGGACAAAATCCAGATCTAGGCTTTGCCAGACAAAAAGAAGTCTTGCGACTAATGAGAATTAATAGGTTTATTACACCCGCCCAAGAGGAAAGTGTATTAAACCAGAAACTGATTTTTGCAATAAATATAACCCAGATAAAGGCTCCGCATTTTATATTCTATGTAAGGCAGGCTTTGGTAGATATTTATGGTGAGGAAATGGTTGAAAGAGGCGGTTTGGAGGTTACTACATCTTTAGATTTTCAAATTCAAGAACTCGCCGAGAAAGTTGTGAAGAGTGAGATGGAGAAGCTCAAAAATCTACATGTAGGTAATGGCGCCGCCATTATTATGGACCCTAAAAACGGTCAAGTTTTGGCAATGGTGGGATCAAAAAATTATTTTAATATTGAAAATGATGGACAAGTCAATGTAACTACAAGCTCAAGGCAACCCGGAAGCTCTATTAAGGTTATAAATTATGCCTACGCTCTATCGAACGGATATAGTCCAGCTACTATCTTGGATGACTCACCTATTGCCTATGCAGTTCCAGGACAACCCTTATATTCTCCTAAAAATTACGACGGTCAGTTTAAAGGACGTATGACGACAAGAGTCGCCCTAGCCGAGTCTCGAAATATCCCAGCTGTAAAGATACTGGCCTCGTATGGGGTTGCCAAAATGATTGATCTAGGGCAAAAAATGGGAATAACTACGTGGGACGACACTTCTAGATTTGGCCTTTCTTTGACTCTGGGTGGAGGCGAAGTGAAACTCATCGAGCTAGCCCAAGTTTATTCGACTATTGCAAATTATGGACAAAGACCAGAGATTGTCTCTATCCTACAAGTCAAAGATTATAAGGGAAATCTATTAGAAGAATCAAAAGTACCACAAATATTAGAAGTAATAGACAAAAGAGTTGCTTATATGCTTACAGATATTTTGAAAGATAACTACGCTAGAGCCGGTGAGTTTGGCCTCAATTCATATTTAGTAGTTAAAAACCACCCCGAGGTTGCCGTTAAAACCGGAACAAGTAATGATTTGAGAGATAATCTTGCAGTCGGATTTAACAAAGACTATTTAGTGGCAGTTTGGGTGGGCAATAACAACAACTCTCCGATGGCGAGAATTGCTTCAGGTATAACGGGGGCTTCACCAATTTGGAATAAAATTATGTCTGCGCTTCTTTCAGATAAACCATCGCTTGACTGGAAAATTCCGGATGGGTTAATAAAAATAAATTGCGAAGGAAAAAGTGAATGGTTCCTAGAAGAAGATCAAAACAAAACTAAATATTGCCTTCCGTCTGTAAATCCCGATACAAAAGATAATAAGGTAAAAGAAAAAGTCCCCCAAATATTGTAGTTATTAATGTGCCAACTTTTGGCAAAAAAGAAAACCCAATTTGGACAATAAGTGTAAAAAGTACAAGAACTGAAATCTGGCCGACAATCTTCCAAAATTTACCTTTTGTAAGATTCTTGCTTTGTCTAAGTGACTCACTAATCCCATATCCTTTATCTACAGTCCCCCAAAGTGCAAAGGCATACCAAATTGAGAAAATTACTCCTGGAATAATTAAAAGAATTAGTCCTCCAATAACGATTAATCCTACTATAAAGCTAGTCAAAAAAAACTTCCATAAATATTTCAATGAAGTTTTATATGTATCCTTAAATTCAAATACTCCACCACCAACTACGCGCTTTACTGCCTCATAGCTTGAAGCCTGCACCCAAATGCCAATTGGAAAAAGAATAAGTGATGGAAATGAGAAAATCCACAGTCGATTATTTTCAGTAACAACGCCACGGTTTGTAATCACAAAACCGAATATAAAAGATGCAAGTCCTAGAACAAAAGCTACAGAATAAATCTTAAAAAGATAAACCATGTTTTTCTGTTCAAAAAATATCGTTATCGATTCTTTTATATATTTCATATATGTCTTATTTACTCATTCCATCATACACCAGACGGGATAATTCTGGAAATATTTCATCCGCTTCTTTTTCAACAACTCCCTGGGTCATTATTACAACAATATAGGGTTTACTTGCGTAAACGATACCAGCATCGTTAACGGCATGAATTTCTCTGCCATATTTATGTACGACCTTAACTTCTTCTGGGAGACCTTTGGGAAGCCAGTCTTCATAGATAGTATCAACCATAAATTCCATAAAAGGTTCACTTTTAAATTTCTTAAAAAATTCTCCGACCTCCTTTGGTGTGGTAGTATTGTCTTCTATGGAGGTATGTATCATCCCCAGATTCTTTATAAAACTCTCCAGTTTGACTTTACCAAATTTAACAACCAGTTCGTTAAAAACTGCATTATCGCTTCTTTTTCCCATAGCTTCGATCTTTTTGTCATCTACTTTATCCTGCGCGTAAAGCATAACTGGAAGTTTGATTAAAGAAGCTGCTTGCATTAGCTTATTTTCATCGATTCCAAAAGAATAGCCACTTTCCAAATCAATTACATATAGGGCATATGTTCCCGATAAATTTTTAGTCTTGTCTTCAAAAGTTTTGGTTATTTCAAAATACTTATTATTCTTATTTCCCACAACGATAATTTGTTCACTAAAAATATTTTTAAGATCAAATTTAAATTTAGGCAATCCAGGCAATTTAAAATCCCTGGCGCTAAGAGCTAAAATGGCTGAAGTAAAAATTGTAACTAAAAAAATCGTCAAAACAATATACCTTTCGCGTTTCCCCCATGGTTTTGGGGGTTCAACTCTTTTTTTACGGTTTTCTGGTTTCAAATCATGAATCCTGCCCCGTGAAGTCTCGTATGAAGTAGGGTCGTCTTCATATTCTTCTTCATCTCTTCTTTTTCCAAACATCGCCATATGTAAATGTTATCATTTAAGAGTATGGAATCGCCACAAGCAGTAATAGAGGAACCAAAACTGAAATCGGAGAATATGCGCCGACACTTCCAAAAATCGCCTATGAAATAGACTTAATGGTTAATGACTCAAAGCGAAATGATAACCATTCTCTATTCGATTTTGGTCTTCAGGGCTTGGGCAACCCTTTTGAGGGTTTATTTTCGGCGGGAAGGCCAAACCTCTTCGTTAACCAAGTTTTGCGGCTTTGCACCCGAGAGCGCGTCAAGAATCGCGGCAACTGCCAGTTCTCCCATTTTATTTCTAGCCTCCCAAGTTGCCGAGGCAATATGGGGTGTTAAGATAACATTTGGCATAGCAATAAGCTCGGGGCTAATTTTTGGTTCGTTATCGAAAACATCCAGAGCCGCTCCAGCCAAATGTCCGTTTTTTAAGGCCTCAACTAAATCCGGTTCAGAAACGACCGGCCCCCTTGCTGTATTAACCAAAAATGCGCCTTTTTTCATTTTTGAAAGGGTTTCTTTATTAATCATGTGTCTGGTTTCCTCGGTCAGTGGAATATGCAACGTCACAAATCACTTTCGGAAAGAAGTGTATTAAGAACACTGGCATCGTCCGTATGTTTAAAATAAAGAAGCCTCATATTGTATCCCTGAGCGCGCCTGGCAACCATCGTCCCTATTCTTCCCAAACCAACTATTCCCAGGGTTTTTCCAATCAAATTTGTACCCAAAAAAAGGTCCGGCTCCCAACCTTTATAACCACCCTTTCCCGCAAAATATCCCCGATCCCTGATAAACTCATCTGATTCAACTATCTTTCTGGCAAGAGCCAGAATAAGTGCCCAAGTATGTTCGGCAACAGCCTCGTTGACCTCATCACAGGGGGTATTGGCAACAACAATCCCTCTATCGCTTGCGGCCTTGATATCAATATTGTCATATCCAACCGCATAGTTTGATATGACCTTAAGTCCAGGTCCTGCCGCATCCATCAAATCTCCGTCAACCCTGTCAGTTAATAGGGTCAGAAGTGCGTCCGAATCTTTGATTTTCTCCAAAGGCTCCACCACTAAAACCTCGTACCCGACATTTTTTAGCTTTTCCAGGTGTTCTCCAGGGATCTGTTTGGTTACAAATATCTTCATCTTAGGGCTCGAGGCGTTTTATCCAATTAAATTTATTTAACCCTTTATCATACGAATAAACTTTACTTATTTCCATTTCCTTAACTAAAAACATATTAAGACAATCTGTCCAATCAACATTGTTATTCTTATAATAATCAATACAATTTATTAAAACATTTTTGTTTTCTATTTCAATCTTTGAAGATAAAATAATTTTCAAACACTTAGTTACAATGTCTCGTTCCATTTCGTAAAAAGATCTCAAAACCCATTCTACTTCTGAAAATACCAAAATATTTGTAGTTAAAGAATTATCCGAATCTGCTAATTTTTTACAGAGATCTGATTTTTGGCCTCGCCTTGTAAAAATCTCAATAAAAATATTTGTATCTACAAATTTATTTGTCATATTTTTTAGCTAAGCGATTGGCTTCGAGTTTTTTCGCTAGCTCTATAATTTGAAGTGTTGTATATTTTTTAGACATTGGGTGATCGGCTAAAACACCCTGCAAATCATCCCAGGTAGATTCCTTTTCTAGAATTACTGAATTATCCTTAACTTTTGCCCACAATTTACTTCCCTTACTTAAACTTAAAAGTAACACCATTGATGAAGGTAGGGTTATCTGGTTTTTAGATGAAACGGTAACAACAGCATTCATTCCTTACTTTATATCATCTCCCTTACTCTCTGTCAATAGACTTACTAGAATTGCTCTACTTTTACCCCACTACTTTTTGCCCGCTCCAGCCAAACAGGCATGTCCTCTTGCTTTAAAAGTCCTTTTTGAGCTCCAGTATAACCAATCACAGACGCTGAATTAACAGTCCCCCAAATTAAGGCTTCATCGATAGTCTTGCCTTTAATCAGAGCCGACAAACACCCAGATCCAAATGCATCTCCCGCCCCGGTTCGCTCATATGCATCAACCGGAAGAACCGGACATTTTAAAAAAACTTGTTTATTGTAAGCAAAGACGCCGTTGCCCCCATCAGTAATAATTGTGACCTTAGACCCCAAATTTGAGACTGCAATAAGTAGCTCTTTCTCTTTTCCTTGGGATTTCCCAAAGTTGGTGAGGGATTCTGCCTCCTCTCTGTTGACAAAAAACGTGTCAGTTAATTTTAAAATGTTTCCAATTACTTCAAGGCCACTTTTTAGTTGCCACGATCCTGGGTTAAAGGCAAGTTTTATGTTTGGGTTTTTAATCAACCATTCGGTAACGTGATTGTAAAACGGCCTAAAACTTTCACCAAGTGATGTCAAGTAAACCCAAGGTGAAGTTGGTAGGGCAACCGGAAACTCGTAACTCCTTGGTGGATAATAAACAAAAATAGTCCTTTCACCCCCATAACTAATAATTGTTGAGTAGGTTGAAGTGGTAGATGGTTGTTGAACAATAAATGTAGGATCCACACCCTCTTTTTTAATTCTTTCAACTATTTGGTTGCCAACATCATCATCCCCTATTGTTAAAACAATGGCCGTTTTAATACCAAGTCTTGTTGCTCCAACTGAATTATTAGCGGCATTTCCACCCATAGAGAATTCCATGTTTTTGACAGGAATCTTGGCGCCATATTTAAAGGCCACAAAACATTCCTTTGTGTCAATTCGACAAAGCTCCTCGCTCTCTGTTGGAGTCAAGAAAACATCAATGGTTGCGTCCCCTACCGACAGCAAGTCTGGATTCATAATTTTCCCTCCCTAGCCAAACTGACTTCTTTCAACTTTGCAAGAAAAATGGCTTGAGCTGTGTTAATATTTTCAGCTTTTCCGGACCAAACCTGCAATGCTTCGGTCTGTAGCGCCCGAGCGAAGGAAAATGATAAATTCCAGGGACAATCACTTTTTCGCTTAATAATTTCGTTTAAATTTGTTATTGCCATATCTGAACTTTGTCCACCAGAAAGAAAAACTATTCCGGGAACCTCCCTAGGGACTGCTTTTCTTAAGACCCTAAGAGTTGCTTCTGCAACTTCTAGTGGTTCTGCTTTTAAACCATTATCCTGTCCCGGAAGAATCATATTTGTTTTTAAAATTACTTGATTTAAATTTATATTTTGACTTTTTAATTTCTCGAAAAGTAAATTCAAAACATCAAAAGTTATTTCAGCACATCTTGTGGTTGTATGGATGCCCTTCATGGAAACTTCCGGCTCCATTATTGGAACAAGGTTGTTTTCAATAGAAATTTTGGTATAAGAAACCAGTCTATTTAAATTTTCTTCCAAAAAATCTTTTGTTGGGTAAATGTCACCAATCTTAAATACTGCTCTCCATTTTGTAAATTTGAGTCCCATTCCAGAATATTCTTTAAGACGACCATCTAGTCCACCAAGCCCCAATGTCACCTCTCCATCGCTACTTGCAAACTTTTCTCCTCCAAGGTCTACCTTTATTCCAGGAACAATTCCCAATTTAACCAAATGTTCTGGGAAACTCAAACCACTATCTAATTTTTGTCTCACGGTCTCGTCATAAAATATCACCCCACTAATAAAATTTTCCACTCCGGGGGTGATCAAAAGCATTTGCCTATAAATTCGATCAAGTTCAGGGGTTGAAGTCAAACCAACTTCTGCAAATTTTTTGCTAATAGTATTTTTACTCCAATCGAGTGCCAGAAGTCCTTTGTTGGTTGCTAAAAGTTTTTGAATTGTATCATTCATATAGGCAGTATTCCATTTATTAGTGTACAATAATTACATGGAACCTGAAACACCAGTTGAAGCAAATGTTCCTAGCCAGATTCCAGATTCACATTGGATAACAATCTTAGCCATGGCTTTATTTGTGGTCGCTTCCCTCTCCGTCGTTGCCTTTTTATATTCCCAAAACCAACAACTTAAAAAAATGCTGGCAAGTTACCAAATAACTCCAACACCGACTTCGTCCGCAAGTATTCCTTCAACTTCCATACCGGTAGCTACAGCTACTACAGCTGCCAGTTTAAAACCGGGTTGGAAACTCTACCAAAATGAGCAGTACAAGTTTGAATTCTCACATCCCTCATCTTATAAAGTCTTAACAGACGCAGAAAACCTATACGGCTGGCCGAAAGCGATACTTCTACTTTATAAAGGAGGCCAGTCCTACGATTTGGCAGTAGAAATATGGAATACGGAAGCCGAATATAAAGCTAAGTATACAGATACTTCAACTTATAATGTTTTCAAAACCAAAGATGGCAAGTTCATTACACTTCTAAATGCCAATAAAGACGCCGAAGTTGCCGAAATAATCTCAACTTTTAAGTTTACTGATTAAATCTTCTTTGAGTGTTTTTTGAGTCAAAAAAATTATTCCACTTTCTTCATTACAATGGATTTACCATCAGGAGTTACATCCATTGAGACTTTTGTTCCTTCTTTTATATCCAACTCGTCACATATTTCTTTTGGAATAATCAAACAAAGTTTACCTTTATATTTTATAACTTTGGATGTATAAATTTTACGCATGTAATTCTGTTTCAACCCCTCGGGCAATATATTGCTTCATCAAGGTCTGATATGGCATATCTTTTTTATTAGCAATAACTTTAACTTTAGCCAGCAAACTGGTTGTAACCCTTAATGAAATTGGCTTTTTAGTTAATTGTAGGTTCGGAAATATAGTCCTTTTTGCTTTTGACCAGTCTATATAATCAACGGAGGAATGAGTATCCCAAAACTTCCTCTCTTCATCTTCATTTTTGAATTTCGGTAAAATTTTTAATTTCTTTTTCATATATTTATATTATCAGCTTTCCTCACAATCACTCTCCTAACCGCATTTTCAATGTACTTTGAGGTTAAACCGTGTTTTTCCCACAACTCTTTCCAATCGCGGGCAGATTCTCCAAAAGAATCGTGAACTCCAATAAATTCAATTGGAACCGGATGTTTTTTGGCCAAAAATTCGGCAATAGCGCTCCCCAACCCCCCAGCAATTTGATGCTCTTCGCAGGTTACGATTGCACCGCAAAGTTTTGCGGCTTTTAATATTCCCGCCTCGTCCAGCGGTTTAATTGTATGAGAGTTAATTACCATTACGTCAATTTCCTGGTTTTTTAAAATTTTAGAGGCATCTAAAGCTTCAGCTAAAATCGGCCCACAACCAATTATTGCCACTTGAGGTTTCTCTGCATACTTTAAAACGTTTATTTTTCCAATCTCGAATTCTTGCCCCGCGGAGCCTTGGCGAAGTGGGGTGGAAATGACAGGTGATTCTTGTCTAGATAGACGAAGATAACTTGGCTTTCCATTACCAGCGACTGCGAGAGTGGCTTTTTTTGCTTCCTCGTAATCACAAGGAGAAATCACAACCATATTTGGGATTACACGCATTAAAGCAATGTCCTCAAGAGATTCATGAGTAGCACCATATGGGGCGGCACCAAAACCAGCATGAGCTCCAACAATTTTTACTGGTAAATTGTTTAATGCAGCAGTCACTTTTATTTGCTCAAAAGTACGCCCCGGAGAGAAAACAGCATAAGTTGTGGTAAAGGGAATCTTCCCAGCAATAGCCATTCCAGCAGCTACTGTTACAAGGGATTGTTCAGCTACCCCCACTTCAAAAAATCTTTCAGGAAATTTTTCTTTAAATCCCTCAGCACGGGTGGACTCCCCCAAATCAGCTGTTAGTACAACAACATCTTTATTTTTCTCACCAGCCTCTATTAGGCCTATTCCGAAGCCGTCCCTAACAGATTTTAATATCATTTCAATTCCTCCATAGCTTTTTTGTACTGCTCTTTATCAGGCGCTTTTGCATGCCAATCTGGATTAGCTTTCATAAAACTTACCCCTTTTCCAAAAATAGTATTTGCGATAATTACACAAGGGTTGTCAACAAAAGATTTCGCTTTTTCAAATGCTTGAAATATTTCTTCAAAATTATGTCCATCAATTTCAACTGTCTCCCACCCAAATGATTGATATTTGGAAGCCAAGGAACCCAAAGGCATTATTTCATCTGTGGTTCCCTCTATTTGAATGTTATTTTTATCTACTATTAAAGTTAGATTTGAGAGTTTGTATTTATTTGCAAAAGAAATAGCCTCCCAGGTGTTACCTTCATTATGTTCTGCATCACTTACCATGCAATAGACTTGAGAATCTCTTTTAATAGCAGCGTATCCCGCGGCTTGAGCAAGCCCCAATCCAAGTGGTCCAGATGTATTCTCAACCAAAGAAAGTTTTGTTCTTTCAGGGTGACCCTGAAGTGGAGAACCAAGCTTTGCATAGGTTAACAGCAAATCTTTATCAACCAAACCAGCCTCAATCATTACAGAGTACCAAGCTGGGCAAACATGGCCATTAGAAAGAAAGAATTTGTCAGACTTTTCCATTCCTCCAAAATAAAGAGCTACTAAAAGCTCTGTGGCAGATAGTGACCCCCCAGGATGCCCACTTCCTGCGGTGTAAATCATATCGACAATATCTTTTCTGACTTGTAGCGCTTTTTTTTCTAATTCATTTTGTGAAGGCTTTATCATATTCATCATTTTTTCCATCATTATTATGATCTCTCCCAGATATCTTTTCCTCAAATTTTTTAATTGCAACTAGCGCCTCCTCTTTTGTGGTAACTATTTCAAATACCCCAAGCTCTGTGTTGTCTATATTCATATTTTTTCTAAATACATCAATTATTTCTGCCCAAAAAGAACCAAAAAGAAGAAACGGTTTGTGGTGGCCGTAATAAAGTTTAGCTAGAACCCAGGCTGTTCCAAATTCGCTTATGGTTCCACTTCCCCCTTTAAATATAATAAAAATATCCCCATTTTCCATTAACTTAAACATGCGATCAATATAGTTTGTTGTAATAACTTCCTGGTCAGGAACATTGCCAATATATTTTCCTTCAAATCCTGGGGCGTTGGTTGGATCAAAAGTTACCGTAATTGTCTCTCCATTTGCTTTTTCGGCTCCAGAGGTAGCAGCTTCCATTACTCCTGATCCACCGCCATCAACTATAGCATAACCTTCGCTGGCCAAAAGCTCTGCGGTATCAAATGCTTCTTTATAAGTTTCATCGGCTTCGCTAATATCAGCATCTCCAAAAAATGCAACATTTTTAATATAGTGTTTTCCTGAATATTTAGTTATCTCGTCCATAGGATAATGAAATTGGATCTGTTGGCGCTTTATTGTTATCTAGTGTACGACCTATACGTATCACTTGCTCCACAAGGCGGTTCGCGTAACCCCATTCGTTATCATACCAAGCAAAAACTTTAACTAAATTTCCCGCAACTACTTGCGTTAAAGGCAAATCAACTATTGCAGACTCACTTCTTCCAATAATATCGCTTGAAACTAAATTGCCCTCGGAAACCGCAACTATTCCCTTGTATAAGGAATTTTGTATAGCCTCTTTAAATGCATTATTTACATCATCTACTGTTACATTTTTCTTTAATACCATAGTAAAATCAGTAATTGATCCAGTTGCCGTCGGCACCCTTAAACTCATTCCATCAAACAAACCTTTAAGTTCTGGTATTGTTTCTGTTGTCGAAATTGCGGCACCAGTCGAAGTTGGAATAATATTTTGACCAGCAGCCCTTGCCCTTCTTAAATCTTTATGTGAACCATCTTGTAAATTTTGGTCATCTGTATAAGAGTGAACCGTTGTCATCGTTGCTTTTTCAATTCCAAATTTAGAGTGAAGAATAGAGGCAACGGGAGCTACACAATTTGTAGTGCAAGAAGAACTTGAAATAACATATGGCTTTCCTTGCCCTTCCGAAGCTTTATGCGAAGGAGGGTCGTTAACTCCGATAATATAAGTTGCAACGTTTTCCCCTTTCGCTGGAGCTGAGATTACCACTCGTTTGGCTCCCCCAATTGCGTGTTTTTTTGCCCCCTCCTGATCTGTAAACTTTCCTGTAGCTTCAATTACAACATCAACTTCATACTTTCCCCAAGGAATTTTGGCAGGATCTTTTTGGGCAAGAATCGGAACCTTTACATTTTTTTCGGATACCATTAGTGTTCCTATTTCTGGTTCCTCGTCTGTTACTAATTCTGGTTTTCTATATTCCTCACTCTTCACTCCATATTCAAATTGTCGGTATATAGTATCAAAATTCGTTAAATGTGCCCAACCGGCCGTGTTCATACTCCCCGAGGTGTTTATAGCAACAAAAGAAACTTCATTAGAATGCTTAAGAAGTCCAATGCGAAAAGCGAGCCTACCTATTCTTCCAAATCCGTTTATTCCTACTTTAACCATGTGAGCAGTAAACTTAAGTTTACACTATTTTTTCTTCATCATCATGGCGTAAATTCCCCAAAGCGCTGATGCTAATACTAGTAGGTAAATAAAACTGACCAACATTGGGAATCCACCTAAAACACTACCGACTAAATCAAATCCGGCAACGCTCTTCAAACCTACCTCCAATGCTCCAAAAACAACTAGCCATTTTGAAAATGTCTTTAATTTCATTAAAATCACCCCCCACTAAGAGATAGCTCCTTTGGAGCATCTCATGTGGCCACATTGGATGCTTTAGCTATCCAATAGTGGCGTTATAATTTTTCATTCTATTATTAATATATCTTCTACCCCAAGCAGTCTTTAAATAAATTTCTCTATGTAAGGCATCAGTTTTATTCAAACAAGCTTCGTAATAAATAATGTCAAATGGCCTTCTTAATTTAGTCGAAATAACCATACCTAAATTGTGTCTTTTGAAACGCTTACGTAAATCATTTGAAAACCCAATATATAACCCCCTATTCTTCCTGCTTTGCAAAACATAGACGCAATACACAAAACACCCTTCTATTATTTATGATCCTTTGTCATTAAGGTGTCAAGGCTTCGATTCCAGGCAGAGTCTTGTTTATCAAAAACTCAATCATCGCTCCTCCACCAACAGAAATCCAATCGAACTTATGGCTAATGGCTAATTGACTAATGGCTGATTCCGTATCTCCCCCACCTGCAATTTTATAAGCGGACGATTTTGCGACTGCTTCAAAGATTTCTGTTGTCCCCTGTATATGTCCTTTGTCTTCATACTTTCCAAGAACCCCAGCTAGTATTATTGTTCCCGCTTTTTCTATTTCTTTTTTAAATCTTTCGATTGTATTAAGTGTTATATCTTCTTTATCCATTGTTAAATTACCTATAACCATATTGCCATTTTGAGTTCTGACACTTTCCAATGCTCCATCCCCAAAATGCTCCGGCAAACGCCCTCCGACCAAAACCTTGTCATAAACTTTTGCAAGTTTTTTTACCATCTCAATTTTATCCTCTTTAATTCCGCTAATTAATACTACAATTGGTTTTTCAAATTCTTTATCAAGAACTTCTATCTCTTTTTCAAATCTTAAGCCCATGGCGTGGGGTAAAATTTTTGGTAAACCCACAATTGAAGCATGGTTTCTGTGTGATGAAGCAAACGCATCATTAACATAAACGTCTCCCAAACTAGCAAGCTTCTCAGCGAAGCCAAGGTCATTTGCTTCTTCACCAGGATCAAAACGAAGATTTTCATGGACTTTTGCCCCCCATTTATTAAAAATTGTCTGAAAAGGTTTTAGAGATAAACTTTCGTCAATGGACGGTTTACCGGCCGTAGCCTCGAGCGAAGGCCGGCCCTTGTGAGCTAAAATTATGATTTCAGAAGCTCCTTTTTCTTTTAAAAAATCTAGAGTTTCAAATGAAGACTTAACTCGTAAGTCCTGTGGATCTGGTTTCGTATCAAGATCAAGTCTTACCAAAGCTCTTTTACCGGAAACGTCAATGTCTGCAAGTTTGGGTAGATTCATAATTTAAGTCTACCCTCTTGACAGGCTTCAAGCAACATTATACAATCTGTGTAATTAGACAAATTTATCAAACATGTTAAAGACAATATCCGCATATGAGGCCAGAAAGAACTTCGGGGAGTTAATGAACCTGGCCTATTACAACAATTACGAAATTGTGGTTGAAAAAATGGGTAAGCCCATGATTAAGATTACAAAGGCTCCTGTGAGCCTCACTCTCGAAGAAAAAATAGCCAAATATGCCGGAGCTTGGAGCAATGAGGACACCAAAAAAATAAGGGGGTCTATGACAGAATTTAGGAGGAATTTCAAATTTATAAAACCCTAATTTATGAAATACCTGCTCGATTCGGATGTAGTTATAGACTTCGAAAAATCTAAAGAGCCTGGATCAACTTTTTTCAGAAAAGCCATGGAGCAAAAGGCTTTCATGAGTGTCATTTCGTTCTCGGAAGTTATGTATGGACTCTTAAATAATTCTTACTCTGAAAAATTCAATTTCTTCGAAAAAATCTTGGAAGATTTCGGTATCAACTTGCTATCCGTAAGTAAAAACGAGGTCGTGGAATTTACAAATCTTAAACTATCCTTCAAAAAAACAATAATTCCGGACTTCGACCTGCTTATTGCAGCAACCGCGATCGTTAATGATTTAACTTTAATTACAAGAAATCTAAAGCACTTCTCCCGAATCCCCTCCCTCAAACTCTTCTCCCCAAAGTCCGATAATCCCGGTTAATTCTACTTAAATATCCGACAGTCTAATAATTTTTGTTAATGGTGGTTTCATGCCTAGTCCCATATGGGGTCTATGGTAATGA
>JBBTWD010000003.1:33973-38681 GCA_038062915.1 Patescibacteria group bacterium
AATGAAACCTTGCTCATTCTTTTTGTAGGGTCTGGAAATCCTGTGTCTGTCACAATAATCTCTGACATTATCAGTAAACTTGTCTTTGAATTCTGGCCCTCCATCAGTTTGAATGAGTTGGACAAAACCATCAAATCTTCTTCTCATACTTTGTTTGAGGAATCTTTGTCCATATTGAGAAGTTAACTCTGGGGCTATCAGGACATCAGCTTCTCTGGAACAACAATCAATGGCCGTAAAGGCAAACACTCCTCCAAAGTCTATTGAGTCCATCTGGACTACCTCACGAGGACTTTCGGGATGAGGGACAGGCCCTCTTTGTTTATTCTTCTTCCACTTACTTCTGATCTGATACTTTTGAGAAAGAACCTGGTAAATCTTGGGAACGGACAAACTCAGATTGTGTTCCTTTTCCAGGAAATATTTTATTTTCTGGCCACAACAATCTGACTCTCTTTCCCTGATTTGGTAAATCCAAGCTTTAACCAGGGGATTGGCTTTACGGGGAGTCCGGGAGCCAGTTTTAGCCATTTCATATTTTTCAAGAAACTCCATGAGTCCCAATTCTTGGATTCCTACAATCCACAAATGGATGGTTTCTCTATTCTTTCCTAAATCCAAAGCTATTTTGGACTTGGGGACTCCACTACAAAATAATTCCCAAGCTAAGAAAAGAGGTTTTAACGGTAACCGACGAAGCATTGTTTGAAACGGCTGCTATCTTGGCATTAAAAAATGCCTATGACGAAACAGAAACAGGCGGAATGGAAATTGCAAGAGCTTTTGCGGGAACTAGACAGAGATCAAAAGATAAAAAGGGTTAATTATTTGCCTCAAGTTTTGAGATATCGTCAAGCCTTCTTGCATGCCTAGTTTTTCCACTAAATTTTGTTTCTAAAAATGCTTTTAGCATTTCTTTGGCTTCAGATTCGGAAGTATAGTCAGCTGCAAGAACAAGAATGTTCATATCATCATCATTTCGGCCGGCTGTAGCCTGTTCTTTATTTTTACCAACAGAGGCTCTTACTCCATCAAATTTATTAGCAGTTACATCAGCTCCAACCCCACTCCCACAAAGAACAATTCCTTTTGAATCTTTGTTGTTAGCTACAAGTGAAGCTACTTCGCTTACATATTTTGTGTAGTCGTCACCAACTTCCAAACTCTGCGCTCCAACATCTGTAAACTCGTATTTCCACTCAAACAGCCACTTGGCAATCTTTTCTTTTAATTCAAAACCCCTATGGTCGGCTCCAATGTATATCATATTACTTAAATCCTTCGATCAATTCTAAAAGCTCGGTCCTTGGATCTTCTGCCTTCATAATATCAGAGGCAACAGCTACTCCAACTGCACCTAATTCTAAACATTTTTTGATATCTTCTCTCGTATGAATTCCCGCTCCAACAATAAGTGGGAGACTTGCCGATTTTGCGATTTCTTGAGCTTGAGAAATAACTTCTGGTTGAGCTTGAGCAACTGAAATGGTTGAACTTCCAACAAGTTCTGGTGGCTCATATGCTAAATAATTTGGAGAGAGTGAACAGATGTTTTTTAATTCCTCTAAATCTTTGGCAAAGATGAGAGTTTTTAAACCCACTTCTTTTGCCCTATCGCTTGCTTTTGCTAATTCATCGAACGAGGTAAACCTGTTCTCAGAATGATTTAAAAAAGTTCCTGTCGCTCCGTCCTCAAGAACTGCCTCGGGCATTACCGCTCCAGTATGTGCTCCAAATTCAACTGAATCTATGCTTTGAACCCAGACTTCAAGCTTGGTTGAAGAGACAATTTCTTTAATGTCAGAGGCTTGAACTACGGGAATAATTTTAATTTGTGATTCGTGAGCTAACTCATCAAAAACTTTAGATAAATTAATCGCATTCTGGCCGGTTCCAGACTCATACGTCTTGTAATTAATAAATATCATTGACATAATAATACCATGAATAAAAATTTGTTAGTTGGCCTTGGAATTTTCTTGGCAGTTATCATTTCTGGACTATTTTTAATTAAAAAACCTATTCCACTGGTTCAAAGCCCAATTCCCACAGAGATATCAATACAAACAACCTCAACTGACAAAGGTTTAACTGAAGTAGAAGTCCAGAGTGGAGAGTATTTTTATAACCCATCTACAATAAGCGTTAAAAAGGGTGAAAAAGTTAAAATAATTTTTAAAAATGTTGGCGGGATGCCACACAATTTTGTAATTGAAGGGCTTAATTTAAAAACTAAAACAATTAAACCGGGCGCAAGCGACATTTTAGAGTTTACTGTTCCTGATGATATGGAGACACTCACCTACTTCTGTAGTATAAGTAACCATAGAGCCATGGGAATGGAAGGAAAATTCGAGATTAAATAAATGACTGTTACAGTTTATTCGACAACTACTTGCCCCTACTGCAAAATGCTTAAGGATTATTTAAATCAAAAGGGTGTTTCGTTTGTCGAAAAACTTGTCGATCAAGATGAGGGTGTAAAAAATGAAATGGCTAATATTTCAAATGGCTTCTTGGGCGTACCTTTTACATTAATTACAAAAGAGGATGGAACAAAAATAACTGTATTGGGATTTGATAAAGGAAAATTAGAAGCTTCCCTCTAAAAGAGTATTTGTGCCCAACTTAACTTCAATCTTTTTACCACCCAGCCTTCCTTCAAAAATCCAGCCACCTTTAGCTACTCTCATTTTGCCCAAATTCTTCCCATCCATCCAAATCTGATAGGTACCAGACGTAAGATTTGGAAGATCGGCCAAAACCTCTGTTCTTGTGGCTACCCCAAAGCCGTCTCCACCAGAAACATCATTAAGCTCGACCTTTTCAACTCCTTCGGGAATTGTCAGTCCGTTGAAACTTTTTTCAATTTTTTCTTCTACTGTTGGTGTTGTAACTATTAACGCTTGCTTATCCAGCCTTGATTTTCTAACCCAAAGAGCTCCGCCAACAAGTAAACCCAAAACTATAGCGCCAACTAATACATCCCTTGCCTTCATTGAAAGTAAAATATCATTTTCTTCCAACCGTGTCAAGCTCGCGGAAATTGGGCGGTAAATTTGCGGAGATTAACCAACACCTCCTAAACCAAATACCTATCAACCAAAAATCCAGTCAAATATGCAACCAGCGCGGCAGATCCTCCAACCAGAATCATTTCAAATCCACCCAGATACCATTTCTTCTTGGTAAATCTGGTTCGGGCCATTCCGACAACAAACAGAGACAGAAAAACTAAGACCGTCGATAACTGAAAACTCTGTTTTAGCCCAGCCAAATACGGTAAAAGTGGAATTAGCCCCGCAACTACAAAAGAAAAAAAGGTAATAATGCTGTGAGGCAGGGGTGAATGATAATATTTTTGGGTTCTGTCTTCTACCTCCTCATATTCCTCTTCGCTCTTAACCGCTAGGTAGTTGCCTGAAGCCATTGCAAATCCATCTGCAACCAAATTCGCAGCACCCAAAATTAAAACTACCCGAGGAGAAAGGGCGGCACCGAGCGCCCCGGCAACAACCGCAAAAGTCGTAATTATGCCATCGTCCGCAGCAAAAACAAAATCTCTCAAGAATGCCGCTTTTTCTCTTAAGGTTATTTCGCCCACATCAAGTTCAATACTACTAGGGTTTGGCCCTTGACACAAGTTACCGCCAAAAGTAAATTGACTTATTGGTGAATTACGGCGAAATTCCGTAGAAGTGCCGCTACTGTTATATCCAGAGCCCAACTTGAACCCGAGCAGGAAATATGAGCCGTATTGAAACCCCAGTCGAAACTCTAACTAGATTTACTGAAATTTCCAATTGGATAGATACATCCTCCCTTGAGGCACTCGCTGGCGACTTACTGGTCTCACATGCCGAGTCGAAACTCGAATGGTTCACTTGCTTTTACCAGGACAGGAATGGAGTTCTTTTTGAACCGGAAAGAGGGCCGATCATCGACGCCGATGGCGGGGTTTCGGCTCAGAAAAACTTTAATGGTGAACTCCAAGATTGGTTTCTTACCCACGATTCAGGTATCGCCGTTGGAATTAGCCCAAAAGGCGGAAGATTTCAACACCCGGACAATCAAATCCAGATTTACAGGATTGCATATGAGCTTGTGGATGGAAAGCTTGATAAGGTGCAAAAAGTCCTTCTCTGCGCTTTTCATCAATTTAGTTGCGAGCTTAAAAACCCCGAACAATTAAGAAGATTTATATTCCCAGAAAACGATCGAGAAGATGCAATTTTCGAAATTATTGATTGGCTGGTAAAAACCTCGGAAAAGAAAGTTGAAACAACCGCTCATAACCTTAATGAAAAGAGACAGCAAGCTGTCTATTACGCTTCACTTCTGAAGTCCGGGGAAGATCCAAGAAAGGTTTTTTACCAAATGAGTCAGTCAAAATTTCTTGGTCAAAATCCAATCGGTTGCGCGTCGGCAAATGTAACTCAAGGCTTTTCTTACTTCGAGAGCCTTACATCGATCCCTAACTACGACGGAGGGGGCTGGCATACTGGAATGTGCAGAGTTTGTCACATTTCAACTTGGGTTGGGTCTTGTGACATTTGCAAGCCCTGTGAGGCAAGATTTTAATATCTTTGTCCCGCGAACTTTGCCACAAAAGGTTTGATTAAATCAACTTCTTTGGGTCTTTGTTTATATGTATGATTAGGACGCGATACATTTCGGACTTATATACAAAAATATATGAGTCACGAAA
>JBBTWD010000004.1:0-57212 GCA_038062915.1 Patescibacteria group bacterium
AAAAGAACAAAACAAACAAACTAACAACTAACTATTGACACAAAAGGATGCCAAGCAAGTATTCCACTAGCCTCACCCTTCTCAATCCGATCAATCATACTATTAAATATTGGTCTTCCCGGAACTTTGGCTGACTGTTTTTCTATAAGTTCCTCAACAATATTTAACCCCTCACGCTTTGTTAGTTCACGAAGTTCGACTAGCTGCGCTTCAATAGATAATACTTGCTTGTCTTCTACATCAGTAGACTTTCTTGAGTAGAGGAAGAATTTATTTATGTTTAACGAAGTAGGCATTAATTATTTATATACCCGTAAATAGTACGAAGCAATACATCAAATACTATCAATTTATTTACCTAATTGATTTGTTTTGTTTGTTTAGAGTTGTGTTAGAAAAAGTCCGTGGAGAAGCCCAAAACCAATGGTCGGCGCTAGGCGCCGACCCGACAAGTCGCACTATGGTGCGTATATATGAACTCGCTCGAAGTTATTTTACCAAACACTGTTAACAAATACAAAGAAGAATGTTTGCGTCAAGAAAAGGGGTTAAAGGGGAATTGAATTGACGCAATGTGTTAGCTCGCCGCTTCGCGGCTCGCTAAACGCAACATGTCAGCTCAGCCCTTCGGCTTCGCTCAGGGCTTCGCTTATTCACTTTCACTCGCAATCCGCCAAATATGCCTATTGATAACATAAAATACTCAAATACAAATACGAATAATAATTTTATACAATTGAGGCTAATTACTCCAAATACCTAAATGCTTTTGTTTGGCTTCTTCTTGTACCTTTAGAAGTTCTTGTTGATGAATAAATGGTTTTCTTTTTTGGTAGATAACAAGTTCGGCCAAACCTTTTTTAACAAGTTCAATGGAGACATTAGTTCCATCGGGAAGAATTGGATAGGCTAGAATTCTTCCGAACTTGTCAGATTTGTAGTTATCATATTCAAGCCTAATTTCTTTATCTTCCACAAATTTCCTATTTTCCTCAGTTGATTCTTTGTAAAAGTTTTCTCCGGTTTCCGGAGCAGTCATTCCTACATAACGTAGAACTAACCCATTCTGAAGTTCTACGGTGTCTCCGTCAATTACACGCTTAACATGACCTTCTTTGGGAAGCTTGGTAACATCTTGGCTTTCTATTACCTCTCTTGATTCAAGTATCTTCCTAACTTCCTCTTCATACTGGTTGCCTTTGATTAAATCCTTGATGTTTTTTAGAAGATCGACGGGGATTAAAACAAATTTGTCACTCATTTTGCTATTTTGTAACTCTCCCTAACCAAAAGAAGAAAATAAACACAAGAACAATTCCAATAATATTTACTAGCCAAGTTATATCAATGCTCTTTTTCTCTTTATTCATAATTTATATTACACCATACAATTACCTTAATTGCTTTTTTCATCATCGTCTCCACCAGGAAGCGACAGTTTTTTGATGTCCGGTAAAGCAGGTCCCATTATTCCCTGTAATTCTCCATACATTTTAGACATATTATTTATCGTTCTATTTATTTGTGTTTCTCTTTTTTTCCATGACCTTTCCATCGATCTTTTCTCTGTCAGAAGATCATCCTGCATTTCAACTACTCCTTCGGCAAACGCTTCAAATCTATTTCTGAACGCCTCACTTTGAAGATATTGATATAGAGATTCCAGTTTTTCATCTTTATTTTCTGCGGTGAACTTTGCCGAAGCAATTGACATAACATTTCTTCGCAACAGTCCGGCAAGCGGAAGAATATAGGGGTATGAAGTAATAATTACTCCTTCAACAGTTTGGAAGTTTTGAATTTCCCCCGGGAGGTTTATGGTGACCAGCACCACCAAAGTTGCGTCAAATTTTCTTCCGTCTTCCCGAAGTTTGGGAAGCCAAGAAGGACTCCATTTAGCTCTTTTTGTTTCCCAAAGAATTGTCCCTGCAATCTTCCCCGCCTGATTTTTAACTGTTTGAATAATATCTCCCCCCTCAACACCTTTGCCTATCGGAGAAATTTCATCATATGTAAATGCTTTTTTGAGTTTAGTTTCTAAATCAAGCTCCAACACTTCTCCCTGAAGTTGTTGAGAGCCTTGTTTTGCCTTTGCTTGGGCATCAATAAGAGCTTTTTCGGTATCTGTAAGTTTCTTCTTAAGCTCTTCCACTTCTAAACCGGTTTTTTCTCTTTCCTGTTTTGCCCCTTCTTCACGGGCTTTACCTGATTCTTCATTTATTTTCTTTTGAGCCTCGATATCTCTTTTGTCATTCTGATCTTTTAATTCTCTGATACTTTTAGTCAGTTCCAACAATTGATTCCCCAACTCTTTATTTCTATCCCGAAGTTCCTGATTTTCGTTTTCTTTATCCTTGACTTTCAGATCGATCTCTGCCAACGCTTCTTTTTTACCCTTTTCTCTTTCTTCAACACGGAATTGTTCTTCAAAATCATGGCGTAAAGCCTCAGATATTTCAATTTCTTTGCCGCAGTATTTACATTTAATCGTATTTTTCATTTTTCTTATTTTCTCACAGACTCCCTATACTTACAAAAGTCACAATTTACCTTTTCTATTTGGATTGTAATATTGAGACATGTATTATTCAGTAATACTTTTTAGCATAAAGTTGTAATGCCTTTCATCCTCGGTTTTTACGAGTTCCAATAAATCATTAACGATTGATCGAGTTTCACTCAATATTGTCATATCAAAATCTTGTACTCCGCTCTCATATCTTGGATGTGAATGTGTTTGCACAAACCGCTCTATTCTGGTCTTCTTAATTGAATCAAATTCAATATGTTCTAGTCTTTTATGGATATCTGTCACCCCTAAATTTAAGGGGATTCTAAAAGCCAAAAAACTTTCAAGAAATTTTCTTGCTATATTTGGCATTGGATATAATTTTTCCAATTCCTGCTGGTTGTTCTTTATAAAGTTATAAAGAACACTGAAAAGAAAATGGTATTCTGATTCATACTCTATTAGTAACCTGTCAATTTTCATTATTACTGAGTTTCGTAACCCTGATGAAGAATTACAGACAATCATAAAAAATTCCCTATCGCTTTTATTGCAGAATAAAAACCATCTTTTGATTTGTCTAAAGAAATCAAAGTGGTGTGTTAATATTATTATTTGCCCAGCATCCTTTATAAACTCCCTAATAAAACTAAAGGCTTGAAATATTGCGTTTGAGTCTAGACTAGAAACTGGGTCGTCAATTACAACTATACTGTTTTTTAAATCAAAACCATCTTCCTGTAGTCTCGCTAGGAAATACACAATGGCTAGTGCGGTCTTTTCTCCTTCGCTTAAGTTTTTGGCAATTTCTCCATTACGAGTAATCTGATAACCATTCTTGGTCTCGCTAGCTCTTAACTGTATATCGTTACGACCCAAAAACTGTTGTAAATTTTTATTAATTTGTTGAGTGGGAATATAATGACTGATTAAATTCTCTTTGAGAGTTTTTATCTCTTCTTCTTTTTGCTTGATCGCCACTAAGGAACTAGAATAGTCCTTTTGAGACGTCTCATTTTCTTTAAGTACTTCATTGTAGGTTGGTAGAAATTCAGCTATAAAATGTAACTCAAAATCCTTTTTGTCTTTATCTATCTGAATTTCAAAGTTACTCGTTTTTTGATTATGACGTCTAATAATTACATTTATATTTGAAAATGCTACAGTGTCGATTGAACCAACCCTGTCTAAAATTGGTTGAAAGAAAAGATTCTGTTCCTTTTGCTCAAGAACTGCGACAAAAGAATCTAATAACTTATTAAAATTAAAAACAGTAGCGTCTCCTCTTTTCTTCTCCAAGAGGTATTCAACAGTTAGATCATCATAGAATATGGAAGATTCTGGAAACTCAACTTTAACCCGTCTTAAGTTGCATTTGTCTTTTAATTCTTGAACCGAGCGGAGCATGTTTTGATATTCATCGTTGAAGTGATTCTCCAAGTCTTTAATACGACTTGATGGTATTTTTTGGTCACAAAATGCACATACGTTTAGAGTTTTGTCTCTATAAATTTCCAGCCCTCTTTCTACCCATTTACTTATTACTTCATCTTTTTGCAATCCTGCTATTACTTTTGAGATTACGGTTTTTGAGAGGATTATCCTTATTTCTTTTTCAAGTTCTGTTATGTCTAAATCGGGGATGGGCAGTGTATCAACTTTATCTTTGCTTGTTTGTAGAATCGATTTTTTAACTGAAGCTATACGCACCGCAGATAATTTGAGATCACTAATATTTTTTAGTTTTTCGGAGTTATTCTTGATTGCATCTTCAAGAGTTGGTCGTTCATAGTTTCTATAACTATCATCCCGCATTGGTGTAGTCAGTGCAGTTCTAATATCTCTTGCTTTATTTGAAAGTGTTCTATCTTTATTTTCTTTTGCCTTATTAAGTCGCATTTCTTTTGAGGATAAGTCTTTTCTTAGTAGTACTAAATCAATCTCATCTTGTGTAATTTTTTCCTTATCTTTCTTACTTTGTTTTCCAAGAAAAAAAATTGGTTTTGGACCGCTATCACAAAAAATACTATCTTCTATAAAGTCTTTATTAAAAACTCTGATATTCTTAAGGACTGATAAGTCGTTATTGCTAATCAAGGTTCCGTCATCTAGTTTGAACTCAAACTCTGATTGTCTTTCTGAAATATCAAAAAAGTTTTGACCCAATTCAAACGATCTTAATATACGAGAAAAACAAGTTTTACCAGAACCGTTCCAACCATATATTAAATTGTATTTAGCAAATTTAGAAAGATCGGTTGCTGGTTTAAAATCCATAAAGGAAGGAAAGTTACGTATTTTTACTATTTTTTTTATCATTGTCATTATTCCCCCCAAACTTGATTTAAAATTTCCTCAATTCTTTTTTCCGCTTCAGATTTTAGTAGCCGCACGCCTTCAAGTGCCTGCATCTGTCGATTAAGTTTTTCTACAATTTGACGTTGGGTTTCGAGAGGAGGGAGAGGAATTTCAAGCTTTTTAACTATTTCTAAATTGAGATGTGGAACGCCGCCACCGCTATAATCTTGTCCGCGAATTTTATCGTATATTGAACGCAGAAAATACCAAACAAAATAAGGATCGGCTTTTTTGTTATCTATAACTACTCCAGCACAATTTTGAGTAATTGCAGCTGATACTTTAATCATTGCAGTTCGTCCTCTTGTCTGACCCTGCCCATACATTGCAATCAATATCGTATTGATAGGATAAAGCTTAAGTCCATAGTCCTTAATAGCAGTGTCTGAAAGCTTTTCTGCAGTATCTATTATTTCTGTTTCGTTAACTTCTGTTGTTAAAACCCAATTATTTATGCCGTCAAAATAATCTAAATTTGCTCTCGAAGGCGTAGATCCTGTTCCAATTAGTTCTGAGATATTGTTAAGTTTTATTGTATTCGCGAACAAAGGAAAATTGATAATAAATCCTTCTTCGATTCTCTCCGCTCCATCTATAATCTGCTTTTGTTTTTCTATTTTTTCCACGATTTCGTTTTGGACTTCAAGAGGTGGAAGAGGGATTTGAAGTTGTAAAAACTTGTCTTCATGAAATCTTGTTTGTGCAGCACCAGTCGGGTTTTGCTCAATAACTTTATCAATAAACTTTTGATTTTGAACAACTAATGCTATATATTTTGGATTTACCTTAATTGCTCTATACCTAAAAACTGGCATATCAACCGTTACCACTGCACCATCTAAACTTTCTGGAATTAAGCCAATTGCTCCGGTATGTAAACCTAAGCGAGAATAAATAAGTAAATCACCTTGCGACAAGTCAATTAATACTTGGTTTTTAGTTCCTATCTCTGATTTTAATTTTATTTTGCGAAGTTTTACATCGCCAGTATTTGAAACTGTAATTTGTTTATATTTTTTATCCTCATCAATTGTGATTTTATTTTCATAGCACTCTAGAATTTCAGATAATGGCACATTGGGATACTGAAATCCTTTTCTCAAAATTTCTTCGAGTTTCTGTAATTTCTCGTCTTTTTCCAAAACCTTTTTATCCAACCTGCTCAAATACTCCCGCGCGATATCCATTTGCAAGGCATTTTTGCAGTCAAAAGAAGCGAGGATTTGCAAAGCAATTTTTGGTTCAGATTTTTGCAATTCTTGATAACGTTTTTCAATCTTTGAGCCGTTTTTTATTTCTACGCCTTTTAGAGTTTCCTGCCAGTCTTTTACTTGTTCATCCGACAAGCTACTGCGATAGTTTTGTAAATTGAAATGATAGGAATGGGCTTTTTCTATTGCCTTGGCGACTTCATTGTCAATTTGCCCTTCGATAATATTATCAAACTGCCACAACTTTTCATCATAGAATTCTTTGCTGATTTTTTTATCTTTCAGTTTTTTATCTATATCTTCAACAAGTTTTTCGCGCTTTTTAATATTCTTTTCTTTGGTCTTTTCGCTTACTTCCTTTTTAATCCTTTCGGCAATTCGCGGATCAAGTGTTTCTATTTGCTCCTTGAATACGCAAAAACTATGCTTGGTGTCTTGCGGTTTTTTGCCTTGTTTTACTTCTTTGAAAATTTCTAATAATTCAGGAATTTGACCATTCGCAATCGCTTTACGGTTTGTTCCCATTGAAAAACCATCGTTTTCAATTTTGTAAAACCAAACAAAATCAGTCGGCTGACCTTTTTCAAAATATAAGATAGAAGTTTTGGCACCTTGTCCGCTTTTACTCACAAACACGCCCTGTGGAAGACTAATGACGGCTCGCAAATTAGCGTCATTTAGTAGAATTTTTCGCAACGCACAAGCACTATTTTGTCCCCAAGTAAGAAAACCTTGCGAAACAACAATCGCACAACGTCCGTTTTGCTTGAGTAGATCAAACATCAATTTGACAAACAAAATTGTGGTTTCTGGTTCTTTTGAATATTCTTCCCACACATTGGGATAGGCTGGTTGATCTCTCTCTGCCCCAAATGGAGGATTAGCAATAACTATACTTTTACTTTCGTGATCTCTAGCAGGATCGTAGAGTTTTAAGGAGTCTCCCTGTTCAATGTTGTGAGGATTAAGACCACGAATATACATATTCACTGCAGCCATTTTTCTTATTCTTCCCTGGTACTCAATACCACCAATACCTGTACGATAAAATTGATTGGCTACGTTTTCGGAGGGGATTTGCCGCAATTGTTTTGCTTTCTCTATAACATATTCATATGCGTCAAACAGAAAACCTGCTGTTCCACAAGCAGGATCAAATATTGAATCATTAAAGCTAGGGTCAACCATTTTGACCATCATCTGCCGTATATGACTTGGTGTTCTATATAAACCTAAATCTTTAGTTCCTCCTGTCTCTGAAAGAGCTGATTCAATAGCGTCACCTAATAAATCTGTTTTTAGTATCCATTTTTCATCTACTTCGTTAACTAGCCCGATAACCTCGGCAATAACGCCACCTTTTACATTGTTTGTGAAATTCGAATTTGCAAATACTTCCTCCATCAACACCAACTGGTCTTGCATTTTAGTTGGCAAGTTTCCAGTAATAACGCTTCTCGTTTTGATTAATATTGTTGAGTAAAAAGGAAATACATTTTTATTAACCTCTGATAATATTTGTTCTCCTGTAAGAGATAATAAATGAGAAAACAGTAATCGGTAATTTTCTCCCTCAAATAATTTTCGGAGTGGAGCAAACGCCGCATCTTGCTTAATCTTTGTTTCAAAAATTCGAAGAAGTAACAATTCGATGATATATTCAACCCGTTCAACAGGAGTTCCTGCGGGTCTCAACTTATTATGAAGTCGTTTAAGAATATTATTTGTTTCATTGTCTGCGTAATGTACTGTTGATCTGCCCATATTTTTTATACCCTAAAGTTTGTTTGTAATTCCTCAAAAACATGAGGTAGTTTATTATCAAAAACTTGGTTTACCTCTTGGTAATCTGCTCCAATAATTCTGCTATAGACTGGGTTATTAAATATATCTTCTGCGGTCATCTTTCTTTTTTCGACAATGTTCTCTGAAACAATGTCTTTCAAATCATTAAGAATCCCTATTTGTTTGTCATTAAAATCATAGGTTTTAATATAAGACTCAAATCCGCTTTCGATGCGCTCTTTTGGAGTTGGAATCTTTTTAATTTTCAACGCGTGTAGGAAAAAATCCCAGATTGAACCCTGTTCAAATCCATATATCTTCTGTAATTGTCCCTCATCTAGATATACGTTGGGGTTTTTAATCCATTGCTTAATAGTATTGACTTCTTCTTCACTTGGTTGATAAGTTATATTTTTCTCTACTTTCTCTTTTAAACTCAGAATTTCTTGTTTTTTTGCTTTTTGTAATTCATTTTCAAACAACAATCTTGCGACTTCTATTGGAATATTATCTACGACTTTAACTTTATTCCCATGAAGATATACCCTTTGAATTAAGTGTGCAGGATCAGGATTATCAATAATGAACCATTCACCCTTTGGTCCTGGGAAAGGATCCTTACCTTTCCCCTTACGTTTTACTATGTGTGTATTCTCTATCAGTGTTCCTTTTCCATCGTCGTTCATTAGTGCACATAGACCAACAAAATCTAATACCTTAAAACTAAATTTTCCTGATTTTGGATCTAGTCGGGTTCCGCGACCAAGCATCTGAATGTATTTGCCTACAGATTTAGTTAAAGCCGTAAAGGATATATATCGGACACAAGGAATATCTACCCCTGTCCCTAAAATATCTACTGATACAGCAATAAAAGGTTTATGGTTTATATCTTTAAACCACTTTTTGAAGGTAGCGTTTAAATCGTTATTGTCTGAGATAATTGCTTCCGCATAACGGGGACTTGTTTCATCATTAGGCGCAGCAAACACCTTATTTATTGCCTGTGCCAACAAAATACAATGTGCTTGGCTCACTCCAAACAAGATAACCTTCTCTCCGTATGTGGTATTCGCTTTAAGTTCTTCGGCAATTCTCATACACCTGTCTTCCGATATATATTTACGCTCCAATTGTTCTAGCATTAACTTCTTTGACTGATCAAGTTCAATTTTTTTCCTCTCATCAGGGTCAAACACATAAGAAAACTCCACACCTTTCTCACGAGCAAGTTTTGTCAATTCAGTTTCAATAGATAAGACTGAATATGGAGCCAAAAATCCTTCACTTATACCTCTACCTAGGTCAAATTGATAATCCGGTTCACCTGTTTCGCATCCGAACATCTTATATGTATCCAAAATTGCGAGGTCTTCTTCTGAAATATCCTTACCCTTTGCAGAAATTGCCTTTTTAGGAGTAGCTGTTAATCCAATTCGGGGACATAAGAAATGGTCAAAGATCAACTTACGGTTGATATTTATAGAACGGTGACATTCGTCAACAATGATCAAATCATAAAAGGAATTTGGGAAATCTTGATAAATATTTTCCAAGGTGTCTATCACAACTATATGGATTTGTGCATTTTTATATTGTCTAAAATTTGAAGAAGTAATTCGAACAGCAGAAAATTCCTTGCTAATGAGCGAGAATCCATCATTTAAAGCTTGTTCTGCCAACATTACTCGATCAACAATAAAAAGAACTCGCCTAGCCATATTGTGCTCTAATAAAGCTTTTGTAAAAGCAACCATGGTTCTGGTTTTCCCTAAACCAGTAGCCATATGGACAAGCATTTTTTGCTTTCCTTCCTTGAATTTATTTATCAGAACTTGAATACACTCAGTTTGAAAATAAGTTTCTTTTCCGCAGCTAGGATTAATTCCTCCTGCTATGTTCTTATCAATGAATATTTCTCTGTCTAAATTAATCTTTTTAGCCTGTTCGTTTTTTACAAGCATTTCCTCAAGAGGCATAAATGAATCAACTCGTTTAAATTCCCCTGCTTCTAATCCTTTCCATTCGGTGTCGTAAAAAAGAATCCTTTCAGGAGAGCAAGCATATAAAAATCTAGGTTTTAAAACAGTGGCATAAAGCGTACGGAGTCTTGTTAGGGCCTTCTTCTCATCTTCAAATTTATTTTCAAACACTGCTAGAATGTTCCCGTTGAGATCAGTTAGTGTAATATCGGGTCTAATACTTTTTCTTCCTTCAAAAATTTTTTGTTGTTCAGGGGTAAGAATATATTCTTGCTGATAAAGCAATGTGTCACCAGGTTTCCAACCGATATTCTTTAATTGTTCAACAACTTTCAAGTCTGTATCTGTAGCCTCATTAATTTTTCCCATTCCTGCTCTATTTTACTACCAAGGAAGTAAATTAGCGATGGAATCCTTTGAAGTTATAAATATTTTCTTAAAATCACATGTTTAAAGTACTTTTCCTGAAATTCAACCAGTTTTTCAACTTCTTCGTCTGAAAAGTCTTCGCCGTTTGGTGTTACTATTAATTTATCGTCATTGTCATTTGTTCGATGAATTACGGCAATACAAACTCCAATAATTTTATTAATTGGTTTGTCTATTCCTAAAACATATACATCCTGCTCTTCCCCATCGGGAGATTTTGTATTCGGAATATAACCGTAATTAACTTCATAGGTAAAATCATGCCTAGGGTGTTTTGAACCAAGTGGTCTGTCAATAACAACATTTACCTTTTGACCTAAAAAACTTAACGAATTAATCATTTACTTATTTTTTCGGGTAACTACGACGATTCTATGTCTAGGTAAAACAATTCCTTTTGAAGTAGTATTTTCTGAAACGTATTTTTTAAGTAGACATTTGTCTTTTTGAGAATCATAATCTTCAAAAATGGGAACGCCCTGTAAGAAAAAATCAAGCTCTTCATAAGAAGGATAGTATTCAAAGGCATAGTAATTTTTGGCAAAGACAACTTTAAAACCAAGGTTTTGAAGTTCTTTTAAGTCTTGGTCTAATCTTGATTTGTCCCATTTTCCGTAACCTTGTCCTCTCCCAAATATCTTTTTAAGTTCCATCGTGTCCTTCTCGCCTATTCCAATTTCAAGATAATAACCATTTGCTTTAAGAATCCGGTGGTATTCCCCGTAATAAGATGGTCCTCTTCGGCAATAAGCCAGATCAAAAAAGGAATCCTTAAACAAAGTATGGCTGGCATCCTGAAGTGAGTATTCGACATTTTGACTTCTTTTATCATTACTATAGCTCTGTGCAATTTCCAGATTTATCTTTGAAGTGTCAATTCCGTATACCTTTTTGAAATAGGGAGCTACCGAAAGAGTAAATTTACCGTCAGCACAACCGATATCCAATACGATTTTATCTTTTGAACTTAATTCCAAAAGTTTTTCTTTAAAAATCTTTTCAGGATCACCAGTCGGATACTCTCTTTTATATCGCGCATTCGGGCTATAACCATAACCTCCGAATTTCCTGGCAATTTTATCGTAAAAGTTTTTAACCATATTATGTGCATTTTAGCAGATTTGATATGATTAATTTACGAGATGAATACTTTTTATTTAATCAGACATGGACAGAAAGTCGGAGAAGCAGGAGATTCCGGCCTTACTGAATTAGGAAAAATCCAAGCGGAAAAGACTGCAGAATTTTTAAATGACAAAAAGATTTTCAAAATCTATTCCAGTACTTTTGCAAGAGCTAAGGAAACTGCAGAGATTATTAATAAAACTTTAAAAGTCGGGATTGTTTTTGACGATAGATTAAGAGAAAGAATGAATTGGGGCTCAGTTCCCAATCAAACACTTGAAGAGTTTTTGAAAGAATGGGAATATTCAAATCTTCATAGAGAATTTAAACCAAAAGCGGGCATTTCTTCGCTACAATCAGGAAAAGATGCTCTTAATGTAATATCTGAGATATCAACCTTTTTCCCTAATTCTAATATTGCCATAATAACCCATGGTGGAGTTATTTGTGATTTATTAAGAAATATTTTTTTAGACAGTGAACTTATAAAACTACAACCAGATTTTCCGGAAAAATTAGACAGACTAATTAAAGAATGTTCGATAACCATACTTAATAAAAATGATGATAAATATTCTTTAAAAGAAATTGGAGCGGTTGATCATCTTGTATGAATAATCTTAAAACAACTCTTCAGAAAATCGGAAATAATAAAGATGTACCAATAGCATTTATATTCAAAGATGACAAAGTATTGATCGGCTTAAGAAACTACACGCCTGACAAGTGGAAAAATATTTCTATATGGACAGTTCCGGGCGGAAGATGTGGTGACAATGAGACTATGGAAACAACACTTAGAAGAGAAGTTTTGGAAGAAGTCGGTATCGATGATCTTAAAATCATCGAATATTTAGGAAGTGTTCCCGGAGCCAAAGAAGGAGATACTGTATTTGTTTTCAAAGCAGAAACTACTCAAGAACCAAAACTCATGGAACCTAAAAAATTTAGTGAATGGAAATGGTGTGAAATTTCCGAAATTCCCTCAAATTTCATAAATTCTGACGCTCTTAAATTAATTTGAGACACTCTTTTATTTTGGTTTAGTGTTCGATTATTCGAAGTGATTGGCTTTCACTTGTTGCCTCTACTTTGCAAGTGCCGCCAACCGGAAAACTAATTATCGGGGATGTGTGGCCAAAGTCGATATTAGCCAGAACAGGGATATTATTTAATTCCTTCTTGGTTTTGATAATTTGGGTTAGGAGACTATTAGTTATCTCGCTTTCTTTTTGGAACCTACCGATTACAATTCCATTAACTTCTGAAAAATCAGGCAAGTGAATTAAGGATTGCAGATTTCTGTCAAAATCGAAAGATTTTGATGTTTCATCATCCTCAAGGAATAGAATCGAGTTGTTAAGAGAAGGCATGTACTCCGTTCCCTGAAAGAGGTTAAAAGTACATAAGTTTGCCCCTAAAATTGTTCCTTCAGCATTTCCCTCGTTTATCACAAGCCAACCCTCATTCGGAATTAATTTTCTGTTATCTTGATCTTTGTACCACTTATCATCGCTCCAAGACCCGCTCGGTTTTATTTCAAACGGATCATTCTTAAATAAACATTTTTTAAAATAGTCTAATGTATAGTCAAAATACAGCTTTTGCCCAAAGGTTGAATATTGGGGGGCAGAATATGTAACAAGACCCGTTTTTGCAAATATCGAATCATTTAAGGCAGTAATGTCGGAGTAGCCGCAAATTATTTTTGGGTTATTTTTAATCAAATCCCAATCGATATATTTGAGTAGTTGGTTCGAGTTAAATCCGCCAATCACAGTAAAAACCGCTTTAACATTTTTGTCGGAAAAAGCTTCATGCAGGTCTTCAATACGCGATTCGATTGAAGATGAAGCGAAATCATCCATTTCATCTAGGTGTTTACCAAAAGATATCTTAAGACCTAATTCTTCAATTCTTTTGTTTGCTATTTCTCTATTTTCTTTGCTGATAATTGCTAGTGATCTTGCCGGCGCGATAACGCGTACTTCATCCCCAATTTTTAATTTGTTTGGAAATATTTTACCCATAATCCAAGTATACCAGAATAGCTGTTCGTGCTAGAATCAAAGAGTAATTATGGACGAAATAGAAATAAGAGGAAAAATAAATAAAGGGGAATTTGAAATACTTACAGCTTTCCTTACTAAGAATGCTGAACTTATGGATGAATACGACAGGTTTACTGTTGATATTTCCCCGGGTTTTGATCCAAAGGCCCGAAATTGGGATCAGATAAACAAAAAATTAACCAATAATCAAATTGACTTACGAATAAAGAAATCCGGAAAGAATGAAAAGATTGTGGTTAAGATTGGACACTATGCCTCCAAAAACAGGGAAGAATTTGAAATAGACCTAAGAGAAGGTGAACTTGTCGATGCTCTGAGACTTTTTGAGGCCTTGGGTTTCAAAAGCGGCATGATTTATAGCTGGAAAAGCAAAATATATAAATACAAAAATTTTGAGATTAAGATAAACGAATACCCGAACGGATATCGAGATTGGGAAATAGAATCTGAAAATCCGGAAAGTGATCCGAATGATTTGGCAAGAGAGTTATTTTTAAATCCTTTTACCGAAGAAGAATTCCAAAAAGAAATTGATTGGAAAAATAATAACCTCCATGATCTTTATTCTCTGGAAAAAGTTAAGGAGATACTGGAAAAACTTAAATAAATTTAAAAATGCTTAATCAAGATGAAATTGATTATTTAAGCAAAATTCCAATAGGAAAGAAAATTAGTATCTATCCGTTTGATTCAAAAGTTACTAAAGTCGTTGAAGATCTAACTCAATCAATAAACAATGTCTTTCCGGATTTGAAAGTTAAACATATGGGCGCATCTGCTTTGGAAATTTCTGGTCAAAACGACATCGATATCTATGCATTTTCAGATCCCTCCGATTTTAAAAAATATCTCCTGGGCCTGATCAATCTTTTTGGAAAACCGCAGCACAAACACGAAACTTTCATTGAATGGAAATTTACAAAAGACAATTTCGATATCGAGTTTTATTTAACCGCAAAGGATTCAGGTACAATGAAAAGACAAATTGCAGTTTTCGAAATACTTAAAAACAACAATGATTTACTTAAGGAGTATGAGAAATTAAAAGAATCAATGAACGAAAAATCTTTCAGAGAATATCAAGAGAAAAAGTATGAGTTTTACCACAGGATTTTAGACAATAAAACTAAGGCAATTTTATTTGATCTGGTTGGAGTTCTGGTTTTCAAAAAAGATAATTATATCGCAACTTCAGTTGATGAAATTAACGCTCAGAATATCGAGAACTTATTTAATCATGTAGACGATCAAAGATTGTTTATAGATATTAAGGAAAAACTTAATTTAAACGATGATGAAATTAAAAAAGCTCTTCCATACATCCCATCTAAGTTTGAAAAGTTTAATAAACTCTGGGAAATTCTCCCTGATCTCAAAAAACAATATAAACTCGCCGTTATAAATAACGGCAATTCGATAGCTCTAAAATACTGGAGAGAAAAGTTTGACTTTAGTATTTTTGATTTATATATTAATTCGGGAGAGCTTGGGATTAGAAAACCTGACCCAAAAATATATTTACTCACCTGTGAGAAATTAAGTGTAAAACCAGAAGAATGTTTATTCATGGATGATTCGTTGGAAAATATTGAATCGGCAAAGAAATTGGGGATAAAAACTATTTGGTGGAATAAAAACGAAAACAAAGAAGAATTGCTTACCGAATTTAAAAAACTGATAGAATAACTTAGATGGAAGACAAACCAAGAATAAAGATCAGATTGAGAATGGATAGTAAGTAAACTTATTTTTCACTCTTTATTCTATGTCTTTCTTTTAATTCATCTAAAATGTCTTGTGGTGAAATATTTAAGAAAGCCATTAATACCCATAAGTGAAAAAATAAGTCTGTTGCTTCATGAATAAGAGATTTTTTATCTTGTTTATCTTTAGCTACCTCAATTGCTAATTCCGTTGTTTCTTCTCCGACTTTCTGTGAAATTCTATCTTTACCGCCCTCGGCCAGCGAAGACACATAAGAATCATCAGAAGGGTTTTTAATTCGCTCCTGTATTATTTTAAATAAATCATCAAAATCGTTTAAATCTGTCATTTTCAAACAAGTTTATTAAAAAAACACGATCTCGATCCTGTGTGGCAAACATTTTTACCAATTAACTCTGCCTCAACCAATAAGGAATCATTATCGCAATCAAATATAATTCCCAACACCTTTAGTTTATTTCCTGATTTTTCCCCTTTCAACCATATTTTATTTCTGCTTCTACTCCAAAAGTGTACCCATTTAGTGTCTATGGTCAGCGCTAAAGCCTCTTCATTCATAAATCCTACCATTAGAACATCTTTCGTCTTTGCATCCTGTACAACCGCAGGAATTAATCCGTTTCCTTTTTCAAAATTAATAGTTTCTATATTCATCTTAATTTTCCTTTAATAAACTAGGAATTAAACACTTTCTTCGCATCAGAATAATTAATTCCTTTATTATATAAAGCTGTTCCCACTATAATTGAATCCGCACCAGCATTCTTTAAAACCCTTATGTCACCCAGTGACGATACTCCACCACTGTAAATAACAATGCTATTCTTTATTATACTTCTTACTTTTTCAAATCCCGACAAATTAACACCGCCAATTAACTTAGTATTTTCACTAACATAAATAACATTCTTCACTTTGTTGTTTGCCAATAACATGGAGAAGTCTGTAGTATTAATATTTTTATTATTGGCCAACGAACCATTTCGATCATCAACAGAAACTATCAAACGTCGTCCAAATAATTTTACCCAGCTCTTTATAAGATTTGGGGTTTTAGCAAACAGTCTGCCAATAATAAAATAGTCTGATTGGTTGTTTAAAAATTCGGCCGCTGTTTTTACTGACTCAATATTCCCACCTCCCACAATCTTTGCGTCTCGACACCTCTTCTTTATATTTTTTATTATTAAATAATTCTCTGTTATTACTTGTAATACTTTAAATCCATCTTGATAAAAATATTCGGCAATTCTGATAAAATCGGCTCCTTTTCTGTCATTTTTATTAATTAATGAGGGAAAAATACGATTAAATTTTAGTGTTTTAAGATATTCTTCTTCTACACAGGGAATAACTATCCCTTTAAGATCTCTTAGATTATTCATTTCTTAATGAATTGTCTGTAATATGCCATCTTGTTTTTTAATTTTATAGATTTTTTGTTTGCAATTATGACAGGATGGAAGACAGCAATTGGTTTCCCCAATCGAATGAGTGAATTGTTTCTTAAGCTTTTCCCTGTAATAGAAATATCCGCTATTGCATCAATTCTTTTACCTAGCCATTTGCCGTAAGGCATTGCTTCTGCACTACCTTGTATTTTTATTATTCTTATTTTTTCTCTTAAGTCAACGGAGTCAAGATAACTATTTACCGATTTTGGGAATTGGGTAGCTATCGTTTTTATATCTGACATACTCTTAATTGAAGAGTCTAGTGGTATAGCTATAACAAGTGGCCAAGAAATTTTACTCAGTGTTTTAATTTTAACTATTCTGTTTTCAAAATTGCCTTCATGTATTCGATCTGAACCAACTACGCCTAGATCGACAAAACCACTTTTTACAATATCGCATACCATTTTGTCCTTTATATAGATGATCCCTATTTCTCCATTCTTTGTGGAATTCGAAAACGTTCTAAATCTCCGATTATAAGCTGGTATTCTCGCTTGTAACCCTTTGCTTAAAACATTTTTTGCTATTCTCGAAATGTGACCCTCCCTTTGCAAGCATATTTTGAATTTCGATGTTTCGAAATAATTTAATTTATTCTTCATTAAAATATTAGAAATGATAAGTACCCTTATTGCTTCCTAAAAATAGTTCTAGCTCTTTTTCCCTATTGTTTATTATCATGTTATCGGTTAATCCAATAAGCTTTTTTACCTTCAGAATATTTTTGTTCTCTCCAATCCTATTAGCCACATGAGCGTCACTTCCTATAATTATTGGTAGGCCAGATTTTTTACAAAGATCCACCAACATACGGTAAGCCTCTAGAAACCTTGAATTTATTGACTCTTTTTCAAAAAGCTGGTCATTTAGTTCCAGTAGGGTATTTGTGGAACAAGCCGCATTAACTATTTTTTTAATATTTGACTTAAATTTCATCCTGAAAGGATGGGAAATGATCTTTACGTATTTATTGCTCATTGCGTTTACTAAGGCTGTAGTATGATCTTCGGAAGATCCTTTATAGGGTGTTTTATCGTGAATCCCAGCTATTACTATCCTTTGTTTACTCAAATAATTATCACTTAGATCTATTTTCCCACTTTTATTAATTATATTTACTTCAGCACCAAGTAATATTTTGATTCCTTTAAGATTTTCTAGTTTGTCAGAAATCCAAAAATATCCTTCGTGGGGTGCACCCTCCATTGATGGACCATGATCGGCAATACCCAATATACGAATTCCTCTTCTTTTCGCTTCCGCGGCCATCTCAAAAACAGTATTTAAACCATGACCGCTCATTAAGCTGTGTGTATGTAAGTCTATTTTTAACATTCCAAGTTGATTTCTATTTACTCTTTAAAATTATTGGAAAAGTTATGACTTCGCTTATATTTTTGCTATTTGTTAACATCATTATATAACGATCGTAGCCCAGCGTCATTGCAGACATATGAGGTATCCCTAATCTGGTCGATCTTAAGTAATCCTCATCTAACCTCTTACCTGGCCATAAGCCAGAGTCTAACTGCGCTTTTAAGGCGTGATCGTACCAACTCTTAATAAAGTCAGGGTTAGTAGGAATAGTTGAACCATTAATAATTTCGATTCCATTGACAAAAACTTCCCCCCTCTGTTTATATTGAGGTTTGTCTTCAACTGCTTTTCCAGGAGCATTTAGACCGTATGGATATTCTTTCAAGAACAAAATCTTTCCTTTGTACTCTGGCATAATAAATTTATCGAGGATTGATTCCATCATAATGTTATATTTAATTACTCCGTAATAATTTTTTGCTTCTGAAGGAACCGGAACTTTTAATCTTTCCATTGTTTTCTCTAAATCAGAATTTTCAAGATTTTTGTCTAAGTCTATATCGCAAAATTTTGCTAAGGCATCTTTAACTGTTATTTCTGACCAATCGGTTTCAAGATTTATCCGGCTTCCAAAAAAAGATATAACTGGAGTATCATTTACCTTTTTTGCTACACTAGACATATAATCTTTAAATACGCCGACCATCTGTTCGTAATCTATACCTCTTGCCGCAATTGAAAGTTGAGTGAACTCCGGATTACTTTTGTAATTTGAATCTCCTTCTCTGAAATCTTTGGCCAATTGAAATATTTTCCCAAAACCTGCATACATGAGTCTTTTAAGAAACTCAGTGTCGGTTATTCTTAAATAACATTCGGGATTTTCAATGACAAATGGTTTTACTGGAGCCACTTCAGGATCTGGAGTTAGTATCGGGGTTTCGGTTTCAATATAACCCTTATTATGAAAATATAGCCTTGTTTCGAGATTAACCTCACTTCTAACTTCTATATTTCTTCTTAATTTTGGGTCATTGAAAATTTCGGTTTCTCTTAATCTTTCCATTTTATTGTTGCCTCCCCATATTTATTCGGGCTTCGTCGACTTGTTATGAACCTGTATTTTGAGCCTAGCGGTGCCTATAGTATCTCAAAATGTAGTATTTGTCAATTAGTGTGTACTAGTTTGTGCTATTTGTTTTGTTATTAGGGGAATTAAAAACTGCACTCTTTTATATCTTTTTGTTGTCTTTTCTCCAATATTGCAATTCCGGATTTTTAACATATAAATCTTCAATTACATAAAGACCTGCATAGCCACCATAATTCCCCCACCTTTCCCTTACCTCTTTTTCTACTTTTTCAACAACTTCGCCTTCGTTCCCAAAAAAGAATTTTGAAAATATTTTTCTTTTCCAAGAATCAAAATTAATTTCATGAGGTCTTCTAAGATATTGAAATAAAGCAATCCTTGCGGAGTAAGGGCCAACGCCTTTTATTTCCATTAAAGTCTCCTTGGCATCTTCAAAGTTCATTGTTTTAAGCTTTTCCCCAAGGTCAGGATTTTGTAAAAAACGTCTAGCAATTTCCATTAAAAACTTTGCTCTGTATCCAACCTTAAGCTCTCTCAATCTTTCTTCAGATGAATTAAGTATATCTTCAGGGGTGTAAAAGGTATAAAGTTCTTTCCCATCATAAATTACTCTCTCGCCAAAACTAGACAACATATTTTTCATCATCTGTTCACTTCTTTTTACCGTTGTATTCTGCAATATAGAAGATATATTTAATATTTCAAAAAGGGTCTCAAAGCAACTATTTCTCATTCCCCTTAAATTATCTATTATAACGTTGAGTTCCTCATCACTTTTTACATATTCATAAAATTCGTTAATATCTTCTTTTAAACCATAAGCTCCATTTACGTGATTTTCTAAATAGCCCAAATCTTTCCTGTCTAATTCATTGGCAGAGTAAACCTCTAAAAAAATTCCACTTTCTCCTTGTTTTTTTTCTAAATCACTCATCTTAAGGCCTAGAATTTTGTCTTCGTTTAATCTATAGGTTCTATAAAACGCTTCTGAAGCTTCATCAGATTCCTCTAACCTAGTTGGAAAATGAGATGGTTTATAGACTGTGTATTTAAAATTAAACGGAGGAATTGCGGGGAGGCTTAATTCATTTGTTTTATTTAATTCAATTGTAGATGCTATGCGTTCGATCATAAACTTTCCCCCATTTCTTTAAATGCAATTTTTACAGGTGTATACTTAACATTCCTTAAGCTAACCATGGTCGTATTGTAAGGACGCTTTGCTATAGATTGTTTTTGGTCATATTTTTTAGGTACTACTATTGTCGATAAGCTCAAGTATTTAACACACGTATTTAGAAAATCATATCTACTAAACCCTTCTTGACATGATAGGTGAACAATACCGGACAATTGTACTAATTCAGGTATATTTTTAACAATATCGTCAATATAAGTTGGAGAGGATACTAGATTTGTACAAGCTTCTATTTTCTCTTTTCGTATCTTGTTAAGAAATTTATCATTGTGGGTATTAATACCAAAAAGTCCAGAAACTCTTATTACTAAATTTTCTTCTCTCTTTAAAACCATTTTTTCAGCCTGCAATTTTGTAATTCCGTAATAATTTACAGGGTTGGGTTTGGACTCTTCGTCATACGATGGGTTATTTCCATCGAATACATAATCTGTGGAAAAATATATAATCTTACCGTCGTAATAACGCATCAGATTTTCTACTCCTTCCACGTTTACATCCCATGAGTATTGCTTCTCTTTTTCGCAGAAATCTGTATCCGTAATTCCGCCACAGTGTATTATTAAGGAGGGTTTTATTGCTTTCAAAGTACGTAGAACTTCGTTTTTGTTTCTTAAATCCATACGAGAACACCTATCTTCGTCCTTGCTCATAAAAGGAGTTTTATTATTAAAAAAAGTATAGCTTGCCTCTTTCATGCAATCAGAGTTTGCTAACTTTGAACCCAGAAAACCTGACCCTCCTATTATTAATTCTTTCATAGAGTTTTTTTTGCTACAATTACCCTTTCCTCATTTTTGACATTTTTATAAACTTTAATCACTCTGTATCCTGCGTTAATGAGTAAACTCTTTAATATCTTCGATTGGCCAACCTCATTTTCTAAAACCAGAAACCCATTCTTTTTTAAATAGTTCTTTGATTGATTGATTATAATCCTGTGGAAAAATAAACCATCCGGTCCACCATCAATCGCAATCCGTGGTGTAAAAAGTTTAATTTGCGAAGGTAATTTCCCAATATCCTTAGATCTACAATAAGGAGGATTCGATACAATCAAATCTACCTTGTTTATTCCCCTATCCGAAATCGATTGAAATAAATCACTTCGCAAAAAATTAATATTGTTTATATTATTTAACCGTGCGTTTATTTTTGCGATATTGAGAGCTTCTTCTGATATGTCAGTGGCTAAAATCTTAGCTTGCTTGAATTTCTTTCCAAGAACTATAGCTACAACTCCCGAGCCAGTACAGAGGTCGATTATTTTTTTTGGGTTTTTTATGTTATCGAAACATGCATTTATTAGTACTTCTATTTCAGGGCCAGGCAGAAGAACGTCTTTCGTAATTTTAATAATCAATTTATTTATTCTGGTAAAACCCAATTGTCTTTGAACAGGGATTTTCTTTTTTATTTGCCTTAGATGTTTATCAAGATGCGTTTGGAAATTTGCTCTGTTTTGCGGATCGAATTCCAAAAGATGGGAATATAATAACCGACTCTCAAGAACCGGATTTTCAGAGCCCTCATCTTTTAAAATCGTGACCAATTTGTTTACCAGCTGTGGGTGCATTGTTTATTTGTTATTAGGTTTCCAGGCGTTGGGTATGTATTCTGATCGCATAAAAATATTGAAAGTTGATCTTATACGATTTTTTGCCTCTTCAATGTCGCCGTTTCTAAGAGGTGTTATAACATCGACCAAATTGTCGTTTCTTATTAAACATTTCTTAAGAAATCCATCGTGAGTTAGCCTTAAAGAGATTAGTGCATCTTGGCAAGGGTAGTGTTGGCATTCTGCACAGGTAAATGAATCATAATTCGTACCAACGGTAGCGTCTCTCAACAGAACTTTTACTCCTGAATCTAGTATTAGTGTTGGCATTGGACTACCCAGACCTCCCGGAGGATAACTGGTTGTTATATTTACTATTCTATCTTTAAGTTCTTTTCGGACATAATCTAAATTAAGATATTCTTTATTCCAATCCTTACCTCCCCACGATTTTATGTCAGAATTGATATCCATAAGATCGATAATTTTTAGGTCGGCACCCATCTTCTCAGCAATTCTTATTAATCCGAATAACTGATCTCTATTTGAATAACTCATCACAGTGTTAATCCTAGTTTTTAACCCGGCGTTTACCGCCTCTTCAATTCCTCTTACAACTTGGATAAAATTGTCTGACCTAGAAATTTTTAAAAAATTATTCCTATTTGCTGAATCTAAACTTACTGTCAAAGCATCTAGACCGGCTTCTTTCAAAATTTTTGCTTTACCGACCAGAAGGGACCCGTTTGTTACCATCTCAAGATCCTCAAATTTATTTAAATTTTTTATATCTCTAACAATCTCTACAATATCCTTTCTTATAAGAGGTTCTCCACCTGTGATCTTGACGTCTTTAAAACCAGTATCTCCACACAAAGAGATAATATCTATCAATTCCTTCCTTGGTAATGTACGGTCGGTATTTTCGAAATATCCCTCACCACCGGGTCGACAATAAGTACATTTAAAATTACAAAACGGAGTTACCACCACCCGAAGGTGTGGCCTTCTTGCTAAATTTTCGCGCCTTTCCGGATTCATTTTTTGTATTTGGCGTTGATTATCAAAACGTTATAGTATTATATCACAGGGCACCAAATTTGAGCTGATAGCATACATAGATTTGCATTATATATAATGGGATACTATAATCCCATAATTAGGAAGAATTAGTAATATGCCAAGTAAAGAAATCCTACTTTTTAACCCAAGGACCTTTCACGAAAAAAACTATCGAAATTTTTGGATTCCCTATTCAATTCTGTCATTGGGAAGTGAATTAAGGAAAAATGACTTTAATGTTACTTTAGTAGACAATAATTTAGAATCACTAGACACAAATCAATTTACGCCTACACTGAATAAACTTGATAACCCTAGCTTAATTGGAATTAGCTCAATGATCGGACATCAGATACAAGAAGGGTTGATATTTGCTCATTACGCAAAAGAGCTTTTTCCAAACGCTAAAATAGTATGGGGAGGAGCAGCTCCGACGATATTGCCCCAAGAGTTTGCAAAGTCTCCACTCGTCGACATCATTGTTAAAGGACAGGGTGAAAAAACTGTGGTGAATATTGCCGAGAATTTGGAAAATAACATAAACTTGTCGGGAATTCATGGGATTATTTACAAAGATGACGGAATTCCTGTGAAAACATCAGAAAAAGATATTGTTCCAAAAGATACGATGTCTCCTTATTCATATGACCTGATTCCTACGGCTAAATATATACGAGAAGATGAGCATATCAGTGACAAGGTTTTGAATCATATTTCGAGTATCGGCTGTCCTTTTGGTTGTGGTTTTTGTTCAGAAGTGACCCTGTATCACAGAAAGTGGTCGCCGCAATCGATTAACCAAACTATTGATGAGGTATCGTTGCTTGTTGAGAAATACGGAGCAAACGGAATTAAATTTTATGATGCCAACTTTTTTGTTAATAAGGCTCGTGTATTGTCTTTCGCCCAGAACGTGATAGATCAAGGCTGGGAAATAAAATGGGCCGCTTCGGCACATCCAAAAAGTTTGTTGCTTTACAAACAAGAAGAGTTAAATTTGTTAAAGAAAAGCGGGCTGTCCAGAATTTTGATAGGTGCTGAATCTGGCAATGAAGACGAACTTAAATTTATTCATAAAGGAGTAACTACTGAAGAGGTATTGAAAGTTGCAGAATTATTAAAGAACCTAGAAATACACGGCAGTTTTACAATCATTGTTGGTTACCCCGGTTTTCCTGAAATTAATATCAAAAAAACTTTAAGTTTTGGTGAAAAAATAGCGAAAACAGGTTCGATTCATGAAGTCAAAGCACATATTTACACACCATTTCCAGGTACTCCACTATATAGTCGAGCGATCCAATATGGTTTTGTTCCGCCGAAGACCCTCGAAGATTGGGGCAATTATGACTACTACGCAGTTCAAACTCCATGGCTACGGAATGAACTCAACGATTTAATTACAAAATACAATCAAGAATTTTGCCCGTATGTGTTGTAGAGAGTGTCTAGATTGACATTCCTTGACGCAAAGGGTTACAATACGCACGATTAGGGTATAAACTATGGATAACGAAAGAAATATGGATAAAAAAGAGGTACCATCAAACATGTGGCAAGGAGTCGTTTTGGAAGAAAGCTTGGAAGATAAGTCAATGTTAAATATGGCCAGAATTGTGGGTACAAATATTAGCAAATTAGAGAAAGAGAATAGGGTAATGACTTTTCATAAAGTGGAGGTTCCAGACTCTGCGAAGGGTGAGTATATAGAAAAGGCAAAAACCAATATCAAGCAAGGCTTCTACACACATTTATGTAAAGATGGTCAAATGACTGTTGTATTCAAAAATAAAGTTTTTAACTTTGGAGATAACGATCCCCGATTAATTAAGGCACGGAAGTACGGCAAATCAATTGGCATAATTCCTGAGCAAATGCCCTTTGAGCATTTAATAAATAATCCCTTCGATTAGTTGTTTAAAGTATACCCTCAAACAAAGGTCTTAAAAAAGAGTGTTTTATTACTAAAAATATATAGACATAAAAATTGATCCTAAATGGAAGGAGTTGCTGAGGGTGAAGGAGAAATAGACGGCTCGGGGGTCGCAGTGGCTGTAAGTACAGGTGTAGGGCTTGGTGATGGTGTAGGAGTTGGTGTTGGTGGACTAGTTGGGATTGGAACTGGGGTTGTTGAAAGAACTTCCAAATCCTGTATATCTTCTACTTCCAGCACCTTGTCTTTAGAATTGTAAGTACCCACCGCAAGAATTCTCTTACCGACTAAGGTAATTAGATTAAATCCGACAGGAACTTCAAGGGTAACGGCTTCGGTTGAGGTTGTAACAAGGTAAAACTTGATAGGAACGGTGTTTGTTTTAGTTAAAGTGCCTTTTAGGGCTGTATCCTTCCAGATTATTTCAGGAGTTGGGGTCGGAGTTTGCCCAATTGTTATGTTATTTAACTTTAACCAAGGGAAAGCAAAGGGGAAAACCACGCCTCCTAAACCAAAAGCCAGGGAAAAGGCTACAATTGCAAAGCACATTGCTGTAATTGGCTTAACCCGGAGTCTCAAATCAACACCTTCATTAGCCATTATCCTTTTCCACCAGTATTTGATATAGACAAGGGGGTTAGTGATCTTTACGTTTAATAAGTCCGGTGGGTTTGTTGTATTTACCCTTCCTGTTTCACTTGTTACCGTAATTGGAGGGACCTTTAAAGGATCTGTTTTACTTACAAACTTACCGGAACTATCTCTTGTCTGATTTTTGGCAATTGTGCTTCTGAGGGGATTTTTAATATCACCCGCTTCTTGTGAAGTCTGACTAACACTTTCCGCAGTTTGGTTTTGAGTGTTTGGATCCATGGCAGTTATTCTTAGCTGATTTTCAGTTTAGACCTAAGCTTTTCCAACTGCAATATCTCAGGTGTGTTTTTGTTTTGTTCTTTCGCCGTCTAGGCGAAAGAACTTTCCTCTGTCCCCGCCCCATCGGATAGTATTTGATTAAAAGGAAAAAGTGTCAAAGAAAACTTTCGCTTTACCACCCAACTTTTTAAAAACTTTTTCCTTTAATAAGCAGTGGCGAGTGCGATGTTTTTTAAAAGAAAAAAGTACGCCACTGCGCCAATCGAATAAGGTGCGAACGCTCGACGAGTTTTCGAGGAGAGGTGAGCTGTAGGAAACTGAACAAGGGTAGAATAAAGAAGGCGGGGGCAGAGAATAGAAACACCCCACGAAAGCGAGCTCTCTTACTAAGTTACCCCCTTAAAAAAGGCTTGTACCAGCGAAGCTCTTTTTAGGTACAAGCCGAGGAAGAGACTGAACCAACCTTCTTAAGTGAAAGAAGATATGGGAAAGTTGCCCCCTAGGGCGACCTAAGCGAGCGAAGTCGGGGTCGCCGTTTCCGTTTTCTTGGGTGGGCGGGCAATGGTTTAACAGAAGACTTTCCTGACGGTACCGTAACGGTTAGCCGTCACACCGTCAGACGGTGATATGGCCGAATAATCGGCCAATTGACGGAGTTCACCGAGTACCCTACGGTGACCCGTCAAGCATATAAATAACCCCTTTACCTTTTGGCGGATTGCGAGTGAAAGTGAATAAGCGAAGCCCTGAGCGAAGCCGAAGGGCTGAGCTGACATGTTGCGTTTAGCGAGCCGCGAAGCGGCGAGCTAACACATTGCGTCAATTCAATTCCCCTTTAACCCCTTTTCTTGACGCAAACATTCTTCTTTGTATTTGTTAACAGTGTTTGGTAAAATAACTTCGAGCGAGTTCATATATACGCACAAGTCTGCAGTCAGGCTCACATTGCTCGCGTCGAATGGGGACGACGCAAGCAAATTGTGCGGTGAATTCAGTAAAAAACGAAATCCGTTTATCTTCCAAAAGGTAGTTCGAGCCAACTTTTTTTTGCACTTTGTGAAAGCAAAGTACAATTATTATTTTCGTGTGCAATTTTGGCCGTCGCAACGGCCTCATTTATGAAAGCTCTCATTGGTTCGACCCAGAATGAAAGTGAACCTACTAAATCTCTAAGTTGAGTTTCGATACTCAATGAATTTAAGTAACGTTGTTTGCAAACTCCGTTCTTTTTGGTACAACGATAATATGTATACTCAACTTTGCCACGAGTTTTGGGGTAATTCTTGAAATGCTTTTCAGCTGTAATGCCACAGCTACATTCTCCACATTTTATGAAACCAGTAAATGGAAAAATGTTTGTGTGAGGTCTTTTGTCATCTCGTTTGGCGAGTAAACGAAGCTCATCAAGTTAACCTTCAATTGATATAAACATCATAGCTTGTTATAGCGAGAGTTATATTAAATTAGCAATTGCCTGCCTAAAATGATTTGCTTTATCTTCATAATCACGAAAGACACTATAACTTGGTGATGCAGTCGAGAGTAAACACACCTTCCCTTTTGGTGTATTTTTATAGCAAAAATCTACGGCTTCTTGCATACCCTCAACAAAAATATGTTCTGGAACCTCCGAAGAAGTTAGTTTTTCAATTGCATTCCAAATTCGTTTTCCTGTATCCGGGAATAATGCTACGGCTGAAACCTTCTCTTGCAAAAGCTCTCTGGCTAGAGACTCAAAATTTTGTCCCCTATCTGTTCCTCCCAAAATAACCGAACCTACGCGCCCTTTTAGAGCACGAATAGCTGCAATAGTAGCTTCCGGAATTGTTGCAACTGCGTCATCAATAAACTCTATTTCTCCTTTCTTTGCTACCAATTGCAGCCTATGTTCCAAAGGCGTGAAAGTTGAAATAGCCTCAGCAATTTTCGTCGTTGGAATGTTAAGTGCTTTAGCAACTAGTATTGCAGCCATTATATTGTTTAAGTTATGTTTGCCAATTAAAGGAACTTTTTTAACATCAATCACACTCTCTTCTTTTCCACCAACACGATAAATAATATTCTCACCACTCACAAATACACCAGCTCCGTTTCTCCCCTCCAAAGAAAAACCAAGAGTCCTAGCTTTTGTCTCAACGGCCAGTTTTGCAACGGCCTCAGAATCAACATTATAAACAAAAAAATCAGATCGTGATTGATGCCTGGTAATATTGCTTTTTGCTTTGAAATAAGCTTTTTCGCTGCCATGATAATCCAAGTGTTCCCGGAAAATATTCAAAAAAACTCCAATATGCGGCGATTTATCTAAATCAGATAACTGATAGCTTGAAAGCTCAAAACAAAAATAGTTTTCTTTCCCAAAATCGTCACCTAAATTGTCAAGACACGGTTTACCTATATTTCCCAGGAGCACCGCAGGCAAATCTGATTCTGTTAATATGTGATGAACCAGGCTGGTTGTCGTGCTTTTCCCTTTTGTACCAGTTATCCCAATAATTTTACCTTCGCAAATTGCAAAAAAAAGTCTTGTCTGTGATGTGACCTCTATTCCTTTTTCCTTTGCATCTTTTATCTGTGGTAAAGAATCAGATATCCCCGGGGATTTAAAAACTGTGTCATATTGCATTAACGAATCCAAATACTCCACGCCCGTGTAAGTTGTAATATTGAGATCATCTACACTAACATCATTTCGGTCAGCAATTGCAAGCGGTTTTTCGGGATAAAATTTGCGTATAAAACGATATATACTTTGACCTTCTCTCCCAAAACCAACTATAACAATATCTTTTTCACCAAGCTTCTCAATTTCTCTGTTCACCTTAGTGCCTCCTTTAGAACAACTTCTGTCCCATCATCCAAAAAATTATTACGATTCCAGTCGTGCAGTAATTTATCTGCAATACCAACCATAGATTCATCAAATAAACGTGTATCTTCGGCTCGTTTTACAAGACTTGGAAGGGATAAACCACTTTCTGCTAGTTTTCTAGCAGACAACGCAAGAGCAGCCTTTAATTCAACTCTTGTCCCTACACATTCGAATGGTTTGACCAAATCTTCACGAACAAGCTGCTCCAAAATAGAATACAAAGAGTCATCTTCAAACAAATCATGCGAGAAAACGCTAACAATCTGGTCTTGACTCAAAAATGGATGCAACAAAACATAGGTTGATAAACATTTAGGACAATGTCCACACCAGCTATCTGTCTTTTGACCAACATTACAACTTCTGAAAGCCTCAAAATACTGGGGCATCTCACTGAAAAGCTTTGCAATTTGTAATTCATGCAGTGGCCTCAGAAAACTAAAATAAGAAACATTAGAAAGATATCTACCAGCATAATCTCTAAAATCTCGTTCAAACTCAGTTGTCTTACTATATTGATGATTTATCCTCTTTCCACCCAAAACAGTATTAGCCTCGTCAGAGCTTCTTTCGTTAGAAAAAGCAATATCTGAATATCCATATACAGATGCACAAAAGTTACTTAAAAAAGCAAGATAAGAAGAAAATGGGGTATGGCCATTCAGATAACCTCTGGCATTCAAATCCAATAGCCTCGGATCAATTATCCTCTCCACCATAACCTCATCATTAATTTTAGCTATTTGAGACAATCTTTCTGAAGCAGGAATAGGATTAAGAACAAATACTCCAGCAAGGGGTTTACGATTTCCTAAAAGTTGTAATGTTACCGCCGAGTCCTTTCCGCCTCCAACTGGTATAAGTACTCTTTTCCCCAAAACTTCGGCCTTATCACCAAAAACTTGTCCTTGGGACTCAATTGTGAAAAAATTTGAACCCGCTTCAATTCCATTTTCCCAAAAAAACTGGCCCATTCCCTCCATGAGTAGTTTATTCCACCACTTGACCTGATAATTATCCAATTGCCCAGCTTCAATCCTTATGGTTGGTGAGCACGTTGCTTTCCAATAACTTGGAATTTCTGCAAGACCTAAGTGAAATACAAAATTGTCTAATACTTGTTGCGGTACCTGATCTAAAGCTCCCTGGGGAATATTTTTAAGAACAACTTTTGGGTTAAACTCAATATCAGGAGGAGCTTGAAAATTAAAACTTAAATCCAAGTTACCACTGTTAGGTTTGGAATCAAAACTCTTATAAACAAAATTAGGATATTTCTCTCTTAAAGTTTCAGCATTCATAGTTACAAATTAGCAATATCTTCGAGTTTTTGTCCTAAAAGATAAAAGTTCCTACCAGAATCTATAACAACCTCCGTTAAAGTAAACCTGTCCGGCCTTATATAATGTTCAAGCACTGTATCTGTAACGTCTCGCCATTTGGTAGCCAAAGCAAGATCTTTCGTTTGGACTCCGCTCCAATCTTCAGGAATTTGGATAGCGATATCTTTGCTATTTACATCCAGTATATAAGATTCAGCTTGATTATTAACAACCGTAATGCCATCTATCTGGCCAATATTTCTTAATTCTTTACCAGAGACTGGATTTGCCAATCTTTCCTCCACTCTTGGGGAATTAATAAGCCATTCTATAGCAAGCCTTGAAGCTCTGACTTGATTCAAGGCATTCTGGAATTGATAATAATTTGAATGATATTCATAACAAATCCCACCCAATTTATTAAAGTTCAATATTACATTTGGAAGCTGTAGTGGATCTACTGTCCAATTGGGTTGACCATCTTGTCGTGCCACTAGAGTAGTTGCTAAGCCAAATTCCACACTATGAATATCAGAAGGGTACAAAAAATCTTCCGTTGAACCCCAAACTTGCCTCTGTAACTCTCGTACTTGTGCAGCTTCAGTTTCATCTGGTCTACCTATATCAATACCATCTACTAATTTATAAGTTGCATTAAAAGTATGCTTGCCTTCAGGATTATAAACTTCGGTACAAGATAAACCATTATTGTTCAATGCCTGAACCATTTCACTGTCTAAAACAGCAGAACCCGAAGAATGAGCAATCCTAGCTGTAAAGTTACCATTGGCATCCCTTGGAAACAAAAACACAGCCGTTTTGTTACCATCCTCTTCTGGAAAGATTACTATTTTGCCACCTATTTTAGGAAATGTTGCTTTCAAAAAATGAGGTGGAAAAAGCAAAGGATTACGTGGAGCCCCTAATTCTTGGCGAAGATTATCCATATCCAAACTAGCATTAACTCCATTTTGCAATATTTCTTTGACCATAGACTAGGCTATATTATCTTCCTCGAAACAACTTGAGTCAAACTACGACTTGTAGAATTAGGGGGAGGAAAGAAAATCGCGTGCGCTGAAAATAGGCGAGGTCAACATGCGTAGCATGATTACTTAGGCCGAGCCGGATAGAACATTACGAGTTTTGTTCAAAGTAAGTTCGAATTTTCGCATACAAAGAGCACAAGTACGTATGAAGAGCGATTTCGCTGTCTGCGGGGATGGGCGCAACCAGCAAATCGTACGGGGAATTCGGGCAAAATTCCAGCCGTTTATTGGGAAAGGAATAGAAAAATAAAAACGCAAAAATTTTTAATGCTCTGTTTTCAATATACATTATTTTGTCTACCAACAAAAAGTAGTATAAAATGTAGCCAAAACCACGATGTCTCATAAGCTAGGTAGAAATAAACAAGGTTCTTCTGAACGTAAAATTTTGGGATTTCAAGAAGCCTCACGTAAAATCCAAGAGATAAAGAATTTAGGGTTGCGAGTGATTTTGGCGCAAGGAGTTTTTGATATTGTTCATATTGGTCACGTAGAGTATTTCAGAGCTGCAAAACAAGCCGGAGACATACTTTTTGTTGGAATTGAAAATGATGAGACTGTTCACCTAAACAAGGGACCCAACCGACCATTCTGTACTTTCAAAGATAGACTCGAATTTCTTACTGAATTTTGTTCGGTAGATTTTATCTTTGGATTTGAAAATATTCCAGATTATGGCAAAAGCGTAGACATGTATGTACATCGCTATAAAAAACTAAAACCAACTGCTGTCGCTGTGTCTAGTTGGGACCCTAATTTGAAATTAAAGAAGCGACAAGCTAAAGAAGCTGGCATAGAACTTGCAATCATAACTCATAACAAAAGAGAATCCTCAACAAGACTACTCCAAATGATTGGGTACGAGTAATTTCTGTATTTTTGTAGTAAAATATGCTTGCTCTTTTAGCAAGCTCGATTGCGCGAGCAATCGTAAAATTGCACGCGAAGTTTGAAAGGCGAAGGCGAGCGAAGCGAGCCTGAGCTAAGACATTACGAATTTGTTTGAAAATAAGTTCGAATTTTCGCATACAAAGAACACTATGAGCGAAATCGACTGGAGTGATTGGTCATCTGAAAAAGCAATTGAAGAATTGAGGGATTTTGTTGTAAAACACAATCTCAATCCGATTGAAGAGGCCAAAAGATGTTCGAGGTCGACTCCCTCCCTGGCCACCCAAGATTTTTCCAGCTCAAGCCTTATGTTTGGTTTCTCTACTGTAAAATTTGATTCGGTCGCCTTTGAAACGCAGCGGGATACTCTTTAATGGCCCATTTCTGTGTTTGGCAATATCTAACATAATGTTTTCTATATTATCATCCTCCTCACGCCAGAGAAACATAACAACGTCAGCAGTTTGCTCTATTCCTCCACTTTCTCGAAGGTCTGAAAGTTGTGGTTTTTTGGAACCACCCCTATTTTCTACTGATCTATTTAACTGAGAAAGTCCCATTACAGGAATTTTTAGCTCACGGGCTATATTCTTAAGTCCCTCTGCAATTTCTGTAACTTCTTGAACTCTATTTTCCAAGTGTCTGCTTCTGGCTAGCTGCAAGTAATCAACAATGATAAGATCAAGTCCATGCTCTACCTGAAGCCTTCTTGCTTTTGTTCTCATTTCAAGAACAGATAAAGCTGGTGTATCGTCGATATATAATGGGGCTTCGGCTAGCTCCCCCATCGCATTACTTAATTTTGTAAAATCATCTTCATCAAGTTTACCGGTTTTTAATTTCCAAGCATCAATATCAGCTTGGGCCACAAGAAGCCTATCGACCAATTCTTCCCTACTCATTTCAAGTGAAAAAAACCCGACTGGTTTTTTAAATTTTAAAGCTACATTCTGAGCAATATTTAGTGCCAATGATGTTTTTCCGATTCCAGGCCGTGCCGCCAAAATTAAAAGATTACTTTTCTGCATCCCGGCTAAAGCATCATCTAAATCATTAAAACCCGTTGGCACACCTCGAAGCCCTTCACCCTGTTTATGAAGTTCATCAAGTCTATCAAAACTATCTGAAAGAGCCTCCCTGACAGCAGTAAATACTCCAGTCAGATGCCTTTGACTCAAGGCAAAAACTTCGGTTTCTGCTCTATCAAGAGTTTCTGAAGCGGTTAAACTTTCGTCAAAACTTGCATCAACCAATTTACTTGCCGCGGTCATCAAAAGCCGTTTTGTAGATAAATCTTTTACAATCCGTCCATAATGTTCAACATGGGCTGCTGTGGGGACTTTATTGGTTAATTCAGCTAAATACCCAGCCCCTCCCACTTCTTTGATAATTTTTCTTTTTTTGAGTTTTTCTGTAACTGTTAGTACATCAATCGGGGTTCTTTCTTCATATAAAGTAATGCACGCCTGAAAAATCTCCTTTAATTTATCATCGTAAAAGTCCTCGGGGTGCAAAAATTCTGCAACAGCAATTACGGCATCACGGTCAAGTAGCATTGCTCCTAATACAGACTCTTCAGCTTCCTGCGAGTGGGGCGGGATCCGGGGTTGATTAATGATCACTTTTTATCTAAGACAATGACTTTCGTATTTTGATCTTCTAGTATATCTTCTTTTTTAAGAGAAAACTTTGCAAGAGTCTCATTGGGAAGCCCCACTTCCTTTATAAAAGATTCAAGATTGTCTTCGTAGGCAGGTATGGCGAAGTATGGATCAATTTCTGAAATCGCAGAAGCTTGTGATGGTAATAAAATTAAAACGTCTATTGATCCTAGTTGATCAACAAGTCCACTGTCTATTTTTTGATCCATATTGCCCAAAGTCGCGACTCTTAATTTTTCAATTTCTAAAACGTATACGGGTTTTTTATTAACGTTGATACCAATTACGGAAATTCCTGAAATTTCATATTCACCAGGTCCTGTTATTTCTTTTGCCTTGCCTTCTTGTGATTCAATTGATATTTTTGTTGAATTAAGATGTACCAAACTGGTTTTAGTTTTTATTTTAAAAGAAGAGTGACCTAAATATGTAATGTCCATTTTGCCCACTCTAGCAAATTGACAATTTTTAATCAATACCGTATATTAGGCCCGATGCGTAAAGAAGTTGTCTGGGCGATAATTGCCGGGGTTCTTTTTGGTCTAGTCATTGCCTTTGGCGTGGTTAGAGTAAATTCAACTCTAAAACCGAGTGGCCAAAAGCAAGAAGCTTCAGCCGTCCCTCAATCGATAATCAACGAATTTAAAATTACACTTTCCAAACCAGAAAATGAAGATGTTATTACCCAAGACTTTGTCCTAATTTCTGGGATTACAAGTCCAAAGGTCCAAGTGATCATTTCAGCTGAAGATGCCGACTACATTGTTCTGACAGACCAAAAAGGCCTTTTCGAGAAAGAAATCAAGCTTATTTCTGGCCTAAATCAAATTAAAATTACCGCCGTTGACCCCACTGGAAGCCAAAGTGTTGAAAAAGTATTGGTTGTTTATTCATCCGCATTTGAGGAAAAAGAAGGAGATAGACTTGAAAAAGCCGCAAATAAACCCAAAGCCTACCTAGGCATTGTAACTGATATTACTGATTCGACTATTCAAATTAAAACAACTTCCGGAGAAATCAGACAAATATCGATTACAAGTGACGTTACTTTTGTTAAAATTGAACCCGCGATTGGAGATTTTATAGTTGCCATGGGGTATCGAAATGGAAACCAAGTATTAAATGCCCAGAGAATTCTTATTACCCCAGCACCGGTTGAACCAAAAATCACAGTAACAATGGGCAAAGGAGCCGACACAATTCCGGTAAAAACTACAAAAATTTATCCTAAAAAATCAGATCTAACTGACGAAAGCCAAGTAATTTATGTAACTGTCGAGGTTAAAGATAAACCCACCCCCCGCACAATCTTTGTGATACAATCTTAAGAATGAAGATTAAAAACTTCGCAGTCATATTAAAATCAGAGCCAGAGGGCGGCTATACGGCCATTGTTCCCTCTCTACCGGGCTGTGTAACTTATGGTGATACGGTAGAAAAAGCTAAAGTAATGGCAAAAGACGCCATAAAAGCTTATTTAGCTTCAATCAAGAAACACGAGGGAAAAGTTCCTGATGAGAACGAAGTATTTTTAACTTCGGTATTTGCAAATGCCTAAAATACCAGCAATTAAGCCCCGTGAACTTATTAAGCAGTTAAAAAGAATGGGTTTTGTCAAAGATCACCAAACCGGTAGCCATGTTGTAATGTATCACCCCAAAACCCAGAGACGGGCTGTAATTGCTTATCACTCAAAAATTATCAAGAAGGGAACTTTAAATTCCTTACTAAAAGAAGCCGGAGTCTCGAGAAACGAAATTTCTTGACAAGACAAATTTTCCTGATATACTGCCTCTTAGTTAAATAAATCCGTTTTACCGAAGTCACGATTCGGGAGGAGCTAGCCAAAATGCTAGACGCAAGTCAAAGCGTAAAAATAAGACAACCATTGTCACCGCAAAGTAGAGATGGGCAAAGAGCTTTGAGAAGTAATATCTCGAAGAATAAAGGATGGGACCGCGGGAGGTCCTTTTTTTATGCAAATAAAAGAAGACCCTCGTTCCTTATTAAAGATTAATTTCTTTGGTGATGTGAACGAGGGTTTTTTATTGGAAAAATATGTTAAACAAAAATATAAACTACAAATTAGTTGATACGGCCGGACAAATTACAGCCGTGGTTTTTGATGCCCTAAAAAGTAACAGGTATACACCAGTTTCAAACTATCTAATGAATTTGGATAGTAGAATTGAGCAGGTTGTATTTATTGAAAAGAAACAAATCCGAACAATGGGTAATGAACTATGTATCAACGGATCACTTGCCGGTGCGTACTTATTAAAACAGGCTAAATTAAAAATTTCAGGAATAGATAAATCAATCGTATACATAATTTCTAATAACAACAAATTCGCAAACAAAAGATACTTAGATAAATTGGCCACTAAATATTCTGTTCCAGCTTCGGGGATTATTTTTTTCAACAGAAATGAAATAAAACCATTAGTGTATGTTAAAGATACTGACTCTCTGGTTTGGGAAAATGCCTGTGGATCAGGAAGTTTGGCTTATTTTATATTTTCAGGGGTTAAAAAAATTAAGCAACCATCAAGTAAATTGATCATTATGAGTAAAAATAAAAAATATTTCACTATCAAAGTGGGTGTAAAAATCGTAATATAGATATATGTCAAATAATAAATTACAAACATTAAAAGGGTTTAGAGACTTTTTACCTCAAAAGATGACTATCAGAAATGAAGTCATCAAGCGTTTACGTGGAGTGTTTGAAAAGTATGGTTTTGAGGAACTTCAAACTCCATCTCTCGAATATCAAGAAGTACTTTTGGGTAAATATGGTGAAGAAGCTGAAAAACTTATGTATCTCTTTAAAGATCAAGGTGGACGCGATGTCGGAATGAAGTATGATCTGACAGTCCCCTTAGCCCGCGTTGCCTCAAGTTATCCAGAACTTCCCATACCATTCAAAAGATATCAGATTCAACCAGTTTGGAGAGCCGAAAATACACAAAAAGGGAGATATAGAGAGTTCTATCAATGCGACGTAGATACAATCGGCTCATCATCCCCAATGGTGGACGCCGAGATAATCGCTGTTGTAGACGAATCACTTAGAGTACTAGGATTTACTAATTACAAAATAAAAGTAAACAGTAGAGACGTCCTTTTTGCCATTATGGAAAAGGCAAGCATTCCTAAAAATAATTGGCTAAAAGCAATTCAATCCATTGATAAATTAGATAAAAAATCCCAAGATGAAGTGAAAAAAGAATTAATCGATAAAAAGTTTTCAGCCCGAGAGGTAAAAAATCTTTTTGAGTTTTTAAAATCAGCCAAACCAGACGATTTTCTTCAAAAAACAATTGATTTAGCAAAAAAGTTGGGGGTAACCAAAAACTTAGTTTTCGACTCCAACCTTGCAAGAGGTCTAGATTATTATACTGGACCGATTTTCGAATCAGTTGTAAACGAACCAAAAATTGGATCTATTACAGGGGGTGGTCGATATGACAATCTGTTAAAAACATTAGGTGCCCCCGACCTTCCCGCTACAGGTACAACAATTGGACTGGATAGGGTTTGTGATGTAATAGAAGAATTAAATCTCTGGCCAAACTTAAGTTCAACATCGGTAAAAACTTTAGTAACAATTTTTTCACCCGAAACATTTTCTCAATCAGTTGAATTGGCAAAAATTCTACGCGAAGTAAATATTAATACTGAACTTTATCCTGAAGATTCAGCAAAATTGGAAAAACAACTGAAATATGCGGATAAAAAGGGAATTCCCTATGTCATAATTTTAGGCCCAGAGGAATTAAAAAATAAAAAAATACAATTAAAAAACTTAAAAACAAATGGCCAAATCGAAACCACAATTGAAAACGCAATATCGTTAATAAAATGACACCTGCCAGAGTCAAGGCTTACATCCTAATTCTTATAGTAACTGTTATTTGGGGAGTAGCCTCCCCCGTCATTAAATACACACTGGGCGGGTTTGATCCCCTTACCTTTTTAATTTACCGTTTTGGAATTTCCATGATCGTTTCTGTAATAATTTTTTTGATAGTTGGAATTAAGCTACCTAAAAACATAGGTACTCTTGCACTTTTAGTTGTCTATGGGCTTTTGGCATCATCCATTTCCTTAGGGCTACTATTTTTTGGTCTTAAAAATACTACAGTTCTTGACTCGACTCTCATTACCCTATCTGATCCACTTTTAATTTCTATTGCCGGAGTTTATTTTTTACGAGAAAGGATCACAAAAAGAGAAGTGTTGGGAATTTCAATTGCCATAATAGGAACCATATTAACAATAGTTGAGCCATTAATTCAAAATGGCAATGGCAATCTACGGCTTTCTGGTAATCTGTTGATAGTTGGATACGCAGTTGTGACTGCTGGCACGGCGGTTATTGCTAAATTACTACTTAAAAAAGGTGTTGATCCGATGACCATGACCGGTTTGTCATTTATATTAGGCTTTATTTCCCTTTTACCCTTTTGGCTTCCCACTGCCCACAGTTCACTGTTCACCGTCCACAGTTCCTATCATCTTGGAGTCGTCTATATGGCCCTCCTATCTGGAAGTCTCGCATACTATCTTGCCAACAAGGCTCAAAAAACTATAGAGATTGGGGAACAAGCTATATTTGGCTATATGTACCCTATTTTTGCGGCTCCTCTGGCTGTAGTTTGGTTGGGTGAAAAAATTACGCCAATGTTTATTATCGGTGCTGTTATTATTACGCTTGGGGTAGTCATTGCCGAGATCAAGAAAAAACGCTATAATTAGGCCTTATGAAAGCAACTATACATCCGACTTGGTACAAATCAGCTAAAGTTACTTGTGCCTGTGGGAACACATTTGAAGTTGGTGCATCTTTTCCTGAACTTAAAGTCGAGGTTTGCTATAATTGTCATCCTTTTTATACTGGACAAATGAAGTTCCTAGACACCGCGGGTCGCGTTGATGCCTTTAAGGCAAAACAGGCCGGGGCCACTAAACATGTAAGCAAAACCGAAAAAAGAAAACTTAAAAAAGATAGAAAACTCAAAGAAGAAATGTCACGTCCAGACACACTTGCACAGCTCCGAGAGCAAGTGTAATTTTCAATTATGGAAATACAGACACTTTACTTAGAAATTCGTGGGGCTACGGGTGGTGACGAAGCTAAACTCTGGGGAGCAGATTTACTCCGAATGTATGAGCGATATGCAACTAAAAAGGGATGGAAATCGATACAAATATCTGATTTAACTATTAGGATTTCGGGCATGGGAGTTTTAGATGTCCTTAAAAACGAATCCGGAGTCCATAGGGTTCAAAGAGTTCCGACAACCGAAAAACGTGGTCGAATTCACACTTCAACGGCGACAGTTGTAGTACTACCAGAGATTAAGGCAACCGAAATTCAAATTAATCCTCAAGACCTCGATTGGCAATTTACAACTAGTGGGGGGCACGGCGGACAAAATGTAAATAAAGTAGCGACTGCGGTAAGACTTGTACATAGACCGACAGGAATAGCGGTAGAAGCCAGAGAAGAGCGTTTCCAACAGCAAAACCGAGAGATTGCACTGGACCTCCTTCGTTCTAGGCTTTGGGAGAAAGAGGAAGAAGAAAAAGTTAGAACAGTGGCGGGATATAGATCAGTAATAGGTCGAGGCACCCGATCCGAAAAAATAAGAACTTATAACTTCCCCCAAGACCGCGTCACAGATCACAGGCTTGGTAAATCGTGGGGTAAATTGGAATTAATAGTTAATGGAGATTTAGATAAAGTAGTTGAGTTAACCAAAACCCTTCAAAATTGATCTTCTTGACAAAAAGATGTATATTACAAACTACAAATATGGATATTGAGACACAAAAACCAGAAGATGTATTAAAAGCAGAGAGAGAGGCTTTAGAGAATAAAATGGCACTGGCTACCGACACTGGGCGTCCCCAGGTTGCGGAAGTGGATGGGAAAAAAGTGGTAATCATAGATCGTAGACATGCAGGAAGACAAATTATTGCTTTTGAAGAGATAGGGTCCGTAATCTAAATCCAAAGATGTCGTTCTAGTTTGATATTTTTATATCTTTTTAAATCTAATAAATCTTTATCTCCAGTAATTATCCATTTACATTTTCCCTCAACAGCCGCTTCTAATACCCTATTATCGTCTACATCTCTACAGATATTAATTTCATTAGTTGGATAAACTAAAATAAAATTATCTTTAATTTGCGATTTAATTAACAACAAATCAGTGTTTTTTATACTAAATTTCTTTATTAATGTATCCAGTAGTTCTGTTGTTAATATATCTGAAATAACCGCCTTTATGTCTTTTCGAATAACCTTAAACAAAATTGTACGAGGGTTGCCACCAAACAAAAAGGAAGAAATCAAAATATTCGTATCAAGAACTATTGAAATAATTTAAGTGCTTCCTCAAGTTGTTCATCTGTTTCCGTTTTCTCATCACCATCTACTTTTACATCTGGTTCAAGACCTTTTTCATTTACCCATATACTATTGGGGGTCAGCCACCTAGCCGTTGTTATATGAATTCCACTCCCTCCATTTATTTCAATTGGTTCCTGTATAGTTCCTTTACCAAAAGTTTTAACCCCAACAAGTTTAATGCCTTTTTGATCTCTCAAAGCCCCAGCTAAAATCTCACTTGCAGAGGCACTTCCATCGTTAACCAAAACTACAACTTTATATTTCATGAGTCTGCCCAACCTTTCGACCTTAAATTCATTCCTAGTTCCATCGCTTCTTTCCTCGACAACAACCGTTTTTCCTATCTCAATAAAATCACTTGCTAAATCAACCGATGCCTGTAAATATCCACCTGGATTATTTCTCAAATCAATGACAATCCCGCATTTGACATTTGTCATTTGACATTTGTCATTTATCTCCTTAACTGCCTTATTCCATTCATCAGATGTTTCTGCCGCGAATTTATTAACTTTGAGAATTGCCACATTGTCTTCAAATTTAAGTACAACCGATGGAATATCTAGTTTAGCCCTGGTTATTTCAACTATAATTGGTTCCTCACTTCCTTCTCTAGCCAGGGTGAGAGTCACTTTAGTACCAGTTTTTCCGCGAATTGCGGCAACCGCATCAGGCAACCCAATTCCAGAAGTTCCGGTATCGATTTCTTTTGCCTCATCTTTTATGTGAATAATATAATCCCCGGCCTTAACCCCGGCTTTTTCGGCAGGAGAGTCAGCAAGTGGAGCAATGACAACAAGGCGGGCCACCTTAAAACCAATTTGTATCCCAACTCCTTCAAAACTTCCGTTTAAGTCCTCACGAACTATTTTGTTTTCACTCGGCTTTAAAAATACCGTGTATGGATCCCCAAGTGCCGCAACCATTCCCTGAATCGCCCCGTATACCATTTCGGAAGGAACCAATTTAGTTTTATCAAAATATTTGACCCCAAGAGTATCCCAAACTCTCCAGAAAAGCGAAAAGTCTGCATTCTTATCTGGGGGGGTCGTTCTGTCAATTTTTACCTTGAGCGCTTTTTCAACCGAAACTTTATATCCATTAACCCCAAACCAATATCCTCCAGAGAATATAACCGCAAAAAGGGAAACTCCCAGGATAACTTTTCTAATTTTAACTAGATTAAACTTGAGGGACATAGGGCAAGAGTGCTAAATGACGGGCTCTTTTAACTGCAACGGCCAATCTTCTTTGATGTTTAGCACAAACCCCGGTTCTATCTCGATTCATAATTTTGGCCCTATCATTCATAAATTTAAGAAGAATGTCTGACTCTTTATAATCTGGATCCGTTTTAGCTTTGCAAAAAGGACAACCAGTGGTTACTATCGGTTCTTCAAATCTTTTAAATCTTCGTTTTTTATCTTTTTTTGCCATAGGTTAGAATGGGATATCCTCACTGTCAGAAGTATCTTCCAGAGTTATTTTCTTTTTTTCCTTTTTAACTGGAACTTCGGCGACTGGAGCATCAACTATTGCCTCATCTGGAATATTAATTTCTGTATTTGGAACATCGTCTTTTTTATCTAAAATTATCATATCGCTTAAGACCACTTCGGTGGTTGATCTTTGAGTTCCATCCTGGGCTTGCCAACTTCTAGTTTGAAGACGGCCTTCTACATAAATTTTTCTACCTTTTTTAAGAAGCTGTGCACAAATTTCAGCCAACTTGCTCCAAGCTACTAAACGGTGGAAATCTGCCTCATCCTTTTTTTCACCCGATTCAGTAGTCCACTGTCTATTAGTTGCAAGTCCTAAGGTACAGACTGCAGTTCCCTGTGGAGTGTATTTCAATTCCGGATCGCGAGTTAAATTTCCAATTAGTTGCACTTTGTTTAGGCTTTTTGCCATATTAGTCTTTTCGTATTAACAAGTATCTCAAAACATCCCCATCTACTCTCAACTTTTCATTTAGAGTCTTTGTGCCCACCCCATCCAATTCTAATTCAAAATAAAGATAAAGGCCAGAACTTAACTTTTGAATTTTGTATGCCAAGTCTTTGACCCCCCAATCGGTAGACACGGCAATTTTACCCTTAAAAACCTTCATCAAGCTTTCAAGTGTTTCTGTAATCTTTTTCTTTTTTGCACTCCTCGCCTTCCCATCCAAAACCACCGTCAATTCGTATTTATTTGTCATTGTCCGATCTTGAATTCTACCACATCACCGTCCCGCATCAAATAGTCTTTTCCCTCACTTCTGACTCTTCCTGCATCGTGGGCAGGTTTCCAACCACCCAGGGAGACAAAATCATTAAAATCGCATACATCGGCTTTAATGAAATGTTTCATAAAGTCAGTATGTATAACGCTGGAGGCGGTGAGCGCGGTCGTGTCAAATCGAATGGTCCAAGCCCTGACTTCCTTTTCACCTGCAGTCAAAAAAGTTATAAGTCCTAAAGTTTTAAAAGCTTTTTGAATCAATCTATCTAATGCTGAGTGCCTAGTACCTAGTGCCTCTAGATACTCTTTCTGTTCTTCTTCAGCTAGTCCCGCAAGCTCCGCTTCCGTCTTGGCACAAATTGCTATAACCTGATCTTTATTAACACCAAGTTTCTCTGCATACTCTATCTCTATCTCCTGACTCTTTCTCAAATCCTGTTCATCTACATTTAGTGCGACTAAAAAAGGTTTTTTAGAAAAAGACGGTGCATCGGGGTGCTCCAAATCAGCCAAATCAAGCTCTATTTTTAAAACTTCAAAATCGCTTTTCGGGTCTTTGACACCTTGCTTGATAATATCCAGGTCAGTAAAAGCACGTAGAACGTAACATATCGCGTCACACTCTCTAATGTGGCTCAAGAATTTATTCCCTAGCCCCTCCCCTTTTGAAGCCCCCTCAATTAAACCTGCTATATCTACAAACTCAACAGTTGCAGGAACAATCGGAGCATTGTATATTTTGGCTAATTCTATAAGCCTTGTGTCAGGTACAGGAACTACTCCTATATTTGGTTCTATTGTAGCAAATGGAAAATTTGCAACATACGCCTGCTGCTTCTTTAAAAGGGCATTAAAAAGTGTTGACTTGCCTACATTTGGTAACCCGACTATCCCACAACTTAAGGATGACATGGCTAGATTTTAACACAATTTTATTCTAATAAAATCTCTTGTAATTTTTGTCCCATTTCCAACGTTTTCGGTTTGTCCAATTCTCTTTCTTGATCCCAATTTTTTACCTCACCCGATTTGTATTTGGGATATTCTTGTTTAACGTAATAATCTTCAGGGCGGAATGATCCAGAAAATCTGGTTTTATGCTAGAAAGCGGTTCTAGCTGTCAAGTTCGTTATTTGATAGATGCATCCATGTCCAATTTTTAACCCACTCTTGTATTAAAATATCTCCCCATTGACGATCTTGATATAAATAACCTGATATTTGTTTTTCTCCTGCTGGTGTTTTAAGTTCTCCAATTACCTTTCCTACTAGTTTCATCTTGGTAAAGAACAATGTCAGTTAGACTTTGGTATTGTGTTGTTTCGGTTATTTCACCACAAAATCTTGCATTATTAAAAGTAAAGTCAAATATACAAACTTAGTGTTATACTAGTTTTTGTATACACTCATATGAATATTGATAAAGTTTTATTAATATCAACTGCAATCATAAGAAATTCAAAGGATCAAATTTTGCTTATCAAAAGAAGTCAAAAAAGCTCATATCCTGACTATTGGCAATTAGTTGAGGGTAAAATGGAAAGTGGCGAATCGCCTGAAGAAACAATAATCAGAGAAGTTATGGAAGAGACTAAAACTCAAGTTGACAAGCTTGATTTGAAGTCTGTGTATCATAACGAAATTGAGGCAAAAGGCTTAAAGTTTTTATGTTTTAGAACAGTCTTTTCTGCTGTCATCATCACAAAGGATATAGAATTAAGTGATGAACACACTGATTTTGGTTGGTTTAATAAAAAAACAATTGATAAACTTTCTTTACTTCCTGGAACTAAAGAAATATTAGATCATAATTTTAATAACTAATTTCTGGAACTTTTGACGATAAAATTCTCCCCATCATGTCTCGCTCTATAATTAATCTCTCCTTATTTGCCTTAGGACATGAAGCCATTATAATACTTTATGCAACTAAGCACCAGTTTGGTGCTGGTAAAATAATAAAATATCTCATATGACCAAATACAAATTATATTTTAGTCGAATGATTGAGGAAAACAAAGTAGTGTTTGATGAATTTACCAAAAAACATCTTGAATACTCAATCGATCAAGAAAAGAACCAAGAAGATTTTAATAAGTTTGGTGAAAAAATATTGACTATTATAAAGATTTGGGAAGACAGGTTATGTAAATCTTCCGAAGGATCCGGATATGGAAAATTTACAGGAAACCTAGCTGAAAAATTCCAAGAAGAAGTAAGGAGTCATTTCCCCTTAATTGACCATATTGGAATAATCGTCGAACCTAAAATGCTAATAAAAAGGATCCGATTATAACCAATACCCCAAGCCCAGCACCAACATATGTGGGCCAACCTGTACCGGTTTCAGGAATTGGAGGTTTGGTTGGAGCCACGGTTGCCTTGGCAGTTGTTGTAGCTTTTGCCGTTGCCGTTGCCGTCGCCGTCGCCGTCGCTTTCGCGGTAGATGAGGATGTTGCCGTTGCCGTGGCAGTTGCTGTTGCTGTTGCTGTTGCGGAGGGTGTAGCATCACAAGCCGCCATGTTCAATGTCCAATTTCCACCCACTGATGGACAACAATAGTCTTTACCTCCACATGGTTCTACCCTACCTTTTTTGTTACAAAGGCTTTCAGACGGAGACCCATCAGATTCCGGAGGAGTACAATTTCTAAGGAGAGATTTTTGATTAGCTACTGGACAGGCCTGGGCTCTTGGACAAGCCGGAATGGCTGCTCTTTCAGCTACATTTTGATTTTGGCGAACAAGCAGTACCCCAGCAAAAATTCCAAGTCCCAGAAACAAAGTTATTACTAAAGCTATAATAATTCCTTTAACGCTTTTTTTAGATTTACCAGGCGTGACTATTTCAAAAGGCGAAGGCGTTTGTGATTGATTAGTATCTTGGGTGGGCATATGTATATTTAGATTACCATAAGTCCTAACACTTCGTCAAAGCCTTTTACTAAATCGTATTTATCTTTATTTGAGATATTACTTTTCAACATCTCAAACATTATAGCCATTGCTTTACTAGTATTTAAATCATCATTAATGGCCTCCATAAATTTATTTCTGTATTCAATGTTTCGATTTGCCTGCCCAGAGGAGCTTCGGAGAAGTTGTGAGATTTGAGATTTGAGATTTAAAAATCCGCTTTGTGCGGCTTTTAGTGATTCCCAAGTGAAATTCAATGGTTTTTTGTAATGTGAGGTTAGATAAAGATAGCGAAGTGAAATCGGATCAAACCCCTTTTTAATAATATCTTCGATTGTGTAGAAATTTTCTAAAGATTTGCTCATCTTTTTGCCATCTACCATTAAAAAGGCTGTATGGAGCCAGTAATTTACAAAAGGTTTTTTCCCGGTTGAGCTCTCACTTTGGGCAATTTCATTAGTATGGTGAACCGATATATGATCCTCGCCTCCTGTGTGAATATCAAATTGTTCTCCTAAATATTTCACGCTCATAGCACTACACTCTATGTGCCAACCTGGGAATCCATCTCCCCATGGGCTATCCCAATGCATTGTGTGGTCTTTAAACCTACCAACTCTCTTAAACCATAGAGCAAAATCCTGCGGATTTTTCTTGTACTGCCCCGTTTTTACTTCATCCCTTACTGCAACTTTTTTTTCAGATAAAAGCTGTCCTGTGAGTTTTCCATAGTCTTTATCTTTAGAAACGTCAAAGTAAACCGCTTCGGCCGTATCATAGGCAAAACCCTTTTTGACAAGTGTCTCAATCATCTCTATTTGTTCTTTTATGTTATCTGTTGCTTTACAAATAATATCTGGACGGATGATATTTAATTTATCCATCGAATCGTAAAAATTTTTAGTGAAGAATTCGGCAACCTCCCAAACGGTTTTGCCAGCCTTAACTGCACCTTTTTCGAGTTTATCCTCACCTTCATCAGCATCTGAAACCAAGTGCCCTACATCGGTTACATTTTGAACATGTTTAACTCTATAACCATTGGCAATTAAAACCCTCTTTAAAATGTCGTCGGTTACGTATTTTCTACCATGGCCTATATGTGCATAGTCGTAAACTGTCATTCCACAGGTATATAATCCCACTAATCCCACTCCCGGAGTGGGATTAATCGCCCCAAACTTTTCCTTTTTACGTGTAAGGGTATTGGTTAAATAAATATCCATGTTTTATTTTACACATTTTACCCACTCGGGGGAACCGGTTTTTCTACATGCGTCTGTTCGCGCTTCATGGCTGTCTTTTTACCAAAATTAAAAAGTTTTCTTCCTTTTTTTGCAACCGGCTCGGTTAGCGATTTAGCATTTGCATTTTTGGCATTTAACATTTGTTGTTTCACAGCTTCCACTTGTGCATTTAATACCTGTTTTTGCTCCATTGAAAGTTCCGGATATTCCTCCAAATAAACTTCTTGTCCTTCACTTATTTTCCTTTGAATTTCCTTAAAAATCCTATCACGTTCAATATCTTTTAATTCTCTATCTAAAGCTTCAATTCGACGGGAACTTTTCGTTTTATCCACAAGTTCATTTTGATTCCTTTCGATTTTTTGCTCATCATCCACTTGTTTTTCAGAAGTCGGAACATTAACCGGGGCAATTTGTTCACGAGCATTTTGAAGAATCTCAAGTGGCTCCTGAACAATTTGTTTAATAAATTTTTTCATAATTCCCTTCTTCCCTCTAGAGCTTGTGTTAGAGTCGTCTCATCAGCATACTCTAAATCCGCACCGGTAGGAATTCCCATACCTAAACGGGTCACTGTCAACTGTTGACTGTTAACTGTTAACTGTTTTTTTATATACATTGCTGTGGCATTTCCCTCCATTGTTGGATTTGTGGCAATTATTATTTCACTCAAGTCTCTGTCTCTAGCTCTGTCTAAGAGATCTTTTATAAAGATCTCTTCCGGCCCAATATTATCAAGGGGGTTAATTGCCCCATGAAGAACATGATAGAGACCTTTAAACTTACCTGTTTTTTCAAATGCCAAAATGTCTAGTGGTTGCTCAACTACTAAAATCTGTGACCTATCACGAGAAATATCAGAGCAAATTGGACAAGGGTCCGTTTCACTAACGTTTTTACAAACCGAACAAAGAATCGTGTCTTTTTTAAGCCTCCCAACTGCTTTTGCAAACTCATCAAGCTGGATTTGTGGGACATGAAGTAAGTAATATGTAAGCCTTTGGGCGGATTTTGGACCTACCCCTGGGAGTTTACTAAATGCTTCTATTAACGAAGCGATCGGGCGTGCGATACGCATAGCATGCCTACTTGCCTAGTCCTCCAAGAAGACCTGACAATCCTCCGCCCATTTCCATCATCTTTTTGGCAGACTCTTTTTGTACCTTCTTCATTGCCTCATTAATTGCGTCAACCAAATCATTCAAATCCTCCCCATCACGCTTAATATATCGAATCTTTTGATCCCCGGTTACAGAAACCAGCCAGCCCCGTTTTTCAACAGTCTCGACAATTTTCTCAAGCTCCTTCTGAAGAGCCATGGCTTTTGATCTCATTTGAGCAAGTTCTTTTAATTGTTTAAATTTGTCAAACACCGAATATTTCCTCCGCAGCCTTCATGATATCGTTATCTTTACTTTCTGTCAAAGGAGCACGGGTAGGTGCATCTGTTAGAATGCATATAACTCTAGCAGGCTTATCTAATACTGCAGTTACGACATCCTCCAAAACTTTTCGATTGTGTCCATCTTCAAGCCTTTCTTTGTGAAATTTATAAAAAACCCCAAGGGTTAGGATTTTCCCATCAAATCCAAGTGGCTTTGCAGAACGAAGAAGGGCCTCAATTGAAGCGTTAATCGGACGAATTTTAGTAAGAACACTTTTCCAAGTGGACTCATCGATGTTTTCTCCATCAATTTTTGCCGGTTTGGCTTTTACTTCTTCTTCTCCACACCATTTAACAATCGCTATTTCGAGTGGTAAACCCTCTATGGGAGAATAACTATCCTGCCTTATAGCCTCCATTAAAAGTTCCATTAGTACTATATTTTCCTTAGATATATTTTCTCTTAACACTTCCAAAGTGTCTTTTATAAAATCATCGGTTGAAAACCCTTTGTTTTCTAATTCTCTGACTTGTGTCAATAGTTCATCTTTTTCTTTATTAAGTAAAAGTTTAACAAACCCATCTGGATCATAACCGCCTTTATCTCTCAAAAAACTTTCTCCTTCTAAACTAAATTGTTCTAAAAGTTTCACTGCGTCTCTGAATGAACCGTTGGCCATTCCAGAAATGGTTCCAACGTCCTCCCGACTAATTTTGATTTTCTCGGCTTTAACTACCCTTTCGAGTGAATGCTCAATTTCCTCAATACTAGCTTTTTTAAATATAATTTCTGTTGTTCTTGAACGAATAGTTTCGATAAGTTTTTCAGAATTTGTTGTAGCCAAAATAAAAATTACATGGTTTGGTGGCTCCTCCAAAGTTTTAAGTAGTGCATTTGAGGCATCTACCGTTAACATATGCGCTTCGTCAATTATATAAACTTTCTTTTTTGCTTTAGCGGGGGAGAGTTTTACTGCGTCTCTTAATGTTCGAATATCATCAATTCCCCTATTACTTGCTGCATCAAGTTCTATAACGTCAATATTGCTTCCTTTGGTAATAGAGATACATTGATCACATTTGCCACACGACTCACTATTCACTGTTGACTGTTCACAATTTATTATCTTTGCCAATATTCTAGCCGCTGAAGTTTTACCTGTCCCTTTTGGTCCGGAAAATAGAAATGCATGGGGAATTTCTTTTGACAAAACTATTTTTTTAAGTGATTCCTTAACATTAACTAAATCAAGGTCATCTAAATTTTGTGGCCTATATTTTAAATAAAATGTCATTCGTGGTGTATTCCCAATAAGTGCATTGCTCCATGTTCAACTAACTCATAAACCTTATCATCAATTAAGACATTTTCTATTTTTGCCTCGTTAAGTGCAATGGGATAACAAACCACAATTTCACCTAGCTGGATTGATCCAGTTGGAGGATACGTAAATTTATCTTTAACTTCGAATGATAGGACATTGTGCAGTTTTTTATCTTTCAAATATTTTTTGCCTATATCAAGCATTTTCTTCTCACCGACAATGGCAACCGAGACTTCCGCTTCAGATACTATCCCATGATTTTTAAAAAATGCGCTTAGCTTTTTTTTAATATTGGATATTCCTACTGGATAATTAGACTGTTTGGAAATTAGCACTTTAATCATAATTCTAGTTTCTGGCGAACCATGTTCGCGATAATTCCTCCATCAGCATTGGGCGCTTTGGCTTTTACGATGCTTATAGCCTGACCCATCTGCATGCCTGGTTTTATAATCTCGTCTATAATTTTTTCAATCTCTTGCTCACCCATTTCCGGAGGAAGAAATTTCTGCAAAATCTCGAGTTCTTTTGCCTCTCTCAACTCTCTACCTCTTTCTCCTGCCTTCTTATACGCCTCAATTGAATCTTTTCTCTGCTTCGCTTGTTTCCTAATTACTACTAACTCTTCGCTATCATCTAATTCGCGTCGTTTCTCTATTTTTTCATAATTAAAAGCAGAAGAAAGAAGTCGTAAAGTCGAAAGCCTGACTTCATCACGAGCCTTTAAGGCCTCAGCGATTAATTGATTAATTTTATTTGATAACATATTCCATGGCTTCCCCAACCTGCCCGCATTGCTACGCAAAGCGTTGCAGGCGGGTCATTTTTTGTAGTTTATTTGCAATCATATTTTAATTATTAAATCCCGACAAAAGATGAAAATGTAAATGATTCACTTCCAAAAGTTTACCCCAATTAACTCTAAACTGAAATTCATCTAAGCCCAAATCTTTTTGTAAATCCAAAATAATTTTTAATGCCTCATTCCACAATTCGTCTGTCACGGATTTTAAATCATCAAAATGTGTCTTTGAAATAATCAATAGATGTGTTTTTGCTGAAGGCTTAATATCAGGAATAATTACAAAATTATTTGTTTCTTTAATCTTTTTTGAAGGCAACTCACCTTTTATAACTTTACAAAAAATACAATCTTTCATTACGGTTCTAAGTCTACAGATTTTTCCAAACTTTAACACCTGGAATTTAACGATAAAACTTTTTTTCAAATGTTTGGTAATCAACTAATACAAAATCAGGCTTACTTCCACGCAACACAACAATTGGAACTTTTAATTCCTTTACTTGCTTCCTAATTTTCTTATAATTTCGCTGTAATTGTGTTGAGGTCGTGATTGGTGGCATTGATATCATATCAATATCAGATTATCATACGTATAATTATCTGTCAAGGAGTTTGATTACCTCATCAAAACTTAGAAGTTTACTTTCACTTGAAGTTCTTTCTTTCCATTCTATTTTATCTCCAGTTTTATCAGATACAACCAGTCTCACGGGAACCCCAATTAAATCAGCATCGGCAAATTTCTCTCCTGCGGGGATGTCTCTATCGTCCCATAGAACTTCTACACCAGCTTTCGTGAGCATTTCATAAACTTTCTTGCCCCTCGGAGCTTCAGCGGAGTGGGGACCATTTAAGCCAACTAGATGTATATCAAACGGTGAAACTTCTTTAGGCCAAATAATACCATTGTCATCATGAAAAACCTCGACCAGGGTCCCCATGACACGAGTCGATCCTATACCATAACTTCCAAACCAAACTGGTTTTTTCTTACCCATATTGTCCATATAATAAAACCTCATTCGCTCGGCATACCAGGTACCTAGCGGAAAAATATTCCCAACCTCAATTGATTTTGCACTTTTATAATCATTTTTATCTCCTTCCATAATTTCTTCATTAACTGCCTCTTTATCGCCTTCTTTCCAATAGATAGTATCCTCACCCGCGTCGGAAAGTACTTGGAATTCATGAGTAAATTTATCTGTAAATACCCCACCAGAAGCTTTGACAATTTTAAAATTAAAGCCTAACCGAGTGAAAATTTTAGAATATGCACTTTTAACTTTTTCATAATAATCCATTAAATCTTCCTCTGAAGTATGTGCAGAATAAAGATCTTTCATCATAAATTCCCGTCCTCTTAAAATTCCGCTTTTAGCCCTTAACTCGTTTCTAAATTTCGTAGAAAAGTGATAAATGGCAACAGGTAAATCTTGATAACTTGTAATATTTTTACGGAGCAAATCCATTACAATTTCCTCATGGGTAAACGATAAGGCAAATTCTTTTTTCCTGGAATCAGTTAATTTATACATCACCTCATCCGCTTTGTCCCACCTACCTGTTTCATTCCAAATCTCTTTTGGATGAAGAAGGGGCATTAACATTTCCTGTCCTCCAATAGCATTTATTTCCTCCCTGATTATCTGATTAATTTTTGCAACGACACGGAAACCTAATGGGAGAAGGGTCCAGCTTCCTGCCATAAGCTGATCAATAAATCCGGCCTTAACTAAAAGTTTGTGGTTAATACTTTCAGCATCTTTAGGGGCTTCTTTGCGAGTTTTTGGGAAAAGAACTGACTGCTTCATATGGGGTCTATTTTACAATGTTTTCGATAAAACCAGAAATTCCTCCGGCCGAGATGAGGCGGCGAATATCATGGGTTGTTATAGCTAGTATTAAAATAAGCAAAATTATCATTCCGATGGAATGAATGGCCGCTTCAACTTTAGGTACTACTTTTCTACCAATTATTTTTTCAATAAAAATGAATAGAAGCCTACCCCCATCAAGCGCTGGGAAAGGTAAAATATTTAAAATCGCCAAATTAACAGATAATATTCCAACAAAGTTAACTAGGGCCAAAATCCCAATTTTGGCAACTTGAGACGTTACCGCAAAAATTCCAACTGGTCCTGCAACATCTTTGGGAACCTCTCCCTGTAAGAGATTTGTGAATAATGATCCAAAGCCTAAAATAACTGTTTTGCCCCAAAATAAAGCCTCTTTAAATCCATAGTAGGCGCCATAAAATGGCCGTAAGTATATTGGAGGAAAATAAATCTCTGTGGTTGTAATCACTACCCCAAGTGGCCCCTCACCCGAAGGAGGTGTTTCTCTTGGAATAAGTGTGAGTTTCTTTGTTTCAGTTTCGACAACAACTTTTTTTCCTTTTTTCTCTCCTACAAACTTAATAAAGTCATCAACTTCAAATACTTCTCTACCATCAACTTTTTTAATTATATCTCCTACAATTATCCCCGCTACTTGCGCAGGGGACCCAGCTGAAACGTCAACCACTTTCACACGACCCATATCTCTTGGGATTCCCGAAAATGAATAAACAATAGAAAATGCAAATACTGCTAAAATAAAATTCATTAAAACTCCAGCAATAACTACGGCGATTCGGACTTTTTTGCTTTTGTTTAAAAAGGCTCTGTTAGGGTTGGTAACCATAGATTCATCCTGCTCTCCATGAAGTCTGACAAATCCACCAAATGGAAGAAGATTGATAGAATAAATTGTTTCCCCTATTTTTTTGCCAAAAACTCTTGGGGGTAATCCAAAACCAAACTCCTCGACCCAAATTCCATTTCTTTTAGCTACCCAATAATGTCCAAATTCATGGACAATGACAAGGATCGAAAGAACTATAAAGAAAATTAAAATAGAGAAAAACATAAAAAGAGTATATCAGATTTGTAGAAGTTCGGTTTTTTTCTTTTCCCCAATTTCCTCAATTTTTCCTATAAATTGATCGGTTAATTCTTGCAATCTTTTTTCCTGACCAAACTTTTCATCTTCAGTAACACTTTTTTCTTCAAATTTTTTCTTTATCTCATGCATCTCATCTCCTCTAATTTGCCTGATCATAACTTTGCCGTTTTCGAGCTTTGCTGAAAGGAGCTTTACATATTTTTCGCGGTCTTCAGTGGTTAAAGGTGGCATAGAAATTCTAATTATCTCTCCATCAATTGACGGATTCATTCCGATATTTGCGGCTTCTATTCCCTTTCTAATATCCCCAATTATGCTTTTGTCGTATGGAGAAATTACAATTTGTGATGGATCCGGGGCTGAAATACTAGCTAGTTCCATTATTCGCAAGCGTTGCGTGCTACCGTATGCTGGGACAATAATATTTTCTACCAAAGATGGTGTTGCGCGACCCGTCCGAATAGTTCCTACATCTGAAGTTAATAAATCAATTACTTTTTGAAACTTTGAAGTGATTAAATTTTCATCCATACTACTCGTCCCAGTTTAATGTTTTCCCCAGTTTTTGCAACAACCTCCTTTATTAAATCACCAACTTTTTTTGAAGGGTCTTTAATGTAATCTTGATTAACTAAATCATTATCCCCCATCGAAGCTATCTGCATAGCAATATTTTTACCTAAATTTTCAAAAAGTTCGTTTTTTACTACAAAATCTGTCTCACAAAGTAGTTCAACTACACTCACTATTTTCCCTGTGTGATGATTATATGTAAATATCTTACCTTGTGAAGTAACTCTACCCTCTCTTTTTTCGGCCTTTTCAAATCCTTCTTTTCTTAAAATCTCAAGTGCCTTCTTCTCTCCAAATTCCTCCAAAGCCTCTTTTACCCTAGTAATCGGAGCCCCCGTTTCTTCTCTAAGCTTTTTTAGTTGGTTTACGTTTATTTTTGCCATCAAGTATCGCTTCTTTAACCAATTCTAGTATATAAGTTACAGCCCTACTAGCATCATCATTCATCGGTATTGGATAATCGATCATGTCAGGATCAGAGTTACTGTCGACAATCCCTATAATTACAACCCCTTTTCTCGACGCTTCGCGAACTGCTGGGGCTTCTTTTTTGGTGTCTACAATAAATAAAACTTCAGGGCTTTTATCAAGGCCAGCCAGCCCTCCAAAAAACCTCTCAAGTCTTGTGATTTCTCTTTCTATTAAAAGCCTCTCTTTTTTGGTAAATTCGTTATATTCTCCTTCGGCCATTTTGGTTTTCATCTCTGGAAGCTTTTTGATAGATTTTTTAATTTGCTCAAAATTTGAGATGGTTCCACCCAGCCATCTTTCAGAAATAAATGGTGTTGATGTTTGAGTTCCTACTTCTATAATTTTGTCTTTGATTTGTTTTTTGGTTCCAAGTAAAAGAATGGTCTTACCCTCCATAGCCGACTTTTTCAAAAATTCGAGAGCCGGCTCAAGGGCCGCTTTTGTTTTAGTTAAATCAAAAATATGAACGCCCTTTTCCTGTCCATACAAATACTCCTCCATTTTTGGATTCCAGCGCTTTGTCTGGTGCCCAAAATGAGCACCCGACTCAAGCAGTTCTTCAAGTTTAATTTTTGTAGCCATTAGAGAGGTATTATACGTTCAACCTAGAGTCTTTTCAATGCCACTTTGTTAATTTTGATATTCTCCAATGCCGACTTACTTGCGGCGTGAGCTAGGTGGATTGCGGTTTTGGCATCAGAATAGGCGTTTTTGTTACCAATTTTGCCTATATGGAAAGCTAATTTCTCTGTTTCTATCGCAAGTCTCCTGACTTCCATCGGTACTTCAATTGCGTATCTAAGTGACTTTTTAATTAATTCTTTATCTTTAGTTTTGTATGAAGAAAGTACTTTATCAAACGCCTTTTTATCTTCCTCGGCTAGTCTCTCGAACTTTTTCTTAAATTCTAGAGATTCTTTGTGAATTTTAATAACATTTTTTTGAACTTTCTCATAACCCAATTTATCTATTGTTAAATTACAAACCATTTCAACGAGTGACGCCGCAAAAGATCCAGCCAGAGCCGCAACAACCCCACCTCCTGGAGTCGCATTTTTACTTCCTAATTCTTTTTGAAATTGTTTAAGTGTTGTATTGAACATTATTCGTACAATTTCTTTTCTAAAACCTGGTCACTTTTAAAAGTATCTGCTTTGAAAACTTCTTTAACTGCGCGAACCAAAGATTCAAGCGGAATCATACCATAGATTTCAGAATTTTTAATTTTAACGCTTAATTTATCTGCCTCTCTCTTCACCGCGTCAAACGTGGCATCGAAGTTAGTCTTCTCGAAATCAACTAAATTCATGGAAACTTGAGCCATTCCATCGACCAAAAACCCTAAAGCTTTAACGGCCGGGAGTCCCCCATCTTTTTCGCGAATTTTCTTGGCAATATCTTTAGCTATTTGAACATTAGGTGTATCAAGGTTTACATTAAAAGCTACCAAATATTTTCTTGCCCCGATCACAACCGCCCCGGCAGTCGGATGTATTTTATTTGGCCCATAATCTGGCTTCTTCATTTTAACTCTCATGCTCTCCAGCTCTCCTGCTCTGACGTCAGCCAGGTTCCTATATTCTTCTTTCTTAGCTGACTCCTCATACATAAAAACTGGAATTTTAAGCTCACCAGATACCTTTTTGGCTAGTTTATTGGATAGTGTTACACATTCCTCCATTGAAATACCCGATATAGGAACAAGGGGAACCACATCAGTAGCTCCAATTCTAGGGTGCTCACCAACGTGCTTATTCATATCGATCAACTTTATGGCTACTTTTATTGATTCAAAAACTGAAGTTAAAACTGCTTCCGGATTCCCAACGATTGTAAAAAGCATGCGATTATGGTCTTTGTTATATTCAAGGTCGAAGACTTTGACACCCTTAGTTTTGGCTGCATCAAAAATAGAGTTAATAATTTTGAGATCCCGCCCCTCACTAAAATTCGGCACACATTCAACTACTTTTTGCATATTTTTCTAGCTTCTTATCAAAAGTGAAAATGTCATAACCTTCAATCCCAGATCTAGACGCTAAGTAAGAATCCACAAAACTTAAATTTGCTGATTTAAAAATTTTTAGCCCTTTTAAAATAAAGTCACGATTTTCTACTTCAAAATAGTTAGACGAGGCAAGCGACTCTAAAGCTACTAATACTTTTTCTTTTGAATAATTATAGTGTGAAGTTAGTGTAAAATATGATTCAAAAAAAATAATTTCGGGAACCACCAATTTCAGTTTACCTATTTTTACTTCATTAACTTTGGCTTTAATAAGGCGAAATTGCGAAGGAACATCACCCAGCAAAAACCTCAGAATTGCGTTTGTATCGACCAGAAAAGTTTTCATTTAATAACATCTTGAGCCATAGCTTTCGCAACAACATTTTCAAGTTGCTTATTTGTTAATGGCTTTTTATTCGTTTTAAACGAACCAGCGAGGGATAAAAAATCAGGAACCGATTTAATCTTAATTCCGTCATCTTCAGCATAAATCAAGACATTTTTATTTTTGTCCAAACCATAAAGGCGTCTAAGTTTAACTGGAATACTAATCTGACCTTGATATGTAACAGAACCTGGGTACATACATTAATGTTATACTCTCACATTACTTTTGTCAAGTTGCATTAAATTATCTCTCTACTCCTTTACTCTCACTTTCAATTAAACCGATGAGTGATAATCTTTTTGTTGTTTCTCTTATCAAATCCATACGCACTTGTTCAATTTCATTGCTTGCATCTATAATAATCCAGCGGGCGTCTATCTCTGCCATTTTTATATAGCCCCTTCTTACTCGTTCGTAAAATTCTTTATCCATAGCATCCATTCTGTTCCACTCTAGAGTATTTTTTTTACGACCATGGCCAATCTCTGGATCAATATCCAGAAGAATTGTTAAATCAGGAGTTAAACCACCCGTTGCATAATCGATAAGCCAATTGATTCGTGCTATATTTTGCTTGTGTCCAAAACCCTGATAGGCTATTGTTGAATCAAAAAACCTGTCACAAATTATTATCTCATTTTTATTTAATCTAGATTTTAATTCTTGTTCAACTATTTGTGCCCTAGAACTTTGATACAGCAACGTTTCTGTTCGGGGGTGCATTTCTGTATTTTTCAAATCATGAAGCACTTCGCGGATTTGTTCACCAATTGAAGTTCCACCCGGCTCACGAGTTGGGTAAACAATAAAACCCTTCTCTCTTAAATGTTCAACAAGGTATGGAATATGACTAGTCTTTCCAGTACCTTCCCCCCCCTCAAGATTTATTAAAAATCCCTGAGCCAGTTTTTGCATATGTAGCGCAAATTACCTTAACCAAACAAAAACTTCAAGGAGAGAAATCAAACTGAGTAGGCTGAGATACATCGGTTACACTTCTAAGTTAAAATAGCCTTTAAGAA
>JBBTWD010000005.1:0-1416 GCA_038062915.1 Patescibacteria group bacterium
AAGTTCAAGAAACCGGAATGAAAGAACTACTGTCTAAGAAAAGGGGTACTTGACAAACTGATATTAATAACAAAACTGAAAGTAAAATAACTAGAAAATTAGATTGTTTGGATTGTTGAACTGCAATCTGAGGCATAACTACTGGTGTTGGAGTCGGGTTAACTTCTTGCATAGAAAAATCATAACACAAAAGGACAGGTACCACAAGTTCTTGTATAGGACGGGTACATTTCAGACTTTTAAATAAACTTTTTCATATACTCATAAGGTGGTGACAGGTACCCCATAAAATAGACGTTGAGTTGGTATAATAAATTATCAACTTAAACTATGAAAACTGTAATACCAAGAGAAATTAAAGAACAGGTTCTTGCAAGAATTAAGGAAGGTAAAGAAACTGTGGCTGAAATTGCAAGACAGCATGGAATAAATCACAATACTGTGTATGGCTGGTTAGGTAGCGGTATAGGAACTAATAATCCACTCATTGAAATTAATCATTTAAAGAGAGAAAACTCTAAACTTAAAGAAATTATAGGAAATCTAGTTTTAACAACAGAAAGAGGAAAAAAAAATTGAAATGATTAGGTCAGCACTTAACAAAACTGAGTTTGCAAAAGAGATGGGAATATCCAGAAGTTCTTTGTATTACAAACCTAAAAGACCAATTATTGATGAGGAGGTTAAAAGACAAATTGAATCTGTGTTGGTGGATCATCCTGCATATGGCCATAAAAGAATAGCCTTAGCTTTGAGGTTAAACAAAAAAAGAATACTAAGAGTCATGAATAAATTTGGTATAAAACCATACAGAAGAAAAACAAAAAAGATGATTAAAAAGAATGATTTAAATAAGCCTGCAACAAAGTATAAAAATTTAATTAAAGATATTAAAATTGATAAACCAAACATGGTTTGGTGTACTGATTTTACCTACATAAAATATAAGTTAAAATTTATATATTTAGCCACAATTATTGATCTATTTACAAGAGAGGTAGTAGGACACAATGTTTCAAGATTCCACAATAGATTTTTAGTCATAGGAGCTTTAGAAGATGCACTTTCTAAGTACCCACCTCCCTTAATAGTTCATTCAGATCAAGGTAGTGAATATGATAGTTTTGATTTTACAAATTTAGTAGAAACTTCAGGATCTAAAGTCTCAATGAGTACTAAAGGTTCACCTTGGGAAAATGGATATCAAGAATCTTTTTTTGGTAAACTAAAAGTAGAATCAGGAGACTTAAATAGATTTGAAACCATAGGAGAACTACTCGAAGAAATTTACAGAATGATATATTATTACAATAATAAAAGAATTCATACTAAACTTAAAATGACACCTAATGAATTTAGACAAGAGTACATAAACAAAAACACAAACTCATCATCTTAAGAAATGGGTACTTGACA
>JBBTWD010000006.1:0-1979 GCA_038062915.1 Patescibacteria group bacterium
TGGTTTCCCCATCGCATGTATAACCCCCTCCCCCCGCCCCCGAGCAGCAACTGACCTTATCTCTGCCTGTTAAATAACAACCACCAGCTTGTTGACTATATGCACATCTTGAGTTTTGTTCATATCCATAACATTCGGTTTCCGTTACTGTGCAGTTTATTGTTGTTGTACCAGATGATACCCTATTACAACGTGGTGGGTCATATTCATAATCTGCTTTGCAATCGTAATTATTTACAACCTTTGTAGATTGACAAAATTCTGTGCCTCCACAGCCACTTTCGGCAAACACTAAACTTCTTTGAACTAATAGAAACAAAACAAATATCAAAAAAAGCGAAATCTTAACACCTTTCATTTATAAGCAAATGATACAACCTTGTCAGTTGACTTGCTAGAAGTAAATATTAATTCTACAAATGTTCGAAGTCTGTCGTTGGAATTAACAAAGTTGGAGGGGTTCCATTCCTTGTGAACAATCTATTTTCGTCAAAAAACGGTTTTGCATATTTATAAAGATCACTATTTCCACCTGTATCACTGACACTAAAATTTGTGGTTTGTCTTGATCCTGATGGAAATCTTTTGACATAATCAAAAACAGAATCAATAACAGATTCATTGTCCGGTATACCATCTGCTCTTTTGTATGGTTGTTCTCCGTTTATGACAAGACCGACAACAACATCTAGTTTTACAGGTGTTCCGTTTGCATCTTGTGTAAAAGCTTCAGCAATAAATAATGTTCCTGAAAGTATTTCCCCTGTTTCAAGATCGTATCGTGGAACTTTGGTTATTTTGCCAGTGAAAATTAGATCAACGAATCCATCACTTTCAGCAGTAAGTCCGAAATGTTTTTTAATTCTTTTACCGCTATATGAATATGGCAAAGTTTCATTACCTGTAATATTTTTTGCCGAATCTGGAGTAAACACAAATTTGTTGTCTCCAATTTCCCATTTATCCCCAACTTTTTCAAAAGCAACTTCGAAATTGCCGGATTTGTCCCAATCCACCAGGAGTTGGGTTTTGTCGGGGCTGTATTTCCAAGGATAGTTTTGTTTTAATATCTCCTGGGCATATCTTTCGTCCCCGCCGAGGAGTTCGGGGAGGGAGGGGGCTTCGGAAAGAGGTGCCATTATTGCTTGGACTTTGCCACCCATAAATTTTTCGTTTTCAGTCTCAAAACCTCCTTGTGTAAAGTACAAATTAATTTTATTTAATTCTTCAGGAGTCATATTAGCTATTTCTTCTTCAGTTAACCTAGTTTCTAAAATTGGAATAGGAAGTTTGCCAAATGAATATATTAATATTGGAGTTGAGAGACCGTTCTTTTGATAAACATGATCTGTTATTCCTAAAGATACAAGGCCATTTTCATCTACGATTTTGTTTAATGGAGGTGCAATAACCAAATCAAATCTCGGTTGTAACACATAGGCTAGAAAGCCTTTATTTTCTTCGTTAGATACGGCTGAAAAAAATGGATAAATCGTTGACTTTTTTTGGACTTTGTCATAGGTAGAGATACCCACTGCGGAAAATTTAACAGACGATGGGTTTTTAAAAAGTCCAAGAATATCGGGATTTTTTTGAAAGTTTCCCTCAAAAAAGGTTCTAAGTGGAATTAACTCTCCTGATAATGTTTTGGCTATAGGAATTTCTAAAACTTCATTTTCACTTAAAAACAAAACCCCATCTGGAATAGGAGTTGGTTCTGGTGTGGGTGGAAGAGTTGGTGTGGCTGGATTTTGATCAATTGGTACGTTTAATATGTTACACAATCGTGTAAAAAGCAGACCTGCCCCGCCTACGCCTGCAACTTTTAAAAAATCACGTCTTTCCATAGCTTTGTATTGTTTGAAAAATGGTTCTGGTTCTAGTGACATGGCAGGATTTTACTATAAATTTAGAATCAATTGATATGCTCATTTGATCTAAGACATATCCTATAACTAATTTGCCCAAAAGTCAAGGTT
>JBBTWD010000007.1:0-9580 GCA_038062915.1 Patescibacteria group bacterium
ATCCAAAGAAACCAACCCTCGACCCATTTTTTACCTCGTTGGTCAAGAGAGTCGTACCACCTGTTTCTAAAATCTTTAGCGTCAATTTTCCAAATTCCACCGTTTTTAGCGGGGTCGCCTAGGGTAAGATTTTTAGTTTTTTTGTTGTAATCAAAAACCAGACTATAATGTCCACAGTCTTCGTTAACCTTTGAGTCATAGTCATCCCACCAATTTACAATTATTAGATGCCCCTTATCTAGATGATATTTTAAATCAGAAATCTTAGAATTTTGTCTAAAATTCATTTTTTTGAAAAATCGACTTAAATAAGAATAAACCGTAGCCTGATTTGTTCCCCACCAGGCCTTATAAACATCCTTAGCAATTGCACTTTGAGATTTTTTAATTCCACTAGCAAGAAGAATCATCTGAATTACAGCAGGCCCACACCAGCCATCCTTTTGTTGGTACCTAAAGATTTTTTTGTAAGAAAAATTTTTCTTCACAAGATAGACCCTCCCCAAACATAATTGTCAAACTTAGGCGAGATATTTCTACCCACCAACTTAATTTTGTTAACTTTTGCAATTTTTGAAATTTTTAACAAGAATGACAAATCTTCACTTGTGGGTGTCTCTTTAACCTCTAGGGCCAATTTTTTATCTAAAATAAAATCAATTTCGTTGCCGTTTTTTAGTGAATAATATTGTATTTGACCTTGTTTAGTTAATTGATTAAAAACTGTATTTTCAAACTGTGAACCACCCGAAATATCAGCTAAAATATTAGCGATACCTGTATCACAAAAAAAGAATTTATTAGCTTTTACTATCTCTCGATCAATGTTTCTAGTGTAAACCCCCACTGTTTTTATTAAGTACGTTTTCTCAAAAAAAGATAAATAGTTGGTCACAGTTGGTCTAGAAAGACCGGTTAAACTTGCAAGTTTCGAATAATCTATCCGACCACCTACTCTTGAAGCTAATAGCTTGGCTAAATTATATAAATTCCTTTCATCACTAAAGTCCGCTAGGGACTTTATATCAATACTTATATATGAAGAGAAAATGTCCTTTAAATTATCTAGTTTTTCACTTTGATTTTGAGCTAAAACTACCTGGGGGAATCCGCCAAAACGAATAAATTCCTCGTAGTAGGAAGAAAGCCTGTTGTATTCTAGCTTATTAAACTGCAGGGACTTCCAATTTAAGGCCTTAAAATTTACATTTTTAAATGTTAAAAATTCACTAAAATCCAATGGATATAGTTCAAAAATCTTTTTTCTACCAGCCAAAGACTCTGAAAACAAGTTTTTAAGATAATAAGAGCTTGAACCTGTAATTATAAATTTAATGCCATAATGATCGTGTAGATATTTTATGGCACTTGTGGCATCTGGCATCAGCTGGATCTCATCAATGACCACAATCATATTCTTAGGATACAATTTTTGTGAAATCAAATGATTTCTAATTGCCTCATAGTTTTTTTCCTGGAAAATCTCGCGTATATCAAGCCTCTGGAAGTCTAAAAAAATAGAGTTTTTATTAGGTAGGTCCGAAAGAAGCTTTTTTATAAGAGTTGTTTTTCCCGTTCGCCTCATACCTGTTAAAACAGTAACTTGAGGTGTTTTGGAATGTTTTAAAAGTTCTGAATATATTTTACGGGAATAAATCATAGTCAGGATACTTTACAAAAAGTAATACTTTTTGTCAAGTATCAATTTCACCATTTAAATTAATCAGACATTTGACTTTTGAAGCTAAAAATAATAGACTATAGGCTTGAGAAATTGGCAGGAGACATTTGCATCCTGATAACAATTTGGGGGTACATTAACAAAGTCTAGTCAAAAATTACCGAGTGAAAGAAAACACTCGATATATAAAAAATTCGCGGATGACAGCCACTCGAGATCTGCACACCTTGCCAAAAAGTTTCTTCTAGCCTTGAAAGGAGGCTGAAATGAAAAACTGTCTTGGGAACTTTTTCTTGCTGGTACTTATCGGTCTGATTCTCTCCTGCATTTTACTAACAACGCTTAATGTAGGAGAAACTGTGGCCACGAAGATTATCGCGCTGGCTGACGGCAATGTCTTGCCGGCAGGTTTGTTCCTTGCGTCCCTCCCGATCATGGCGCTTGGTATGGGAGTTATGGTCAGGATGAAAACCAAATCTACGTGGCCGATTGTTGTTCTTGAACTGGCCTGGGTATATATCATTGGATACCCCACCGAAAAAGCCACGGACACAATGGTGATGTATGGTATGTCTAGTTTTATCTACTTAATCACGACTGGAGTCAGCGGAGCACGAATGCACCTACTCAACCAAGCAATCACGAATTTTCATCATGGAAAACTCAATTTTGGATCACTCCTAATCGGGTTTTTCGAAGGACTCAACAAAGCCGGAGTCGTCGCAGCAATCGGATTCTCACTCCTGTACATTGGAACACCGGAAATTCTAATTGCCTGTCTGATCGGTGCCATTATTGGAGGAGAAGCACTTAAGAATATCCCTAGATAACGAAATGGCCTGGAGCGGCTGAAACTGACAGAAGCCAGCCGCTTCTTGTAAACCAAAGGAGAAAAAAATGAGCAACAAGACCTTGGTTTTCGAACTAATATTTTTTTGCGGCCCGTTACTTTGGCTGCTATTCGACTAGACTTTCGGCCGGCCGGGACACTATAACAATTTATTGTTATGAAAAGTGTTTCGGCTGGCTTTTGGGGAAAATATACCCTATCTAAATTAAAAATTTTGATATCGGTATCAATTTTATTCTCCTACCGCTTTTTTCCACGAAACCTTCAACGCTCCAGGTTATAAGATTTAGGTCATCACATTTAAGTATTTCTGATCCTAGAATCAAGTTTTTTATCTCCCTTTCTTTAATTTCACTCCTATCATTTACAAAACTTACCTGAATTAATTTATTGTTAACCTCTCTCTCTCTTTCTACAAAATCAATCTCTTTTTCCTGATAATTCCGCCAATAATAAATATTTGGCAACCTATTAAAAACCATGTTTTCCATAAGCCTTCCGAAGTTGTCAGAAAATTCGGTTGAAAACCTAAAAAGAAACGCATTATCGACAAAATACGGTTTTCTTTGCGCCTTACCCCTTTTTTTAACACTCGGTGTATACAGCTCCAGATTTCGTAAAAAAAGGCTTTCTTCAAGGTACGAGATGTATCTGGCTATTGTGGCTTTACCGGTATCAAATCCCATTGATTTTAGAGATTTAGTTAAACCAGAAATCGTGTAAAACGGCGAATTCAACAGTAGCTTAATCAAACTATTAAGAAGTTCACTATTTCTTATCCTATGCCTTTCAATAATGTCTCTAGAAACAAAAGTGTTGTAATACTCATTAATAACCAAAATTTTTTTGCCTTCATCAACCAAGGAAACTTCGGGAAATCCTCCATAAGTAATATACTCTCTTAAGAAATTTTGCTGTCTGGCCACAGGAAGCAAGTCATAATCTGTCTTTTTGAATCTCAAAAATTCCGAAAAATTCAATGGTTCAATGTTGACAGTTAACGACCTTCCGCGAAGTTCTGTAGGAAGCTCTCGGGAAGTCAATTTGGAGGAGCTACCGGTTACAAATAATTTATGATTCGTTGTTTCCACTATTCGCCTTGCCCAAATACTCCAATCCGGCACATTCTGAATTTCATCAAAAAGGAGAGTGTACGGTTTGATTCCCGAAATTTCGGTCAAGGCATCAATCACATCAGACAAAAAACCAACTTTTTTGGGAATCCGTTCATCCTCAAAATTGATATAAAGGCAATCGGCTTTGCCAATTTTTTTAGCAAAATCCAGAAAAATATATGTTTTTCCTACCCTTCTAAAGCCAACCAGACTGACAATTTTCCTGATCTGTAAATTACTATATTCTGCTAAATCAATATCCCTGGAAATAATATCAGGCAGGGGTCGATTGTGCCATTCCTTTATCAACATCTCTGCCAGTTGGTTCATATTTTGTATTCTATGGTACAATAGTAGTAATTATTGTACCATTTGTCAAGAACTACTTTATTGTGTTATTCTTTTACCTGCATTCCCAGAAGCCAGAGGATAGCTTCCTTCTTATAGCGCCTGTCTCCCCGAGAATTGATGCGGATTGCGGGAAGCTTTCCGCGTTTACCCCATCTTTTAATAGTAAGGGGTGAAACACGAAGAAGCTCTGAAACTTCACGGACTGTAAGTAAATCCGGAAGATCTTCTAATTTGATTCTTTTTTTATCGTTTTGATCCATATATTATTAGTCTCTTGCCTGTAACTTATCAATCTTCATCAGAAGATATCAAAGAGTTACATCTCTCGTCAATAGTCAATTTCTAAAAATTATATATTTTTGAATATTTTTCTTGAAGATATTTAAGATTCACTTTTGGATCAAATTTCATCCCGTTTTTCTTTAAAAGATCAACTAAAGTGTAAGTCGATCCAAATTTATGAATATGATTCCGAAGCCACAGTTTCACAAAAGTCGGACCCTCTAGTGGGCGCGTCTGTAAGGGTCCGACCTTCATCTGGTCAGCCCACTGTGCTCCTAGAAATGTTCCCAGACTGTAAGTTGGAAAATAGCCCACACTTCCCCCACTCCAATGAATGTCTTGAAGTACTCCCTCTGAATCATTTTCTGGAGTTATGCCAAGATAATCTTTCATTTTCGCGTTCCATATCTCTCTCAAATCGCGAACCTCCAATCTTCCTTCTATTACTTCTTTCTCTATCTCAAATCTCAACATGATGTGGAAGTGATATGTAACTTCATCTGCTTCAACCCTTAAAAGTCCTGGAGAAACTTTATTAAAATATGTATAAACACTGTCAACCGTCAACTGTGAACTGTGAACAGCCAATTGCATATCAGATAAGAACTTATCGATAAAACTTTCACTTCTCCCCATAAAATTCTCCCAGAATCTTGATTGACTCTCATGAATTATCAAAGAGCTCCCACCGGCAATTGAAGTCATTTCAAGCTCATCTGCACTTTGTAAATCATATAGAGCATGACCAAATTCATGAATTGTGGCCAAGAGGCTTCTTGCAAAATCGCGATCATGATACCAAGTTGTAATTCTTGTATCCGACTTACTAAAAGATGTCGTAAAGGGATGAGTTGAGGTGTCCAGTCGAAAGTTTTGACCATACTCGCCCCAGAAATATTTTAATATTTTGTCATTTAACTCTGACATTTTTTGTTTATCATACCCGCCTGCAACGCTTTGCGTAGCAATGCGGGCAGGTTTTGCATTCATTATTTTGGAAAGTAGATTCTTTAGTGGATTTTTAATTTCAAGAAAAAAATTTTCGACATATTTTGTGGTTAAACCTTCTTCGTATTGATCCAGTAGTGCATCATACGGACTATTAACATATCCTAAGTAATCAGCCATTTTGCAATTTGAATTAAAAATTTTTGTTAAATATGGTTTAAATAATTTAAAATCATTTTTTGCCTTCGCTTCTCTCCAAACAACAGTCGACTTGTTTGTTAAATTTTCAAATTCTTCTATAAATTTTGAGGGTAATTTTTCGTAAAACTTAAGTGATCTAGTAAGCATTCTAACAACTGCTTTTTCTTCATCTGTTAAATTATTTATTTTTTGAGATTTATGAATGAGTGAAACAAAATCTTTGTTTAGAAATAACTTCTGACGTATAGTGGAAAGCCTTCCTAATGCCTCACCACGAGCGCCAACTCCTTTTGGTGGCATATAGGTCTCTAAATCCCAATGCGCGATCCCTATCGCGTAAGAAAGTGCCCAGAGATTTTTATAATAATCTAGTATCTTCAAGATCGTGGGGTTTGTAAAAACTTTTGAGGTCTTCATTTTTTAATTTTATCACACTTTGTACTTGCAGTACTTGCAGGGTGTAACCCTTAAAGGTATACTAAATTATGCCTGGCAAAAATGTTGTTAAATTTTATATTTCAAACTCCATTTATCATATTTACAATCGAGGTGTAGAAAAGCGAAAAATATTTATGGATGAACAAGATTACAAAGTCTTTTTGAATTACTTAAAAGAATGCCTTAGTCCTCCACTCGATACTGAAAGCCTCAAAAAAGATTTTACCTTGAAGGGTGTAACCTTTAAAGGTATACCCAAGCAGATTACAAATTACGGTGAGGAAATAACACTTTTTGCATTTTGCCTTATGCCAAATCATGTTCATATTTTAGTGAAACAAAAAGATAAAGATTCTATCAAGAAATTTACTAAGTCAATATTCACTAGATATTCAATGTATTTTAATAAACGATATAAAAGGTTGGGTCCGTTATTCCAAGGAACATATAAAGCCGCTAATGTAATTAATAAAGATTATTTGCTTGATCTTACTCGATATATTCATAAGAACCCACTTAAATTTACTAAGGATCTGGTTAATGCATACTCCTCCTATGCTCACTATTTAAACCACTTCAATATCTCTTGGGTAAAAAACAAAGAAGTTCTTGATTATTTTAATGAAAGTACATTTATTAAGTATAACAATATTAAAAGTTATAAAGACTTCGTAGAAAATTTTAAATATCAAACTGAAGAATTAGATTTGAGTACAGACCTTGAAGGGTTACACCCTTAAAGGTCAGGCTATACGTTCCTTTAATGCACTGTAATACTTCTCCAAATAATCTTCTGCTTTATCCCAATTGCCTTTATTTCTTTCAATATTTGCTAAAACTCTAAGGTGTGCAGCTTTGGCTGCTTGAAAAAGCGAGATTCTATAGACTTCTGCTAAATGAGTTTTTGTGGTTTCCTCTACCTCTCCGTTTTCCCTCCTCATTTGGACTTCCATCGAAGCTACTATTTCTGGTTCAAAAGCAAGTTTAAGCTCATTTTTAATAAGCCGGTAAAACTTTTTAAGTGAAATTTTTGCCTTTTCCCATTTACCTTTTTCCCCAAAAGCAAAAGCTTCAATTGTAAATTTGGCAGCTTTCTTGGCAAGTTCTTTAGATAACCCAAACTGTTCTTTTAAATGCTTAATTGAATAATCCAGCAGGGTGACACCCTGTGGTATATTTCCAAGTCTCCACCATTTGAGTTCTAGTTTAGCTACAAGTTTTGGATCAAATTTGAAGTGTTCCACAGCATCATTCCCTCCAAACCTTCTCCTTCTACGGCTAAAATCAAGAATTGCATTTTTTAAATCACTAGGAGAAAAATCAGGTAAATGAATATCACTAAATAAGTATTCCGCATAAACCATTTGCCAAGGCATTAAGCCACTAGTTCTCTGCTCTCCTGAAGTCCTTATAAACAAATCTGGGTTTGGATATGGCTGAGTATAAGTGTCGAGGTATTTTTCGAAAGATTTTTCGTCAATTTTTTTGACACCTGAGTCAATTGCTTTTTGAGTAGCTCTTAAAATTTCATCGCGGCCGCCATAATCAACAGCCAAGTTAAAAATATGATTTTGTTTATACTTCTCCGTTTCTATCTCAATTCTTGTTAACTCTTTTTGGATATCAAGAGGTAATCTATCTTTTCTACCTAAGTGAACCAGAGCAACTTTATCTTTATGAAATTCTCTTTCTTTTTCTTTTAAGGCTTTTCTAAAAAGATTCATAATGGCATTAACTTCACTTTTTGGCCTGTCCCAATTCTCAGTTGAAAATGCCCAAACTGTAAAAGTGTGCACCCCAAGCTTTCTAGCTGAATGAGCAAGTTTTTCTACTGCTAAATAACCCCTGTAATGCCCCTCCCAGGGTTTAAGCCCCTTACTCCTAGCCCACCTTCTATTACCATCCAAAATCATGGCAATATGACTTGGGACCACTGTTCCTATGGGAAGAGTTTTTGGATCAGACATGCTGAAAATTATATCATACTGGCGTATAATACAGTCGTGGTACAAGATACTTTAGAAAGAACAAAAAAACTCGTCTGGCCAGAAATTGAAAAATATCTAAAAGACCCGATCTACCCTAGTCAATTTTCCATTCCAAAAAAATTTGCAAAAGGAGTTGAACTATATTGGAAAATAAACCGGGAATATCCGGAAAGAAAGGGTAAATATCTTAGACCAACTTTCGTGCTTCTTATAACCGAAGCGCTGGGATTAAAAGCAAATCAAGCCATCAAAACTGCAGCCGCAATGCAGTTATCCGAAGAATGGATTTTGATCCACGACGACATTGAAGATAAATCAGATTTGAGAAGGGGAAAACCAACACTTCATAAAATTTATGGGCTTGAACTAGCAATTAACGCAGGCGACGCCTTAATGACTGTTATGTGGAAAATGATAATCAATCAAGGTGATACAAAAATCATTGATGAATTCTATAAAATTATGATGAGAACTGTTTTAGGGCAAGGAGTTGAACTCATATGGGCCGAAAAAAACAGAAAAAACATACCTGACACTGAATATTTTTTTTCAGCTGACAGTAAAAGCGGTTACTACTCAATCGCTGGACCAATGCGTTTGGGTGCATTATTGGCCAGTGCCAGCAAAAGTGAACTTAATAAGATTACCAACTTCGGATTACATCTAGGAAGATGTTTCCAGCTAGTTGATGATTTAATTGATTACGATCAGGACAAAAAAGAAGGCAAAACAACACTGGCAAACACAAAAGGGATTGATTATGTTAAAAAACTTGCCACCAAAGAAAAAAATATGGCAAAGGAAATTTTTGATAAAAAACTTGGTTTTCTTAAAAAAGAACCAGCTAGAAGTCAACTAAAAGAGCTTATTGACTTCATTTTGGAAAGAAAGTATTGACAATGTACATACATATATAATATAATTATCATGGATTTTGATTATAATCCTGACAAGAATAAGTGGTTGAAAAAAAACAGAGGTATTGGATTTGAAGAAATTATTGATGCGATAACAGATGGCAAAGTTTTAAAAGATACTAAAAATCCAAACCTTAAAAAATATTCGAATCAGAGAATACTAATAGTTAAGATTGATAATTATGCCTATGCAGTACCATATGTAAAAGATAAGGTTAGAAAGGTTATATTTCTTAAGACATGTTGGCCAAGTAGAGAATTTACCAAAAAATATATAAAAAATGAAAAATAAAGATCCGTTTAAAAATCTAGTATTAGATGACTACGAGAAAGAGTTGGAAGCCTCTATTGCACAAGGAGAATGGCTTCCTATGTCTAAAAAACAATTCGAAAAATACAAATTGGAACTTCAAGAAGCTGCAAAAGGGCATATAGAAAACAGGCAAAGTATGACTATTCGTGTCAAAAAAAATGTTATTTCGAAAATAAAATCAAAAGCTCAAGTAAAGGGCATACCCTATCAGACAATCGTCAATATTCTTCTCAGTCAATATGCCGATGGCAAAATCAAACTAGCTATTTAGTTTTCAATTTATGTATCCAAACCCTAATTGGGAAAAGTGGAAAGGCATTGAAAATTCTAAAAATCCTTTTTGGCTCGGTTAGAAACCTCCAAACCCATTCCAAGCCTAATTTTTCCATCCACTTTGGCGGAAGTTTAGAAAAACCAGATAAATATCTAAAAGTTCCACCAACAGCCATTGCACCACCAATATTTAATTTTGATAGATTTTTATATATCCAAATTT
>JBBTWD010000008.1:0-2881 GCA_038062915.1 Patescibacteria group bacterium
TGGCGAGCCCTCGCAGAGGGCGAGCCAACAAAGACATTTCCCAACTGGCGGTGGGGACAGGATTCGAACCTGCGAGGCCTTGCGACCACATGATTTCCAATCATGCTCCTTAAACCACTCGGACACCCCACCCCGGAGCTGTATTATACCAACATCTCACTAGCTTTTTTGAGGATTTGTTTTTCCCCCACAAAGCTAAGTTTTGCGTAGGCTTCTTCATAAGAAAGCCACAAAACTTCTAATGTTTCATTATCATGACCTTGGGGTAAATCATCTATATATTCCATCAAAAAATATGTTACAAATTTTAAAATATTACCTCTATTTGGGTGTTTGAAAAAATATTTTATTGTCTCTATTTTTTTGATAATTTTGGCCCCAACCCCAGCTTCTTCACCAACTTCTCTTATTGCGGCATCTTCTATGTTTTCACCTTCATCAATCCAACCCTTAGGAAGCATCCAATAAGATTTGGGGAATAATTCGCTTGGCATAGTAGAGCGCACAAGCCATAAGTGATCTTTGTAAACCACCCCACCTGAAGAAAATTCTCTTACAACCGAAGGATCGTCTATTGCTGTTGTGAGTTTTTGAGAGCCTCCTCTTGAATTTCTGCTTCTATATCGTCTTTTTCTTCCTGTTTGTAATTTTTGTGATTTTTTTGCCACTGCGCTAAAACCCCCCTTGCTGCTTTAAATATATCCTTTTCGCGCTTCTGTTCAAGTTTTTTGAGTCCGTCGCTATATTCCACCCATTTTGCTTCGTTAAAACCCATTATTTCTCCATTAATAGATCGTAAGATCATTAAGTAGTAATAGAGCTTTTGAGGAACTGGTTTACCATTTACGATAACAGCGGCAGATGATCTACCCGCCTCTTCCAAAACTCTTGCAGACATACTAGCTTGCTCTCCTGTCATTCTAATGGCTGCCCTAACCGAAGATTCACCTTTTCTAACTGCCACCTTTGGTATTTCCCAACCATCTCCTTCTTTTTGCTTAGTGATTAAAAACTGGCGTTTACCACGATAATCCCTAAATACTATCGCTCCTGCTACATAAACTTGTTGATTATTTTTAGAAATATTCATAATTGTTAAAGTTATAAATCGTGATTATACATGATTTGTGCGGAGGATGCAGGAGTCGAACCTGCTATCCCTTTCGGGAATTGGTTTTCGAAACCAACGCGTTACCGTCCCGCCCATCCTCCATATTTAACTCTAGTTAATTTGCGTGTGTGCCCAAGGTGACTCGAACACCTAACCTCAACTTCCGCAAAGTTGCGCTCTATCCAGTTAAGCTATGGGCACATATTTTTCTGCTATCAGCCTGGATGTTTCTAATAATTCAAATCTTAATTCCTCACTATAATATTTTATAAAACAAATTCCTAAAAAGTTTCTTCTAAATCGTTTGCCGCTATTGCTTCGTTTTTTAATATAAATCTTATTGAACTTTTGTAAAGGTATATCTAAAAGATCAGACCAGAATTTCTTTGATTTTGACGCCGAACGATAATAATGCAAATGCAATCTAATACGAAATTTACTTTCATCAAGCCGGTAACAGCCTCTGAGTAAAGTGATAAATAAATAACTCATAGAAGGATCTGTGTTTGCAAACGTTACACAACCACGTCCTTTTGACCCTTCAGCCCAGTAAAGCATTGCCAACAACGATCGTTTATATCCCCTGTCACCAAATGAATAATTTTTAACATCTAATTTAGCACGCTTAGTTATACTACTAAGTCTGTCAATCCTCATCTCCTTAATTTTTTTGGTAGCCAGTAACCTTATTTTCGTTAGATGTTTTTTCTTGTCGGCTTCGGTAATATATCCAGGCCTCTTAATCTCTTCTATCCAATTAAAAAGAGTGCTTTTTGCTATGCCAAGCTTGATTGAAATATCTCTGTAGGTTAACCCGCTTGTTCTAAGTTTTCTTGCTTCTTCAATGGTCTCTTTTGACCAATTACGTCTAAACGAACGCAGATTCATATATAAATTATTATACCCCGGCCGTTCTGTAAAATAAAGAGTTATTTATTTCCCGGCAGCTTACTAGAAAACCAATTGGCCGCTTTTTCTAACCCCGTAGCTGCAACCCCTTCTTCAGGTAAATAGGCGGTTAAGTGCTTTCTAATTATTCCTTTGTCTTCCTCTTTAACTAAAAGTTCAACTCTTCCGGGTAGTGTAAATGTCTCAATGACTAATAAGTCGCTATCAAAACGCTTAGTGAACCAAAATCTACTCAACACTTGCCAATCGGTTCTTTTACCAGAAACTTTGATACCCTTATTGGTAATTTTATATTCAACATCTTCTGGCTTGACTGTCGATAGTACGTAAAAAAGAAATGTAATGGCAATAAGTAAAACCACAGGCATTGCCCCCTCTGCTATAAAAAGAACAAGGCCGACTAAACCGGTAATTGCAAATAAGGTAACATAATACTCTCTAGTTCTTGTTTTAAAAGGTCGGGACGGTGCAATCCAGGTAAAGAGGTCGTTTTCAGGCTCGCGTCTAACAACAACCGGTTGCACTTCTTTATTCTCTTCGGCAGGATCCATGATTTAAGTATAACTCTAATCTCATATTTTTGGTATAATCAGCCTACTTACTCTGGAGGATATGCCGATCGGCTAAGGCAAAGGTTTGCTAAACCTTGATCACGCAAGTGGTCGGTGGGTTCGACTCCCTCATCCTCCGCTTAAGGAGAGTGGGCGGGACGGTAACGCGCGAGTCTTGAAAACTCGTGGGAGTAATCCCTAACAGGTTCGACCCCTGTACTCTCCGCATGGATACCGTTCATAAACGGTCACTTAGTTTTAAATAATTAGCTTCAAGATGTCTTCAACTTTGTAATTGTCTTTTAAAGTT
>JBBTWD010000009.1:0-38883 GCA_038062915.1 Patescibacteria group bacterium
GTTCACTTAGTTTTTGAAGAAATTTAGCCTCAGAAAATTGGTGTTTCTGGCCTAACCCTCGGTGGATTCGTACTTTGACATATTTTGATATAATCATCAATATGAAGGATAGAGAAAGCGAAAATCAAAACCCAACCGATTTTTTACGACATAGTCGAAAGGAAATTGCAGAAATAATCAAAGAAACAGGTAAACCTGAATGTGCAGCTATTATGCTAGACGGAACAAGACGTGTATTAAAATTAAAACCTGGATTTCATGATGATCATTGGTTATACCACGAGGATCATATTACAGGGTTAATTCATAAATCTATTGGGTTTAGATAGACTTCTTAAACCTCTAACGGAAGAGTATTCTCTTTCGGTTTGCAAAAAACACAATGCTACGGTTATTTTTTATGGAGATCTAGATGGGACTAGAAAAATGCAGGGTGGTGAAATAGTAGATAAATACATAGAATTATCTAAAAAAATTAATCCTGAATCACCTCAAAAACACATATTAATTGGAATTGGTTTTTGAACAGATGGGGAAACAGAAATAATTGCCAATTTGGCAATCGATCATTTTAAGGAAACTGGTAATAAACCAACTCAAAAAGATTTGATCAACAGATATTTTGGCCAAAATGTACCAGCGATTGATATATTTATTAGAACAAATGAGGTTAAAATGAATAGCCCTATTACAGAACAAGAAGCAGAAGAAGTCAGCAATTTCTACGAAAGCCATCGTGATGAAGTTTTGGGATTAGGCAGAAGAGTTGGAGATTTGTGGATACATGATTATCATGAATAAAAAAATAGCCTTTTTTGATATTGATGGCGTGATTTATGATGGACATATAATGCTTGAGCAAATTAAATTACAGGAAAAGAGTGGATTATTAGTAAAGGGCACATGGAACAAAATATTTATTGAGGCTGTAAAATACAAACTTCATCTAAAAAAATATAAGGATGCTGCCAATAGCTTGCTGAATATTCACGCAATGTCACTCAAGAATAAAGATTACAAAAATATTGAGGATAACGTTTATCAATACATATTTAAACATGAGAGTGATTTTTTCTCATATTTTAAAAAAATAATCCCTTTACTCAAAGAAACTCACGATATTTGCCTCGTGACAAACAATTTTCAATTTACATGTGAAGCTGTAGGAAAATTGTTTAAAATTGATAAATATATATCTTCGATTGCTGAGGTTGAAGATGGCAATTTTACTGGTCGTGTAAAACTTTCATTAGTTGGTAAAAAAGGTATAATTTCTGAATTGATAAATTGTTATGACCCAAAAGGATCGATAGCCGTAGGTAGTTCACTTAATGATACAGACATGCTAGATAAAGTCGAGTTTCCTTTTGTGATGGAACCAGATAAACAAACCAAAAAAGTAGCCAACGAAAAGTCATGGAATATTGTAAATCGTAATAATATTGTTGAAAAAATTCTTTTACGAATTAGTTAAGTCAAATCATCTTCAAACATCAGCTTCCAATTTTTTATAACATCAACAAATTGAACTATAATGTCGTTCGGGATAACAAAATTTTGGCTCACAAAAAATGTATTTCCATTCCATCCTTAACTTGTGTGGAAAGTGAAACTTCCTGGCCTGGAAATAGCGCTCCAGATCCCCAAATTTTGGCTAATTTTACATTCTGGCTAAAATCAGAACCGATTTTGGTTGCTACATCATTTAGTGAATCTCCATCTTTCATAATAAGTGATCCATTAATGATTTTTACAGTAACAAATTTCATTTCTTTCCAAATTGAAGCTATTAAATTATCTATCCCCATCCCATTTTTAGCACTAATGTAAACATAATTATCATTTGCTTTTGGTTGGCTTATATCGGCTTTGTTAACTACAAAAATAGCGGGAATATAAACTCTATTAACTGAAAATGAATCAAAAAGCCTATTTATACTAAGCTTTTCTTTTATAGAAATATCTCCACTTTTAATACCGTATTCTCGGGCGATTCCTTTAACTGTTTCGTTATCAAATTCCTGTTTAATGTTTGAGTGTATATTAAGCCCTCCACTTACTTTTTTCTCAATTAAAACGCTTGGCTTGGTTTTATTTATTCTTATTCCGGCCTTTTCTAGCTCCTCAACCATTTTTGCAATCCTTTCCAGCCTTTGAATATCAGTCATTATAATTAATAAATCTGCACCTCTTGCTACAGACAAAACCTCCCTACCCCTCCCTTTTCCTTGCCTAGCTCCTTCAATTAGTCCCGGGATGTCCAGCATTTGGATATATGCTTCTTTATACTTAAACATTCCAGGAATAACAGTAACTGTAGTAAAGGCATATGGGGCAACCTTACTTTCCGCATTTGTAAGAAGGTTAATTAAGGTCGATTTGCCTGCCGATGGCGGACCAACCAGAACAATGGTGGCATCTCCCTGCTTTTTTACAGTAAAGCCACCCCCACCGCCGCCACCAGACTTATTAGAGGACTCAATTTCTTTGTCTTTAAGCCTTGCAATTTTAGCCCTCATTGCACCAATAAAACCATTAGTTGCTTTATGATGTGGAGTTTTTCTTAATGTTGCCTCTATCTCTTCAATTTGTTCTGTAATTGTGGCCATTTAGGGTATAATTATACAGTAATTAGGTAAATGCGCCCATAGCTCAACGGATAGAGTACTTGTCTTCGGAACAAGGAATGAAAGTTCGATTCTTTCTGGGCGCACAAATATTAGTTTTGTTGTAAAATATGCGATAATAGCCGAGGTGGCGAAATGGTATACGCAAGGGCCTTAAGAGCCCTCGAGTGCATAACTCATGCGGGTTCGAGTCCCGCCCTCGGCACTATAGGATTAAGGTTTATATCGGAGTGTAGCGCAGTTGGTAGCGCGCCTCGTTTGGGACGAGGAGGCCGCAGGTTCGAATCCTGTCACTCCGACACAGGCGGGTATTGTACAATGGTAAGCATAGCTTGGCCATTGAACGTTTTTATATGATTGCGGGTATCGTACAATGGTAGTATAAGAGATTTCCAATCTTTTGATGGGGGTTCGATCCCCCCTACCCGCTCACTCTGATTTTGAAGAGCCAAGGATGACAACTACATCATCCTTAAAGGAATCTTTAAGGCTTTGGGTTTTGGTTGCCACTTTATAACTTTCTCCTAAAGTTTCCTTTAATTTTACTATAAAATCATCAGAAACCCCGCTTTTAATTTGGATCATCGTTTCTTTGTATGAGTAATTTGAAGCATTTCCTGTTGCTGAAACTTTAAACCCATCTTTTTCAATTATAGCTTGGGCTTTTGACGCCTCGCCTTTTATTCCCGATCCATTTAGAATTGAAATTGGAAATTTAGTCAGATCCAAACCTTCAACTTTAGGAGTTGCTGTTGGAATAGGATTTTGACTGACCATGGCAACTGGCGCTTTCGATTCTATTGGGTTTTTATTTACACTACTTTGGTAGAAATAAATTCCACCAAGTAGTGCTCCTAAAAGGAAAATTCCAGGAATGATAATTACTAGTGCATTAGGACCAGATTTTGCAGGCGGAGTTATGGGAATGACGGTTTCTTCTTTTTTAATTTGTTCGTGTATTCCAGGTTCTACATGTGGTTGAGTTTCAACGGGCACCTCAATCTTAGGGGTTTCTGAAGATATCTCCTCTACTACAACTTTTTTTCTGGGCTTCTCGTCTTTAGTGGTCATATTATGATACTATAGTAGCATATCTGGTGGTTGTAGCTCAATGGTTAGAGCACTGCTCTGTGGAGGCAGGGGTTGTGGGTTCGAATCCCATCAGCCACCCAAGCTTTTAAGAAAAAGTTTAAGTTTTTCGAGGCTTTCCCAATCATTAACTGAAACTGCAAGAACTTCATCCGTACTTACTTTGAGTTTACTTTTGGCATTTTTCAAATATTTTTTATCAACCAAATCTGATTTGGTTAGAAGAATTAATTCCCGTTTTCCAAGAAGTTTAGGATTAAACTTTTTAAGTTCAGCTCTTACTATTTGGTAATCTTTTAACAAGTCAGAAGACTCGCAAGATATACAGTGGACTATTACCTTGACCTTTTCTATGTGCTTAAGAAAGTCTATACCCAATCCTTTTCCCGCCGAAGCTCCTTCGATTAATCCGGGAATATCAGCGATTATTTTATGATTTAAAACCCCGAGTGCAGGGGAAAGGGTGGTGAAAGAATAATTTGCAGTTTTTTCGTGAGCGCCTGTTAATTCATTAAGCAGACTAGTTTTACCTGCATTAGGTAGCCCGATAAAGCCAAAATCAGCAATGAGTTTTAAAGAAAGTGTCAATTCCTTGAGTTGTCCTTTTTGACCTGGTTCTGCATGTCTTGGTGCCGTTTCCTCCGCACTTCTAAATTCCCAATTCCCTAGTCCTCCTTGGCCTCCTTTGCAAAGCAAAATTCGCTCACCCACAATATTTAGATCGTAAATTTCCTTTCCCGTATTTTTATCAATTACACATGTCCCAAGGGGCAAATATATTTCTAAATCCTTCCCGTCTTTACCAGTTTTTCTATTTGCCCCGCCGGAATTGCCATTTTCAGCAGAAAAGTTAGTATTTGTACTAAATTGATTCAAAAGCTTAAGATCTGACTTTGTGCTAATGTATAAGTCCCCACCACGGCCACCATTACCACCATCCGGGCCTTTCATATTTCTTCTAAATGAAACACGGCCACCACCCCCGTCTCCCGCCTTAATAAATACTTCTGCGATATCTATTAGCATTTTTATTTAATTTCTACTAATTGTGTAAGTTGTTGGATAATAAAGGAAAATTGCAGGAGAATCCTCAACTAGAAAACGTTGAAAATCTATATAAATTTTTTTTCTTTCTTCTAGATTTAGCTCGGTCCTGCCGTCCTCCAAAAGTTTATCGATTCTGGGACTTGAGTATTTAGTTACATTTGTATTTGTTTGGGTCGAATGCCAAAAAGTATATTGGTCAGGGTCAAGCGGTATGTCAAAAATTGCCAAGAGTGCTTGATAGTCTGATGGTATTGCAGAAAATACTTGGATATTAACTTTAATACCAATATCTTCCCAATTTTTTGAAATCTTTTCCGCCAGGGGCAAAAGTACTGCGGATGTGGAAAGATTGATGGCAAGACCTTCTTTAATATCTTTTTTAGCTTTTTCTTTATCAAAACTGTAAAGTTTTACTTGGGGATTATAGGCCCAGGAATCAATCGAGATTGGGCTTATTGCTCGTTTGTCACTTAAAGCATTCTTGTCAATTCCATAGGCAAGAGCCTGTCTAGTTGTTTTATCCGAAAGATTAGCGTCTTGAGTGTTAAAGAAAATCGCCACATACTGTCCGGTATTAGACGTTGTATCAATATGAATTTTTTCCCACAAATCAAAAGGTTGAGAGGTGTATAAATCACTAACTTTATCTACCCACCCCAACTTAAAAGCCAATTTGGTTCTTTCCTCGGTCGGGTAAAATTTATATATTTTTTGCTTTTTTTCTGAATTAGTCAAAAGTAGGCTTGATACAACACCGGCAGATAATTTAATTTTTTTAACCCGCCACTCACCGGTTCCCAGTAATCCTTTTTTGAAAATAGGCTTACTTACGACTTTTGGGAATGGGGAATGGGGGTTTTGTAATTTAAAAACAAGTGTTTTTCTATCTGGTTTTTCAGTAACTAAATCTGAAAATTGATAGTTAACAGTATCGCTCGTTATTTTTGTCCCATCCTGCCATTTTATATCGTCTTTTAAGGTAAAAGCCCAGGTTTTACCTTTGTCTGGTGTCTGCCAAGACGAGGCTAAATTGGGTTCGACATCACCATTCAAATTAATTTTTGTTAAGCCATCGCTTACCTGGCTTAATATATCCAAGGGCAGGGTTTGGGCTATATATCTTCCTGTTAGCCCTATTCTTTCTGTTTTATTGTTCAAAAAAGCCGGTAGAAGTAGTGATATTGCCACAAAAATTAAAACTCCCGCAATCGTAGCTATTGCTATAATTAACTTAAATTTAGAGAAAAAGGCTTGAAAAAGTCTAAAAATATAACGCCAGTTAAGCATAAAGCTGTAAAACGGACACAGTTAAGAAGATGGTAGCAACTGCAAAAGTTAATTTAAACAATAATTTTTCCAGTCCACGTCTAGAAAACGAACCTGCCTGTGATCTACCCAAACCCGTTCCTCGTGCTTGAATTAAAATTAACCCAATCAAGGCTATTGAAAAAATAATTTGTAATAAAGTTAAAGCGTCTTTCATATACAATGCAACTATTTCATTATCCAGGTTATTATACTGGTTAGGAGGCTTAAAACAAAGGAAAAGGCAATAATTGCCAAAGTCCCCGTAAAGTTTAGATTTTGATAGCTAAAGCCTATAATTTCAAATCCGGCAACAAGAAGTGTAACAATATAAAGAGTAACTGCATAACCAACCCATTTAAAGAGGCCAAAAGTAATTAAGTTTAAAGGTAAAAGAAGAAGATTGATGATAGGTTTAATTAAAAGGGTGGTAATAGACAGAACTGCACCAGTAATAACGATGGTCTTAAATCCTTCGGCAAAAACAAGGCCGGAAACAAATTGACTAATTACATAAAGCGAAACAGTATCTATTACGAAGTGTTTAACGATTCTTTTCATTTGAACAGTCCCTTTGATATTAAAGCATGATGATACCTTCTTGCAAATCGATGCGCTTCGTTGCGGATTCTTGAAACAAAGTTTAGGGTATTGCCGGTAAGCTTTATCTTTTGGTTCCCAACAATTAATCTATCGGGATTTTTTGCTATTCCTACTGTTGGAATATTTGATTTAAATGCTTTAACTTGCCCTATACCTCCATCAACAATAATCAAATCTGGACTACCCCAGTCATTTTGAAATCTCCTTTTAGCTACCTCGCATAGAGAATCATAATCACTCTGTGACTTTTTTTGTCTAATCCTAAAATGTCTATACTCACTTTTATCTGCCTCTCCATTAATAAAAACTACCATTGAAGCAGTTGCATACGATCCTGCCAAATGGGAAACATCATAACATTCAATTCTGTGCAAATTCTTTATCTTGACTAATTTTGACATCTCTTTGAGTTCACTTTTTCTAATATCCTCATTTAAATTTGGGTTTTCAAGATACAGGTTGGTTGGGATAATTGGTTGGGTGATGTATTCAATTTTTTTAAGTTTATCTCTTATGGCTAGAGCCCCCTCGAACTTTTGTAGTCGAGATAACTCTGTCATTTCATTTTCCAGATTTTTTTGAACCGATCTTATTTTTCCTGACAAAATTTTCCTAATCATCGATATATTTTTCTTATATTTTTTAGCTTCTGAATTAGTTTTTATTTCATTTGGGCAAGGGTTACATAGTCCCAGATGAGAATATAAGCATGCCCTTTTGCCTATTTTGTGATCAGAAAATGGAAAGATTTTTCGAATTATTTTAAGTACCAAGTTAACGGTTTTAGAATTAGGAAATGGCCCGAAGTCTCCATCTTTTCTAGATGTGATAACTCTAGGGAAATCGTCTTTTGTAATGGTTATATAAAGGGGGCTCTTATCATCTTTAAGAACGGAATTGTATTTTGGTTTATTTTCGTTTATTAGTTTAGCTTCAAGTAGTAACGCCTCAAGTTCAGAAGTAACCTTAATGAAATTTAACTCTTCCGCTCGGGATATCATCCTAGCGGTTTTAGTTTCAAGATTTAAATCAAAATATGAGGAGACTCTATTTTTAAGGTTTATGGCTTTCCCGATGTAGATTGGCTTCCCTTTAGCCTTGAAAATATATATCCCAGGAGTTTCAGGAAGGGTTTTAATGTTATTTTTTTCCATCTGACTAGTATAACAATTATAAAAACAGAAAAGAAAATAAATAACCCCAACAGGCTTCCTATTATTACTTTATTTTTGTTTGTAGGCACTTCTATTTCACTTCCCTCAACCACCACACTTACGGCACTTGGAGTATTTCTGCCTAAAAAAGAATACGGAATCTTGATAACACTTTCATATGTGGATAGTGGAGCCAATACTTCAATAAAGTCCCTAGAATTACTTTTCCCATCAAAGAACACTTCCGGATAAAGCGAGTAGAAAGCAACTGGTCCCGGATTCTTAATTTTTATATTTAAAGTCGAACCAAAAAAAAATATTCCGGGATTATATTTAGCAGAAATTTCGGGAAAAGACGATCTATCTGGTTTTAACTTTCCAAATGAAACAAAAACATCTTTCTGGGGATTGTCCCCTAGTTTATAAGATCCTGGAGCATATGGCATGACGGGGTCACTTCCGTGAATAACAAATGTAAAATGTCTTAAATCTAATTTGTCAAAAAAATCAACCCCACCCGTTGTACTAGTCCATGTAGGGTCTACCGGTATCCAAGCATTTCTTTCATAACTCCAATATTCTGGCCACGAATGAAGAACATCTGCAACCAACGACAGTGGCTGAATATTGGGATTTTCAGTGTATGCGTATCCGTTTATTTCTCTAGCAGGAATCCCAGCGGCACGCGCAATTGCAATAAACAAATCTGTAAATTCCATACAAATTGCGCTATTGGGCATTTGTAGAGCAGCCACCGCTCCGAGTCGTTCTACATTGGGGCGTACCCTATTAAAATCATATTTTAACTTTGTTGATACAAAATTAAAAATTTCTCTAGGAGTTTTAAGACTTGCAGCCAGACTTTTAATTGCTGGGTCGCCCGATTGCCAATAAATAGTTTCTTTCAGGTTACTGCTTAAAACTTCATCGGAAGGAGCTGGAAAAGGTCTTTCTGAAGCAAAAATCTGAACTTCTCCCAAAAGGACAATGTCGATCCTTTGCCTCGGATTAAGTTTATATAATGCTAGCCAGTTTCCGTCTGAATCAATTCTGACAGATTCAGGCGCTGGATTAATTGAGTTTATATAAACCTTTTGATATGCGGTATCGGGTGGAATCGCAATTTCAGTTTGAGCTTCCCGTCCCAATGGATTTTCAAGATGGTAATTAAGAGTGTAAGTAAACACCTGGAAGTTGCCAAAACCGGCAGTAACACCGGTTTTAATTAATGAGTCTTTTGAAAATTCGTATATTCTTACACCCTCTTGCTCTTTCGCCCCTTCCGGTTGTGGTGAAATGTAGGCTTCCAGTCCAAAATTTGAAGGAACCGCAAGATTAACTATGTAGTTTCTATAGGATGAATTTTCACCAAGCCTAGGAATTGATATTTCCCAAATCTCACCCGTTCTAACTGCGAATGAAGAGTTCTCGTAAGAAACAAAAAAATGTCTCTGTTTCCCTTTGCCCACCACAGCATCATCAAATGTAATTTTTATGTTTGTACTATTATTTTCCTTCTGACTACTTACCGTTAATTGTCCACCGTTCACCGTTTTTGCTTGTACGTTAGTAGCTTCAATATTTTCCAATGACAGAGTATAGCTAGTGGCATAAAGAGTGGAAAAATTATTTTCCAAAGTAATATCGTGGGTAACAATAGTTTTTCCTGATTCTTGGACTTTATATGTAGCAGTCGAATCAACAGTAAACTCCGATTCTGCAAGTACGGAGTTGACAAATAACGAATAGCCTATAGCGAATAGTAGAAATATAAAAACTTTTTTAAACATAACTAAGTATAGCAAAACTTGACTTTGTTTCAGCTCGGGCACGTTTTACTTTAAATATTCCCCCGTATAAGATCCTTTGAGTTTTGCGATATCTTTAGGCGTTCCTACTCCTAGTAGCTCCCCACCCTTTTCTCCTCCATCTGGGCCTAAATCAATTATCCAATCTGAATTTTTAATTACATCTAAATTATGTTCTATAACAAATACACTATTTCCTTTTTCTACTAATAATTTCAATACTTTAAGTAACTTTTCTACATCTGCAAAGTGGAGTCCCGTGGTAGGTTCATCTAAAATATAAACAGTCTTTCCTGTTGCACGCCTTGAGAGTTCTGTAGCTAGCTTCACTCTTTGCGCTTCCCCCCCAGAAAGGGTTGTGGCCGGTTGGCCTAGCTTTATATAACCAAGACCTACCCACGACAATATATCTAATTTCATTTGAATTTGAGAATGAGCATGAAAAAATTCTGATGCGTCATCAATTGTCATATCAAGTACTTCAGATATGTTTTTTCCTCTAAAAGTAACTTCTAAGGTTTGAGCGTTATACCTTTTACCTTTACAGACCTCGCAAGTAACCCAAAGATCACTCATAAACTGCATCTCAATTTTTATTTGCCCTTGACCTTCACAGGCTTCGCACCTTCCTCCTCGCACATTAAAAGAAAATCTTCCTTTTTTAAATCCTAAAGTCCTAGATTCGCGGGCTGAAGCAAACACATCACGAATTGGATCAAAAAGGCCCGTATAAGTAGCAGGGTTACTTCGTGGAGTTCTACCTATTGGAGATTGATCAATTAATATTACTTTATCTATATTTTCAACGCCTTCTAGTTTTTTAAATCCTACCGATTCACCTTGGTAGAGGGGGCTAAGTTTCTTTTGTAAGGCTGGATATAGCGTTTCGACTAGAAGGGTGGATTTACCCGACCCAGAAACTCCGGTAATTGCTACTAGTTTTCCAAGTGGAAATTCCACATCTATATTTTTAAGGTTATATTGTGTGCAATTTTGAATTTTGAGTTTGTTGTTTAGAGATTGTTTGTTTATTGGCGATTGTATTTTGATTATTTTTTTGCCTGACAAATATTGGCCCGTGATAGACTTTGAGTTCTTCGATATTTGGGTAACGGTACCTTCGGCAACTACATTGCCACCATGTTCTCCTGCCCCAGGTCCAAAATCAAAAATATAATCGCTTTGTTTCATCATCTCCGCATCATGTTCTACAACAATAACGGTGTTACCCAGATCTCTAAGTTCATGTAATGTATCAATTAACTTCTGATCGTCTCTGGGATGAAGACCGATGGTAGGCTCATCTAGCACGTATAAAACCCCAGTTAAACCAGATCCGATTTGACTGGCTAGTCTGATTCTTTGGGCTTCACCACCCGACAAGCTTCCTGCTTCTCTACCTAAAGTTAAATATTCAAGCCCTACTGAAATCAAAAAGTTTAACCTGGTAGTTACCTCCTTAATTATTAGTTGCGCGATTTGAGTATCTCTTGAATTTAAACTTAAGTTTTTTACCCAACCAATAATTTTAGTAACCGATAAAGAAGTAATTTCTGAAATAGAAAGATTATCAATGGTTACCGAAAGAGATTCTTTTTTAAGTCTTGCCCCTAGGCAATCAGGGCATACTCTTTCTCTCATATATTTTTTAATTTCGTCCCTAACCCAATCGCTCTCGGTTTCTCTAAACCTTCTTTCAAGATTCTTAGCCACTCCTTCAAATTTTCCCACCCCGTAAAGAAGCGTATTTCTTTCGTTTTCACTTAAATCGCTTATTTTGAATTGTAAATTGATGCCAGCCCTTTGGCATTCAACTCGTATTAGGTGTCCATACCAAGAATCTTTTTCAATCATATTTGCAAAGGGTCTTATGCCTCCCTCAAGTATTGTTAACTCCTGTGAGAAAACTAATTCAGGATCAACTTTTAGTATTTTACCCAGACCACTACATGTTGAGCATGCTCCATGAGGAGAATTAAATGAAAATGTTCTAGGTTCAATTTCGGGTAGGCTTATGTTGTCTATGGGGCAAGCAAATCTTTCCGAGAAGACGTGATCGAGGAATTTCTTTGGGAACTCCGGAATTACAAATCCAGAATCTAAAATTTTGGAAAAAACAACAAGACCTTCTGATAGATTAAGTGATTGTTGTACCGCTTCTGTCAATCTTGATCTAAGTTCGTTTGAAGTACCAATTACCTTGTCTATTAAAATTTCAATTCTGTGCTTGTTCGTTTTTATTAGAACTATCTCATTAGACAGATCATATAAATGGCCGTCAACTCTTACTTTTGTATATCCTTTTGCTTTAAGATTATCAAGTAAATTAGAAAATTCACCTTTCCTGTCTTGAACTACAGGAGCAAAGATGTAAAACCAGGCTCTTTTTTCTATTTTTTGAGTTTGTTCTATTAAACCTAATCCCTGATCGACTATTTGGTCTAAAGTTTGGTGTGAAATTTCCCTGCCACAAATAGGACAATGTGGGTGACCTATCCGGGCAAATAATAACCTTAAATAATCATATATTTCAGTAACTGTCCCAACAGTACTTCTTGGATTGTGAGACGTTGTTTTTTGGTCAATCGAAATTGATGGTGACAACCCTTCGATTGAGTCAACATCGGGCTTTTCCATTATGCCTAGAAACTGACGTGCATACGATGAAAGAGACTCTACATAGCGCCTTTGGCCCTCTGCATAAATAGTGTCAAAGGCAAGTGAACTTTTCCCACTTCCCGAAACTCCGGTAAAAACAATCAACTTATTTTTTGGAATATCAAGATCAATATTTTTAAGGTTATGTTGCCTAGCTCCTCGGATTTTGATGAATTGTTCCATACAAATTTACTTTGTCTCTAATTTCTGCAGCTAGCTCGAAGTTTAAGTCCTGGGCGGCTATGCGCATTTCGGTTTGTAGGTTTTTGATTAGGCGTTTTTTTTCATTTGGAGTTAGTGAATCTGGATCAACATCCATATGTGGAATAACAGGGTCTTCACTTCTATCTGCTAATTTTTCACGAATGGGTTTACTTATTGAAGTTGGGGTAATGTTATTTTTCTTATTATATGCAAGTTGATATTTTCTTCGTCTTTTGACCTCACTCAAGGCTCTCTCCATGCTTTCAGTTATTCGATCGGCATACATTATTACCCGTCCTTCAATATGCCTTGCAGCTCGCCCCATTGTTTGGATTAAAGTTACATCACTTCTTAAAAAGCCTTCTTTGTCAGCATCCAGTATGGCTACAAGTGTTACTTCGGGAAGATCAAGCCCTTCTCTAAGTAAATTAATTCCAACTAGTACATCATATTTACCATTTCTTAAATCATCTAAAATGTCTCCTCTATCAAGAGTTTTTACGTCAGAATGGAGATATTGCACCTTTAACCCTTGTTCCTGAAGATATGTAGTTAGATCTTCTGCCGTTCTTTTGGTTAAAGTAGTGACTAAAGTTCTTTGTTTCTTTTCTACAGTTTTTTTAATTTCATCAATTACATCTTTAACTTGATTTTTAACTGGTTTTATTTCTACCAATGGATCAGGGATTCCCGTCGGCCGTACTAAAAGTTCAACAGTCCCACTCCGGGAGTGGGATAATTCCCATTCATTAGGAGTAGCAGAAAGGGCTATAAAATTTGGGATTCTCCTCATAAACTCATCAAACTGAAGTGGTCTATTGTCTAAGGCTGAAGGCAAGCGAAATCCATAATCTACCAAGGTTTGTTTTCTGGCTTTATCGCCATTAAACATTCCCCTAATTTGTGGGAAAGTCATGTGACTTTCATCGACAATTAGTAACCACCTGCCTGCATCAGCTATGCTGGAAGCATTGCGGGCAGGCTCGTTTTTATTATATGCATAGTCAAAATAATCTAATAATGTGTACGGAGCATCTCCGGGCTTTCTTCCGTCAAAATATCTTGAATAATTCTCAATCCCTTTTACATATCCAACCTCATTAATCATCTCAAGATCATAATTAACCTTTTGTGCTATACGGTTGGCCTCAAGTAGTTTTCCTTCTTTTTTGAATTTCATCACTTGGTTAGCAGCATCCTTTTTTATCTTTACAAAAACATCCTTATAAGTATTTGGATTGGTCATGAAGTGTTTGGCTGGAAATAGGACTTGAGATTTGTGATTCGAGATTTGAGATCCCGAAATGGGGTTTATTGTAGTTATTTTTACAATTTCTCCATCTCCATCTTCAATCTCAATTCTAATGGCTTCATCTTGATATGCTGGAAAAATATCAATTATCTCGCCTCGAACTCGAAATGTGCTTCGATTAAAGCCAAAGTCAGCTCGCTCGTACTGAAGGTTGACAATTTTATCTATTACCTGTTCACGGGTTATTTTCATTCCTTCCCTAAACTCAAAGATTAATCTTCCATATTCTTTAGGCGAACCGATGTTATAGATGCAGGAAACGGAAGCTACAACGATTGTATCCTTTCTAGTTAAAAGATTGGCTGTAGCTGCAAGCCTTAATTTATCTATCGTTTCACTGATAGAAGAGTCTTTTTCAATATAAGTATCAGTTGATGGAATATAAGCTTCCGGCTGGTAATAATCATAATATGAAACAAAATAGGAAACTGCGTTTTCAGGAAACAGATCTCTCATTTCTTGATAAAGTTGGGCCGCGAGAGTTTTGTTGTGAGAAATAATCAGTGTAGGACGCTGTACCTTTTCAATTACATTAGCGATTGCAAAAGTTTTTCCACTTCCGGTTACACCAAGCAGGGTTTGATATTTTTTACCAGATAAAATTCCACTACTTAATTCCCGAATGGCATTAGCTTGATCAGGGATTGGTTTGTAATCAGTTTTAAGCTGAAAGTTGGGTCTTGACATGTTCGGGTTATCTTTGTAGATTGAAGTATGGCATTAATTATATATAAACGTCAACGCCAAATACTAGATTTCCTTAAACAATTTATGGAATCGCATGGTAGTGCTCCAACCTTAAGGCAAATCGGGGACGCATTGGGTGTCCGCTCACTAGCTACAGTTCATGAGCATCTCCAAACTTTAGTAGCTAAAGGTTTAATAACACGTAAAACTGGTAAAAACAGAGCGATCGATATCAAAATTCCATTAGATTTCTCAAAAAGCGGAATTGAAGTTCCAATTTTAGGTTTTATTGCAGCTGGCCAGCCCATTGAAGCTTATACTGACCCGAATGCTCACATGGCTATCCCCAACGCATTTGTTTCAGGCACCAAAAGAACATATGTTTTACAAGTTAGAGGAGAAAGTATGATCGAGGATGGAATTATGGATGGTGATTATGTTGTTATTGAACAAACCGAAACAGCGAGTAATGGTGAAATAGTTGTTGCCCTGCTTGATAATGGAATGGCAACTTTAAAAAGATATTATAAAGAAACTACAAGAATTAGACTTGAGCCAGCAAATGTCAAAATGGAACCTATATTTGTCAAAAATGTACGTATTCAGGGTAAAGTTGTTGGCCTCATCCGCCGTTACTTCCGAAATTAATATATAATTTAGTTCATGAATATTGTAGAGATTTTTCTTCACTTAGATAAATATCTGGCTCAAGTTATTTCTCAATATGGCATGCTTGCCTACGGTTTACTTTTTTTGATTATTTTTATGGAAACGGGATTTGTTGTCACACCTTTTTTACCTGGTGACTCACTGCTGTTCGCGGCAGGCGCGCTTTCGGTTACTTCCTCCTTAAATATTTGGATTATTTATTTATTACTTCTTATAGCTGCGGTTCTGGGGGACACTGTCAACTATTGGATAGGACACTCTATTGGTCCAAGGATTTTCGATAGAGATTCAAGATATATCAAAAAAGAATATTTAGCTAAGGCTCATCATTTCTATGAGAGACATGGAGACAGGGCCATAATTTTAGCTCGTTTTATCCCTATTGTACGGACTTTTGCACCATTTGTAGCTGGTGTTGCTAAAATGACATATGTTCATTTTATTACTTACAATATAGTAGGGGGCTTTCTCTGGGTGACGTTGTTTACATGGGGAGGATATTTTTTTGGTAACTTAACTTTTGTTAAAGAAAACTTTCACTATGTCGTCCTGATTATTATTCTACTTTCTATTATACCAATCATTATGGAGTGGTTAGCCCATACTAACAAGAAGGTTTCTCCCGGTCATTGAAGAAGGAAGTGAAATACCAAGACTGGAAAGAATGGTTGGCGCGACATCAGCCAAGATTCCGGACTGCAAAGTTTGAGATCTGCCCACAAAATCTTTAGATATCACTATAAATGGGACTGGATTTCCATTATGTTCTGTATCAATCTCACCCGTAGTCGCATTTATCATTTCTTCTGCGTTACCATGATCGGCAGTTATAAGCATCAGTCCCTCATAAGCTAAAGCAAAGTTAGCCAAATTGCCTAAACATTCATCAACAACCTCACAGGCTTTAACTGTGGCTCCAATGCTACCTGTATGGCTTACCATGTCTGGATTTGCATAATTTACGACAACAAACTTTATATCAGGTTCCTGGGTAAGTTTTTCGAGTACCATAGAGGTAAGTTCTCTGGCTGACATTTCAGGTTTTAAATCATAAGTTGTAACTTTGGGTGAGGGGACTATTATTTTCTCTTCTAAATCGAATGGTGTATTTCGTTGCCCATTAAAATAAAATGTTACAAACCTTTCTTTTTCACTCTCGCTGGCTCTTAATTGTTTGTAACCAGCCTCTGATATGATTCGTCCTATTGGGATTTCAACTATTTCAGGCGGAAAAGCAACGTGGGCACCTTCAAGTACGGTAGCCTTTTCATATTCAGTCATTGTTACAAAAAATAAATTAGACAATGCTTCACCGCGAACAAATGGTTCTTGCACATCTTGCCGATCGTCCACAATGTGTTTTTTTTGATATTTGACCAAATATGGATCAAAGCCCAGTTTTTGATTAGCTTGGGAGAAATCCTTAAAAATAAAAGCTCTGGTAAGTTGACGGGGTCTGTCAATTCTAAAATTGAAAAAAATAACTGAATCATTATCAGAAATTGGAGGTGAAACTTTACCGCTTGCGTCTGTGATAATTGAAGGCTCAATAAACTCATCGGTTCGTCCTTCAGTGTAAGATTTATCAATAGCCTCTTCTGGTGTTTTAACAACACGGCCCTGACTTTTGGTTAGAGCCAGATATGTCTTTTGTGTTCTATCCCACCTTAAGTCTCGATCCATAGCCCAATATCTACCCATTAACGTAGATATTGTGCCCAAATTAGCTGTTTTTATTACATCTTTTAATTTACCAATATATGTTTTGGCTGAAGTAGGTGGTGAGTCTCTCCCATCAGTAAATAAATGTAAAAAAACATGGCTAAAATTATTACGCTTGGCAAGTTCAAGCAAGGCAAATGTATGCTCAAGATTTGAATGTATCCCCCCGGCACCAATAAGTCCCATGAGGTGGAGATTTGAGCTATTTTTTTTTGCATGGTCGATTGCGGCTAGGAAGCTTGGATTTTGATAAAAAGTGCCATCAGCGATAGACATATTTATCCTTTCTAAATCCTGGTAAACAATTCTACCGGCACCTAAGTTAAGATGCCCGGTCTCTGTATTACCCGGCTCACTTCTGGGGAGGCCCACCGACTCACCTGAAGCTGACAGTTGAGTATGAGGAAAATTTACCCAAAATCTGTCCATATTAGGCGTTGCGGCTTTATCAATAGCGTTTCCGTCGCTTGGTGTAGCTAAACCCCAGCCATCCAGAATGATAAGGAGAACAAATTTAGGAGGATTTAGAGATTTCATATTCAATTGCTAGTAACCTATTATATTTAGCTACTCTCTCACCTCTAGCTGGAGCTCCGAACTTAGCATAATCAGCTGCGATCCCCACTGCAAAATCCGCAATAAAACTATCATTTGTTTCACCACTTCGATGAGAGGCTATAATTTTCCAACCTGCATCTCTTGCCATTTTGATTACATTGAGAGTTTCAGTTACAGTACCAATCTGGTTTGGTTTAACAATAATGGCACCGCAAGTTTTTTCTAAAATGGCTTTTTGTAATCTTTTTGGGTTAGTAGCTAGTAAATCATCACCCGCAATCAAGGTGGTATTACCTATTTCAAGATTCAATTTTTGCCAAGATGACCAAGCATCTTCCTGAAACCCATCTTCAAGAATGGCTAGCTTATATTGCTCACATAGTGACTTGTAATATTCCAAAAGTTGATTGTCATCCATGGCTGAAGATTTATCTTTGATTGTATACTGACCGTTTTTAAAAAATGAATCTGCAGCTACATCCAGTCCTAAAAAAACGTCTCTCCCGAAGGAATAATTTGTTGATTTTACGCTTTCGACAAAGACCTCGAGTGCGTCTGCATTGGTAAAAAGATTTGGTGCATACCCACCCTCATGACCAACCGAATGGATTGCTCCTCGTCTAGCTAAATTTTCACCTATTGTTTGATAAATCTCAACACCCATTTGCAACCCCTCTGAGAAAGTTTTAGATGATGCTGGGATTACCCAAAATTCTTGAAAATCAAGGTTACCCGCCCCATGAAGACCTCCATTTATCATATTTAGAAGTGGGGTAGGTATTTTAACTTTTTGCGTTATTCCACCCTTTTGTGCTAATGAAAATATCCATGCATATAGTTGCATCTTGGCATCAGTTGCACCAGCTTTACATACCGCCTCTGAAACAGAAAGAATAGAATTAGCCCCTAGCTTACTCTTGTTTTCAGTTCCATCTAGTTCTACTAGTTTCTTATCAATACCAAATTGATCTTGAGGGTTCAATCCTACCAAAGAAGGGCCTATTATTAAATTAACATTTTCTATTGCCTTGAGGACCCCACGACCCAAATATCTGGGACTTTCCGTATCCCTTAATTCCAAGGCTTCGTGCGACCCAGTTGAAGTACCACTAGGGACCGAGGCTACAGATACTGACCCGGTATCTATCATACAGGCGGTCTCAACTGTCGGAATACCTCTTGAGTCTAGAATTTCCCTGGCCCATATTCTTTTAACTTTCGTCATTTTATTTACCAACCTTTTCTTCCGCTTGGGCAACAACTCCTCGAACTCTGTTTACAGCATCAGCATTAACTGACATTGAAGTGATACCCCAGGAAACCAGTTTTTCTACCAAACCATCGTATTGCGATGGAGCCTGTCCGCACATTGATGTGGTTACACCATATTTATTACAAGCTTTTATAACTCGCTTAAAGCACCACATCATGGCCGGAGAAACTTCATTGTAAGCCCGAGCTACTTCTGAATTATCTCTGTCTGTTCCAGACACAAGCATTGTCAAATCATTTGTTCCAAATGATATCCCATCGATTCCAACCTTAATAAAATCCTCAATTTGAATTACATTTACAGGAAGCTCGCACATCATCCAAAACTTAAAACTTGTTTGTTCAAATAACCCTTCAGAAGCCACAAGTCTTCGTACTTTAACAAGCTCTTCTGGCGAACGAACAAATGGAATCATAACCATTAAGTTTTTATGTTTTTCTCTTACTTTTTTAATAGCTCGAAGTTCTAAATTAAAAACTTCTGGATTACTTATGTACCTAAAGGCCCCTCTGTAGCCCAAAAATGGATTATCTTCGTGAGGCTCCCAAAATTTACCTCCAATAAGTTCCCTAAATTCATTGGTTCTAAAGTCCGAAGTTCTATATATTATTGGTCTGGGGTAGAAATTTTTACAAAATATTTCTAAGTCATGTGCCATTCTTTTTATATAGTTGCCTTGCTCTTTCCTCTTTATTGCCTCACGGGGATGAATACCAATATTTGACATAATAAATTCAGCACGAAGTAGGCCAACTCCGTCTACATTCATTTTGGACACTTCAACGGCACGTTCAACCTCTGCCATGTTTACATAGACATTTGTAGCAGTTTTCATTTTGTTTATTTTTTCGACAGGTTTTTTTAATTCAACCTTAGTAATTAAACTACCCAAAAAGACTTCTCCAGTAGACCCGTTAACAGAAGCTACCATACCGTCTTTCAAGATCTTGGTGGCTAATTTGGTTCCGACTACAGCTGGAATTCCTAATTCACGAGACACGATCGCAGCGTGGCTAGTTTGGCCTCCTTGGTCAGTTACAATCGCATTCGCCTTTTTCATTGCAGGGACATAATCTGGTGAGGTCATTGTAGCTACCAGTACATCTCCTTTTTGGATTTTTTCGATCTCTTTGGGAGAACGTAAAATTTTTACTATTCCAGTTCCAATACCGGGTGAAGCCGAAGCGCCTATTAATATTGGTGCCTTGGCAGTTACAACGTCTTCTTTTTTACTAATTACTAATCGCTTTTTGCTACTGGCTAATGTCGTAACTGGTCTAGTTTGAACTAGATAAAGCTTACCTTTTTCCTTTGCCCATTCTGAATCTTGAGGAAAATAATAATGTTTCTGAAGTTTATCGGAATATCTGGCAAGTTGAACAATTTCCTCGTTTGTAATTTTCTGCTTGTCACGAATTTTATTAGGGACCTCAACTTCTGTGGTCACTTCACCCTTTCTGATAAGTTGTATGCTTTGATCTGAAATTTCTTTTGATAATATATCGAAGGTTTCCCTGCCTGTCGACAGGCCAGGTTTTTGGACAACATATTTATCGGGAACAACTGAACCCTGAACAATCATTTCTCCCAGACCCCAAACAGATTCGATGATAATTCTATCTTTATCATTTGTTACTGGATCAATTGAAAACATAACACCGGAAACCTCACTTTGAACCATTTTTTGTACAGCAACTGATACTTTAACTTTTTCATGTCTAATTTTATTTTGCACTCTGTAAAAAATAGACCTTGCTGTAAAAAGTGATGCCCAACATTCTTTAACCTTTTCAATTAAATTTGCTTCTCCTTTAACGTTTAGGAAAGAGGCTTGTTGACCTGCAAATGAGGTTCCCTGTGCATCTTCAGCAGTCGCGGATGACCTTACTGCCACAAGTCCCTGCTTCATAAAGCCGGATAGTTTTTTGTAAAAAACAATTACTTCACGGACTACGATTTCTGGAACCGTAGAATTCTTAATTAATTTTTGTATTTGAGAGGATGCAAATTCAAGTTGTTTTGATTCATTTACGTTTACTTCAGCTAATATTTTATATATTTTATCGACCAGATTATTTTCTTCCAGAAACAAATCATATGCATGAACTGTGATAGCAAATCCTGGCGGAACAGGAAATCCCGCCTTTACCATCTCTCCTAAATTAGCATTTTTACCACCAACCAAAGCAACGTCATCTTTATCAATATCCTTGAAGTTAACTAATAAAGATCGTTGAGGCATTATTCATTATACATACTAGTGAACTGGTTGTGAAAGTCCATTTTTAAGCTCAAGTATCCAGGGCTCTGGGCCCGGATCGGTGTTTTGCAATAGTGATAAGTGGTACCCTACCCAGGCACAGTAGTGAGATAGCTCGAGTGATTGGCCGAGAATGGTTGTAGCATGTAGGATGTAGGATGTAGTACGCAGACCTTGTTTTTCAAATATTTTTTTAGTTATATCAAATCTAGTTTTTATCCTTGGGTGAATAAATTGACTTTCAAAAAATACAAATCTAATTTTTGAGGCAAGATCAGGTTTTTGTGTTGCCTCAATTAGAACGTGATCGACTTCAGGAAAATCGTAAAATTGAGTTAAATTTCTTGAAATCTCACACATTGCATTTCGTCCAGCATTAAGAGCTCCTAGAAATGGTCTTCCGCTAAAGAGAACTGGTAGGTATCCATTTAGCCATTGAGCAGTTTCTTTGGCATTCCAGGTTTTTCTTATTTCAACTAACTCATCAAGAGATTTATATAAGTCGTCTTTTGAATAATTAAGTAATCCGAACTTTGTCAGAACTCCAAATAATGCACCAAATGAAATACCAAGGCCTGATTTTGGAAACCCTGAAGGATTTGTCAAACCGGGATTAATTATCACATCATTAATTTTTCCACCCGTTGAAATCCCAATTACTTTTGCGCCAATTTTCTTGGCTTCTTCATATCCCGACAAAGTTTCTTCGGTGTTTCCAGAATATGAATTTGCTACAACTAAAGTTTTTTCATTTACCCAACCTGGTAACCCATAATCATTATAAATAACCATTTGAATTTTATTTTCGCTTTCAACTAGGCCTTGGATAATTTTTCCAGCATTTGAACTTCCCCCCATTCCGCTAATTATAACGCTATCAAATTCTAACTTTTCAATATTTGAAGCCATCGCTTGCTCAAAAGTAGTTTTTATTTGTTCGGGAAAAAGTTCTAAAGCTTTCCCAATTCCCAACGAATCTAAATTGTCTTTCATAATTAAATTATTCAAATGCGTGAATATTAACCCCTGCAGCCCAATCAATTTCTGAATATTTTTTAAGGATTTCTCGGATCTTAACTTTCAGGTTATCATACTGTTCTTGTGTTTTACCTTCAAACTTGATTGTTATATAGGGACCATTTTGGCTGGCACGGACAATAACCATTTCATCTTTTGTATCAGCCCTAAATCCATCTATGTCAACATATGTTGCCTCTGGATATAGAGATTTAATATCAATACTAATTTTTTCACTAATTAATTTAAACTTGATATCGTCTGCTAAACCCAGTTTTATTTCAGGACTAGATATGTATTTCGGTAAAGTATCAATAATTTGCTTCAATGAAAGATTGTGTTTCTTCATATAGTTTAAGATTCTTAAGGTGGCAAATCCTGTATCGTCATGGCCGTAGAAGTTATCCATAAAAAACATATGACCCGAAAGCTCACCACCAAAAGGAGCGCGAACTTCTTTAACCTTGGCTTTTATAAAACTGTGACCCGTAAGCCACATAACTGGCGTTCCACCCGAAGCTGTAATTACATCCGAAGTAGCTTTTGAACAAAGTGTATTAAAAACAATAGGTGCTTGAGGCATGTATTCCAAAATGTCTTTGGCAAAAATGGCGACTAACATGTCATTCCAAATCATTCTACCCTCACCGTCAACAATACCAATGCGGTCGCCATCTGAATCGTATGAGACACCAAGGTCCGCTTTTTCTTCCTTTACATATACGGCAAGCCTTTCCAGGACATCTTTCTCTGTGGGATCTGGTGTACCTAGTGGAAAATTTCCATCTGGTTTTGTATTTTTTTCAATAACTACACAACCAGCTCTTCTCAAAACTTCAGGCATGAACTGTCCAGCAGTTGCGTTGAGAGTATCAATTACAACTTTGTATTTTACCTCAGTAGGTGCCTTTTTAAACAAATCTGCTAGATAATACTCAAATACATCTTCTTTCCTATAGTCTCCTTTTTTGTCATAACTTTTAAAATTCTCACTCTCTGCTATTATTCTAATTTTTTGGATCTCGTCAGTTAATAAGGTATCAGAAAAACCTGCTGCGAGCTTCAAACCATTATAGTTTGCCGGATTATGGGAAGCGGTGATTATTGCGGCACCTTTCGTTAAAAAGTGATATTGTGAAAAATAAAGTATCTGTGAAAGCGTAAGGCCTATGTCTATTACATCTAAACCCGACTCAAGCAAACCTTTTACGAATGAATTTTGATATAATTCTGAAGTTAATCTAATATCGCGGCCCACGATAACTTCTGTGATTCTTCTTTCGTACAAAAAGGTTGCATAGGCTTTTCCTAAAACATAATAGACCTCTTCACTTAAATCTTTATCCACTAATCCCCTTATGTCATAACCTCTAAAAATTGAAGGGTCTATGGTCATTTGATGACTATAATTGTATGTGTTTTATGATCAGTAGGTCAAGAGCTGTTAGTAAATCGCTTTTTCCGGTTTTAACATCAATATCAATTTGGGCTAACCTCTCAATCATTTGTCCCACTCCGGGAGTGGGACTGGATAGATATTTCTTTTTATATTTCCAAGCGATCATTATAAAAACAAATTCAATGACTTCTGTTTTAATTATCTCATGAAAGTTAGAAAGTGTTATGTTATCCAAGAATTTCCATAAAAGTTTGGGTAAATCATATTTCTCAATTTTAGCTTTAGGAAAGTTTTTAAGCAAAATTGCAGGAATCACACCTTCGTGATAAATAACTAAAGTACCTTCAAATTTATCAAGACTTTTAAAGCTTTGCTTATAGTCTCTAATTATTATTAATTTTTCATTAGCAAAAAGTGAAGATGTTGGGTTTGGATTATCGTATATTATTTCCCAATTTCTTTTTTTGGCTTCTTCTTTAAACTTGGCTAGCCTCTCGTAAGACTTTTCAATGTTATCGCCGTGAAGAATTATAACTTGCATACAATTTTCTTAGAATATCACGAAAACTACCTTTTCGCCTATGTGTGTGGGGTACTAATGCTCCTGAAAAATTTTTAGGTATATGGGTTAGTTCGTGCATCAAAACTCTATCTTTTTCGTGATCAGAAAGTTTATCATAGTGCTGGGATATTACCTCAACTATATAACTTGGTTTTACGTTAAGTGTATTTTGCCAAAGTTTAGAAAGTCCCCAGATTCTTGCGTACGCTCTCGTTTTTGATCCCACTGAAGAATAGACAAAAATTCTAGAAGGAACTATCCAGTTTAGTTCTAATTTTTTAATTAAATATATTAATCTTTTTTTAACACTAGGAGATTTTGTAAACTTCAGCACCTTCCTTGACCGCTTCATTGGTCTTTAATCCTACCACATCTCCCTTGTTTGCGGAATCAACCTTTTTATGTTCGATTTGAATCGATTCCACTTTTTGCTCAAACATATCCTCACCACCTCTTGTAAACTTTACACTATCTCCAACGGAGAGCGTGCCGTCAAGCTCAACTATCGCGACCATTAGCTTGTCATAAAAATGTATAACCTTGCCTATTTTAAACATGTACCTCACCTTCCTTCATGGCGTGTGTTAACGCTACTGCCAGTGCATCTGCCGCATTATCAAAATGTGTTTTTTTATGGGCCTTACTTTTAATATGATTTCCTAAAATCTTTCTAACATGTTGCTGAACCTCTTTTTTATTGGCACGACCAGAACCAGTTATCATTTTTTTAATAGTTCCTGGAGCATATTCCATCACAAGTACTTTTGATTTAGAGGCAGCAAGAAGAAGTACACCTTGAGCTTGGCCAACTGCAATTGCGGTTTTTGCGTTTGTTGCAAAAAATATTTTTTCAATTACAAAAACGTCTGGGGAGTGTTTCTTCAGGAGTTCGAGGGTCTCCTCGTAAATGAAGTCGAGTCTGTTTTCTTTAAGGCCATCTTTATGGGTTTCAATCAATCCCCAACCTTTAACCATAAAGCCCACATCTTTTATCCCGGTTTCAAGAAGCCCCCAACCGGTTGTAGCAGTCCCCGGGTCAATACCCAATATTAGCATTACTTTTTTATTTTACCACTTTTCTTCTTGGCTTTTCCTTGTACTTTGGGTGCGTGGCGAATGGATGCCTTTTTAAATATCATCTCAATTTCAGTTGGAGACTGCTTCCTGATATAATACAGTTTAGATCTTCTCACACCCTCAACCCCACGTCTTAAAACTGTTACTTTTTCGATCGAAGGAAGCTCGACCGGAAATATTTTTTCTATCCCGATTCCAGCCTCTCCCATTCTTCTAACTGTAAAAGTTTTTCCGATTCCTCTACCTTTAATCTTGATTACAATACCATCAAAATTACTCTCATGTTTATCGATTTTTTGGGTTACTCGTACATTATCACCAACGCTAAATTCAAATTCTTTCACTTTGGTATTTATAGCCATAGTTGTATTTTACAGGATTTAGTTCTTATCTTCAAATAGCACTAGTATCTGCTTACCTAAGGTCTCATTCCAGTCAATTTTCATGGGAAGCTTTATGTTCTTTTTATCTAAGACTAAATACGCGTCTTGTCCACCCAAATTTTCCTGCAAAAGAGCCTTTAAGGCTTTAAGTGCGTTTGCATTTACATTATCTGGGGCCTTAATATAAACCTCACCTTTATCGATAGAACCGGTAGAAGTGTCGATAGAATCAACAATTAAAGATGTAGATTCACCCCTTGTTGTTATATGTCCATAAATTAGCATTGCCTTACCCGCCTGCCAATGGTTTTTAGTACTTTTATAAATCTTCGGAAAAACAACAACCTCAATGCTTCCACTTTCGTCCTCAACACGTACAAAAGCCATTTCAGAAGCAGAGTTTCTGGTTACTATAACCCTAACTTCGGATACAACTGCGGCAATCTTTACTTGTTCATTGAATGCTTCTATCGAAGCCAGTTCAAAAATTTTGTGTGACGCCATATGTTCTAGTACACCAATAACTTCACTAACTGGTTTAGCTGAAAGGGAAAAGCCCAAAAGTTGTCTCTCAAGGCTTTCTATATCAGAATCTGAAAATTCATCTACATTCATAATTTGAAGGTCGACAGGCGCACTTTCAAAAAGTATTTGTTGATTTTCCTCACCTCTTTTTGAAGTTCGGCTTCTAGCACTCGATAGTCCTCCCAAAAGCGAAGCTCTATTACCAAAAGAGGATAAGGCACCTACTTTAATAAGACTTTCTACGACTTTTTTATTTACACGCCTGGCGTCTGCTTTTTCTATAAAATCGGAGAATGATGTAAAAACACCAGATTTTCTAGCTTCAAGAATCGCTTCGATTGCGGCTTTACCAACATTCTTAATGGCTGATAGTCCAAAACGTATAACATCTCCGGTATTAACAAAGTCAACGCCAGATTCATTTATATCAGGTGGCATTACTTTAATTTTCATTCTACGACACTCATTTATGGCAAGTGAAATTTTGTCTATATCCGAGCTTTCCGCGGTAAGTAAGGCTGTCATATATTCAACAGGATAATTAGCTTTCATATAGGCAGTTTGATAGGCGACAATTCCATATGAAGCGGCATGTGCTTTATTAAATCCATATGATTGGAATGGCTCAAAAAGTTTCCATAGATTTTCTGCAAATTCTTTTGTTTGGCCGTTTTTAATAATTCCTTCCTCAAATTTAGTTCGCTGGGCAGCCATTTCGGCAGGAATTTTCTTGCCCACCGCTTTTCTAAATTTATCTGCCTCTTCCCAAGTGTAACCTGCAAGATCTAATGCGCAAAAAAGTAAATCATCCTGATAGACGATAAGACCATATGAAGCCTTGAGAAATTTCTCCATTCGGGGATCTAAATATTTAATTAGTTTAGGGTTTCTTTTTCTTTCAATATATTCGGGTATTACCGAAATTGGGCCTGGCCTATATAAAGCAACCATTGCCATTAGGTCGGTAACCTTGGTTGGTTTTAACTCCTTAATATATTTTGTCATTCCAGAAGATCCACCAAGCTGAAAAACACCCATTGTCTCGCCACGAGCCAGCATTTCATAGGTCTTCTTATTGTCCAATGGAATACTAACTAAATTAATGTCAATTCCCTTTGAGTTTTTAACAATTTTAATAGCCGCCCCCAATATGGAAAGATTCCTGATTCCCAATATATCAAACTTAATAAGACCAACGTCCTCGCAAGCATGCATTTCATATTGAGAAATAATTTTGTCTCCAGATGGCTCGAGCTGTATCGGAGTTAGGTCTATAATATTCTCTGGGGCAATAACTACACCAGCGGCATGGACTGAAATATGCCTTACATTACCTTCAACTTGAACTGCCAAATCTATGACCTTCTTCGTATCGGAATCTGAATCGTAAAGTTCCTTAAGTTCACGGACTTCCTCCAGGGCTTTGGGGATAGTAATCGGAAAACCTTGTTTTGGGGCAGGGATAAGTTTTGCAATTTTGTCTCCCACAGAATATGGAAAACCAAGTACCCTAGCAATATCTCTTACTGCGGCTCGACTTAACATGCGTCCAAATGTACAGACTTGGGCCACTTTTTCATGACCGTATTTTTGAGTAATGTATCCGATAATTTCAGACCTTCTATCGTCAGCCACATCAAAGTCGATATCGGGTGGTGATGGCCTAAATGGATTTAAAAATCTTTCAAAAGGAAGGTAGTACTTAAGTGGGTTCACTGTGGTAATTCCTAATGCGTATGATACAAGTGATCCCGCCGCCGATCCTCTTGTGTTTGTAACAATTCCTCTTAGGTTCGCCCAAGTTACCATATCAAAAGCTATTAGAAAATAGGGGGCATAACCTTTATCGCATATAATTTTAAGTTCATGTTCTAGTCTTTCATTCTCCAAGTCTGCCGCCTTTGGAATTTTCTCCAATAATTTTTCTCTTGAAAGGTTTCTAAGGTAGTCATTGTCTGTCATGCCAATTGGCAATGGGAACTTAGGAAAAAACCATTTACCAAGAACGATTTCTAATTCACATTTATTTGCAATTTTAACTGTGTTTGCAATTGCTTCTGGATAATCTTTAAACATTTCACCCATTTCATCAGGGGATTTAAGATAAAAATCGGGGTTATCAATATATCTTAACCTTTTGATATCGGCAACATTTTTACCTGTTGCTATACAAACCAAGGCGTCTTGGGCCTCTGCATCCTCCTTTTTAATATAATGCGCATCGTTAGTGGCGACTAGTGGAATTCCAAGTTCGCGAGAAAGCTTAATAATACCGTCAAAATGTTTTACTCCTTGATTGTTTACATCTATTAAGATCCGCTTTAAATCAATATCTTTTACATCAGGCAATATTTTTTCATAATTATGTTTTTGAACCTCTAGATAATAATCTTTATCAAAAACATCTAGAAACCATTGGGTTACATTTTTTGCCGATTTATAATCGTCATTTATTAAACTTTGTCCTATTTCTCCTTTGGGGCAAGCCGATGTACATATAATTCCCTTTGAATATTTTTTGAGAGTCTCTTTATCAAACCTAGGTTTGTAATAGAAACCCTCAACATGAGCCATAGAGGTTAATTTCATTAAATTTTTGTAGCCTTCTAAATTTTTTGCTAAAAGGAGTATATGGTAATTATCTTTAACTTTTTCTTTCATCGAAGAAGTCATGTATCCCTCCATGCCGATTATTGGCTTAACTCCTTGCTTTTTTCCTTCTTTATAAAAATCAATTGCTCCATACATAACACCGTGATCGGTAATAGCAACGGAGTCCATATTATTTTCTTTTATATGGGTAAATAATTTCGAAATGTTAGAAAGGCCATCAAGAAGGGAATACTCCGTATGAACATGAAGATGTACAAATTTAGACATTATTTATTTTTATTCACATATAACCGTTTATCGGCCTCTATAATCAGCTCCTCCAAAGACCCATGACCATCCCATACAGCTATCCCAACAGACACTCCAACACCTATCTTTTCTGTCAGATTCCTCTGTATTTTCAATTCTTCCCTTTTTGTATTTCTTTTTTTGAATCCCGTCAACATGACTATCACTTCGTCTCCTCCATATCTTCCAGAAATGTCAGACTCTCGAAATTCACCTAAAACAGCTTCTCCGAACCTTTTTAGTATTAGGTCTCCGGCAGGGTGACCATTAGTATCATTTATTGACTTAAAATCATCTAAATCCATCATTGCTAAAGCAACTCCAGATCTTGAACGGCTCGCAAAACTTAAATGTTTCTGCATCTCAGCTTCCCAAACCATCCTAGGTGTCAAACCAGTTACTGAATCAACCATAAGTTCCGATATAGCAGTCCCCGAGGACAAATCACCTCTGTTAGGATCATGGGCTAGAATATCTTCTCTTAAATTGTCCGTCATTTTTGTAATCCTTTCAGTAAAAAGTCTTGAATTAGTTTTGTATTTCCCTTTCCTTCTAATCTTTTTTGCACCATTCCAATTAAATATCCTATTACGTTTACCTTACCATTTTTATAATCTTCGACTGGTTTTTGATTGTCCATTATCACCAAGTTTACAGCACTTTGAGTTTCATCTTGCGTGGAAAATTCTACATTTGTTAATTCAACCAATTTTTTTACAAGACCCGCAGGTTCCGGATACTTCTCGTCAAATTTTTTATTGATAATAAGATCGGCTATTGCTTTATAGTTATTGTTTAGTTTTACACAACCTTCAAAGTAATCAGCCCGAGCTTTGTCACTTACCAAAATATCTATAAAGTCACCTGGAAGTTTATAGTCTATCTCAAATCTCTCCCGTTTTGCTTGCGGAAGCTCAGGAATTTGTAATTTGTAATTTGTAATTTGTAATTGAGTTATTTCTATGGGAGGAATATCGGGATCCGGAAAATACCTATAATCCTGTGCGTCTTCCTTAACTCTTTGAGAAAAAGTTGCTGATTTTTCCTCATCCCAACCTCTAGTTTCCTGAATAACTTTTTTACCTGCAGTTAATATTTCCCTTTGTCTATCAATTTCATATAGCATTGCCTTTTTAAGAAATCTAAATGAGTTAATATTTTTAAGCTCTACTTTATACCCTGGAAGAGTCCCATCCGGTGTTAGAGAAAGATTTGCTTCTAATCTCATCGATCCTTTCTCCATATCGGCTTCCGAAATACCCAAATATCTAACTATCCTTTGAAGCTCTTGTAAGAAAGTCACTACGTCGTCAACGTTATCAAAGTCGGGTTCGGTAACTAACTCAACCAGGGGAACTCCTGACCGATTAAAATCAACTAAACTTACTCGTTTCCCATCAATTTCCGTGTGTTGAAGTTTGGCTGTATCTTCTTCCATATGTACTCGCCGTACTCGAACATTATGTATGTTATTCATTTGGAATTTCCCAGAATGGGCGAAAGGATCATCATATTGAGAAATTTGATAACCCTTGGGAAGATCTGGATAGAAGTAATGTTTTCGGTCAAAATTACTTTCCTTATTAATTTCACAGTCAAAGGCAAGACCCAAGATTACACACCACTCAATTGCTTTTTTGTTTGGGACAGGAAGTGCTCCAGGAAGCCCTAAACAAACTGGGCAAGTTTGTGTATTTGGCTTTTTTCCAAAGTGATCAGCGGGGCATCCACAAAACATTTTGCTTTTTGTAGCCAGTTCTATATGAACCTCAAGGCCAACAACAGGATTAAAATTTTGGATGGTTTTGTTCATATGTATAAGCAACATTTAATATTTTGCCTTCGCTAAATTGTGGCCCCATTATTTGAAGACCGATTGGCAGCCGCCTCACAAATCCACATGGGATACTAACCGCGGGAAGTCCTGATATCGCTGAAGGTTCTGCTAACACATCAGCCATCTCACCAAACATAGACTGACCTTTTGTAACTCCAACTTTCGGGGCGGGACCTGGCATCGTGGGCCCTACTAATACATCAAAACCTTCAAACAGTTTGTCAAAATCCTTGTTAAACAAAGTTCTTATTTTCTCTGCTTTTTTATAATACTGATCTTGATATCCAGAAGAAAGAATATGGGTTCCAAGCATTATTCTTCTTTTGGCCTCTTGTCCAAAATAATTTCTATCATTTCCATATCTTATACCGTCATATCTTGCCAAATTCGATGAAACCTCCGCCCTTTGAACTACTGTATAAACGCCAATCGCGTATTTAGGGTCCAAGGTTTTAACTCTGGTGATAATAGCCCCCAATTTTTCAAGAACCTCTATTGCGCCAAGGGTTTTATCAACCACTTCTTTTTCCATTTCAGGTAGTAAATAATTTTCAATTAAACCAATCTTAAGTCCCTTTACATTGCCAGTTAAAAATAGTTCATAATCTTCGGTTTCTCGATTTGAACTTGTTGCATCATACGGGTCATTTCCCGAAATAATTTTTAAAACTTTAGTGGCGGATACGACATCTTTTGCTAAAACCCCTGGGCAATCAAGGGAAGATCCCATTGCTATGACTCCGTACCTACTAACCCTGCCATAAGTTGGTTTTACCCCAACAACACCACACCAGGCCGCGGGTCCACGGATCGAACCCGCCGTTTCACTTCCAATAGCAACATCTACTATACCGGCAGATACTGCAGCAGCACTTCCACCGGAAGAGCCTCCTGATAAATAATCTGTGTTCCATGGGTTTAGAGTTGGCCCAAAATCGGAAGTTTCAGTAGAGCTTCCGTGACACCAAGCATCAAGATTTGTTTTTCCAACGACGCTATATCCATTGGCCTCAAGTTTATTAACAACAGTTGCTGAATATTGTGGGATGAAGCTGTTCAGGAGCTTACTTGCGGCTGTAGTCCTAATTCCTTTTGTTAAAAAATTATCCTTAATTGCAATTGGAATACCGGCCTTAGGTTTATCAACCAAAGTCAAAAATATATTCAATTTTTTATTTAAATTTCTATCGATCATTGTCCAGTATTGCATCAACTACAAAAAAACCATTATGTGAAGATTTTGCATTCCGCAAAGCTTCGTCTTGGCTTAAGATTCGTGAAATATCGATCTCATCATCTCTCATAATATTTTTTGTTTTGATAACGGAATAAGTTTCGGAGATTTTTGAAGTATCTAAGTTTTCAAATTGATCGATAATTTTAAAGGTTTCGTCAAATTGTTTTTCAAAATAACCTTCTTCTCTTTTATCTAAATTTAGTTTAGCCAACTTAGCCAATGCTTTAATATCCATATGCCCTATGATACTCGTCTTAGAGCATTTTTTGAAGCAGTATTTAATATATTTTATTTCTTTCGACTAAAGACCAACCATACCTGTCTGTAGACAGGTAACTCACAATCTGCCTTCTAATTTTTTTATTTAGACTTGTATTTAAATTCGGAGCTTTTAACAATGTGTCTAGTACAACTGAAGCATTACGAACTCTTCTAAAATACCATTTTTCTCTTGATGATTGTGGTTCTTGAGAAATGAAATTTTTACCTTGGGTTAAAACCTCTCGAAAATATTCTGCACTATCACGCCTTTTTTTGTTAATTGTTTCTTCGCTAATTTAGCCATACTGATATCATACTTCAAGTTGATCAATTTTTGAAGAAGACCATTTTATTGACATCGACAATATGGTTCTTATTTGGAGGCTCAATTTGCAGTTTCAAATCGCCACGGGTTTGATTTAATACCTGTAAAAGTGGCCATTATTACATTTTTATCTTCTTTTTTGACACTTTCCACTAATTTTAAGTTCATTTTATTAAGTTCATCATCTCCCTCTACAAACATAACATATGAACTCTCACCATGCTTTTTAAGCAATGATGGACTTTTTATCACATAATCTGCCAATTTGCTCTGTAACTTCATATTTTTATCGAACTGATTCTTTTTTGACATATTTTATTGTATATCATTTTGTCAATATATAGTAGTAACAATTTCAGATTTTGAACAACCACTGTTCTGAAGAAATTTTATTTTATACGAAATGTAGTTTCTTGAGATATCTCTAATAACCCAATTCATCAGTTGGTTTTGAGACCCTTTTTTCTTTACATTTTGGGTGCTTATTGTTTCACTCATATCCTTAAGTGAAAGTCTTTCATGCCTGTGTAAGTAACCGTGAACAGTATCGTAATAAAGTATTGTTCTCCATTTTCTATTAAAATAACAATCAAGTGATATACATATGATTGCGCTTATTTCACCTGTAGGTAGTTTTCTGTAAACTCTAGTAATCCTGTTGGTTTCCGAAAGATGATACGGTTTTGCTAAAACATCTTTAAATTTAAAGTTAATACTTTTTCTTTTGTACACATACGAATCATATTCTTATTAGGCCATTTTTTGAAGAGCTGCTATTCGTTCTGGCATAGGTGGGTGGGTATTAAACATACTTGAAAACCAGTCTACCCTTCGACTTCGCTCAGGGTTGTGAGCCTTAAAAGGGCTCACAATATATAGGTGGGCAGTTGCTTTATTTGCAGCCTCCAGAGGTTCATGATCGGCAGAAATTTTAGATAATGCTGAGATAAGACCTTGAGGTTGTCGGGTTAGGGCTACACCTGTTGCATCCGCCATAAACTCTCGGCGTCTTGAAATTGATAACTGAATTAGTTGGGCAATAATAGGAGATAGGATTGCAAAGATTAAGCCTAAGATTAAAATAATTGCTCCTGCCTTATTATCGCTATCTCTACTTCTACCATGGATTGTCGTTCTTAAAAACCAATCACCAAGAAGTGCAATTAACCCGACCATAACAGAAACTATGCTCATTAATCGAATGTCATAGTTCTTAACATGAGAAAGCTCATGGGCCATAACTCCCTCAAGCTCTGTCCTATTTAGCTTTTCCAAAAGTCCTGTTGTGGCACAAACTACAGCATGGTTGGGGTCTCTCCCCGTTGCAAAAGCATTGGGAGCAGAGTCTTGAATAATATATAATTTTGGCCTTGGAATTCCTGCTCCAATACATAAATTGTCAACTACTGATGTAAATAATTTATCCTCCTTTGAATTTGCTGGCCTGGCTCCTGAAATTGTTAAAACTATACGGTCAGAATAATAATAACTTATAAAAGTTGAAATGCCAGAAAATATAAGTGCGATTCCAACGTAACCCAAACCACCAGTTTCATAGCCGGCATAGTATCCAAAAGCTGTACCTAAAATATAAATGCTAAAAAAAGAAAACACTAAGAAAAACACAGTAATTACTATGGTTTTTATTTTATTACTTGACTGAACTTCGTATATATTCTTCACAAGTTAATTCTTGGCGATTTCATCTCGGCAGAACTTACAGTCATATGATCGCCGATTTCTGCGGTTTCTAGACCTTTTAGTTCATCAAACTTAAACATGTTAGCCACAATATTTGATGGAACAGATACTCGTTTAACGTTGTAGTCAGCGGTAAGGTCGATCATCAAGCGTCTTGCGTACATTACTTTATCCGAAGTGTCCCGGAGTTCATCCATCAGATTAGTAACCACTCCATCTGCTTTAAGTTGTGGATTACTTTCAACTAAAATTTGTAATTTAGGCAAAACTTCAGAAATTTGCTTTGATGCATCACGACCAGCTGAAACTAGTTTTCTGGCGTCAGATAACAATTGCATTATTCCTTTTTCATGAGTCAAATAACCCTTGGCTGATGACTCAAGATTAGGTATAAGATCAGCTTGGCGCTTTAGTTGGTTTCCAATTTCTTGAATAGACGCCTTTATTCTAGCTTTGCTTGATACAAAAAAGTTATAAGTTGAGATTAACCAAATTAGAATTAATGCTAATACTATATATAAATAAATCATTTTAAAATCACCTCCCTTTTAAATTCACTAAGACTAAAACAGTTTACTATATTTTTCGTCTCACACCAACCACGTCTTGCCACATTTATACCCCAAACCATGTTATTAAGTCCATCAATATGATGTGCGTCTGTTCCCAAAGTTAGTTTAACCCCTAGTTTTACAGCATCTCGAACTAGTGTGTCGGGCAAATCGAGCCTCATCGGGTCGCAGTTTATTTCAATCCATTTATTATTCTTTAAACAAAACTCAAATACTTTGGGCCAGTCAAGTTCAATTCCCTCGCGTTCTTGGATTTTTCTTGCGGTGGGATGAGCAAATATCTTAACCTTTGGTATTGAAAGGGCAGACAAAACTCTTTTGGTCATTTCATCTTTAGAAAGTCTAAAACTACCATGGATTGAAACCAAAGCAAAATCTAGAGTATCAAATCCTTTATCAGAAACCGGCAAGCTTCCATCAACATTTATATCTATCTCGAGGCTATTGAATACATTAATTACTCTTGGGTAATTTAATTGTTCTATTTTTTCACGCTTTCGTTTAAGAATTTCCACAACCTGGTTTTGAGTATGCATTTTTTTACTTGGATTGTGTTCAGTAAAGGCTATATATTCATATTTAAGTTTAATTGCCTTTTTGATTATATCTTCCATCGAAGATTCACCCAGGTCATGGCTTGTTTCTATATCAAAATCTGAATGAATTTGGAGATCTCCTTTTATATCTGTCATTTCGACTAATTTTGGGAGTTTGTTATTTTTAGCAGATTCAATCTCACCATTATTTTCACGAAGTTCGGGATCAATCCATTCGAGGTCTAAAGCATTGTAAAAATCTATCTCATTTTTAAATTTCAATAATTTGTTATTTTGTTTAATCCCATATTCACTTAGACTTAAACTAGGACTTAGATTTTTGGCATATTCGCGAAGTGCAATATTATGAAGTTTTGATCCTGTAAAATGTTGTAGTAAAGCGCCAAACGTATCTGGAGCTTGAGCAATTAAGTCTGCTTGAACATTTCCAGGAAGCATTATAGAGGCCGAATGTTCACCTTTTTCAATTATTTTTACAGTTTTTGGATATTTGGTAAAATAATTTAATACTTCAATTGGATTATCTGACGCTGTTGCCAAATCAATGTCCCCAACTGTAGCATTTTTCCGTCTAAGGCTTCCCAATGGCTCGATTCTTTTTACAAACTTATTTCCAGACATGTAACCGATAATATCTGAAGCTATTAAACTAGCGTAGGGTAAAAGATGTCGTTTGACTTTGGTCGTTAGCTTTTGGGCTTCTTTTAGTTTTTGAGCAATTTCTTCTTTTGTACCCTCTTGAAGTAACTTCATAGCTGTTTTAATTCCAATACCGGGCAGGATCATTAACTTAAAAGCATTTTTGGGAATATTTTTCATTAGTTCATCAAAATGTTTTGATTTACCTGATTTAAATATTTCTGACAAGTGTTTGGCAATTGATGGGCCAACACCGGGGACATCCTCAAGCTTGCCATCATCCCAAATATCCTTTAATTCACTACTTGAGTGTTCCACAGCATCAGCTGCTCGTTCATATGCAGAAATTTTAAAAAAATTCTTTTTTGCGTCCTGAAGTTGATAGGAAGCAGCTACATCTCTTAAAAGTTCTCCTATTTGAAGATTGGTCATTCATCCATTATAATACATATGTTTGGGGTCGTAGCTCAATGGCTAGACCTGCCTGCCGGCAGGCAGGGCACTTCCTTGTCATGAATTACTTTGTTTATATTATTCAAAGCATTACTTCTAGGAAGTTTTACACTGGGATGACAATTGACATCGATCGTCGATTAAAAGAACATAATGCTCATGAATCTAATACCCCTACAACGAAGTCATTATTTGATTATCAACTAATATTCTGTCAAGTCGTTCAAAATAGAAAATCAGCCAGGATTTTAGAAAAATATTTAAAATCGGGTGCTGGTAGAGAAATCCGAACAGAAATAGTAGAATATATATGTTTGGGGTCGTAGCTCAATGGCTAGAGCACTTCCTTGTCAAGGAAGGGGTTGCGCGTTCGAATCGCGTCGATCCCGCCCAATGAGTGAAAAAAAACAAGAACCCTATAAACCAAAACTTGACACACCAGTCAACGCTGATGTTTTTGCAGATGAGATTATTGAAGCTGGAATTAAAAGAATCAAACAAAAAACCGGTAAGTCTCGGGGGGAAATTCTAGAGGAAGCAATAAAAGGAGTAGAAGAAAATGTATCAGACGGGGTCCATAAAGAAGCCTATGAGAAGGCTCGAAAGACAAAGTAAGTTTAGCTACTTGACACAACCCTCCTTCTAATCTAAATTCATCTTATATTTCTTCTGCCCTAGGAGAGGGTGGTGATTAATTTGAAATTTGATCTCAAAAACTTCTTAAAATCTCTTAAAACAAACGAGTCTACGATCAGTATGGTATTTGGAGCTTTAGTAGTTGTCGTTGTTTTAGTATTTGTCGTTAATTATTTTAAAGATAAAAACGGTCAAACTCTACCTGGCGCATTAACCACAAATGGAACAAAAGAATATATTGTGGTTAAAGGTGATACCCTTTGGTCAATCGCCCAAGATGCTTATGGAGACGGTTTTAAATGGAAAGACTTAGCGATAGCAAATGGCTTGGATACTAGCACACTTGAGATTGGTCAAAAACTAGTCATTCCAGAAATGGCTACCGTAGTGTCAACCGAACAAACAATTAGCTCAAGTAGCTATACTGTTGTCGCGGGCGATAGTCTTTGGCAAATTGCAGTTAGATCGTATGGAGACGGATATGCTTGGACTAGAATAGCAACGGCTAACGGATTGGCTAATCCTAATTTAATTCACGCTGGTAATATGCTAACATTACCAAGATAGCTTCATTTCATGATAAGCTATCTGCATAAGTAATACTCTTTAAGTGTAATTTTTTGTGTTATATGCCATATAAAGATAAATTAAAACAAAAGGAAAATCACAAGCTTTGGCATATAAACAATCGAGATCGGGTTCTCTTAAAACAGAAAAAATATAGGTTTGGGGTTAAAAGACTCGTCTTTTCGAAATATTGTCGTGAAGATATAAAATGCGAATGTTGTGGAGAAAAACATTGGGAGTTCTTATCCATTGACCATATTAATGGAGGTGGAAGCAAGCTCAGACAAGAACATGGACGTGGATACTTGTATTACTGGCTAGTAAAAAACAATTTTCCAAAGGGTTATAGAGTATTATGTCACAACTGTAACCAATCATACGGAACATTTGGAAAATGTCCACATCAAAAACTTGAAATGCGGGATTCGTACAGTGGTAGTATACGTCCTTCCCAAGGATGAGACGCCAGTTCAATTCTGGTATCCCGCTCACAAAGAAAGTCAGGTAGGCGCGCTCGGGTACGGGTAGAGCGCGAAAGTTCAGAAAAGAGCGTATTGAAGCCCAATTTATAGTCTGCGGAAAGATGCCGGTTAGTTAAAAAGAAGTTCGAGCCGATGTTTTTTGCGAAAGATGCTAATTCTTCGCAATTATTTTTTGCGCGCGCGATTTTTGCCCCATTTTTCGCCACATTCATAAACTCGCGAAAAGGTTCGAGCCAAGAAGAACCATTAAGTCTAACTTGCGATATTTTCTCCTGTGTTTTGAGTTTTCTTTCAAATAATTCATTCTTTTTTGATTTGTAGGATTCTTGGTCAATAACACCATCTAAGTAAGAATCGAGAAGTAAGTTTAGCTTTTGTTCAACCACCTTTTCATCTTCCTCCAATCTTTGGATGTTTGCCTCCTGATTTTGCTTCTCGATTACTTCGTGTTCATCAAGAAGTTTTAACCATCTAGGAATCCAGGCAACGGGAATCGCTACATCTAAAACAAGCTTTCTAAGCTGATTCCCAACTTCCGCTTGAGAAAGATATCTTTGAGAACAGGGACCAAGCTTCTTGGTGCATCTATACATATAATACTCAGCTAGTCTATTTGTTCTCTTGTAAAACTTCTTGTGATATTCCGGAGTAATTGTCGCTCCACACTCTCCACACTTCATCAGTCTTTGAAAAGGAAAATTTCTCTTTTTGAATGTTTCTCTGTCAAGTACCCCTTTTCTTAGACAGTAGTTCTTTCATTCCGGTTTCTTGAACTT
>JBBTWD010000010.1:0-13268 GCA_038062915.1 Patescibacteria group bacterium
CCACAACCTTTACTCCCATGGGGGCAACAGGCTGGTACAAACTAACAGGCAGTTTTACAGGGGTGGCTTCTGCCAAAGACTATGGGGTCAGGATAAAGGCTGGTAAGACTGTGTATGTTGATGAAATGCACTTACAGGTGGGAACAGGAACCGCTCAAACCATGTATGTCCTAAACAGTAATACAGGGGTAACAGGATTAAATGTTCAGGGGTTGATTAACGGGACATTAAACGGTATAGCCACATATTCTAAGGCCGGAACAATCTCCGACAGCGACTTTGGAGGAGGAACAAGTGACGGAATGATGGGAATCGATACCACCAACCACAGACTCTACTTTCGAGAAGGAGGCTCCTGGAGCTATATAGCCAGAACCGCAGGATTCCAGATTCCCAAAGAAGAATCGGGGGGTCTTTCCATCGGCGACTACCTAATCCCGTATGTAGACGGCTACATGGAGGACGGAGCGGTGCACGGACTATACAAGAAATATGACGGCACTTCTCTTCCGTCACTCTCCGTATCAGGAAATACAACTCTGGGAGATACACTGATAACGGGATCTCTCCTTGTTGGAAGTATCGATTCAACCTCAACTCTCAAACTCCAGGGTTTGGGACTCTCGGGAGTTGAATTCGTCGGAGGAGCCATTAAATTCACCAAAGAGGGACTTATTTACGGCAATGATTTAATTAGAGGCAAAGCATTAATCCCACAAGGCCAAACAGAAATAGTTGTAAATAAAGTTTGGCTTGAAACTCCTGTATCTATAACAGTAACACCTGAATGGGAAACAAATGCATGGGTGGACAGTATATCAAATACCGGGTTTACCATTCACACCGCTCCACCGCCGGAAGCCACCGAATCGGCCGTTTTCTGGCAGGCTGTGTGGTAATGGAGTGGAAATATCACCACGGAATTTGATATAATAGACTGATGGAAGAAGAAGTCGATGTTTCTCAAAAAAGGAGGGGTCTGCCAAAGATTGTAATAATTGCAATTATAGCGGCTATCGCCCTCGCGGGGTACGGCGGAACCTACTATTATTACAACCGGTACAAGCAAACAAAGATCGTTTTGGATAATCCGGAAGTTGCTTCAATAAATGAGATCAAAGACGTAACGGAAAAACTGGGAAAAATTTACGACCTTCCAAAAGACGAGGAGCCGACCGTCGCGACGGTTCTTGACAAAGAAAAGCTGAAGGATCAGCCTTTTTTTGCCAGAGCCGAGAATGGAGATAAAGTAGTGATCTTTACCAAGTCCCAATTAGCGATTCTTTTTCGGGTAAGCGAGAATAAAATTATCACAGTGGCTCCGGTTTCTCTTCAGGAGCCTAAGCCCTCCCCGGAAGCAACACTCTCCGAGCTTTGAACCATTCTGTATAAAAATATTAAACTTCGTTTCCAAAAACGGTATCCAAATGTGGACCGTGCCGGAATCGAACCGGCGTCTCCTCAATGCGAATGAGGTATATTGCCACTGTAAGAACGGCCCGCGATTACCTAAGATAATTTAATGGGTTTAAGTATGTCCCATTTTGGATAATTTCAAAGTGAAGATGGGGCCCAGTTGATCTTCCTGTTGAACCCACTTGGCCAATCGCTGTTCCTCTTGCAACCGTTTGCCCTGGAACTACGTAAATTTTAGATAAATGTGCATAGAGTGTTTTAAATCCATTTCCATGATCAATTATTATCCTGTTTCCATAACCATTACCATCTGGCCATCCTGCTATCAGAATCCGTCCGCTATCAGCAGCCAAAACTGCAGGGCCTCCACGGTTAGCAATATCAATTCCCTTGTGGTACCAAATAAATCTCTGGGTAATGGTTCCAGCTGTGGGCCAAACAAATTGACCAGAAGCAACGACTGTTCCGGCGTCGGGTGTAATCTGTCGTATACGAGGTGATAGTGGAATTTCAGCTGGTTTAACCCCGTCGGGAACAATCACAATTTGTCCTATGGCAAGCTCGAATGTCTCATCGTTAGAAAATGTATTAAAAGGAAAGTCTACTACAGCCTGTGGTTCTGTATCATAACGCTTCGCAATAGAATAAACAGTATCACCCTTTAGTACTTTATGGGCAATTCCGGTTACGGGTAATATTTCCAGGGTCTGTCCTATCTTAATCCTGTCTCCAACTAAATTATTTCTCCAACGAACAGTGTCCTCATCAACCCCGAATTTTTGGGCAATTGATTTAATATTATCGCCTTCTTGAACAGTGTAAATATAAATTTTATCTCGTACTTTGTCTGAAAATTGTGTATCAATCTCGGGGTCTTCGGTTGTTGCTGAAAGAACTGTTGAAGCCGTAATTTCCCAAGGGTTAATGGAGTTGCCCGGAAACTCTTGAGCCACAATTGGAGCAATCATTACGCCCAATGCAGTTAAGGTTGCCATTCCGGAATGGGTAAGGCGACGGGCAAGCTTCCCCCGCTGTTTGTATAGGGCTGTAACCAGCACCCCCTTTCTATTTTCAAATCTCAAAAAACTTAAATGGAGCTTTTTGTAGATAAAACTCAATAGATCGTCAAAAAAAAGCTTTAGGTCCTCAAAAAGGTCAATAATAAACTGGAAATTTTCCATGCGCCCCACATCATACCTTATGAAAACACGACTAGCAATCTATGTTGTCTCGAGGCTTGATTGCTTCAAAAGTTTTAAATAAAAAATAGTATCTTTAACTAAATTTAATTTAACCCAATCTTTTGTTTTATTATCGATTAGCTCCCCCAAACCTTCTAGTATACTTTCAAGAGGCCATTTTTCTAATAAACTGATGCAGTTTTTAATAAATTGATCTCTTTTGACACTACTTTTCTTTTCAATCAAACCCCAATTTATATCCCAATGTCCATTAAGCAAAAACCACGTATCAAAGACGTCTCTGTTTGCTGGTTTTTTTCTGGCCAGTAAAGCAGTAAGTTTGTTGGCCAAAATATCTGGCTTTGTCATTGATTTAATTGCAATTCCCAAATAGTTATTTACTTCATAACTGCTTCCAAAATTTCTTTTACTTATTTCTATTTTTAATCCCTGCTGACCAGTTTCATAATTTATTAAACCAAAATAAGTATATTTTTTCGATATTAATTGTTCTATCTCACCAAATTTTTTTAATATTTTTTCTAATCTCGGTAGAATTTGCTCTTCTCTTGAAGGATCCAAAAGGTCAAAATCTAAATCGACACTGAAACGAGGCAGGTCATATAAAATATATAAAAGTGTTCCTCCTTTTAATCCTAAAATCGGACCTAAAAAGGTATCTTCGTAGATTTCTTTTAAAACCGAGAGCATTACAGTTCTATGTTTTTCAATTGTTAGCATACGATTTAATTGTATCTATTTTAATTGCACCACCATACACCGGAAGTAAATTCTCACACTTTTGCCAATCAATTGGTGATAAGTTATCAAAATATTGTTTTGGATTTAAATAAATCTTATCCATAAATGCCCTCTCGATGCTTGCCCATGGGACACCGTCTTTATATGTAATTCCTATCGGATTTAAAAGTATCTCCTTTTTCAGTTGCTTATAAAATATCCCTATTCCCTTTACTTTAATTTCTCGTGATAAATAACTTGCCACGAAAATCCTGCTATCATATTGAAATGTCACCCCGCTAGTCCCTAGCACTGTTTCAAAACCAATATAACTCGGTGAATAAACTTTTGTGGCTAGTTCAAACTCATTATATTTAGGGTCTTTGGCATAAATTCCCCGCCTTAGTGCAATTATTTCTCCCCTTTTGACATAATAATTAATCTTAGATTTAACTATGTCTGTATCAGTTTCCCCTAGCAACAAGGCTATTCCGCGGGCTGTAAAAACCGTATTATTTGACTTATACAGTCTATAGGTAAGATTTTTCATTACCTACAGTCTACAAAAGCACTGAAAGATTGTCAAGTTTTATGTAATTTAAGCAATTTTAAGGGTTTCGAGGAATTTACTTACCTTTCCACATCCAATAAACTACTAAAACCATAACAAATCCTGAAGCCAAGATCACTAACAATGGATAATTATTTAACATATTTACTTTTTCCTAAAAAATAAACAAACAAAACTAAAATCATCGTTACGACAGACCCCCAAGCAAAAACCCAAACTGTGTTCATCTTAATCTATTCTCCTTAACTAAATATAGCATCATTACGACAGAAACTCCAACACTCAAAAGTGATGCAAGAACTATTGAAATATTGTCTGCTGAATTCCAATTAGTTGTAAATGGACCAATTATTCCACCAGCTAACCACGTTATAGCATAATTGCAAAAAAACTGAGCCAAAATATCCCTTTGTTTTCTTGAAAACTTCACAATTTATTGTTAACCCCGGAAAGTGTATTGTCAAGCAGTTTTGAGGGTTTCGAGGAATTCTTCGTTATTTTCGGTTTTTTTGAGTTTCTCCAGAAGCATTTCGGTTCTTTCATCCTCGGTCATTAAATCCAACATTCTTCTTAAGGTATGAATCTTGGGTAGAATTTCTTTGCCATACAATAGCTCTTCTTGCCTGGTTCCTGATTTGGCAACATCAATTGCTGGGAACACTCTTCTTTCGGCGAGCTTTCTGGTTAAATGAAGCTCCATATTACCTGTTCCTTTAAATTCCTCGTAAATTAGATCATCCATCCTGCTTCCGGTTTCAATTAAACAGGTGCCAATTATGGTTAAACTGCCTCCACCTTCGATTTTTCTCGCGGCTCCGAAGAATTTTTTGGCGGGGAAAAGTGCCATTGGGTCAAATCCACCTGAAAGGGTTCGACCGGAAGTTGGAAGTGCCAAATTGTAGGCCCTAGCCATTCTGGTAATTGAGTCAAGAACAATCACCACATCCATTCCTTTTTCAACAAGTCTCTTGGCGCGTTCTAATGCCAATTCCCCTACTCGTGTCTGATCTTGTGGCGCTTCGTCAAAATTGCTGGCAGCCGCTTCACCCTTGCCATCTGTAACCTCTTTAACAGTTCTTTGAATATCTGTTACCTCTTCAGGACGTTCACCGATTAATACCGCCATCAGGTGAGTTTTTTTATGATTTTTGGCAATTCCTGCAATAACGTCTTTAACTAGCCAGGTTTTACCGGCCTTTGGTGGAGAAACTATTAAACCTCTCTGACCAAATCCAATTGGGGCAACCAAATCTATGACACGGGTTGTCAATGCATCTTTATCAGTTGAGAGTTTAATTTTTTCTTCTGGATAAATAACTGTTAGGTCGTCAAAATTGGCTCGTGTTCCCAATTCTTCAACGGGATCACCATTCACCTTTTCCACCTTAAGTAACCCCCAATATCTCTCATTATCTTTGGGGCGTCTTGCCTGTCCACCCACAAAATCTCCAACTCTCAAATTAAATCTTCTAATCTGACTTGAAGAAATATAAATATCATTACTAGAAGGAGCAAAATTTTTGGGTCTAAGGAGCCCCGATCCCTCATTGGCAATATCGAGTACTCCCTCTACAAATTCTGTGGGGAGTCCGGCGTCAGGAATCATTCTTTCATCCACGACAAGAGGTGCGGGTTCACCAATTAAATCACTTGTACTAGTCGTGGAAACCATATATCGAAGTAGATTTCAGTATACAACCATTTTTGCAATAATCAAGAGTCTATTCCAGGTAGTCCCAGGCGGATCACAAGTCTGAAGAACTAAGTATTCTCCGATTCCTTGATCGGTTAGCCACGAAGTGTCAGTAGCATCGGCAACCACCTTTTGACTAACCTCATATTCATATCTTTTATCTAAAAAGAAAACTGTAATTCTATCTCCGTTTTCAAGTTTACGTAAAAGGTAAAAAACTGCATTGTAACGGGTAAAATTTAAAGGTGAATCGGTAGAATGAGAAAATAAATAGATTAGTTTTCCCTGGCCCGGAAAATTAGTTCCAGCGGCATGGGCTATGCCCTCTTGTAATGCGCGTGAGTACTCATTGAAATTACCGGGGTTGACGTTGGGGATAACATCCTGCCTGGCCTCAATCTTTGGAATATAAATCGAAAAATATGGATTAAGACCTAAAATTTTGGCGTCTGATTTTGCGATTATGTCACCAAACCCCACCTTTGGAGCCCTATCTGATCTGTATGAAACCTCTTCTTCAAAAATCGGATAATAACTAAAAACAATTCCTACAATTGCAAAGGCAATAAGCCCCGCTCCAAAAGTTCTAACAATGTGATATATAAATCTTTTGAGGGGTGAGATTGCCTGGTAGATTATCCAGTGTCTTGGCATTTATACCAGTTTGAATTTTCTAAAAAGATAAACTCCAAAGGCTGCAATTCCAAAAAGCGACAGCCCTACTCCAAATTCCCCACCAGTTTTAGGCAAAACCGGAGGTGCAGTCACACCTAATACTAGAGGAGTTGATGTTGGGGTCACTGTCGGAGTAATCGTGGGGGTGGATGTAGGTGTGACAGTGGGAGTAACTGTAGGAGTAATGGTCGGTGTTACAGTTGGCGTTGGTTTGGGGGTCTTTTTTGGTTTACATCTGTTATCAACTCCTGGTGTACATTTTTCTTCTTTACGCAAGAGACAATATTTTCCAGTTGTTTTATTTTTACATTCAATATTGTTTACCCTACAAAATTGGCCCTCTTTATTACACTTAGACGCACCACCAGATTCTTCGTTTACCCATTCCCAATCTCCAGTGCAACTTGTTATCCCACCAGGACATTTTTGCGGGGCTGGATTGGCTTGGGAAGTTGCTAGTTTTAACTTATTTACAAGTATAAAGGCAACCAAAAGCGAAGACACACCAATAACAAAATCTGCCTGAAAAAATTTTTTATTTAATTTCATATATATTTTTTGGCAGAAGATTAAAAATCGGCATCAGTAGGAACGGGTAGTAAGCCTGCCCTACGTACCACCCGTCCCCACTGTCGCCGAAAGACCCTTGACAAAGATGGTCAATTAGTTCTAGTCTATTTACGATTTGTCTTAAAGCAATTTAACCTGTCCGAAAGACAAATCATTATCTAAAAGAGCATTTCTACTCGTGGCGAGTGTCCTAAGTGAAAGCTATGGAACACCCAACGGTAGCGATGCTCTTTTTTTGTTTCTTGTGAAAATCTTAACACTCGATTTTGACTTTGTCAAACCCCATAATAATATTGTCTCACCACTTTACAGTCCCCATAGTAATTTTGTGGTTAGTTTATCCCAATAGTTAGGTCTTTTATTTCTTAGAAAAATAATTGTGGATAACTTGAGGAAGATATTTAAACTCACGAGATGATACTAAATAACTAAATCCCAATCTTTTTGCTTCTTTAAGTCTTTTATCTTGAGAGCCAACTTCCCGAATTTCGCCAAGTAGTCCCACTTCTCCAACTGCAACTAATTTTCCGGGTATAGGTTTATCGTAATATGCGGATGCTACTGCCAAACAAATTGCCAGATCTGTTGCCGGCTCTGTAACCTTAATGCCACCTGCAATATTTACAAAAACATCGTGTTCATATAGTGGAAGTCCACATCTACGGGTTAAAACAGCCAAAAGTAACTCTAAACGTCTTGGGTCAATTCCTTGCGCAATACGCCTTGGAATAACCAGTTTTGTGGGAATAACCAATGCTTGGACTTCGACCAGAAGTGGTCTGGTCCCCTGCATAACGGATGTAACCACACTTCCTGATACATCTTTTTTACCAGCGTAGCTGGAATTATTTTTTTCCAAAAAGAGTTTTTCAGCATCGTTTACGGATTCTAAACCAGTATCTTTCATAATGAAAATCCCCACTTCATCGGTTGGGCCAAATCTATTTTTAACAGCCCTTAAAATTCGAACAGTTTGGGTTTTATCTCCTTCAAACCACAAGACCGTGTCAACCATATGTGCCAAAGTGGCAGGGCCGGCTACTGTTCCATCTTTAGTAACGTGGCCAACTATGAAGAGTGGGATATTTTTCGATTTACAGGCATTAATTAGCCTAAAAGCAGACTCACGAACTTGGCCAACGGATCCTGCCATACCATTTAAATCCCCTGTAGTCATGGTTTGAATGGAATCAACTATAACAGCACTGGGTGTTTCAATCTGATCAATTACATTATCTGTATCAGTATCTTCCAATAAACTTATACTAGTTTTTTTGATACCAAGCCTATCTGCACGAACTTTGATTTGAGAAGCCGATTCTTCACCACAAACATAAAGAACACTGCCAAGTTTGTCGGCAACCTCTAGCAAAATAGTCGATTTTCCTATCCCGGGTTCCCCAGCAATTAAAACTGCTTGACCCAGGACTAGTCCACCGCCTAAAACTCTATCGAGTTCGCTTATTTTTGTTGTAATTCGCTTAGTTTGTGAGGCTTTAATCTCGCTTAGTTTAATCGGTTTTGCTTGCCCCGCGGAACCTTGGCGGCGTGGGGATTTTGATATCTTAGAACTTTCGGTAACTGTCTCAACCAAGCTTCCCCAAGAGTTACAGTTAGGGCATTTCCCCAAGTAGCCACTAGATTCGTACCCACACTGCTGACAAACATATTTAGAGTGAAGCGCCATTAAGGCAATAATAGCAGTAAATTACAACGCCCGCTAATATATTCTTTAAACTTAGACTATAAGTTATAAAGGTGTTAAAATAACTAGTCGTGAGTCAAATAGAGTTCGGCCTTTACTATATACCAGACGGAGATTCAACCTTTTACAAAATGGGTTCTAAAATAGTGGGTTATGATATAAGAAACGAAGAGATAATGGACTCTCAAGAAGTTGGAGGCGTCAATTTTGAAAATATATGGAAAACAGATTCCAGACAATATGGATTGCATGCAACCATAACTGACGTTGTCACTGCAGATTCAAGAGTGCTTTCAACGGTCGTCAGACAAGTGTCAGGAATTATTAAAGATACAGACTACAGAAATACCGAAATACATATCCAAAAAGTTGAATCCCCAAAGGACAATCAGTCAATTATTGTCGCATCTGTCAAAAGAACCAATGAAATTAAAAATCTTCACAGAAGACTTTTAAAGATTCAAAACTGTGGGGATTCAACCATTTACACAAGAAGAATCAAATCCCATCCAAAATGGGTTGATGCTCTAACATCCGAACAACAGAAAAATCTAAGGAGATACATGAGCCCCTATGTTCTTAGCGAATTTTTACCACATTTTACACTTCTAAACCCATTCGCAGGTGACGATGACCAAATCACAAAAGACATAAATAACTTATTAAGCCTACCCACATCTTTAAAACTCCAGAGTATAAGTCTCGTTGGAAGAAATTACGGGGATGAATTTTTGAAAATTTACGACGAGATTCCTGTTAATAAATAATTTTTGTACCATTAATCAAAAGTTTACTTAAAATTAGCATCTCCTTTATCTGATTTCTCAATTTGTATTTTTTCGCATTTTTATAACCTAATTTTCTATATTTCTTTAATACTTCAGGATTTTTGTAGAGAGTTTTAAGAATATTTGCTAAATACCTTGGCGAATTATTTTTAATCATAATTCCAGAATTACCTACAACATTAACAATACCCCCTCCATTGCCATAGATAACAACTATTCCAGTCGCCTGAGCTTCTATGGAAGTAATAGAAAAGGCTTCTAAGCTTCTTGAAGGTATGGCTATGGCGTCATATTTTTGAAACAGCCTCCAAAGTTTTTTTCTGCTAACCATATCATGGAAACTTACCTTATTTTGTAGATTCTTATCATCTACAGTTTTCTTAATTTTAGAAACATATCCTTCCTCGTCTTCACGGCCGTAAACATCAAGCTTTATCGGAAATTGTAAATATCTTAGTGAACCAACGGCAATATCAGCTCCTTTAAATGTATTCAACCTACCAGCATACATAAGTTTAAAAAGTTTCCCTTTTTTATGAATTTTAGACCTTTTAAACAATTTCTCAGGAATTCCATGAGGAACTACTTTAAAGGAAAATTTGTGCCCATAAAGTTTCTGGAAGTCATTTTTCATATTTATTGTCGGAAAGACAAGAATGTCTGATCTATCGGCAATATACTTGAGATTACTCAAAAAGAACTCATTTTTCGAAGCATATTGCGTATCTGTACCATGACAAAAAGCTAGTTTAGGAATGTTTCCTCCAACTTCACAAAACGATCTTGATAAACCGAAATTTATATGTTGGAGGTGAATAATATCAGGTTTATACATTTCGATTACCTTCTTCACCTCCATATTCAAATCATGAATATACCCTTGGTAAAACTTGGGGTCCTTTTCTTTTTTTGTTTTTAAGAAATAAACTTGTTTCATTTTCCACCACTTCTTGCCATCAGATGATGGCATTGTTAAAAATAAAATCTCGTTCCCCTTTGGAAGATTGCTGTACCAGTCATCAACAATTATCGGACTTCCACCAAATGGATTAAAAGGGATATCAATTCCAGTTAATATTTTCATATCTTTTTCTGGAAATCTTTAAAAACTTGTGAAGATTGTGGCCCTTTTCCACCCTGGTATTTTCCATTGTATAAAACGATTTTTCCAAAGGTTCTCCAAAATGTAACTTGCCCAATTCTCATCCCCGGATAAATCCTAATGGGTTGAATAGCATGCATCATTAATGTGTATTAGCCAATATATCCAATGTCAATTAGGTCGGCGGTTATATGAACAAACAACCCCACCCTCCCAGTGGAAGATTTTCCCCTGACAACTGGAACATAGTGATTGCTACCAATTTTTTCTATTGTATGACCAAGGTATAGTTTTTCGGGGTAAAGAATTACGCCTGATTTTGGAATCTTAATTACAATTGTTGGATTATCTTTTTTAGAATCAAGAATTTTATTTCTATAAACTACCAATGTGGAGCCAATTCTAAAATCATATGAGTTAGGATTGATTTGTTTTCCATCAAAAGGCTCAATCACTATTGTCCCTTTCTTTACTTCTGATTTAATTTTTGATCCAGTTAGTATCATATTAATTAAAAAATTTGTCCGGAATATTCGGTTGAGGATCGAAATATTTCGAATAGCTTTTCTTTTTATCTCTATATCTATCTCTTGAGATATTTGGCCCATCAGGTTTCCAAAAAGAAACTTGACCTATTCTCATCCCTGGATAGACAACAAGTGGTTGCACACAAGTTAATTCTAATGTCCAATTATGCCTCGTTCCCAAATGCCCCAGGTCTGCCGTTATTTGAAGAAACAAACCCAACCTGCCTAAAGACGATCTGCCAATTAAGCTTGGAACAAATTCATCGCTTCCAATTTTTTCTAATGTTGATCCTAAATATATAATACCAGGTTGCAAAGTAAAACCATTTTTTGGAATCTTTATTTTTTTAGTTTTTTGTAAAACTTTTGTATCTATAACCATGTTCTGATAAACCAAAAAAGTGTCGCCCAAACGATAGTTGTAACTATTAGGGTTAATTAATTTATCAGAAAAAGGATCAAGAATAATTTTGTTCTTCTTAACCATTTTCTTTATTTCTGATCCTGTTAATATCATAGTGTTATAGTATATAACATTTTTTAGCTTCTCGAAGCAAAATTATGTGAAAACTGATACAATAACCACATGTATAGTCATACACCAAAAGATTACAAATGCCCAATATGTCTCGGGGTTCAAGGAAAAGAAAATGAGAACACCATGCTTAAACAATCAGATTTGGTTTATAAAGACAAGCTTGTAAGTGTCTTTATCAATTCATTTTTTATAAAGGGCAATGAAGGCCATTTAATTATTGTATCTAATAAACACTATGAAAATTTATACGATTTAGAACCTAAATGTGGACATAGAATTTTAGAGATTAGCCAAAAAATGGCTGTTGCCATGAAAAAAACTTATAGATGTGATGGGATAACAATTAGACAAAACAACGAACCAGCGAGCGAACAACACGCATTCCATTACCATATGCATATCTTCCCACGATATAAAAACGATAATTTTGAGAAAAACTTGAATCATAAAAAAATAAGCACATATAAGCAAAGACTAGTGTTTGTGAATAAAATTAAAAGGGTATTATACAAATAACATTATTTGTACCCGACCGGGATTGAGGTTAGGACTAGACCTAGGGCAATTCTTTTGTCTTTAAGATTAACTTCTTCTATATTACATTTAACTTCTTGTCCCATTGAAATCTTATGAGTTGGCGGAATTTTGGTTATATGAATTAAGCCTTCAACCCCGGGTTCAAGTTCAACAAAAACTCCAAAATCAGAAATTCTAACCACTTTACCTGTAACTTTATCTTCAACTTTATATTTCTTTTCTACCTCACTCCATGGATCAACTCCAGCCTGTTTAATTGAGAGGGAAAGCTTTCCCTCCCTGGATGCCAAAATTTTTACTTTTACTTTATCGCCCTCTTTGACAACTTCGTTCGGAAGCCCAATTTTGCCATATGAAATTTCTGAAACATGGACCAAACCTTCAAGTTCGGCCGTTTTGACCTTAAACTTAACAAAGGCACCGAAACTGGCAACTGTCGTGACCACTCCATCATATACGTCGCCTTCTTTAATCTTTTTAACGGCTTCGTTTGCTAGTTTGATATCCCCCGCATCGGTTACTTCTTTTTCAGAAAGAACCAGTTTGTTTTGAGATTTATTAATTTCGATTACTTTTACTTTGAAATATTTTCCTACTAATTTTTGGGGGTCGGCCGAGGCGTCTTTCCCCAACTGTGATGTTGGAATAAATCCCTCAACCCCTTCAACATCAACCGTAAAACCAGATTGAGTTAAACCCTTGCCTAGTACGGGAACTTCCGCACCTTTTTTGCTGGCATTTTCAAGCTTCACCCAAGAAATGTCTTTCATCGCATCCCTTAGGGCCAAAATCGTAATTCCATCACGAGTTTCAGGAACTAGAACCGTAACTACCACAGTATCTCCCACCTTTAAGTTTTTAATAAATTCTTTAGCGTCTGTATAAGCTTTTTCTTTGACAATTCCTTCACTTTTACCACCAACGTCAAAAATAACACTATCTCCCGATATTGAAATTACTTTCCCGGTAACTCTCTCACCGACAGAAAAGGTTTTGAGGTTTTTGCCAGCACGAACCAGAAGCTCCGCCATTGTTTTTGCCTCGCCCCGCGAAGCTTTAGCGAAGTGGGGTTTTGTAGTCAATTATCATTACCTTCTTTCTATTGAATTCGATTCTGCGAATCGTAAGTAAGCGTATTCTACCGCAATCCATTGAGGTTAACAAGAAGATGTACTGGCAGGGCACATCGGTAACACTTCAGGAAACTTCTGGTAAGCATAGGCT
>JBBTWD010000011.1:0-1759 GCA_038062915.1 Patescibacteria group bacterium
GTCGCTATGGACGCTCGGGCGCGACTACTCTGTTATCCCCGGGGTAGCTTTTATCCGTTAAGCTCCGTCCACACCCATAGTGGATCGGAGGATCACTAAAACCTACTTTCGTACCTGCTCGGGATGATCTCCCTTGCAATCAAGCTGGCTTAAACTTTTGCGCTTAATAAGATCGTTTCCATCGATCCAAAGCCAACCTTTGTGCCCCTGCGTTACACTTTAGCAGGGTACCGCCCCAGTAAAACTGCCCAGCAAGCTCTTTCCTTAAACGTGTATTCAACGTCCCTAAGTGAGCCCCACATTTTCCAACGAGAGGTATTACACGATTGAATGCGCTCCGCTCACAATCGTGAACAACTAACCATTAGCGATTAACAATTAACAAAAATTTGTCAAAAGTTAAAAGTTAACAGTTAAAAGTTAACAGTTGTGTGCGAAGCACACTCTCCCTCCTATTCTAGACAATCAAAAAATATGTAGGCAAAACCTACCTGCAGTAAAGCTCCACGGGGTCTTTTTGTCCATGTGGAAGTAGGCCGCGTCTTCACAGCCATCGCTATTTCGCCGAGTGAACCCTCAAGACAGTTGTTAGCTCGTTACGCTATTCGTGCGGGCCAGAACTTACCTGGCACAGATCTGTTACTTTTAATGACCATTTAGACAAATCTAATATGGTGGCCAAATCGTTAGATTTGACTCTCTATGTCGCCATAGAGCTCAGACTATATCATTCTCCTAATAAATCAGGAGCCTAACGTATAGTCGTTGAGGTACCGCTTCAAATTCTTCATGCGTTTTGCCGTTTTCGGAAGTTTTGGAGGATAATCCTCCAAAAAAATATTAAGCGTTTTCAAAACCTCACTCCTGCTCCCTATTTCAAAATGAAGCATTTTTTCCTTAGGTCTTTCATGAATGTTTCCAAATCCTAAAAAGGATTTAAATAATTCAATTACTTTCCTATCCTTCATCGCTATCGCGAAAAAAGGTTGGCCTTTTGCTCCATTCTTTTTCATTCCGACCGATCCTTCTGCGTCCAACACACCGGCTAAAAAATAGCCGATTGCGTCTTTTGCAAAATTACCTTTAGGAATTTTATAAAAAGGAATTGCAGTAAGCTTTAATTTTTTAAACTTACTTCTTATTTCTTCCAAAAGAGATAACTCTCTACTTGTCCTTCTATATGTCTTTCTTCCTTCTAAAACAGAAACAGCATTTGATAAAAGCTTGAGTCTGCTGAAAAACAAATCTCCAGCGACTGGCTTATATCTTTGGAAAAATGAGAAAGTATTTTTTACTTTTCTCTTTCCTCGAATATATAAATTATATCCGCCTTTTATACTAGAAATTACTCCTTCGCCACCAGCTAGAATATTATTCATTTCCTCTAAAAGAGGTTTGTGCTGATTGCTAATTGTAAGATCTGGCATAAAGTAAAATCCGCCATTTCTACTTTTTCTGTTAGAAAGCTTTAACAAGGAACATGACATTTCGCCTGCACAGAAACCTGTGTAGTAGAAATTTGATAACGTTTCCTGCTGATTGTCCGCGCTGGATGCATTTTCAGTTGGCATTAATTAAAGTTAAACCGAAGTTTATCCTAAGTCAATACCTACTAGCACCAGATTCTTTCCTTTTTCAGGACGGATGTTCCAGCATACAGTTAGATTTTCCACTCTAATTTACATTAGAGGGTCCCCTAAACCGAGGAACTTCGCTACCTTAGAACAGTTATAGTTACTGCTGCCGTTCACCGGAGCTT
>JBBTWD010000012.1:0-42010 GCA_038062915.1 Patescibacteria group bacterium
TTAAACCTACGTGTATACCATTCCACCACCCGCGCTTAAAAACCTGGGTGCAGATGGGAGGATTTGAACCTCCAAGAGTTTTAACACTCATACGGCCCTGAACCGTACGCGTCTGCCGTTCCGCCACACCTGCAAATTTATCCAAGCTTGATCATTATATCAAAACTTGACACAAAATTCTTTATATGACATCCTGAAAACTATGGAATACAGCTGGGAGGATAATTTTTCTTTTTGGAAAAGTCTTTTTTTTGTAGCTGTTTTTTTTACTATAGCACCAATCACAATTGGGGTAAGCCTTTTTTCCCTTATCTCTTTAAAATATATCCCAAAAGGGTCGGTTGTTAATACAAGTGGTGTTAGAATATATGCATCTCTACCCAATAGTTTTCCATCAATAAACGGTAGTGTTGAAGCAACTGACGCCAGAGTGGAAATTATCAGACAATACCTGACTAACTATAAATCAAGTCTTGAACCCCACGCGAGTTTTATTGTTCAAACTTCTGATAAATATGGTTTGGATTATCGGCTTATCACCGCCATTGCACAACAGGAAAGCAATCTTTGTAAATTAATCCCTCCCTCCTCTTTCAATTGCTGGGGCTGGGGGATTCATAGTGAAGGCACTTTAGGTTTTGGTTCATTTGAACAGGGAATTGAGGTAGTCTCAAAGGGATTAAAGGAGCAATATTTAGATAAGGGGTATGTTTCTCCAGAACAAATTATGAGTAAATACACACCTCTTTCAAATGGCTCATGGGCCAGTGGTGTAAACCAATTTATGAACGAGATGGAGTAATATGTCCGCAGCATATGATACATACGACTACCTTTCATATTGGATGGGTCGGGACTATGAGCACAACTCCGAAGTAATTGCTATTAAAGATTTAATTAGCAAAATTAAAAAAATAGATACGATCCTGGAAATAGGAGCAGGATTTGGAAGATTGGTGCCATCATATTCATTTAGAGCTAAAAAAGTTATTATTACTGATCCTTCTTCAAAACTCTTAAAAATAGCCAGAGAAACAAATATAAATAAGAAAAAATTTAAGTTTATACACTCATCACTTGAAAACTTGCCATCAAAAATAAAAAATAACTCAATCGACTTAATTATTATGATTAGAGTTACACATCATTTAAAAAATTTAGATTTATCCTTTTCAATTATTAATAAATTTCTTAAGTCAGGCGGATTTGTTATTTTAGAATATCCAAACAAAACAAATATCAAAACAATGGTTAAACAATTCTTTAAAGGTAATGTTACATATCTTGCTGATATTTCGCCAGTTGATCTAAGAAGCAAAAGACAGGTGAAAAAAAATACAATACCATTTTTTAATTACCACCCAGATAAAATTAAAGATACCCTAGAGTCACATGGAATTAGCATACTAGAAACAAGATCTGTATCAAATTTAAGGAGTAGTCCAATCAAAAATGTTTTATCTGTTAACACTCTTTTATATCTAGAGAAAATATTTCAAACACCTTTTTCATGGTTATCACTAGGGCCTTCTATATTTGTTCTTGCCAAAAAAAGAGAATAAGCGCAGTCAAAACTTGACAACCCTATAGGTCTTTGCTATAGTCATTCCTAGATTCCGAGGCTGACCCTGCTTGTCAGGATTTGGCGTTGGGATTTTTATTTGAGGCCGCCGCAAGGCGGCCTCTTCTTTTGTCTTAAACTTCATGCTGATATAATTAAAGTATGCTCTCGTGGCCTGCCCGCAAGTGCTACGCATAGCGTTGCAGGCGGGCGGAACGGTTTGATTGATTCATGTTTTATTACACTTATGTTTTATTAAGTAAAAAAGACTCGAAGTTATATATTGGTTGGTCAAATAATCTTAAAAATAGATTTCAAAAACACAACAAAGGTTTGGTGAGAGCTACTAAGGACAGGCTTCCACTTAAGCTAATATATTACGAAGCTTGTTTAAGTCAGATTGGTGCGATAGCTAGAGAGAAACAATTAAAAACTGGGTTTGGAAGAAAATATCTAAAAAATAGGTTAAAATTGTAGCCTAAGCCCTCGTGGCGGAACGGTATACGCGTACGCTTTAGGAGCGTATTCCTAACGGATTAGAGGTTCAAATCCTCTCGAGGGCACAAAAAAAGCGTATACTTATATAGTATGAATTTTGAACCTGTCCATATTCACAAAACCCATAAAGGATCATATGAGAGTATGATATTTTTACTCATACCAATTCTTATATTTGTGACCATAATGCTGTTTATGGTTGCAAAAACAGGCAAGGGAAGTGTCGCGGGAAGTGCTACCGAGTTGACATATCCTCTTAAAAAATAGTAAAGTTAATTTAATGAAGAAATTAATAATCGGCTTGGCTTTTCTTCTACTTTTTGTATCAATAACTCCTCGAGCCACACTAGCACAAAACCGCCAGGAAATTAAAGAGCAAAAGGTCGCCCTAGATCAAAAAAGGCAGGAAAAAATTACAATCTTTTTTGAGAGAATGACCAACAAGTATGAAACGGCTATATTAAGGCTTGAAAAATTAATAACTAGAATCGAAACGAGAATTGAAGAAGAAGATATAGAAACTCCAAATGAATTAACTGAAGCTAAAAAAAGATTAATAATGACTAAATCTAAAATTGAAACAATTAAGATTGATTTTGAGACCATGTTAATCTCGAATAAACCTAAAGAAGTTTTCAAAAACGTAGGTAAGGAGTTGAGATTAATTAAGTCAGAACTAGTTGCTATTCACAAACTTTTGGTTAGTACCATTGGGGACATAAAAGGACTGGGGAAAAGGAAATGAAGAATAAGCAAAGCTTGGCCGGCTCTGCCGGTAATAATTTTTTATTATCACTAGCAGCATTTTTAGTAATAGCTCTTGGAATAATGAGCTATGTAACATATAACCAAAACCTGGCAACTAAAACTTATAGTGAATCAACCCAAGTGGAATCAATACAAAAAGATCTTGATGATACAAGTTTTGACAACCTCGACCTTGAGTTAAAAAATATCGAGACTGAACTTGAGTGATTAAACAACTTTTTCTCCCACTAGCAGGCGTTGCAGCTTTTATAGTTTTTGTAGGTCTTTTAGTCAAAGACCCATCTAAATTTGGATTTGTTAAACCTTCACCAGCTCCAATACAAAAAACAATTAAAATCGCTGAAAAATCTATAAAAATTGAACTGGCTGATACTCCCGAAAAACGTTCTAGGGGGCTTTCTGGTAGGTCTTTACTTGAAGAGAATTCAGGTATGTTTTTTACTTTTGACAGTAAGGATACTTTTTCATCATTTTGGATGAAAGACATGGCAATTCCTATTGATATTATTTGGATTAATGACGACAAAATTGTAAAAATTGATAAAAATGTACCAGTTCCAATAGCCGGGGCAAAAGATTCAGACTTAAAACTATATAGACCTGATAAACCAATTGATTATGTTTTAGAAGTTAACGCTGGCTTTGCCGACAAAAATAATATTACAGTTGGCCAAAGCTTATCCGGTCTTTAACTATATCTTTTACTCCAAACCCTCTTGCTGACCCTACTACAAAATTGCCCCATTTCTCATTGATTTTATAAACCGCTTGCTCTAAATTTTCCTTTTTTATATTTTTATCAAACAAATCAAGCTGTAAATTTGACTTTTCGACTAAATCAAAAAGTCTTACAGAAATTTTATGATCGGAAACGTAAAACTCCTTCTTTTTTGCTTTAAACCCGTGTTTCCTAGCTCGCAAGGAGGCTTTTTCAAAAAGCCTAGATATAATGGCAGTGACATTTGTGTCTTTTGACAATTTAAGAGAAACCTCATTACCAAAACTTTTTCTTTCAAACTTTATATCATCAACCTCATAGCCTCTTAATCTTAAGCTCCAATAACATCCAAGGAAGGGTTTTTTGTGATTATACAAATCCATTACACTATAAACCCCAATCATATTCAGCCTTGTTGAAACACCTTTTTTTATCCCGGTTAAATCTGTAAGTTTAAGTTTCGAATAAACGTTTAAATAATTATTTTTATTAATTTCGACAAGCCCGTCGGGCTTAATTAGCCCCGCAGCCACCTTAGCTAAATATCTATTTGGGGCAATTCCAACAGAAACTGTTATATAGTCTCCAATTTCTTTTCTAATTCTCTCCTTTATCTCCTTGGCTACATCACAAGGTGTAACCTTGTTATCTAAAATAAAAACAAATTCGTCGATTGATTTTGGTTCGACTTGGACTGAATACTCACAAAGCAGGTTGTGTAATTTTTTATGAACATCACGATATTTATTTGGATCTGGTGGTAAAACAATTAATTTGGAATAGATATTCCTGCCATCACTCACTCTCATTCCAGTTTTTATCCCCAGTTTCTTGGCCGTCACAGAAGAAGCTAAAATGCAACCATTTGGGGTAGTAAAAGCTGCAACAACAACTGGCCTGTCGCGAATTAGAGGATTTGCTTGTTGTTCAATTGTTGCAAAGCAGGAATTAATATCTATTAACATTACATTTGATTTTGCAGGATTAAATTCCATGGCCGAAGGACAAACCCTCTAAAATTTCTTCTAACCGCCAGCATAAATTTTTAGTATTAAGATCAATTTTCAAAAAAACCGAACCTGAAACTACAGAAAAGGTGTGGTGCAGGGTGTCACCCCCTAGGTGTGTGTGGTGAAAACCTATCTTGTCTATTTTGTAAGTTCTGCCTTTCCAAACTAGATACTTAGGAATATTATTAACTAATCCAACAGAAATAGATTCATTAATTACCATAACTATTTATGAACCGAATAAACACCGAAGTCAAGTGATAAAAAATATAACAGTTGCGATCATCTATATTCTGATAGGTTGGTTTCTAAATACGACGTGGCATTTACCCAAAAACCAAAATAATCCTATTTCTCAAATAATCCTCAAGCCATTGGAAAAATATTCAATAGAAAACTTAAGTAAAACAAAGTTTAAAGCAAGTGAGATAAAAGTAGATGGCAATTTGTTTAGTTTTTTTGTTGAGGGGAAAAAAGTTACGGGACAAATTAATATCCCAGATGGAGAAGGCCCGTTTCCGGTAATAATCATGTTTAGGGGATATGTTGACCAAAAACTATATAAAACAGGGGATGGAACCCGTAGAGCTTCCGAGTATTTTGCTAAAAACGGATTTATTACATTAGCCCCTGATTTTCTGGGCTATGGTGGAAGCGACGCTGAAGCTTCTAATATCTTTGAATCCCGCTTTCAAACATATGTAACTGCATTAACATTAATAAATTCAATCACCCAATCATCCAATTTACCAATTGACCAATCATTTATATTTTTGTGGGGCCATAGTAATGGGGGACAAATAGCATTAACCACCCTCGAAGTTACTGGCAAAAATTATCCTACAGCTCTTTGGGCACCGGTATCTAAACCCTTTCCATACTCAATTCTTTATTATACAGACGAGTCAGACGATCATGGTAAATTAATTCGATCTGAACTTGCTAAATTCGAGCAAAACTATGATGTGGAGAATTATTCGCTAACAAATTACCTAGATAAAATAGTAGCACCCATTGAGCTCCACCAAGGAACAAATGATGATGCTGTACCAACTTCCTGGTCTGACACTTTAGCAAAGAGACTTACCAATGTTGAATATTTAAAACACCCTGGTGCTGATCATAATTTAAACCCAGCTTGGAACCAGTCGGTTAGCCAAAGTTTGCATTTTTATCAAAAGTTTCTACAATGATATTGTGGTGTTAATAATGAGATTAGCTATGCCCATTACAATACTACGGCAACAATTGCCTCAATTGTGCTATCACTTACATCCTGGTTCTTAAACCACCTTACTAGACCCTAGGTTGCATTGGACGAGCCTCGTTAACATTGATCTTTCTTCCTTTAAGATCGTAGCCATTGAATTTTTCAATAGCTGCTTTTGCCTCATCTGCGCTTGCAAATTCGACAAAACCAAACCCTCTGCTTCTACCTGTCATTTTATCTGATAAAACAACGGCATCAGTAACATTCCCAGCATCTGCAAACAAAGCTCTTAGATCATCGCTAGTTACTTCCCACGACAAATTTCCTATAAAAAGTTTAATATGAAGTCACCTCCTCTCATGTAAATTACCTTGGGGCTATACCTTACCAATCACTTGGGGCACTACCTCTCAAAGCTAAAATGTATTATAATACATGGATATGAAAAAGAAAGTATCAAAATTAAACTTGGGCCTACCTGAACTTCTGCGTGGAAAATCAAGGTTTTCTGGAGGAGCTAGTTTTCAAAAAATCGGTGGTGCAGCTACTAAATTTACACCACCAGCCATTAGAATTACTCAACATAAAGGGGGAGGGGGTAAATGAAATCCGTAGTAGCCAGGCAAAGTGACGGTACAGTTCAAATTACGTTCACTATTCCTTTTGATCAAATAGCAAAGGCGCAGGATGAGACAGTTGCCGAAATGGCTCACGATATCGAAGTACCCGGATTTAGAAAAGGAAAGGCTCCCCTTGATAAAGCTAAAGAAAAAATACCGCAAGCTACTCTTATAGAGCACTCATTAAGGCATATTCTACCCAAGGCCTTAGCTGACGCCATAAAAGAACATTCCCTAAAAATCGCAATCTATCCAAAATATGAACTTGTCAATAGTGACCCAAATAAAGACTGGCAAATTAGAGCAGTTACTTGTGAACTACCGGAAATTAAGCTGGGTGATTACAAAAACAAGATTGCGGGCGAAATTAGAGCTATATCAATTAAAAAAGAGCCTACCAGGGAAGAAAAAGAACAAACTGTAATAAAATATTTAATTCAAAACGTTAATTTTACAATTCCGAAAATTCTTATCGAAGAAGAAGTGGGTTCCAGACTATCAAACTTATTGGCTAGAATTGAAAAGCTAGGTTTAGCACTTGAAGGCTATTTATCTTCAATTGGAAAAACAACAGAATCACTAAGAACTGAATACGAAGCCCAAGCAAAAGATGCGATTACAATTGATTTAATATTGAGTAAGATTGTTGGAGATCAAAAAATAAATACCACCGATAAAGAGCTAGACGAGGCCATAAAAGCTGCAAACGCAAAACCTGAAAATAAAACTGTGGTGAATTCCATTCTTAAAAAACGCAAGGCACTTGAATTTTTGACAGGTCTGAAGTAGACTATGGGCAAATGACCGACCAAAAGAAAAAACAAATCCAGTCTGTGGCTAAACAAAATGTGATTGAATCACTAAAGGGTATTGGTACTAGTGTAGGTAATGATTTCTTCAACGATCTTCTTGGCTTTAAAGGCTCACCAAGGAAAATCTCAGCTGAAATTGCGGCAGGGGAGTCGATGGATATAAATGAATCGTTTAGTGCCAGCTTCGAGGAAAACAAAAAACTTAAAGCTCAAATTTTACTTGAAAGGAACCTTTCATCAGATGAAAAAAGACTGTCTGAAGAAAAAATTGGAAAATTGAGAGTCCAATTGCAAGCTTTGATTTCGGAAATTGCCAAACTAGCTTTTTCTAACCAGGAACTTGCACAGGAATCTAAAATAGCCATGATGGAAGTTCCTGTAAACCCAGGAATATACCATATTGTATTTTTTGAGAAACTGATCAGTTTCATGCAGTCTTTCCGAAAGAAAATAGAAGAGGCGGGAATTTGGCTCCACTCGTCAAATAAAAGAAGTGAAAAGAAAAATTACTGGTCAATGTACAAGAAAAAAGGAAGTAGCTTCCTTTTATCCCCCGATCACTATCTTCAAAGATCGGCGGGTTAGTGGTATAATTTTGCCTCAAGGACGACTAGCTCAGTGGTAGAGCGTCTCATTGACATTGAGAAGGTCGTTGGTTCAATCCCAACGTCGTCCACAAGTTTCTGGGGCCGTTAGCTCACTTGGCAGAGCGCTTGCATGGCATGTAAGAGGCAGCCGGTTCGATCCCGGCACGGTCCACAAATTTGGAGGGTGAGCCTGCTCTCTGTGCGGTGTAACTTCAGGAAAATTCGGACATTTTTTAAGGCACAAGTCTGAACTTTCGCGTGTTCACAGCTCGCCCCTCGCTTCGCACAGCACAAAATTTTCGCCGTTCCCTTTCTCTCCTAATTTCGCCAAAAAGGCAGGTTCATCCGAACATTACTTACCCGCTCCTAGCGGGCTCAGCTCCGCTTACCCGCTACTTTGACGAATTACACTTTAGGTAATTCGTCCGCGCTATATTTTTTCTTGCTTATTTCAAATTACTCTTTTGAGAGTTATAATTGCAATATGTTATCCGAACCGAGGTTTATTGAATTTGCAACAGAAGATGGTCTCACACTACCTGGACTTTTGTATGAAGTAAAAGGTTCTAAAAAAGTTGTCATTTATCTTCACGGAAATGGTAGCTCCTCTATTTTTTATGACGAGAGTGAACATCGGGATATGCCAGAACAATTAAGTCAAAAGGGTATTTCTTTTTTAATGTTTAACAATCGTGGAGCACATATCATTAAAAAATTAAATGTTAAAAATGGAAATGAAGTTGAAAGAGAAAAGTTTGGTTGTGCTTATGAAAAAATCAAGGAATGTGTTTTAGATGTAGATGGAGCTGTAGAATTTCTTTAAAAATTGGGTTACTCAGAATTTTATTTGGTTTGGGTTTCAACTGGTGCAAATAAAATTTGTGTTTACGATCACTGCAAACCCAAAAATGTTTTTAGTAAATATGTACTACTTTGTGGTGGAGATGATACAGGAATCTACTACTCCGTTTTAGGTAAAGAAAAGTTTTTCAGACTTCTTAAAGAATCAGAAGAAAAAATAAAAAATGGCGAAGGTGAAGATTTAATCGAAGAATTATTACCAGACGAAATTTTTTCATATGTTGGTTTTTACGATATAGCTAATCCAGACGGAGATTATAATTGTTTCCCTTTTTCAGAAGTCTTCACAAAAACAAAACTTTCAACAAAACCACTTTTTAGATATTTTGTAGAAATCAAAAAACCAAGTTTAGTAATTTATGGAGAAAATGATGAGTATGCTTGGGGAGATATTAATAAAGTTATTAATATTTTGAAATCTTATCAGCCAGACTTTGAATACATAACGATTAACGACGCAGACCATGGATTCACCGGGAAGAAAAAAGAACTAGCAGAAGCAATTTCTAATTGGATATAAATCAATATGGCATTTAGGGTTAAAGAGAGCGATTATGATATAGATAAAAAGCCTGATACGTGTCCCTCGTGTGGTAAAGGTATATCTCCCGTTTTTTGTTTTCAGTATGGAATTGATACATGGAGACGCTATGAAGGATTTTTACAAATAGTTTATCGTTGCCCCCGCGAGGAATGTAATCGTTTATTCATTGCCAAATATGTTAACCCTGGTTATCCAACTGGTGATACATTATTTCTTAACACGACTTATCTACTAGACATAACTGAATATGAGAAATTTTCTGAACTTATTGATAAAACTTCTGAAAAATTTCCGAGGATTTATAATCAAGCAAAAATTGCAGAAGAAAATGGACTAGACATGATAGCAGGACCCGGATATAGAAAAGCATTAGAATTTCTCGTAAAAGATTATCTTATAAAAACAAGTCCAGAACTTAAAGAAAAAATCAAAAAAGGACAACTTGGAGACGCAATAGCTCTAATAGCCGACACTCGAATCAAATCTTGTGCAAGTCACGCTACCTGGATTGGAAATGATGAAACTCACTATGTGAGAGTATGGGAGGATAAAGATCTTGAAGACCTTAAAAATTTAATCAAAATGGTTGTCGATTGGATTGACCTAGTAGAACGTTCAAAAGAATATGAAGTAAGTATGCCTGGGAAAAAATCTTCAACCTGAAATCTGAATAGATGAGTACAAAAGTTATACTAGAACAAAATTTGTGTTCAATAGCACTTTAGCCTTGTACAATAGTGAAGTATCTCAGACTATTTCAAATTCATCACCTTTTCCTTGAAGTGCTCAAACGCCTTTTTGTTATTTTCTTTTCCTAACAAACCCATTGCTTCGTCAAATGTGCACCATTTGTATTCTGAATGCTCTTCAGGATTGATTTTAATGTCATCGCTTTCTGAAATCTCAACTCCGTAAACCAAGTCTATATTTGGTTCGCCTCTTTTATTTTCCCAAGGAAAACTCCAAAGTCTGTCTGTAACATTTTTAATACTATCAAGACTGAGTTCTTCTTTAACACCACGTCTTAAACATTCTTCAATTGATTCGCCATCTTCCAAACTTTCGGTCAATGGTTGCCAAAAGTCACCGTCTTCTGGAACTCTCTTAATTATTAAAAACTTAAAATCGTTACCAGATTTGGCAAACATTATTCCCTCAACTTTTATAGGTATATCCATACTTGTAATAATATCACTAACAACTGGCTAAGCAAGAATTAAATTATCGTCTTTCAGGATTGTCTGAAAAATTTCCTTCTACAATAGTTTTTCCAGTTAATTCAGAAACTCTGGCTCTGACAGATATATTTACTTCCAAGATTGATTTAGTTGAATCCACGCAAATTGTTTTTTCTGAAAGCTCTACAGGCAAGGTAGCCATTGTATGCTCAAAATCGCCATAATATCTTGTAAGGACTGTTTCATTAAATTTAGATTTTTCAGAAGTTCTATCCGAATTTCTTCCAATTAAAACATCTAATGGCGCATGGAGTAAAAATATTTGATCGGGTAGTAATATTTCATGCTTTCCTGATCTATTTTCAAAGAATCTTATCGAGTCAAGATCGTTGTCACTCATTTCGATCGAGCAAAGGAATTTTGCGAACAAAAGATTTGAGGATTTGGGTTTTAAAGTTTCTTTTGGAAAACACCTCGAAGAAATTGATGATTTTTCCTCATCTCCAATTAATTCAAGAATAGAAGATTTACACAATGCTTTTAGTGATAAAAATGTTAAAGCAATTTTGACCGTAATTGGCGGTCATAATAGTAATCAGCTATTGGATTATATTGATTGGGAATTAATTCGTAACAACCCAAAAATTCTTTGTGGTTTTTCCGATATCACTGCTTTAAATAATTCCATCTTAGCCAAGACTGGATTGGTTACTTATTCTGGATCACATTACTCAACTTTTAGTCAAAAATTACATTTTGATTACACTCTCGATTATTTTAAAAAATGTCTAATGACTAATGATCAATTTGAAATAAAACCGAGTAGTGAATGGAGTGATGACCAATGGTATATAGACCAAGAAAAAAGAAACTTGATAAAAAATGATGGGTACTTAGTTATTAATGATGGAGAAGCAGAAGGAACAATAATTGGTGGCAATCTTTGTACTTTTAATCTTCTTCAAGGAACTAAGTATCTTCCTAATTAGAAGGCTCAATTTTATTTTTAGAAGAAGATGAATTAACTTTCCCTGAAAACTTTGATAGAGATTTGCAGTCAATCATTCATCAACCAGGATTTGATGGGGTTCTGGGCGTTGTTATTGGCCGTTTCCAAAAAACCAGTAAAATATCCTCTGATTTGTTAGCACAAATCATTAAATCAAAAAAAGAATTAAATAATATTCCAATTATGGCTAATGTTGATTTTGGCCATACAGATCCTAAAATTACACTTCCAATAGGTGGACAAGTGAAAATATCTGTAAATAACTTAAAGGCAATAATTGAGATACTAGAACACTAATGCAAGGCCACGAAATAGAGATATTAGAAGCTACCCTAAAAGACGTAGAGGGAATAATAAAAGTCCAACAAGTTGTTTGGCTTGATACTTATCCGAACAAAGAAATAGGGATTACCTATAAAGATGTTGAGGAACAGACTAAGCAGTTTAATACCGAAAGGTTGATTAAGAAATTATCTGATCCATGCAGACACTATTGGGTTGCAAAAACTGAAGGAAATATTATCGGTATGCTCACCGTTTCAAAAGGTGAAGAAATAAACACATTGCAGGCACTCTATATACTTCCTGAGTTTCAAGATAAAGGTGTGGGATCAAAACTTATTAAAAAAGGTTTAGAGTGGCTTGGGACAGAAAAGAATGTTGTATTGGGTGTGGCATCGTATAACAAAAATACAATAGAGTTTTATAAAAAATTCGGGTTTGTAGAAAAAGGAGAAAGACATGATGAAATTGCAACACTCCCTTCTGGAAAAGTCATACCTGAAATAGAAATGGTATTATCTTTCATCTAAGGATTATCAATAGAACCTAACTTACCCCTGCTTGTTTTTCATGGATACTCAAAACTTAAGGTTATTTCCTTAATTCCCAGATTCGTGTAAAATACCAGTATTGAAACTATGGGTATTGAGAAAAATAGATTTATGGAACCTGAAATCAATCAGAAGGCATTGGTTGCCAGTGCAGATAAGCTTGGCTTTGCTACTTATGATCGTGTTCTATTTCAGGATCTAGATTTGAATATAAAGATGGGTGAGGTAACGGCTATAACTGGTAAAAGCGGTTCTGGAAAAACTGTCATTCTTAGGATTCTAGCTGGAGAAGAAAAACAGCAAGAAGGAAAAGTTTTTATTAATCCCAGAGCTAAAGTCATATTTGTTCCGCAAAAACTCGAAGATGTTGATGTTGATAAGAACCAAAATATAAGGGATCTTTTCAAGGACGCTCGTGGCTTAAGTGAGATTGAGACAAAGATGGCAGAATATGAAGCTAGGTTAGCCGATCAAAAATATGACGAAAAAACTGTCGAAGAATACAATGATCTTAGCATCACCATCTAATGGATATCTGATAACAATATCTAGATCGTTAACCGTTTCGAGATAAACAAGATTGCTTGATTTGGTCACAATACTTTTATTATATCAACTGAGGGAAAATTTTCTAATTCAATTTTTATGACTTACGGATAGTGAAGAATTGACTAAAGATTTATATACAAGTTTTATCCCTTCTTCAACTGTTGTCTCAGGTAACCAATTAGCTTCCTTTTTAATCTTTTCTACAGAATAAAATATCTCTTTTACTTTGTCTTTCTTCTGTTTTTTAAAAACTATTTTATATTTTTTACTTGAGATTTTTTCCAAAATTGAAATTATATCCAAGATGGAAAAACTTTTCCCCGTTCCAACATTGTATATACCGTATAAGTTTTTCCTTATAGATAAAGATAATATCTTGGCAACATCTTCAACAAAAACTAAATCCCGCTTCTGTTTACCATCACCATATACCGTAACAATACCTTTATTAAAAAGGTCACTACATAATTCATAAATGACACCCTTTTTATTTCCAGATCCATATAAACTGAAAAATCTTAAAATTGTATACTGATTTCCGTCTTTTTTACCCCATTCTTCTATGATTTTTTCTGCTTTAAATTTACTCATACCATATTCGGTATCCGGATGGCATTTGTCGGATTCTTTAAAAAGTTTTTTATTCGAACTACCATAAACAGCTACTGTTGAAGAAAATATAATTTTCTTCACGGTATGTTTAGACGCTTCCATAATCAAGTTTCTTGTTGTATCAACGTTTCCTTTATCCATACGTGTATTTCCTGATAAGACTTGGCCTGCTAAATGAATCAAAATTTCACATCCTTCAAGAAATTCGTCAAGGCCTTCTTTAGTCAAAAGATTTCCTTTTACGACTTTGACTGATTTTGGGTATGAGGCCCCATTAAAATCCAAAACAGTTATTAAAAAACTGCTCCTCGCTAAATAGTGGAGTAAACTTCTACCGACAAAGCCAGAGGCTCCCGTAATCGAAATTTTTTGATATTTCGGCATTTTTTATGAAGCTAAAACCAACCTTCTGCTTTTAGTATTTGGACAAGCTCATCCTTACCCAGTCGTTTTGCTGTGGCCGAAGAGTAATGAAGCTCATCTAATCTTACTAAATCTTTGTATTTATTTGTAATAATGGATGTTTCTATTTGAGGCAAAATAACGAAGTAGTTTCCTATCTCAACTGTTCTAATGGATTCAGAAGAACTTATAAGAGTCTCGTGGATTTTCTCACCTGCTCTTATGCCAATATTAACAATGTTAACTTTACTTTTAGGAATATTACTAAGCATGGCATCGGCCAAATCGGCAATTGTGTGTGCGGACATTTTCTTAACAAAGACTTCACCCCCAACCCCTTCTTTTAAAGCCGTGAGAACAAGTTCGACACTTTCTTTAAGAGTTAACATAAAGCGTGTCATTTTAGAATCTGTAATTGTTATCGGTTTAAAGTCGCCTATAAGCGATTTAAAAAGGGGAACTACGGAACCTCGAGATCCTAAAACATTACCACATCTAGTTGACACAAATACTGTTTTTGCATTAGTGGTATAAAGATTGGCAGTTGTAATTAATCGTTCCTGAAGAGCTTTTGTCATTCCATAAGCGTTAATCGGTTCAACAGCTTTATCTGTAGAAAGAGCGACAACCTTTTCAACACTTTCCTCTCTCGCAGCTTCGATAATATTTTGCGCTCCCAGAATGTTAGTTTTAATTCCATCCCAAACATTATATTCGACCTCAGTAATCCATTTAAGAGCTGCTGCGTGGATAATAATATCGACTCCTCTTATTGCTTCTCTTACACTCCTATAATCTCTGATATCTCCCAATATAAACCGCAATCTTTTTTCATTTTTATATTCCAAGCGCATCGTCCCCTGTTTAACTTCATCCCGACTAAACACTACAATTTCTTTAGGACTATAGTTCAGTATCTCTCGAATAAACATCTTTCCAAAGGAACCCGTTCCGCCTGTTATAAGTATTCTTTTGCCGTAGATCATGTCTGCCTGATTCTGCATAAAGGTAATTATATCACAATGTATCATCCGAGCCTCAGAACTTACTCTTTCACAGTAAAATACCTTGAATTAAAAAATCATTTCGAAATCCTGTATAATCGAGTTATTAATGAAAAAATCTAATTTTGTATTGCCAACCTTAGTTTTTCATTCAGTGGGAAAGGGTGCTGGTAAGGATTTATACGCTTTAGAACCCGCTCAGTTTGATGCTATTGTGGCAATGATTGTTGAAAAGTTTGGTGGTACAGTGAGCATGGAAGATATTTTTGCGAGCCAAAGTCCTCCTGTAAACCGGAACGGAGTTTTATTAACATTTGATGATGGTTACAATGACCATTCTGAAGTGGTGCTCCCAATCTTAAAAAAATATAATGCCAAGGCAACTTTTTTCTTATTACCTAAATATTTTGGTCAAAAAAACCTGTGGGATCACCGATCACAAGTAATATTAAATCACATATCAATTGAGCAGGCTAAAGAGTTAGTGAAGGAAGGCCATACTGTTGGTAGTCATGGATTAACACATAATTCGTTACTTAAATTTAGCGATCGACAACTTAAAACTGAACTTCAAAAATCAAAAGAAATCCTTGAAAATACTCTGCAAATTAATGTGAATTGTTTTTCGTACCCATACGGAGATTTTGATCAGAATATCAGTAAAATGGCATCTGGTATCTATAAATATTCTTTTGCTACAAATAAAGAAACGGCTCCTGATTGGAATCAATTTGAGTACTCTCAAATTAGAAGAGAGCGTATCTTGTCAAACATGGGCTTGAATGAAATAGAGACTTTGATAAATGAATATAAATAAAAAACACTTTTCAATTGGAATTGTAACACCTGTAAAAAACGAGGAGGATACACTACAAAATTTAGCAAATTGTATCCTTAGTCAAACTAGGTTGCCTGATCATTGGCTGATTGTAGACGACGGATCATCAGATACCACTCCCTCTATTATTAATAGCCTTAAAAAGAAATATAACTGGATAACCAGTATCAGCCTACCTGATCGAGGATATTACAGCCGAGGAGAAGGTAGTTATAGTACTGCAGCAAAGGGCTTCAAATATATGTTAGCTTCTTTTGATGTTCAGGTCTTAGGTATTTTTGATGCGGATATCTCATTTGAAAAAACAACGATTGAACGTATTCGTGATGCGTTCCTAAAATCAAATAAACTAGGTATTTATGGTGGAGAAATTGTTGAGTTAATAGATGGCAAGTGGATAACCCCGATGATATTACCCAAAGATTTTGTAAGGGGTGCGTGTAAGTTTTTTCGTAGGCAATGTTATGAAGATATTGGGGGAATCAAATTAGGAAAATCTAGTAATGTTATTAGCAACATGGAAGCGCTTATGTATGGTTGGGAGGTAAAAAGAGATAGCACATTATTAATTAAGCATCTTCGTTCAGGTGGATCGAGAGATAATTATGTGCAGCGATACACGAAAGGGGGTGTAGAAGCAGCTTATATAGGTAGTGACTCCCTACTTACACTTGTACGTGGGGTAAGAAAGATGATTAAATCAAAACCATATTTTTTAGGTGGACTTATTTTTCTGGGTACCTATTTTAATAAAGCCTTTTTACGCAGAGATCAATATTCTAATCCAAAGTTGTTAAAGTTTATTCAAAAGCGCCATAGACAAATTTTATGGGAAGGGTTTTATAGATGGTAAAAATAAAATATGACTAAAAAAGTTTTCCCAATGCGTACTATCTCACCAGAAGGTGCGCCAATACCATCACACGCAAAACTAGCTTTTAAGGGAAAGGTGTTCGAAGTTTGGCAATGGGAACAAAAATTGTTTGATGGTAGTGTTGAAACCTTTGAACAGTTGAAAAGACAAAACACGGCCCAAGTCATACCTGTAGTGGGAGATAATATTCTCATACAGCTTGAGTCGCAGCCTAACGTATCGCAATCTTTTTTGTCATTACCTGGTGGCAGATGTCTTCCAGATGAAAAATCTCTTGATGCAGCTAAACGAGAATTATTAGAAGAAACTGGTTACACATCAAACGATTGGATATTGTGCAAAGAACAGAATTCTATAGGTAGAATTGACTGGACGGTCTATACATATATTGCTCGTAATTGTATTTTCCAAAAACCCCAACAATTAGATTCCGGAGAAAAGATAAACACACGCCTTGTTACTTTTGATGAATTTCTTATGCTTTCAGAAGATCAATCTTTTTACGAAAGAGAGTTAATTCCAATGCTACTCTATGCTAGATTTGATCAGAAAATCAAGGATGAATTTCGTAATTTACTCTTTAAGAAAAGGTAATTTATAAAAAATAATGAAACAAAATACTATTTCAAATTCCTCTAAATTGAAATATAGAAACGGCGTAATTGGTCTTATTTTAAATAAAGATAAAAGAATTTTAATCGTACAATCAGTTGATTATGGCAAAAACGAGTGGAGATTTCCTGGTGGAGGAATCGAAGCCGGAGAATTGTCCAAAAACGCTTTGTTACGTGAATTGTTAGAAGAATTAGGTACCAACAAGTTTGAAATCATTAAAAAAAGTGATGTTGTAATAAAATATGATTGGCCACTGGAAGTTATAAAAAAGAGACTTATAGACAAAGGTAAAACATATAAAGGCCAAATACAAATACAATACTTGGTTAACTTTGTGGGAAATCTAGACGAAATAAAAATAACTAAAAAGGAATTAAGAAAAATTAAATGGGTGAGTTTTAGGGATCTAAAGTTGTATTTTAAATTTCCTGGCCAATTGGAAAATGCACGAAAGACAATTGAGGGGTTTGGTTTATAATTAAATTATGGCAAAAGTAGCACTAGGTAACGACCAAAAGCTTCTGGTTGACTCGTTTTACAAAGTTAAAACTAAGAAGAACTTGGCTCTATTTATTCAAGACTTGTTTACAGATGAAGAAGTTTTGGATTTAGCACAAAGGGATACTTGACGCAAACCTGCGACTTAAAAAATGTCCGAATTTTTCGGTAATTCGTCCACATTGTAGAAAGTCAGTTTAAGATATATAATTATGACGGCGTTCAAGAATATGAGTATATTACTCATTTGAATTGAAAGCTGACATGTCATTCGTGAGAATGCTATAGGATAGACTTCAAATGAACATACGAAACATTGCAATAATTGCTCACGTTGACCACGGTAAAACAACCCTGGTCGATGCACTCTTGCGTCAATCTCATACCGAGATGAAAAAGGAAGTGGATGATATGGGTACAATATTGGACAGCAATGAGCTCGAACGAGAGCGCGGAATCACAATTTTTTCCAAAAACGCTTCAGTTGAATACAGGGGAGTAAAAATAAATATTATCGATACCCCGGGCCACGCTGACTTTGGGGGTGAGGTAGAGCGTGTTTTATCGATGGCAGATGGCGCACTACTTTTAGTTGATGCCAAAGAGGGACCAATGCCTCAAACCAGATTCGTACTAAAACAAGCCCTTAAAATGCATCTTAAAGTTATTGTGGTCATCAATAAAATTGATGCAAAGAATGCCAAACCAGAATATGCTCTTGGTAAAACTTTTGATCTTTTTGTGGAGTTAGGAGCAGACGAAGAAACAGCACTTTTTCCTATTGTCTATGCTTCGGGTCGTGATGGTAAGGCGGGTTATACTGAAGACTTATCAAAAATGACCGATATTACGCCTATTTTTGATGCGATTTTGAAACACGTACCAGAGCCACTCGCTTTTCCAGACAAACCACTACAAATGCTTGTAAGTAACATTGGTAAAGATAGTTACAAAGGCAGGATTGCGATTGGAAAGATTTACGCCGGCAAAATCGCAAATGGGCAGGACATTAGCCATATTAACCGCGAAGGAATTGTTACAAAAAGTAAAGTAACCTCACTTTCAACCTTTAAGGGCTTGGGTAAAATCGAGGAACAAGAAGCCCGGGCGGGAGATTTGGTTGCCGTCACCGGAGTAACTAATATAAATATAGGAGAAACGATTTCGGACCCAGTTAACCCAATCGCCTTACCACTTATAAATATTGAGGAACCAACCGTAAAAATGGTTTTTATGGTAAACAGTTCCCCTTTTGGAGGACATGAAGGTGAATTTAAAACCAGTAGTCAAATACGGGAAAGACTTTTTAAAGAATTGGAAACCGATGTTGCCCTTAAGGTAATTGATGATCAGGATGGAACCTGGACAGTCATGGGCAGAGGCGAACTACATTTGGCTATTTTTATTGAACGAATCAGACGTGAAGGCTACGAGTTCCAGGTAAGTAGACCAAATGTTATCAATAAGGTCATTGATGGAATTAAAATGACCCCTTTTGAAAAGGTATATATCGAAACTCCAGACGCCTCCTCGGGAATTGTCATCCAAAAGATGGGCCAGAGGCATGCCAAAATGGATAATATGGAAACCCGTGAAGGAATCGTATATTTGGAATTTACCGTAGCCACCAAGGAACTTATTGGGTATCGAAGCGAATTTATTACAGACACCAAAGGATTAGGGATAATTAACTCAACTTTTTTTGAATTCCAAAAAGACGATGGTATGACAAGGAAAAGAGAAAGAGGATCGCTTGTGGCTTACGAATCTGGCGAGACTAGGCTTTATGGATTGGTTAATGTCCAGGATCAGGGAGATTTATTTATTGGCCCAGGTATCAGAGTCTATACGGGTCAAATTGTAGGCCAGCACGCAAGAACCGGGGACTTGAGAGTCAATGTCTGTAAAGAGAAAAAGCTTTCCAATATGAGGTCAAAAGGAGATGGAACCAGTGAGCACTTTAATTCACCTCGCGAAATGGGTCTTGAAGATGCCCTAGATTATATTGACGACACTGAACTTGTCGAAGTTACTCCAAAAAGTATTAGAATTAGAAAAGTTTACCTTAATGAGCTAGATGAGAAGAGAAATCGAAAAAAATAATACTTGACAAAAAAGTAGTACCTTGGTACCATGATACCAGTATGCAAACAGTATCAACCAACATTAGATTTGATCAAAATGAGTACGAGGAATTGAGGACTTTGGCGTTTCAGGAAAATACTAGCTTGGCTAGCTTAATAAATTCCGCTGTTCGAGAATATAGAATCAAAAAACTATTTTTCTCTCGTGAAGCAAGAATTCAACTTTTTGAGAAAATGAAAAACTCTAAAATAAAAATTAATGTTTCTACGGTGGATCTAGTCAATGAGGGAAGAAAATTTAAATGAGAACTTTTGTAATTGATTCCTCTATATGCCTCAAATGGACGTTAAGCGATGAAATAGACTCCGATAAAGCCTCAGATATCCAAGAGATGTATGTAAAGGGTGAATTTAACCTTATAGCTCCAGATCTTTGGCTTTATGAAGTAATAAACGGAATTAAAAGTGTGGGGCTTAAAAAAAAACTTATACCTGAAAGCAAATTAACAGAGAAGCTACTAGACTTAATCAAATCTCAACCAAACTTAATGAGTATTTCCGATATTCCAGAAATATGTCTTAAAAACTCGTTAGAATTTGGTATTAGTGGATATGATAGCGCGTATATAACCCTTGCCCGAGTGCACGGACTTACTTTGATTACTGCAGATGAAAAACTAGCGAGAAAAGTCAACAATCCAAAACTTGCAATTTCTTTAAAAGAGTTTAAAATAAAGTAGTAATAGCTTTTGCATGAGACCTAACCAACCTCAAAGCTAATAGGTAAGTAAAGAGTGGCAAGAGAAGTGGAACCACGCTTCGGCAAGCTCAGTGTAAACTGAACTTCACGAGTCGTCTTCTTAAGAGTATTATTAAAATACCATGAAGAAGATTGACGACAAAATACAAGAAAAAGATTGGGATCACAAAAAGCTGGGTCGCGAACTTGACCTATTTACTTTCTCTGATACTGTGGGAAAAGGTTTACCACTTTGGACCCCGAAAGGGGCTGCAATAAGACGTGAGATTGAAAGATTTATAGTTGATGAAGAAATTAAACGCGACTATAACCATGTCTATACACCCGATATTGCAAAATTAGATTTATATAAAAAATCTGGTCATTATCCTTACTACAAAGAGTCTATGTATGCCCCGATCCAGATTGAAGATGAAGAGTATATGCTTCGCCCAATGACATGTCCTCACCACTTTGAATTATTCCTAGATAAACCAAGAAGTTATAAGGAACTTCCAATAAGATACGCAGAACTTGGCAAACTTTATAGATTCGAAAAATCAGGTGAGCTTATGGGGCTTCAAAGAGTAAGAAGCTTTTGTTTGGCTGATGCTCATATTATTTGTTCTAAAGACCAAGCAGAAAGTGAAGCTGATAAAGTTCTAGAGTTAATTGACTATGCAGCCAAAGTTTTTGGACTTGAAAAAAATAAAGATTATTTCTATCGACTTTCACTTGGAGACAGAAAGGATGAAAAGAAATATTTTAAAGATGATGAATCTTGGGATCATGCAGAAGAAGTATTAAGAAAAGTTTTAAAGAAAGATGGATCGAAATTTATTGAAGCTCCAGGTGAGGCTGCATTCTATGGTCCTAAAATTGACGTCCAAATGATTAATGCTAATGGAAAAGAGGATACTGCTTTCACCGTCCAATATGATTTTGTTATGCCAAAGAGATTTAAACTTGAATATATAAATGAAGAGGGTGGGAAAACCGAAGCCGTTGTGGTTCACAGATCATCGATTGGAGCAATTGAGAGAATAATTGCATTCTTAATTGAAAAATACAAAGGCAATTTTCCTACTTGGTTAACTCCGGTTCAAGTTAAAATTCTTCCAATTGCTGATCGCAATATGCCATATGCCATGAAAATAAAAAATGTTTTAAGACGGGAGAATGTAAGAGTAGAAGTTGATGAAAGAAACGAAACATTAGGGGGCAAAATTCGTGATGCACAGCTTGAAAAAGTAGCTTATATGTTAATAGTTGGTGATCGTGATGAAAAAACAAATAAAGTTTCTATAAGAAAGAGAAACGGAGATGATTTAGGATCACTTGACCTTAAAAAATTTATTTTAGACCTCAAAACAGAAATTGACACAAAGTCTTTAAATTGATTTAATAGAATCATGACATTAATTAGAAGTAAAAAAGACAAAGAAGAATTTGTTAGCCTCATATCAGATGCCTTTCAACAAGTTATGGTTCCTGCACTTGATAATGCAATTGTTAACCTTAAGCAAGAACTATCCTCAAAGGAAGATGTTAGAGAAGTTGGAATGAAAGTAGATTCACTTGACAGAAAGTTTGATGCACAACAAGAAAGACATTTGGCGACAGTTTAATTAAACCTTGATATATCAATCATTTTTAGCTACAATTCACACTAAGTAGATTGGGAAAAAGTAAACTTTTCTGGCGTACGGATCTTGCAATTAGAGCGGAATCCTTGCGTGTAGTTGATTCCCAAGGAAAGCTCATTGGAGTTTTAAAGAAACAGGAGGCGCTTGATAAGGCTAAGGAGGCGGGACTGACTTTAGTAGAGATAGCACCCAATGCCAGCCCACCCGTAGCTAAAATTGTAGATTTTGGTAAATTTAGATACGCAGAAGAAAAAAAAGCTCGTGCCCAGGCTAAAGGGGTGAAAGGCGGAGAAGTAAAAGAGATTAGATTTTCGCCATTTATAGCAGATAATGACTATCAAACAAGAATACGAAGAATTAAAGAATTTTTTGCAGATAAAAATAAGGTAAGAATAGTTGTAGTTTTTACAGGTCGCCAAATGGGGAGTAAGCCCCAGGGTTATGTACTTTTGCAGAGAATTTTTAAAGATTTTGGAGGAGAAATTGCAGCCGATATGGAGCCTAAATTCTTAGGCAAGCATTTGGTTACAGTAATCTCGCCGGTCAGTAAGGCTAAACAAGTCAATGCCAAAAATCAAAACAAGGAAATCGATAACAAATAGACTACGGGTTACAAAATCCGGTAAGGTCATGAGGCGTCAATCTTTTAGAAGACATCTTAAAGCTGGCAAATCTCAAAAAAGACTTAAAAATCTTAAAAAAACTATTGAGATGAAAACATCATTTGCAAAAAGAATTAAAAAAAGATTAGGTAGTAAAACTAGAAAAAATAGATAATGAGAGTTAAATCAATATCGGCCATAAGACACAGAAAAATCCTTAAAGCCGCCAAGGGATTTAAACAAGCAAGACGGACACGAATTCAAACTGCTAAAGAGGCAGTGCTTCACGCAGGAGCTTATGCTTATAGTGGCAGAAAATTACGAAAAAGAGATTTAAGAAGCCTTTGGATAGTCAGGGTCAACGCCGCAGTTAGAAGTCAGGGGTTGTCCTATTCTAAATTTATTGACGGACTTAAAAAATCAAAGATAGAAATCGACCGCAAAATTTTAGCTGACATTGCCTTCAGTGATCCAGCCTCTTTCAAACAAATCGTCTCGGAGGTACAATAACTCCATAGTGAACGAGGATTTAATTAATCTTAAAAACCAAACAATAGCCCAGATTGGCGATGTTAAAAGCCTTGATGATCTAGAGCAAATTAGAATTGATCTCTTTGGCAGAAGTGGGAAAGTAACCAAGGCTACCCACAACCTTAAAAATACCGATCCCGAAAAAAGAAGGCAAACCGGAATTCTAATTAACGAGATTAAAAATACACTTGAAAATCAAATCGCCGAAAAGAAAAATAGTTTAAAAGTTACCATTAGAGAGTGGTTTGATCCAACAATACCGATCAGACTTCCTAAAATTGGACATCTTCATCCAACCTCAATTGTAATTTCAGAAATGGTTGAGATTTTTAAAAATCTTGGCTTTTCCATCACCGAAGGTCCAGAAATAGAATCTGATAAATATAATTTTGAGCTTTTAAATCTTCCTAAAGATCACCCTGCAAGGAGCCTTCAGGATGTTTTATATATTGATGAGCCAGAAATTCTGTTAAGAAGTCATACTTCATCTGTTGAAACTCGTATGATTGAAAAGTTAAAACTACCATTTAGAGTAATTGTGGCCGGAAAATGCTACAGATTTGAAAATGTGAATGCTAGTAACAACGCCATGTTCTATCAGTTCCAGGGGGTCGCACTTCAAAAAGGATTATCCCTTGCTGACCTTAAAGGTACACTTTTTTACTTTGTTAAAAGTTATTTTGGAGAGGATAGGAAAATTAGATTTAGGTGTAAGTATTATCCAGAAGTTGAACCGGGGGTAGGGCTTGATCTAGATTGTACATTTTGTAATCAAAAGGGTTGTTCGGTATGTAAAGGTAGGGGATGGCTTGAAATGATTGGAGCTGGGATGATCCACTCTAATATACTTAAAAATTTTGGCTATAAGTCAAGTGAAATTTCCGGTTTTGCTTTTGGAATGGGGCTTGACCGAATTGTAATGGACAGATTTAAAATAAATGATATTAGAAGTCTATACAACGGAGACATAAAAAATATATGAAAATACCAATTAACTGGCTAGAAGAATTTGTTGAAATTCCATCTGACCTTAAAAAATTGACTCATGACCTTACTATGGTTGGGCATATGCTTGATAAAATTGAAGAAAAAAATGGTGAAACCATACTTGATCTTGAACTTCGGGGAAATAGAGCAGATTGTTATTCAATTTTGGGAATCGCTAGAGAAGTATCTGCAATTTATGGAAATAGAGTTAAAACTCTTCAAACTGTTCTCTTAACCAAAGTCAAGAAACTAAAAAATATTTCTTTAAATGTTAAAACTCCATTTGTTAAAAGAGTAGGAATGGTTGAAGTAAAAGATGTAAAAATAATGAAGTCACCCAAATGGCTATCAGACAAACTTACAAACTATGGAATGGAATCTATTAACAACATTGTTGATTTAACAAATTATGTGATGATCGAAACGGGAGAGCCTATTCATGCATTTGATTTAGACAAGGTGGGGGATAACATCGAAATAAGGCTAGCAAGGGATGGTGAAAAAATTACAACATTTACAGATGGTCAAATAAAATTGACTCATGAAGATTTAGTTTGGGCCTCCGGCCCAGAGGGCCTACGGCCCGGAGGGCAAGTCCTTTCAATTGCTGGAGCGGTTGGGGAAAAATATAATTCGATTTCTGATTCCACCAAAAATATATTAATAGAAGCGGCAAATTATAATAGAGCAAATATAAGAAGAATGATTTACAGGCACAAGCTTCTGACTGAAGCTGGCATTAGGCATGAGAAAAATCTTGACCCAAACATAGTAGACCTTGCCATTTCTAGATTTCTGTATTTAATTAAAAAATACAATTGGGGGAAATTTAATCCTGAAGTTTATGATTATTACCCCAGTAGGGTCTCACCTTGCAAAATCAACTTAACCTATAATTATCTAAAAACATTAGGTGGGGTAGATATTAAATTTAGTGAAATCAAAAATATACTTTCAAAATTGCAGTTTGAAGTAGTTAAAAAAGATAAAGAAGAATTAACCGTTCTAATTCCTACTTATAGAACCGATGTCATCCTAACCGAGGATCTAATTGAAGAGATAATCAGAATCTATGGATATGACAATATCCCTACAAAAACTTTAGCTTTAGAAATTCCTAAAAATGTTACGCTTAATTATATACTTCAAGAAGAAAAATTTAGAAACTCATCAGAAGCTCTTGGATTTGATGAAGTGATTAGCCTTTCATTTATCAAAAAAGAATATTTAGATAAAAATATCCCAGTTGATAAAGGTAATTTAAAAGTTGTCTCAATTCAAAATCCTCCTTCTCCAGATACAAGGTATTTAAGAGCTACTCTGTTTCCAAACTTATTAGATTCCACTTTAAAGATAATTAATGATAGGGGAGAGGTAGCCCAGTTATTTGAAATTGGTAAAATATATCTTAAAAACGGAAATAGGTATATTGAAAAAAGAAAAATTGGACTCATCTCTTGGAACGAGAATAAAAAAAATTTCTCCGACTTTAAATCGCTTGTCCATGCTCTTTTTGCAAAGATGGGAATTAAATCTCCTGAATATTTACATGAAATATTAAATATTACTTTATCGGATTCCTACGTTTTAAAATTTATGGGCAAAGAAATAGGTTTTGGAGGGAAACTTAATGACATTTATTATATTGAGATTGATTTAGACATGCTATTGGGTCAGGAGAAAAAATATAATATGTCTCTATGGCCAAAGTTCCCTCCTCAAATAGAAGATTTAACTTTTACAATCCCCGCAAAAACATATATTGGCAATGTTATGAGAGTTATTTCGGAATTAGATTCTAGAATTTCGAATTTATCATTGAAAGACATTTTTAGTGATTCATACACCTTTAATCTTGAGTATCAGGATCCAGATAAAACTTTAACAAATGATGAAGTGGAAAAAATACGAAATAAAATTCTTTCAGCCGTCAAATCCAAATTCGGCGCTTCAATCAAGAGCTAATTTGCGTTCAATCTTTACTACTCTTTTTGTTAATTTATCAAACTCATCAATAGTTGGAGCATCTTCTTCGAGGTTAGCAATCTGAAAACCCAACCTATCAATCCTAGTAGTCAAACTTGTTTTAGTTTCATCAATCTGGTCAGTTAACTTTTTATCCAGTTTCTTGATGTCACTTCTGATTCCTACTTGGCCATCTATCAGCATCTGAAGCATTTTAGTATTTGTTGTCATAATTACTTATAACGTTTTAGCGCTTATTAATCAATATATCAAACTAAGGAGTAGGGGTCGGGGCATTGGGATCTACATTTACTCCAATTGTAATTGTTCTATCTGATTCCTTTCCATTTGCATCCCTGGCCATTGCTCGAATTGTATAAACTCCATCAGAAAGTCCCGAGGCGTCATAATTATATGGGGGACTATCAAAATTTCTGACATTGTTCCCGTCAATGTAAAGCTCAACCCTGACTATATCACTCGTTGATTCAGCCTTAACCTTAATTGTAAAATTGCTACCCACTTGAGATTTGTCACTCGGTGAAACAAAATCAACAACCACAGGATTACCACCTCCACAATAGTCAGAGGGTGGATGATAGCGTGTATCAGCCTGACCCGAAAGCCAGCTTAATATTCCTTCTTGCCATCTATTGGGTGAGCCAGTTGGGTCTTCTTCTTTAAATACAAAAAATTCTTTTTCTTCATAATTACCTGCTGCAATGTCACCTGGAGCTGCCAGCTTCCCGTCAGTTTTGCAGATTTTTAGTTTAAGATGGACCCTGTCTTCCTCCGGTTCACTACCTTTTATAAACGATTCTGTTCGACTTGGATAGCCGTCATGAGCCCGATATCCAGAAATAATATCAACTGAAGCATTAACTATTCCTTTGGGTGTTTCAAAATCCTGGTATTTTTTGCCCAAAAGCGATTCTAACAATATTCGCCTCCAAATGGGGGAGGCCCCAGACACACCCGAAGCGACATTTAACATTTCACTATTATCGTTATTACCTACCCAAACACCAACCATAACCGCAGGATTTCCACCAACTGTCCAATTATCTCGTCTGTCATTTGTCGTTCCTGTTTTAACCATTATTTTTTTCCCTGCTATGTTTAAAAGTGAATTGGGACCAAAAACATCACGTCTTGCTTCATTGTCAGATAATATATTTGAAATTAGATATGCTTGTTCTTCAGAAATTACTCTTTTTCCTAATTTTGGTTTTGTTTCCTCTAGGACTTTTCCATTGACATCTTCTACTTTTAAAATGGCAACTGGTTCAACTCTATGTCCAGTATTTACAAAACCTGAATATGCACTTGTCAAATCAAGAAGTTTAACCTCACCTCCACCCAGAGTTAAAGAGAGCCCGACGCGTTTTAAAGTTTCATTGTCAGGTTTTAAGGTTGTAATTCCCATTTCGTTTGCGGTAGCAAGTACATCTTTTATTCCAACCAGTGCAAGCATTTTAACTGCAGGAATATTTATTGAGTTACCCAGTGCATATCGAATCTGAATAGGACCTTTATATTTACCATCATAATTTACGGGTTCGTAATCAGGTTGACTTACTCCTCCAGGAAAAACCGTAGGAACATCCATAACAAGCGTGGAGGCGGAATACCCTTCCTTAAAAGCTGTCACGTAGGTAAATGGCTTGAATGATGAACCTGGCTGCCTTGGTGAAGTTGTTACATTAACCTGGCCATCATAATCAGGATCGTCAAATCTTTTACTCCCGACCATGGCTAAAATTTCACCTGTTTGAGGATCAAGAACTACCGCACCCCCGTTTGTAATATGTTGCTTTTCTACTTTTGAGATTTCTTCGGCAACAATCTCCTGGGCTGATTCTTGTATGGCAAGATCTAGAGTTGTTGTAACCTTTAAACCACCAGTCTCGACAATAGATTCGCCATATCTTTCTTCAAGAATTTTTTGGACATAGGAGACAAAATGTGGAGCTTTAAAATCTGACCCCCTTGGTTTAAATTCTAACGATTCAAGCTGGCTACCAGCTTCATTCTCCTGATCACGGGTTATATAGCCATCTTCACGCATTCTTCTTAAGACTTCCTTCGTTCGACCTATATACGCTTTTGGATCAGAAGAATAAGGAGAATAATAGGAGGGTCTTTGTGGTAGGCCGGATAGGAAAGCAGATTCTGTAAGCGTTAAGTCTGCGACTTTCTTTCCGAAATAAATTTCAGAAGCGCTTTCAACTCCCCAAGCCGTTCCTCCATATGGAGCCTCATTTAGATACATCTGTAAGATTTCATCTTTTGTATATTTCTTTTCAATTTGAACGGCTAGTACGAATTCCTTAACTTTTCTATAAACACTTCTTTCGGAAGTCAAAAGTACATTCTTAACCAATTGTTGAGTTAGAGTAGATCCTCCTTGAGCACGCCCCTTAGTAAAAATTCGTGTAAAACCACGAAGCATACCAATGGGATCAAAACCACTATGGGCATAAAAATTCTTGTCCTCTATTGCGATTGTGGCCTGGCGTAGGTATAAGGGTACACTATCTAGTTTAATTGGTGTTTGTCTTTTGTCTGAATAAATGTCATACAAAACTTCACCGTTTCTATCTTGTATCTTTGTGGAAAATCCTTCTTGTCTTACAATTTTATCGGAAGAGGGAAGTCCAAATGTCATCAATGGAAGTATTATGAAAAGAAAAACAAATCCAGCAACAACTGCCCAAAAACCAAGCTTTGCAAACTTAACCAATTTCTGACTCTTGGCTACAGATTGCCTTCTTCTAACTCTATCTCTCCACATTATTGATACATTCTAACAAAGATAGATCCACTTGACTACTTTTCACAGACAAATGCTAATATCTTCTTATGGCATACAAAACATTTTGCGATATTTGCAAAAAAGAAATAAAAGTAGGTGGGATTCATGTGAGACTTCATCTTGATACCGGCCAATTTTGTGAAACCTGCTGGATAGATAAGAAAAATTGGCCAAAAATCCACAAAGTTATAAAAGAAAACGATTGACTTCTGTATCACTGTACTAGTACGATGGTACAAGTGATAAAAAGGCGCCTAAAATCTGATTTAATTTTTGATTTAATAAATGCATTCAATTCAATTAAATCCTCACAAGAAAGCGCGTCCTTTCTTCAAGATATTTTAACAGCAAGTGAGATCAAAAATCTTTCCATTCGCCTTAGAATTGCCAAGCTTCTTCTGGTTGGAGAGAAACAAAGAGATATTTCCTTGAATTTAAGAGTAAGTATAGCTACTGTTACAAAAGTAAACGCATGGCTAAACCAAAAAGGTGAGGGATTAAAGCAAGTAATCTCGAGGCTACCTCAGAAATATGACATCCCGATAAATTCTATTGGAGGACCTCTTGAGTTTCATCTTCCTGAAGTTCTTGCCGCGTCAATTCAGTATACATTCGCTTCAGCCCAGAACAAGAAAGCAAATAGGTTTATCGAGGGTGTAAATGAAAAGTCTCTACTGGATAAACAACTAAAAGAAATCTCTGATGAGACATATAAACATAAAGGATAATTTGTATCACTGTACTAGTACGATAGTACAAAAAACGAAACTAATTGTGCAAAATGCCAAATAGCAACTATAATTAAATTATGGATAAAATTGATGAAATATTAACAAGGGGTGTCGTTAATATTATCCCTGGTAAAAAGGAATTAGAAATTGTTTTAAATTCTGGTAAAAAACTAAATGTCTACTTGGGTATTGACCCTACCGCAACAAAAATACATCTTGGTAATGCAGTAGCGCTAAGAAAACTTCAGCAACTTGTTGGGCTTGGACATAACGTAACTTTTTTAATTGGCGATGCTACAGCTTTAATTGGCGATACCTCTGATAAAGATAACGAGCGGCCCGTCTTGACACCCGAAGAGATTAAGGAAAATTTCAAAAATTATAAAAATCAAGCTAGTAAAATTCTTGATTTCTCAAAAGTTACAATAAAATTTAATAGTGAATGGTTAAATAAGCTAAGTTTTACCGACACGATCAAACTTGCGCAAAACTTTTCATTCGGAGATTTTGCCAGTCGAGAACTTGTTAAAAAAAGATTGGCTGATAAAAAAAGGGTTGGACTTCATGAAGCGCTTTACCCAGCAATGCAGGGTTATGATAGTTATTTCTTAGATACTGATATTCAAATCGGTGGAGCCGATCAAACTTTTAATATGCAGGCCGGAAGAATTCTGCAAAAAAATCTAAGAGGAAAAGAGTCTTTCATAATTGTAACTGGATATTTAGAAGGAACTGACGGAAGAAAAATGAGTAAGAGTTGGGGAAATGCTATATGGTTAAATGATAGACCGGAAGAAATTTTCGGTAAAATACTTTCTATTCGAGACGATCTAGTCGAAACGTATCTAACACTCGCCACAAACTTACAAGCGGATGAAATTTCTAAAATAAAAAGTTTACAACCACTTGAAACTAAAAAACAATTGGCGTTTTATATTGTTAAGGAATTACATAGTGAAAAAGAAGCTAAAAGCGCGCAAGGAAATTTTGAAAAAACTTTTCAAGATAAAAAGCCAGAATTTGAAACTGAAGTACCGGTAAAAAACACTTTGGCAGAAACTATTGCGCCTTTTACCTCTCTTGCTTCAATATCAGATGCCAAAAGATTAATTAAAAACGGGGGAGTAGATATTAGCGGGGAGACAATTTATGATCCCAATTATAGACCAAGAGTTGGCGAATTAATTAAAGTCGGAAAAAGATTATTTGGAAAAATTAAATGATTTCAAGGGGAGCTAAAAAAATTTTTGTAATAATAACCATAATTGCCGGGATATCGCTTCTAATAGGGTCAATGATTCCTTTTCTATTTATATGATTTTCGCAGACTTAAAGCGCCTAGGAATTGAGTCAAGTCTAGATCTTTTAAACCACATACCTATCCGATATGTTGACTATTCAAATCTCACTACAATCGCTAACGCCGTGGTCGATGAAGTTGTAACAATTAAAGGCAAAATCGCATCTCTTAGAAACATCTTCACCAAAAGAGGGCTAAGAATGCAGATAGGTGCACTAGAAGATAACGCAGGCAAAATTTCCATTGTTTGGTTCAACCAACCATTTCTTACAAAAGCACTTTTCCCAGGAAGGGAGGTGGCACTATCCGGGAAGGTTACTTTGTTTTCGGGCCGCCCAGCACTAGTTTCTCCCGAATACGAAACCCTAACTAATCTTCATGATACAACACATACAGGGCGTCTTATTCCTGTTTATCCCGAAACATCGGGTATATCTTCAAAATGGATTCGAACAAGAATAAGAAAAATTTTTGCCGCTGAATCTTCCAAATTAGAAGAATCTTTACCAAAAGAATACTTGAAAAAAACACGTCTCGCAACAACGCTTACGGCCTATCAATTTGTACATTTCCCAAAAAATTTGAAAGAGGCGGAAACCGGAAGAAAGCGATTAGCATTCAACGAACTACTTAATATTCAGCTAAATTCGATGAAGAAAAAACTGAATTGGCAAAAAAAACGCTCTGCGAACAAATTAACTATTAACAGTTTGGCTATTAACAAATTCATCAATCAACTACCGTTTAAATTAACCGCGTCACAGAAAACCGCAACCGACGAAATTTTAAACGATTTACAAAAAAATACTCCCATGAATAGACTACTTGAGGGGGACGTTGGAAGTGGTAAAACCGTTGTAGCCGCCATCGCCGCATATGCTATTTATTTAAATGGCAAGCAGTCTGTTTTTATGGCCCCAACTCAAATTCTGGCCCAGCAACATTTCGATACGCTTAAAAAGTTTTTTCCAAAACTTAAAATCTCTCTTGTTATTTCTAATGGCCAACGACCAATAGCTAATAGCTATATCTATGTCGGTACCCACGCCTTACTCCACAGCAAATTAGATTTTAAAAACGTAGCATTGGTAGTAATTGACGAGCAACATAGGTTTGGAGTTGAGCAAAGGGCTACCCTAATCAAAAAATCCAAAGCTCCACACGTTCTTACTATGACAGCAACCCCAATCCCCAGAACAATAGCACAAACCCTGTATGGGGATCTTGACCTTTCAACTTTAAGTGAGATGCCAGCAGGAAGGCAAAATATAACCACTTGGCATGTACCACCATCCAAACGGGATGGGGCCTATGAATGGATCAAGTCACAAATCACTAATTACCAATCACAAGTCTTTGTCGTTTGCCCTCTCATTGATCAAAGCGATAAAGAGACCATGAAAGACATCAGGAATGTAACAACAGAATATCAAATGCTAAAAAAACAAATGTCAAATTTAAAATTGGGACTGCTACATGGAAGACTAAAGTCGAAAGAGAAAGATAAGGTCTTAAAAGACTTCAGAAATGGAAAGACAGATATTTTAGTTACAACTCCAGTGGTTGAAGTTGGGATTGATATTCCCAATGCAACCATAATGGTAATTGAGGCCGCTGAAAGATTTGGCCTTGCACAGCTACATCAATTAAGGGGGAGGGTGGGAAGAAGTGATAAAAAATCATATTGCTTACTGTTTAGTAATGTCAAATATTCAAGGAGACTTAACGCCATGACAAAAACCAATTCAGGATTCATTCTTGCAGAGCTTGACTTAAAGCTTCGAGGTCCGGGGGAGATATTTGGAATCAAACAGCATGGTTTCCCACAATTTAAAGCCGCCAGCTGGTCCGATACTGATTTAATAAAAAAGACCAAGATACTAGCGGAAGATGTTTTTAAAAATCCAAAGAGCTATAAAAATCTCATTGATAAAATAACGACCATGAGTTAGAATCAGTCATGACTCCTTTACCAAAAAAGAAGCACACGAAGTCACGGACTGGTAAAAGACGTGGTGGACAAGCCAAGATGTCATTACCAAATCTATCTAAGTGTTCTAATTGTGGACATTTGAGGCAATCGCACATGGCTTGCCCCGAGTGTGGACATTACAAGTGAAAACTGCAACTGACCCCAGACATCTAAGAAGAAGGGAGACTATTAAATTTCTTTTCGCCCAAACATATGCCCCGCAACCAAAGCCATCCGAGCTTGTTTTAAAAATTCTGAAGAAATTAAAAAAAATCGATTCTGAAATTCAAATCGCCGCTCCAGATTGGCCACTTGAAAACTTAAATAAAATTGATTTGTCAATTTTGAGACTTGCAACATATGAACTTAAATATGAAAATACTCCACCAAAAGTGGTTATTGATGAAGCTGTCGAGCTTGCAAAAGAATATGGAAGCGAATCTTCCTCTTCCTTTATTAATGGAGTATTGGGTACAATCTACAAAGATGGATAAAATGAATAACAGTAGCTTCGCTATACGAAAACTTCTGGCTGATCATCTTGGCCTTGAGCCGACCGACATCGAGGACGAAGATTCTTTGACTATTGATCTGCACATGACCCCAGCTGATCTAACCGACTTTATAGAAACTTTAAATTCAAATGGATTTGATTCCTCCAAACTAGATTTTTCCGAAATTGAAACTTTCGGCGAGCTAAATGAAAAACTTACCTAACCTTTTTATTAACAATAGCCTTTTTGACCAAGCCCTGACCCATCGATCTTGGGTAAATGAGCATAAAGGAAAAAGAACGTCAAATGAGCGTCTAGAATTTTTAGGAGATGCGGTACTTGAATTTATAGTCTCCAGAGAGCTTTATAAATCGTTTCCTGATAAAGAAGAGGGATATTTAACTGCACTAAGAGCTAATCTGGTAAACACAATTTCACTCGCCGAAATCGCCAAAAACCTGAACCTTGGAAGCATTATTTACCTATCTAAGGGCGAGGAAGAGACAGGTGGGAGAACCAACTTATCACTTTTGGCTGACACAGTCGAGGCTATTATCGGAGCTTTGTTTATAGACGGCGGACTTTCCTCGGCAGAAGAATTCATTAACAAAAACCTACTCCATGAGCTCGGTAAAAGAGCACTACTACCTTTAAAGGACGCAAAAAGCCTCCTGCAGGAATATGTCCAGTCGAGAGGATTATTAACTCCCAAATATAAGGTTATAAGGGAAATCGGACCGGATCATAACAAGGAATTTGAAATTGAAGCAGTGGTAGACAGTAAGGCTTGGGGCAGAGGGGTGGGTAAGAGTAAGGCCGTAGCTGAACAGGAAGCTGCAAAAGTAGCTCTAGATATGATACAATCGTCCGATGGTGAAAATTAAACTAGCAAAATTCGGTCGAAAAAAGGCACCTTTTTATAGAATTGTGGCGATTGCCGACAAATCAAAAAGGGAAGGCAAACCCGTAGACACTTTGGGTTACTGGAACCCTTCTAGCGACGAATTAAAATTTGATAAAGAAAAATTAAAAGTTTTAGTTGAAAAAGGAGCACAAATAACAACCGGTGTAGCAAAACTGTTTACCAAGAAAGTGACTGTAAAATGAAAAATCTTCTCGATTTTTTGTTAAAAGGAATATTGGGAGAAGAATCGTTCGAAGTTTCCGAGTCCGAAGATATGGGAAGAACTCTATATTCAATTAAAACTGAAGATAAAAATAAAGGATTAATCATCGGAAAAGGTGGAAAGATGATTAACGCGCTTCGTAATATTCTCAAGGTTAAAGCAACCCTCGAAAAAACCGCAGTCAACGTCCAAGTCACTGACTAAAAGGATCTTCGCGAAATTCATCTTTCGCCGGCGGAAGCATAAAAAAGGCCGGTTGTATGAGAGAGGAAAGAGAATCAAGTGTTTCTTTTTCTTCGACGGTTAAACCTTCAATTGCTTCCAAAAGAGCGGGAAGCTTTTTAGGTAAACTTGCCCAAAAAACTTCGACTGATACCTCAGCTTGAGTTATATCCAAAGGTTCGCTTATTTTAATTTTTTCAATTAATGTTAACGGGGAAATGTTTTTAATACTCCGTAAAAATTGGGTTACAAACTCTCTTGGGCCTTCAATTTCAAAACTAACACTTACTTTTTTAGTCTCCGGTTTATCCGGCATCTCTAGGCCCGTTTTTGTATTAAAAAAGATAACACCATTGTCATTAGCAAGCTTCTTTAACTGTGAAATAACAATTAAAGATGGATTTGTTTCGGGTAGTGCGTTCAGCGAAAGATCAGAGAAAAAAAGCGAATCGTTTCCAATTTCCTCTAAAATATCTATCTTTTGCCGAAGTACGGTAACATCTTTTTTGGCTTGAGAAATTTTACTCCTCAAATCGTTAATCTTTTTATATCCAAACTGTAAAGAAAATATAAATAAAAAAAATATACCCAAAAGCAAAAAAATATTTAAAAGAAACTCTTTTTTCATTTTTCTTCAAACATCAAACTGACCAGATACCCGTTTTCCGGCGCAAAACTAATAGACTTCATTATTACCTGCCCGAATGAATTTACTTGCGTTAAATCATTAAAAAAATTCTTTAAAGCCTGAAGCGAAGCAAAATTTATTGAGACGCTGGTTTTTTGTAAATCAAGATTTACTTCCTCTATTAAACTATCGGCAGGTACTTTTGAAAGAATAGAGGAAATTTTCTCAAGTTTATCTCCGGATGAAGACACCTGTCTTAAAACCTTTATTTTTGACAAACGATCTTTTAATAAAACCGCTCGGGTTTCCGTGGCTTCTTGAAATTCGACTTGAGTTTTCAGCGAACCGATGTCTGCTTCAAGATTCTTTAATTCCATCGCACTCAAAATTAAAAACGAAATAGATCCCAGTATCGTAACCAAAAACAGCGCAAGCGTAAGATAGGTAAATTGTTTTATAAACCTTGTGTATTTACCAAGACCGGACGTGGCCGTATATTCTTTGGGTAGTAAATTTATCATTCGTGCATTGCAAGACCAACCGCAACAGCATAAAGAGGCGCGTAAGGACTTAACTTCTTAGCAACATCCGGATCAACAGAGAGTTTTGAAAATGGATTGCCTATTACGACCTCCATGCCCAGTAAGCCCGATATTGTGGAAATAATTTCAGGCATTCCGCTTGTTCCTCCGGAAATTATAACCGCGCCGGGGATATCCCCCTTTTCCTCTTGCTGATAATAATGAATCGCTTTTATAACCTCATCAACCACCATTCTTAAAATTGGATCAAGTGCCCCTTTGATTTTCCCCTCAAGCTGGGCCGAGGCTAAACCATAAGTCTTTTTATATTCTTCAGCCTGCATGGGGCTCACTCCCAAATTCTGCGAAACCGCTCTTGTAAAAGCTTCACCGGCAATTGGGATCGATCTCGAAAAGGACAAAAGCCCGTTCTTTGCAATTGCGATATCTGTCGAATTTGCCCCGAAATCGATAAGAAGCACTGTTTTATCACTCGGAGCAAGTGATCGGCATAATGCCATTAATTCCGTTTCAACAATCACCGGATTTAAATTTGCGGATTGGACTATTTTTACACATTTCTCAACAACAGTCCGGGGAGCCGCGACTAAGAGTACAGTAACTCCGGAGGGAATTGATTTTTCATTTCTTTCCAAAATCAAGTGCTGGATAATAGCTTCAGAAACTGGGATGGGAATATATTGCTCCGCTTCCCATTTAATGGCTGATGCAATCTCCGAATCAGTCAATAAAGGAAAACGTATGGTCCGGGTAAACACCTGCTGTTCGGGAAGGCTGATTGCGCAATCGCGCGAAGAGATTCCGGCTTCTTTATGAAGTTTTTTTATAATCTGGGAAATTTCCGCAATTTCTTTTTCGTCCTCAATTTTATTCGGAAGTGTTCCTGAAAGGGCTACAATACCGGTTGCCGATAGCCCATATCCACTACCGGATTTATCAACTTCAACTATCTTAATTGTTTTTGTACCTATATCAAGTCCTACCATGGGCAGATTAATTTATTTTACCAAACCAACTGAACTAAAGACAGCGTTATCAAAAATCATCGGCGCTTCCGACCAGCTTTGAAAAACCTCAAGTTTTCTATTTGCTTCCCCCGAAGAACCTGTTGAAGATATCAAAGATCCCTGCGAAGGCAGAGTATCTCCCGCTACTTGAAAACCTATTTCATGGTTTTCGGTGGTATTGTAAAACATTTTTACCCTCGCAAATTTCAACCCTCCGTCAGGAAGACTTGGAATCCCAAAAGTCTTCCCAAATTGATAGGATTTATCTCCTATTATACAAGTTCCGTTTGTTGTGTCCGGGCTATTAAAATTATTACCTCTTGCGGGTTTTGGATCAAAAGCGACGCGGCCGATTTTAAGCGTCCCATTATTATAGAAAGTGCTTGCCTCTATCGCCGGAGTTTCCGGGGAAGAAACCGCTGTCCCCGGTTTTCCCCAGCAAACCTTCAGGGAATTACCGGAAAAGCAGGCGTGAGAACCGTCGCAAATTAAATTCCCACTTGCGTCATGGTTCATAAACCATAAAGTCGCTGAATCACCCGAAGCCAAATTAAAAGGATAATTAAAAGTATTTGTACCTTCAGAAAAACCCGAAACAACGGCATTAAAGCTGGCATTTTCAAACGTTCCCGGCGAAGAACCAATAACCAATGCCCTTTCAATTCCCGCCTCGGCAGCCGAAAAAGCCCGGATAGCCTCTTCTCCTCTTGAAGAAACCGCAATATCGGTTACCGATCTTGAAAGAATATATAAAACAAGCGTTAAAACCACAGACATAGAAAGAAGAACTATAACAAGGACTTGCCCTTTTTGATTACGAATTACCATCAAATTAAATATAGCACAACAAGACAATTACTTGCTATACTTATTAATATTATACCCCGATGACAAAGTTGATTAAAACAATAATCTTAGGAACCCTGATAGTGCTTTTTGCTATAACTACCTATTTAGGCTATAAACATTACGGCCAGACAAAAACCATTACCCCCGAGAATATCGGCAAGCCCCAAGAAATAATAGTTAAAGGCGTAGTCAAAAAAGGCAAAGATCTTGAGCTTCAAAAATCATACTGCCCCGACCAGCTTTATATTCTGGTTGATAAAGGAAATGCATATATCGGGGGAGGCCAAGTTTTTCAACTGCGAACTCCGGATAACCTAAAAGTTGCGGCGCCAACTGAATATGCAAAATACAGGGAGTCCGTAGTTAAAATTACCGGAACCTACCAAAATCTTGCCCCAAATTGTAGCGGAATCAACAAAGACTGCTCATGTGATCCCTTTATTTTAGTAAAAGATATTGAAAAACCAGGTAGCTCTTTCTCCACATCCCCGATTTTTTCCGGCGTAATTTCCTGCCTCCCTGATACGGCCGATGAAGATTGCATTCTGGCTTTTCTTGATGACAGCGGAAATTTTTACGCTCTAAGAAATATTGCGGATGATTTAATCGTCAAAGGTACTACCCTTTCCTTCACCGGCGAACTCACTCCGACTCCGAATACGGGGGATGGGGTAGAGGGGGTAGTAGATGTGATTGAAGTGAGGTGATATAATCTGAAAGTGAAAACAAAGAAACTTCCTTCATTTTTTAAACCTTATTTTTGGGATGTGGATTTTTCTCGTCTGGATTTGTCCAAAAACCCAGAGTTCATAATTAAAAGGACTCTAGACAGGGGAAATACAGAATCTTTAAAATGGATTGTTGATTATTATCCAAAGGAAAAAATCAAAAAAACAATACTTATGAGTCGCGATTTATCCCAAAAAACCGCTAATTTTTGGGCTGATGTATATAACCTGGATCGTACAAAAATATTATGTTTACAAAAACCCTACTCCCCGATACAGTTCGGGCTATCCAGTTAGTTTCGGACATATTGATTGTTAAAAATGCATATCTGGCGGGGGGAACTGCGTTAGCTCTTCATTTAGGGCATAGGGTTTCGGTTGATTTAGATTTTTTTACACAGGAGGAACTCGCGGAAAATATTCTATCTCAAGATTTAAACCGCTTGTCTGAATTCAAACAGGAAGGGAAAGCGTGGAGAACTGTTTGGGGAAAAATCGGAAAAACAAAGTTTAGTTTGTTTTACTACAAGTATCCATTACTTGCTCCTACCCATAAATTCATGGGGATTAACTTACTAGATTTAAAAGACATTTCAGCTATGAAAATAGCAGCACTTGGTGACAGAGGAACAAAAAGAGATTTTATTGATTTATTTTTCCTAACTAAAAATTATTCCCTTGATGAAATGCTCGCATTTTATAATCAAAAATATGGAGATTTAGAATCCAAGTTGTATCATTTAACAAGAAGTTTTGATTATTTCGCAGATGCCGAAAACGATAGTCTTCCGAAAATGTTAGGAAAAATGTCTTGGAAGGAAATTAAAGAATTTTTTCATAAAGAATCGATGAGGCTTGCTAAACTTAATGGTTTCTCATAATTCCCATGTTCTAGTTACCAGTGCAATCCTTTAGGTATTTATTAAACACCTCAATGGGTCTATCGCAGGGGGTTGCGATCGTTTCTAGAACTTGTGTGACCAAATTAGCTATGCGGTGTGTGATATAATCAAGCAATGAAAGTAAGTAACTTAGAGGAGGCTAAAAAAATAATTAAAAAGGAGAAACCTATTTTGGCTCGTGATTTTGGTGTCTCCAAAATTGGGTTTTTTGGTTCTTTTGTTTTTAATGACTTTACACCTAAAAGTGATGTCGATATTTTAGTTGACCTCGCGAAAGAAAGTAATTTAAGTTTATTGGATCTAATTCACATTGAGAATCACTTAAGCCATAAATTGGGAAGAAAAGTTGATTTGATAACCAAAAATGGTTTAAAACCATACATTAAAAACGTCGTTCTTAATTCAGTTGTTTATGTCTAACAAAAGAAAAGATTATAGATTATATCTAGTCGATATCGAAACTTCTTGCTCCAAAATACTAAAATACTCCAAAAATAAAACCAAAACCCAGTGGGAAACGGTCAAAAAAGATATACCTGCTTTAAGAAAACAAATTGCTGAAATTTTGAAAAATCCACAACTTGACCTCGTTTGACGGCCTTGACTTTTGACCAAATTAGCCATAGGGTATGCCTTGACTATTTCATCCCTAATGAGGTATTCTTGGAGAAGCTAAATAGTCCAGGGGTTGCGATTCAACCTAGAATGTAGGTTCGTCCCCATGAAGGGGACAGATATATTTTGCGGAGGTAATCTAAGTTTAGCGAACAGATTTAAAAATAAATTAAATCCTGTAGAAGAAACAGCGTTACGAGAAAAAATCATGGAAAACTCTATTAAAAAAGGCTATGCTATGATTGGTAGAAGTGATCTTAGGCTATTAGATGATTTATTAGTTATCGACAATACTTTGGAAAGTTGGATTTGGAGAAATAGTATTGTTACTGCACCTCTGTTTCACATATACAATTTAGTTCAGGAAACAGTAAATCCAACTGGAAGTTTCGTTAAAGAAGGTGGATACTCATTTGATTTAAAAGTTATTAGAGAGGATTTTTAATATGCAAGACACACTTAATTTGGATGGAATAAAGTTAGTTATCTTTGATTTGTGTGGTGTTCTAATAAATGTTTCGTGGGAGAATATGGAAGAAGTTCTTAAGAAGAATAGTATTTCAATACCTGCTGAATTTTTTAGAAAGACATCAGAAGAAATTTTCCAACTACATAAATTCAATCACATTGAAGATGGTGTTGATATATTTTTAAAAAGATTAGGGTTGGAAGATAATAAACAATTAAGACAGACTCAAATTAATTTTATAAATAATTGGGGTAAATTAGCGACACAAAATTCAGATGGAATTAAACTACTTAGATTAGCACAAGAACATAAACTTAAAACTGCAGTGTTGTCTAATGTTTTTCCTGTCCAAGAGTCGTGGAAAAAAGATTGGAGTATTGATAATATAGATAAATTTTTCTTTTCCTATGAAACGGGAGTACAAAAACCAGATAAACAAGCATTTTTAAATGCCATCAATTATTTTGGTGTTAAATCTAGCGAGTGTTTAATGATTGGTGATAGCAATAAAAAAGATATAGTACCAGCTAATGAATTAGGAATGAAAACACTATATTTTGGTACAAAGATTGTCAATTAATTCTCTAATTTTCCAACGTACTCTCCAGAATTTGGAAAGTTATTTTTATAATCCTCAACTAATTTTATCCAAAAACCGGGGCCTGACGGCCCTTTGTTAAATAGTTTCTCCATTTTCCCTTCTTTAAAATATCAGGAATGGATTTGTTGAGATTTTCTTTAAAATAGTTTTCTAACTTCTTTACAGCAGGCTTATCATTACCTCCTGGATTTGTATAGATTGCTAATGCCTCTTTAAGAACTTCATACCTTTCGTTTCCCAGCTCTTTTTTTAAATCTGAATAGTAATAATAAAACATAAAATGATTTAGTTCGTGCAAAGCTATTTTTATGTGGCTTCTCAAGTCTTGATTCTTTCCACTCATAAACCACCTTTCTTTAAAATTGTAGGGAAATATATTTACAGTAGTTAAATAGACGATAATTTTTTCAAAGGGAAATTTTTCTTTGTAAACACCTTCTAGTTTGTGAATTATTTCATCCTTCTTCGAGTTTAGGTTTTTCTGCAACCAATCAATAATTACGGGGGTAGTGTTTGCGTGATTTTCTCGATACCAGTCGAGATATTTTATTATTTTTTTCTTTGCTTCATTTTTTGTTTTTGCTTTATCTAGGTTATCTTTAAAATATTGGGGAAAATTTCTTAATAATTTTTCACGAAGATTTATCCTTCCGTGTTTTATATACGCAAATTTCCACACTGAATCTAAATAATTCCAGATGTCCTTTTCTTGAGAATAAGAAATCATAAACTTCATAGGTAAGTTTTCTAGATCATAAAAACTTCGAACTACCTGTTATCCTCCGTACCACCACCCGCTTCATCGTTTAATTGCGGATCGCTGGATATCAGAGATGTTAGGATCGAATTGTTA
>JBBTWD010000013.1:0-24007 GCA_038062915.1 Patescibacteria group bacterium
AACTTTAAAAGACAATTACAAAGTTGAAGACATCTTGAAGCTAATTATTTAAAACCAAGTGACCGTTTATGAACGGTATCAAAAAGTGAAGGATAATCTAAAAATTAGAGCTACAAATATTAATAATCCATACCCATCCCACCTTGCGGCATAGAGGCAGCTTCTTTTTCTTTTGTTGGCAAATCGGTAACTAAACCCTCTGTAGTGAGCACCATCATAGCTACACTTGCTGCATTTTGAAGTGCACTTCTAGTTACTTTAACCGGGTCTACTATTCCCATCTTTGTCATTGATCCAAATTGAGAGGTTAGCGCATTATAACCAAAATCATTGTCCTTTGAGGCTAATACTTTCTTTAAAACCGCAACCTCATCGTCCCCTGCATTTTTAGCCAACCAGGCAATGGGTTCGCTAAGTGCCTCATAGACAATGTCCACCCCGATCTGTTCATCTTTACTGTCTACTTTTACTTTCTTAACCACTTCGCGAGATCTCAATAATGCCGTTTCTCCTCCTGGGACTATTCCTTCTTCTATTGCAGCCTTTGTGGCACCGACTGCGTCTTTTACTCTTTCTTTCTTTTCATTAAGCTCAATTTCTGTCGCCGCACCAACGTTGATAACAGCCACTCCACCGGCAAGTTTGGCTAATCGTTCTTCTAGTTTTTCACGGTCAAAATCAGAATCTATTCCCTGAATTTGTTTTTTAAGAGATTCGATGCGTGAATCAATTACTTTTTTATCACCCTTGCCACCAATTATTCTTGCATTATCTTTATCGGCCCAGACTTTGTCAGCCTGCCCTAAATCAGCTACCTCAATCGATTCAAAAGTTCTACCCGTATCCTCACTTATTACAGTTGCCCCAGTTAAAACCGCAATATCTTCCAAGGATTCTTTTCTTCTATCTCCAAACCCCGGAGCCTTAATAGCTAGAACTGTAAATGTTCCTCGAAGTTTATTTACAACCAATGTCGCAAGTGCTTCTCCCTCGATCTCATCAGCAATAATAACTAGGTTTTTAGAAACTTTTACGAACTTTTCAAGGAAAGGTAATAGATCTGCGATTGAAGAAATCTTTTTATCAGTTAAAAGAATGTAAGCCCCTTCGATTTCTGCCTCCATCCTATCCGCATTGGTTACAAAATAAGCAGAAGCATACCCTCTATCAAACTCCATTCCTTCTTTATATTCAATGTCTATTGTCAATCCTTTTCCCTCTTCAACCGTTACCACTCCGTCTCTTCCCACTTTATCTAGGGCTTCAGCGATCTTGGTCCCAATTTCAGTGTCACCAGCTGAAATGGTAGCTACTTGAGTTATTTCATCTCCCTTAACTGGCTTTGCCATCTTCTTTAATGCTTCTAGTACAGCTTCAACCGCTTTCTCCATCCCCCGCTTCACTATCATTGGGTTGGCTCCAGCATCAACCTTCTTCATTCCTTTTTGTGTCATAACCTGGGCTAAAAGTGTTGAGGTTGTGGTTCCATCCCCTGCACTATCATTGGTTTTACTTGCGGCTTCCTTTACAAGTTGGGCGCCCATATTTTCAAATGGATCAGGTAGGTCAATTTCTTTGGCAACCGATACCCCATCATGAACTATGTTTGGAGCCCCCCATTTCTTGTCTATGGCGATATTCCTACCTTTAGGCCCAAGTGTAGTAACAACTGCGCGAGCCACAATATCAATCCCTTTAAGTAAGGATTCTCGTGCATCTTTTCCAAATTTTAGTTGTTTTGCCATAATTATTTTAGTTAACTAATCACATCAGTTTACCTGTAATAGACAAATAGTCTGATAAGTGTTTGCTTGCAAGCTTAGTCTTTTCTATATCTTCCTCCGTCAAGCTCAGTCCGCCACCCCTTAATTTTTGAGCTGCTTTCCCAACTTCTGCTAGAGCTTGCACTTCAGCATCATTTAAATTAACATAAGTTTTTTCTTTACGGTCTATAATTGCCATGATTTTATCCTTCTACTGCCAGAATATCCTCAAATTTTACAAACATATATTCAATTCCGTCAATCTTTACTTCATTTCCACCCCATTTTTTATACAAAACAACATCTCCTGTTTTAGCTGGGGAATCTATCATACAGCAACTACCGCCTTTACAATCTGAGCAAGTTGCATCTCCGGTAGCTATAACTTTACCTTTTTGTGGCTTTTCACCGGCGTTTTCGGGCAAATAAATCCCGCCAGCGGTTTTGACCTCTTTTTCCAGAGGTTCAATTAAAAGATATCCTGCGGTTGGTTTAAGTTTTAAATTTGTCATTCGCTTATTTGTTTATTCTAGCATTCTCAGGTGCTGAGTGCTATTCTATTAAGGCATCCATTATAAGTCAATAGGTAAACAAACTTTGGTAAAAAAGTATTCCTGGATATTGAAAATGAAATGACTTAGAATGAATCATGAGACCGTTACAAAATGGTCTTTTTTTTTGACAAATAGTCCCTACAGGAAGGATTAAACTTATCCCGACAATAATACAAGATAAAAATTCTATGTTTTCTCTGGTGGTGCTGGTAAATTTCACAAGAAAGGCATTGGCTTTAAAAGCCATTCATATAATGGAATTGCTTGGATATTAAGACTATTTATTTTAATTATTTCTTTGTGTCTTTCAGAGATTATTAATAGTTTTTTAGACCCGTTTTGTTCTTTAGAAGATAAAATAAGTGCTTGGGTTTCTCTTTCTCTTATTTCTTCTGTATCAAGATGTTGTGTTACTTGTAAAAATATTTTCTTTTTTGGTAAGAAAAAATCAATTTCATAAATTTTATTGAAAGAGAGGAGAGTTGAAACATTGCTGATTAAATAAAAAGCAAGCTCTTTTAAGCTTTTTACGTCATTTAATTTATAACGAGTTGCAATATCGCGATACAAAACATCATCATAAAGTGTCTTATGAATTGTAAGTTTTGGATACTTAAGTGTGTCGGGAATTCCACCGGTTAAGATGTATTCATTTGTTAATTTAAGGAACTGACCCTTTTGCTTAGTAGTTAATATTTTAAGATCGGGAATTTCTACCTTCTTAAAAGTTAAAAACTCTCGGAAGGAAAACGGAAAAACTTCAATTTTAGTAGAACGTCCAGTTAGTCTAGTTCCGAGTTCTTGGCTTAACAATGAAGCGTTAGAACCTGTAATAATAAATTTGTATCCTTCGTCGTGTAGACGACGAACAAACCTTTCCCATTCAGGCACATTTTGTATTTCATCGAATAAAAATGTTTTTTTTCTCCAAATAAACTAATAAGCGTTTCGTGTAATAAGTCAAAATCAGAAACTTTAAAATTTAATAATCTTTCATCTTCAAAATTAACAAAATAATATCCATTTTTAAGGTATTTATTAGCTATCTGTGCGAGCAAGGTTGATTTACCGACTCCACATTTGTTTTCACTGTCAATGAAAACAATTGGCTGTTTGCTTTCAATATGGGTCAATCTTTTGGGGCTTATTTAAGACACCCCAAGTCTCCCCATAACCACCTTTCCCCAATTTTGAGGATGAAATAAAGCGCGGGTTGGGGTTACTACTTCTCGGGTAATCTTTCGCTTCATGTAGATATGTTGAAATTTAAAGGCTATTTTTTCGAAAAGTGTATATAGTATGTTGTATGTAGTATGTTGGGTTTTGGTTTGACCTATATACGATTTACTATATACCATATACTTTTTATCAACTGCGTTTGGCCAGTAATTTAATATCCATTTATTTTTTTCTAAAAACTTCTCATAGATTTTGTCTTTATTGACTAGTGGAACAATTTGGGCAATTTCGTGAGCTGTATAAATGTTTCTGTTTTTCCAGAGTAAATCACTTTCGTCAAACCACATGTTAAGGCAAAGCTTGTCCTTCTGATACAAATCATTTGGTTTACGGGCACTAAAACCAAATGCATGGATAACCATGTAAACAAATAATCTTGTAGTCCAGAGTCTTCCTTTTTTTGTAATTATCATGAAATCAATATCACTTTCTGCTATGGAATTTTCCATAGCAAGTGATCCTGTTACAGCAATCATTTTAATGCTAGGAATTAAAGATATTATTTTTGATGCTTTTTTTGCGATTAACATCTTCTTTTCTGAAATCTTTTTTCTCATAAGCCTTTGGTAAATTAGCCCTCTTTTTTGTCTAATTATTAATGACTGATAATTAATAGCCAACTCCCCCGCCTTCCATTTAATAAGTTCTGCAAAGTTTAGCGGATAATCAAAAATGTTGTGGTAGGCAATTGATAACTTTTCACTATCAGTGATACCCCCGCTTGATGAAATTTTAGTAATAAATGGTGTGTACAAATTTAGCATATTACTTTACCAATCTATATTGAGATAAAACTTGACCAACTCCAGAAGTGGCAGTCTCTAGAGCTTTAGTTACTGATTTTCCACTAATAACAGCGCTTACTGCATCTTCAAAATATTTAGATAAAAGCGAGTTAATTCCGGTAGGCCCATCGAAGGTTCTACTGGTTAAATACCAGCTTCTAGCTCCTGGGGCCTGTTTTATTAGTGACCCTAAAATGGGGTGATCAGATAAAAGGGTTCCCATTTCTACTCTAGAGTAGGGTTCCCCAAACTGTCTGACTTTTGACGCATTTTGATAAAGTTTTTGTAGCGATTCTTTTTCTGATAAAAATTTCAAAAAATCCCAGGATGCAAATTTATTTGCCGACCTTACCCAAACACCCTCTGCCCAATAAGTTGCATATGTAATGTCTAGTTCACTTGGACTATCTTTGGGCAACTGTGGGACAGGAACTGTTTTAAATTTTAAGTCTGGGTTGGCCAAAGAAATTTCAAATGACCGCCAAGAGGGACCAAAATACATGGCCAATTTTCCCCCTGCAAATGCTGCGGTTGAGGGGGGCAGGCTGGCATCCCATACGCCATCAACTGATGAAAATATTGTAAAAAAAGTTAAGGCGTCTTCTGCTTGTTTACCAGTTGGTTTGGTCATGTCTACTCCATTTTGGATCATCATCAAAGCTAAAATTTCCTGCCAGTGGTCAACATTTTCAACCCTTCCCAATGCAACGCCGGATTGTGTCGTCACCCCCTGGTCATCTTTCACAGTAAGCTCTTTAGCTAACGCTCGAAGGTCGTCCCATGTAGGGGGTGGGGCTTTACCAGCTTTATTAAAGATATCTTCATTTATATATAATGCTATGGCATCATACTCAAGAGGAATCCCAACTATTCCTGTTCCAAGTGTTAGGTCTGATGAAGTGATTGGGTAAAATGTTTTAGCAAAATCTGCGGGACTAATGACAGATGCGGGAAGCGAATCTAGTTCATTTCTAAACATTGGGACCCAGGTATTATGAAATCGAAAAATGTCAGGTCCCTGGCCTTTGGCAAAAGCGCTTGTAAGACGTTCTCGATAATCTCTCGGGGACTGTTTAATGTATTTTATTTTAACTTTCGGATTTTTAGCTTGATATTCATTTATTAAGGGTGTCACCAAATTTTCATCTTCCCACAACCCCCACCATACAAGATCAGAGGATGTGGATTTGATATTTGAGGATAGAAATTTGATAACAACAAAAATAAGAACTAGAACTAACAGCCCAACACCAACCCAGATAAATATTTTTTTTTGAGTAGGCTCCATCAGTTATAAATGGTATCATATCGCTATGAGAAGATCGATACGAATTGCACTAGCCTTACCAGTTTTTATTTTTATAATTTTTTTGATTTATAACCTGATTTATTTGGGTACAATTTATCCAAACATCTATGTTGCCGGAATTAATCTGGGAGGAATGAAACCAGAAGTTGCAACTCAAGTATTAATTGAGAAAATTAAACCGGTCGAGAACATAAAGCTTGTTGGTCCAGAAAACTCATTTGATCTTAAAGCAACTGATATAGATGTTAGTTATGATTTTGCTGCTACAGCACAAAGAGTATATGAATTAACACGAACAGGAAATATTTTATACGACTTGCAGCAGAAGATCGAACTTTTGATGCGTCAAAAACATGTTGGCCTTTCAACTAGACTTAACGAAGAAAAACTATCAAAGGTTATTTCTGTTATTTCCGAACAGATATCTATTGAGCCTGTTAATCCATCTGTAAAGATAATAAATGGAGACTTAATTGTGAATAAGGGTATATCTGGTACTGAAGTCGATTCAGTTGAATTGCGGGCTAACATTGGTAGATCATTATCTTTTAACAAAAACTCTGATATTCAAATACAAGTTAAGCAGATCGGAGTAGTTTTAACCTCTAATGAAGCGCAGGAATATAAATCAAGGGCGAAAAAATATTTAGGCAAAAATCTAAAAATGATATTCGAGTTTGCTACTTTTGATCTGAGCGATAAAAGTATCATAGAGCTTTTAGACCCCAAGGATGGATTCTATAACGAGATGGTTGGCGATCATATATTTAAAATTGCAAAGGAAATAAATAGGGATCCTCAAAATCCAAAATTTGAGTTTGCCAATGGCCACGTTTCAGAATTTCTTCCTGCAAAAGATGGCATAGAACTCGATGTTACTAAATTTAAAGACGTTTTATATCAAAATTTAGTTATCCTTTCAAATTCAGAACTAAAATCGATTGAATTTGACATTCCAGCCATTAGAACTCCCCCGGAAACTTCAACAGACGAAGTAAATAATCTGGGGATTAAAGAGTTAATTGGCCGGGGAACATCAAAATTTAAGGGTTCGATCCCCTCCAGAGTTCATAATATACAACTAGCTTCATCTCATCTAAATGGAATTTTAATCAAGCCGGGTGAAACTTTTTCATTTAATGAATCTTTAGGGGACGTTTCAAAATTCACAGGTTACAAAGAAGCATATGTAATTCGTGAGGGGAAAACAGTATTGGGAGATGGGGGCGGAGTTTGTCAGGTCTCAACTACCCTTTTTAGAGCAGTTTTAGATGCCGGCCTTCCTATAATCGAGCGCCAGGCACATGCCTATAGGGTCGGTTATTATGAACAGGATTCAGGGCCTGGGCTTGATGCTACTGTTTATGGACCAACGCCCGATCTTAAAATCAAAAACGATACGCCTGGCCACATTCTTATTCAAGCAAAGACTGATACTAAAAATTATTCTTTGATTTTCGAATTATATGGAACTAGCGATGGAAGAGTCGCAACTATCACAAAACCAGTTACGGTAAATGTTGTAGCCCCGGGAGATGATTTATACATCGACGACCCGACACTTTCTATTGGAGTTGTTAAACAAACTGAACATAGGGCCAACGGAGCAAAAGTAAGTTTTAACTACTTAGTTCAGCGAGCGGGGGAAACTCTTTATAAAAAAACATTTATAAGCAATTATCGCCCCTGGCAGGCTGTGTATCTACGTGGAACTGGGTTACAATAGCTTATGGATCTAAACGAGGTTGTTAGGCTTACAGGAATATACTTTGAAAAATTTGGTTATTTAACAATTTTTTTTGGAAGTTTAATTGAAATTACCCCTTTAGGTTGGATCGTCCCAGGAGGAATGATTATTGCTATAGCGGGCTTTTTTGCAAATGGAGAAAATGAAATTAATATAGTACTTGTACTTCTAATTGGGGCTCTTGGGGCACTCACTTCATTTCTTCTTGCATATCTTTTGGGTTTAAAAACAGGTATGTGGCTTGTTAATAAACTTAAACAAGAAAAAAATGCGGGCTTTGCCAAAACCTTACTAGCCAAACATGGCGGAGTAATTTTAACTACTTCCATGATGGCAAACTTAACCCGCTTTTGGATTGCATACATTGGTGGAGTTGAAAAATATAATTTTTGGAAATTTTTTACTTATGCGGGCGCTGCTTCCTTAACTTGGTCGTCTCTCATGGGAATAATAGGTTATATTGCAGGTTTTGAGAGACAAAATATCGAAAGTGCGGTGGGAGCCCTTGGGGCCGTTGGCTGGATTTTTTTTATAGTTGCAGCAATTGCCATTCAAAGATCAATAAAACATGAGTATAAGCACTTCAAAGAAGACATTCCTCACAATGAAAAGGGTTAATAACTTTAATAATTTAAATGAGATTATAGAAGTCTTAAAAAATGGTGGCCTGGTTATTTTTCCTTGCGAAACTGTTTATGGAATTGCCTGTGATAGCCAAAATGAAAAGGCTGTAAAAAAATTGAATCTCTATAAACAACGCCCATTAGGAAAACCATATGCGATTATGTGCTCTGGGCAAAAAATGGCTGAAGATTATGTTGAGTTAAATGTAACGGCAGAGAAACTTTATAAAACATTTCTTCCGGGGCCGGTTACAGTGATATCTCGTGGAAAGCATAAGGTTGCCAGGGGAATAGAATCTGAATCTGGAACTCTGGGGGTTAGAATTCCAGATTATAAAGACGTACAAATTCTTATAGAGAAATTTGGTCAACCGATTGTGGCGACTAGCGCCAATACTAGTTACCAAAAAAGGCCATACAAAATTACAGACATTTTAGAAAACATCTCAGACAAACAAAAAAAACTAATTGATTTAATTATTGATGTTGGTGAACTACCACATAACGAACCATCAACTGTAATTGATACTACACTTGATGATCCAATGGTTCTAAGGCAGGGTGAAGTAAAACTGAAAGACAAAAATGAAGTTTTTTCTAGAAGTGAAGAGAATACTCAGAATATAGGTAAGGAGCTTTGGCAGAAGTATCAGGACTTTGCAGGTAAGCGCACAATTGTTTTTGCACTGGAAGGTGAAATGGGGACTGGAAAAACCCAGTTTGTGAAAGGTTTAGCAAGGGCCATGGGAATTACTGAAGAGGTGTTGTCTCCAACCTATGATCTATTAAATTCTCATGGCTCACTATTTCATATCGATGTTTGGAGAATGCTAGATCCAGAAAAAGAGTTAAAAGATTTAGATTTAAAAAGTTTAATTACTGACAAAACAATAGTAGCAATTGAGTGGGCGGATAAAGTAGCTCTCGAGATCAGAAAATATAAAGAAGATGCGATTATTGTTTGGATAAAAATAATTTACGGTAAAAATGCTAACGATCGTTTAATTAGTTGGGGAAGTTTGTAAAAATTCAGCAATTTTTTTAGCAAACAATCTAAAATCATTTAATTTATTATTCATAACATCAACTACTATATTATAATCAATCTCTAGATAATCATGGACTAAAACGTTTCTAAATGGTGCAAGATCAGATAACTTATTTGCAAATTCAGGATCTAAGACCTTAGCTTTTCCTAAAGAAATTATTGACCCCTTACTTGACTCTTCTGGTGGCAATCTAAACTCTGAATTTAATAGGTTGGCCACATCAATTACAACCTCACAAGCTAAATGTAAATTTCTTTCAATAATTGATCGTTTGTCATCGTTTTTTAACTCCTCTATAGTAATATCCGAAAATCTCTCTAAAACTGAGTTATATTCTAAAAGTTTTTTTAGTCGAGCACTAATTCTGTCTTTGATTGTCATGTTTTACATTTGTGAAATCGATCCCAAACTGTCTATTGTGTTTTGATTTATATAATAATAATAGTCCTGATAATCACTAAGGGTTTTTGCTTCAAATGAAATCATCTTCTCGTTATTTTCTTTGTAAATTAATTCCTGGGGCTTAATTGCTGAAAACCTCAATGCAATTGGGGCATCATTTAATACAACTAAATCAATATTATCTCTCTTTAATAAGAATGTGAGTGTCCCTAAAATTTCTAATTTTTTAATAAATCTTTCTTTGACCTTGACGCTTTCGTCAAACAAGATCGCAATATCCACATCGCTTTGTGAATTATTTAGACCAGTTGCTTGTGAACCAAAAAGATAGACTGCAACCACAGGTTGAGTCTTAAAAAAATCTGACAATTTTGCCCTGTCTGATATAGATAAAGCCATAAGGAAATTATACCATGTTACAATTGCTTCAATGAAAATATTAGCAATTGACACAAGCTGTGATGAAACTGCAGCAGCCGTTACACAAGATTTGGCTATTCTTTCCAATATTATTTGGTCACAGGCAAGTGCTCATGCGAAATTTGGTGGAGTAATGCCATCCCTTGCCCAACGCATGCATGAAGAGCGCATCGATTTTGTTATCCATAAAGCATTAGGCATAAAGCATAAAGCTCTTGCAAATATTGACGCTATCGCTGTTACCATTGGTCCGGGCCTCTCGATTGCCCTTTTAGTTGGAATAAATAAGGCAAAAGAATTGGCAATTAAATATAAAAAACCTCTTATTCCAATTAACCACGTTGAAGCACATCTACTCTCTTCGTTCGCAAAGCCATTAGCCATTAGCCATCAGCGACTAGCTATTAACTTTCCCACCTTAGGTCTTTGCCTTTCTGGTGGTAATACAATTCTCGTAAAAATAAAAGATATTGGAGAATATGAAGTATTGGCCCAAACAGATGATGACGCACTTGGAGAAGCTTTAGATAAAGCTGCAAGACTTTTAGGGTTTGGTTATCCGGGAGCTGTAATCTTAGAAAAATTTGCAAAATTAGGTAATCCTAAAAAATATTCGCTTCCTATCCCACTAATTGAAGATAAAATAAAAAACAGATTTAGTTATTCGGGACTAAAATCTGCTTTTGTAAGACTTTTTAATACAATTAAAAATCCTACAAAACAAGATTTATACGATCTTTCAGCTAGTTTTCAAAACGCGGCATTCAAGCATGTTGAAGAAGTCGTTAGCTATTGGCTATTAGCTATTAGCCAAAGACCAGAAAAAGTAGCTTCGTTACTTTTTGGCGGAGGAGTTGCTAACAATATAGAAATCAGAAAACGATTAAGAAAACTTTGTAAAAAATTTGGAATCTCCCTTCATTTACCTTATTCTAAAAAACTTTTGGGGGACAATGCAGCAATGATTGGTATTGCTGCCTATTTTAAAGCTAACCGAAACGAGTTTATTGATCCCGACAAAGTTGACAGGGTTCCTAACTTAAAACTGTAGAAATTATTGGCCACTTGTATTTATGCCTAAACTTGAAAGGAAAACTCTATCAGAATTATTAGCTAATTTAGGTGTCGCCTGGTCGCCGGTGGAATAGTCGCGCCCATTCAATTGGTATTTGCCTTAGGTTCAGGGTTATTATATTCTGCACTTAAAAACTGAAAAATCGACCAAAATCCAAAATTAAAAATTTAAAACCCTCACTGGGCAAAAAGCAAGCTTCGATGCTACAATACAATCATGAATCCGCAATACGATCACACTAAATTTGAAAAAGAGATTTATAAAAAATGGGAGGACTCTGGCGCCTTCTCCCCTCATATCTCTAACTCAAATCTCAAATCTCCTTTCTGTATAATCATGCCTCCTCCAAATGCTAATGATCCACTTCATATTGGTCATGCTAGATTTGTAGCAATCGAGGATGCACTTATTCGATATCACAGAATGAAGGGTGAGCCTACACTTTTTCTTCCCGGAAGCGACCATGCTGGAATTGAAACTCAATATGTTTTTGAGAAAAAATTAGCCAAAGAAGATAAAAGCAGATTTGATTATGATCGGGGTACCCTTTATAAAATAATCTGGAACTATGTACAAGACAACACCGGTGTAATGAAATCTCAACTCAAAACCCTTGGGGCTTCTTGTGACTGGAGCAGGTTTAAATTTACTCTTGATCCTGAAATTATCAAGGTAGTCTATTCTACTTTCAAAAAACTATACGACGATGGACTAGTTTACAGTGGTGAGCGAATTGTAAATTTTTGTACTAAGTGCGGAACAGCATATTCACAGCTTGAGGTGGACGCGGTTGAGCGAGATGACAATATTTATTATTTAGATTATGGAATTATTACCATTGCAACAACAAGACCTGAAACAATCTTTGCCGATGTGGCCGTTGCTGTTAACCCAAAAGATACTAGATATTCAAAATTGGTTGGATTAAACGCAAAAATACCGCTAATTAACCGCGAGGTTCCGGTAATTTCATCTAATTTAGTTGATAAAGACTTTGGAACTGGGGCTTTAAAAATTACACCAGCCCATGACGCTGTTGATTTTGAAATCGGACAGACTAATAAATTACCGCTAATATCCGTAATCGATGAAAAAGGGAGAATGACAAGCTCGCCCGAAAAATATATTGATATGAAAGCAGAAGATGCAAGAGAAGAAGTTGCAAAAGATTTGCAGGAAGCTGGACTTATTAAAAAGATCGAGAAAATTCACCACACAATCGGAGTTTGTTATAGAGATAAAAGCGTGCTGGAACCAAGAGTTTCTAAACAGTGGTTTATCAAGGTTGAGCCTTTGGCTAAAAAAACCCTCGAGGCTATTAAAAACAAAGAAGTTAAGTTTGCAGCCAAAAAGTATGAAAAAATTGCAACTTGGTGGCTTAATAATTTAAAAGATTGGAACATTAGTCGCCAAATTGTCTGGGGAATTAGAATCCCTGCCTATAGATGCGATAAATGCCTTGAATGGAACATAACAGATGGAGAAGCTCCAAAAGAATGTTTTAAGTGCCACTCGCCATCTCTATCTCAAGACCCAGACACATTTGATACTTGGTTTTCTTCAGGTCAGTGGCCTTTCGCCACGCTCAAGGCAAGCCCGTTCAAAGAAGATTTTGAAAAGTTTTATCCCACCTCTGTTATGGAAACTGGATATGACATCCTTCCTTTCTGGGTAATAAGGATGCTAATGCTCGGGATTTATATTACCGGCAAGGTCCCCTTTGAGAATATTTTATTACACGGTCTCGTTCGCGACAAAGATGGAATAAAAATAAGTAAATCAAAAGGAAACGTAATCAATCCGATTGAAATGGTAGACAAATACGGTGCAGATGCACTTCGAATGGGACTTATTTGGGGAGGTCTTGTTGAAAATGATATTTCATTATCTGAAGAAAAAATAAATGGGCAAAGAAAATTCTCAAACAAAATTTGGAACATTGCGAGGTTTGTGCTGACACAAAACTCGCAGTACAAAGTACTAAGTACTAAGTACATAGCAAAAAATGAAGATGACAAAAAAATACTTGAAGAACTAAAAGAAACGACCAAAAAAGTTACTAAAGCGCTTGACAAATACAGGCTCAATGAGGCTGCGGAGGAAATATACCATTTTATTTGGCACAAGTTCGCAGACAAATACATTGAAAATTGTAAATTAAGAACTAAAAATTCAGACGCAAGCGCAATTTCAACGCTTTATAAGGTTCTAGACACAAGCTTGCGGCTGTTACATCCTTTCATGCCTTTTGTCACCGAAAAAATCTGGGGACTAGCGGGCAATAAAAAACTCCTTATTACTGCGGACTGGCCCGCCCAGTAGAAATCGCCCCACGAGCCGTGAACGAATAGTTCTGAAAAGGCGAGTGGTAATATCTATTGGGCCGAAGGGCTAAAAAGTAGCTTCGATATCCGCGCTCTGGTCTGGGGTTGCATAGAAATCACACAAATCAACATTTTTAGTTTCTTGGCTTTCAACTACTAAAACATTTATGTTTTTATGATTAACATCTAGGTCACAGACACTGGCTGTTGAATTCCTTGCACACTCGGTATAATAACCAATATTCGTAGGGGCCGCCTCAAACTTTAGGTGATATGTACCCGGATCGAGATTAAAAATATAGGCTACACCCACTCCAGCGGCAGTGCCCGCATAATTCTTATTAAACTCTTGACCGGATGTAATATTCTTTGCAACAATTTTTCCGGACGGAATCCCTTCAGAAGGATAGCAAAGTTTGCCTGAAACGGTTCCCGTCGAAAAAGTCCCTCCCAAAAACTTAAAGGTGGAGAGGATTTGATCAAGTAACTGTTCCGAAAGTGTTTCAACTGTAGGATAATGAAAAACTAAGATGCCATTTAATTTGGTAGACTCTAGAAATAAAAATGTGTTGTTTCCGTCGTTTGAAGTTAATTTATAACCAGACAATAAACCGTAGTTAACTTGTTTTTTATCTTTTGAAAAAACGACCTGTTCGTTTGTTCCCCAAGGTTTGAAATTATTCATGGCATTTCCTAAATCTGTTTGCTTGCCCAAATATCGATGATAAATTGTTCCATTCCCAGATTTAAAATAAACTAAATCTTGAGCTTCGACCATCTCTGATGTTGCAGGATACCTGAATGTATACGGTAGGCCGATTGTAGTCGATGGTGGATATGTTTTCCAGTTTGCAGTTGGGTCTGTGGTTGGAGCTGAAGATGAAGTAACTGCTGGAGTTGGGGTAACAGCAGATTTCTTATTCAAAACATAAGTCCCAGCAAAATATGCTGCAATTGCAAGAAAAGAAATTAGAAGTAAAAACTTGGCGAGTTTAGTTAAAAAAGAACTTTTTGGAGGTTCTGGAATTTCTGGAACTACTGGTGTGGGTATTGCAGCTAGCTCAACTTCAGCTGGCTGACTTTGGGTTAGATTCTGTAAATCATCCTCTAGCTTTTTTAAGTTATCCTGCTCCATAATCCATATTAGCATGCTAAGTAAAAAACCTGCAACCTATTTACTTTTTTGCGCTAGTGTGGTCATGATTCTGCTTCTTTCCGCTTTAAACATACAAAGCTATCTTGAACCAAAACCGGTATTAGGAATTGAAACTGAGGATAATGAAAAAATATTTTGGGAGGATTTTTTATCCAAAAATCCAAATTATATTCCTGGGTGGATCGAGCTGGGGAGATTAGACAAAGTTAAGCAGATTGATCCGAACTACCCTCTTCCTTAGGAGCCTCCTTGCCGGCCGCAGCTTCAGTGGAGGCTGGAGCCGGAGCCTCACCCTCTGCAGGAACTGCACCTTCAGACCCAACTGGAACAACCGGAGCCTCTATAACCTCTTCTTTTTGAGGAGGTTCGACTTTAACAATAATTGATTCAGCATCGATTTTAATTTCAACTTTAGACCTGTCCACTTTAATATCAGAGACTTTAATTGCCTGATCAACTTCGGTTAGTATTGATTTATCTATCTCAAATTTTTCAGGTAAATCGGATGGAAGTGCTTCTACCTCAATTTCATTTAATTGTTGTACCACAGTGCCCAATCCTTGCTTTTCAGCAGGAGACTCCCCTATTAACTCAACTGCAACTTTAGCTGTAACTTTTTCTTTAAGGTCAACCTGAAGAAAATCGACATGAACCGGTTTGTCAGTCACAGGATTTAATTGAAGATTGTGAACTAAGACTGGTCTTTTCTCCTTCTCTTTTTCTAACTCAAGACTAACAAGGCCTGTCTCCCCTGCTTCTTTGTAGACTTTTTCAAAATCTGAAAGACTTACCTGAACAGATTGAGATTTAACTTTCTTGCCATAAATATTACCAGGAAGAAGTCCCTGCTTGCGTAACTTTTTGATCTTGCGTCCTGTAATAAGACGCTTTTCTGCCTTTAAGGTTTTTGTATCCATATATCTCGAGTCAGGTTTGAATTATATAGTAGACTTCCGTTAATGGCAACAGAAGCTTTATCTCCCTCTCCTGTTCCTGCCTGTTTCCGTAAATAAAGTCCATAGTTCCCCAGACCATTTAGTGGTGAACTCCAAGAAACTGTATATTCCTGGCTATCCCCTCCTAAAACTTCGGCTAAAAACTCAATTTCTTTTGGCTCGGAACCCTCTGTAACCAAAATTCGAATATAAGCTTTGTATTTACCAACCAACCCCAATCCTGGATTGGCAGAATTTACTAGTGTTAACTTAAGCTTTCTAATTACTTTGTCCGGTAACATGGTCACTTCAATCTCTTGATTTCTTGTAATAAAATAGTTCGCCTTATTTACTCCAACATTAGCTTCAACGATACCAATTAAATCTGCGTAACAGTTTTCACCACATGTCGGCGTTTGTACCTCTCCACTCCAGTTTAAGACAGATATAGAATCTTGCACTTTCTGGTCGTGTAGATATGCTTGGATATGCCTCTCTTCAAGCCCCTGATAGATAACTTTTAAAACTTCTAGTTTTTTCCCTGGCGGCAGTTGAAGCACTTCAGCAACTAAATTTCTAGACAAAGCAGTCAGGAAGCTAGCCTTCTTGTGTGTACCTGGGAAAAAATCTTCATGAACTTCACTTTGAGTTTTTTCATAAAGATTGTCGCTTGTTATATCCATTTCATAATCAGCTAAATAGATGGGGCCCGTTACTCCCAAAAGATCTTTTATGGGATAAAGGTCAAATGTTATTACCCCCCCCACCTGTCTATCTATTTCCTTATCGATAAACCATTCGGCCCGACGAGCTGAAGTTGGAAAATCTGGGTCCCAATTACTATCCCTTAACCACCAGTTCGCTTCTCCAAGATATTTTCTAATTGCTTCTGGTGGCTCTATATGTCCTTTGAGTTGTCCGTCTGCGGAATAGACATCTGATACCGTTAAGTCAGTCATTCTACCCCCCTCAAGAGTCAAGATACCAAATGACCCAATAAACCCCCCCGTGGGCCGCAACTCCATATTGTTCTGAAATAAAATTAGATATGAGACCCTTTCATTCTTACCTAAAATATCGGCCAATTTTTCCATTATGTTAGACCCCCGTAAGGAGAGCTTTTTAGCTTTGGTAAAATCAAAATCATTGAGAAGTTTCCTGGCCAAATAAACACCTTTATCAGCCTGACTCATGGTATCTACCTCAATTAAAGAAATTCCTTGATAGATATAGTCAAGACCAACTTTAATTTCAGACGAATACTTTTCAGGATCATACACTTCATTACCTAAAACTCGATCGGCCAATTCTTTAGCGGTATCAATTAAGTATGTAGAGTTGGTAATTATATCTGCCCCACGTAAAGATAAATCTAATGCAAAAAAGGTTTCTTCATAAACTCCACCTATTAATGGAATATATTCCAAAATTCTACTTTCTTCTCTACCTATAAATGAAGGTGTCTTTGAAAAAAGCAGTACTTTCCTAGCTTCATCAGAGTTCCCTGATACAAAATTTTTGAATGACAAATAAAATAAGCCGATATTGAGAAAAATCAATAAAAAGGGTAGTAATAAAATTGGAAGAATTATTAATGATATCGTCTTTGCCAATCTAAATCTGGGCTTTATTTTTGGCCAAGTTATATTCACCTTCTTTTCATATTTTTTAGACAACCATATAAAGGTTTCTCTAATGGTAAAATTGAGATTACAAACAATATTTTTTATTTCGTAATTTCTAGGCAACTTCCTTGGAGTTAAATTATTGTTATATCTAAGTTTTAAGTTGGGTATTCCCTTCGCAATCGCAGCCCACATTTCTGTACCAGATATTTGACTCCCAAGAAGAAAAAGCTCTTTTCCATATGGACCAAATGAAAAAATCCATCTAACTATTTCGCGGGCAACATCACTTACAAACATTGGGTAAAATACCTCTCCAACAGGTAGGGTTAGTTCTCTCGTGTTTATTGCGGTTGCCATTAATTGTTCTATAAAAAGCTCTCCATCTAAATCAATTCTTGGACCGATTATATCCCCCAGATAAACAACTGCTAGATTTCCATTTAGGGGAATTTGACCGTCTTGGTTGGAATTAAAAGATTCAAATGGGAACATGGCCAGTGATTTGACATCCTTAAAAATGGCGGGCTGATAAATTCTTTTAAATTTTTCAAACTTTAAATTAAATATGGCGTAATTTAAGTTTGGACCATTTTGAAAATCAACTTCATCTAAAATTGAAAGGTTTGCATTTTTAGAAATGTGACCGGTCTTTGCAATCCATCTTTTCTTATCTGTGGCAAAAACAAATATATGGCAGTTTTTAGACAACAAATTTTCAACGAGGTTAAGGGAAAGAAAGTTTGATTCAGAAAAAATAGCTACAATTGATTTCTCCATTCACATCATCTTTCTGTTTACCGCAATTTTTACTTGACGAAATGGGTAAAAAAATTTCTTAATAGTTTCGGATATAAAGGCCTCATGTGAACCTTTCATGATATGAGGTCTAATTCCTGGTTTACCAGTAGGTCTGCATGTTGGTTCTTAGATCTTGGTACGTGCTGAAAAATGATTTTTGTTTCTATTTCTTTCTCTAAACCTTTAACGATAGTAAAAAGATTCTTTAAATTTAAGTCTTTAACTCTATATAGCCCATTAAGTTGCTTAACTACCAATTCCGAGTCCAAATAAAAATTGATTGGAAATTGGAAATTGGAAATTGGAAATTCTTGCGTTAGCCAAGTTAAGGCAAGTATGACTCCCTGGTATTCTGCAACGTTATTTGTGGTGACACCTAAATATTTTGATTCTTGATGTAAAACTTTTCCATCATTACCAATTACTACGAAGGCAGATGCACTAGAACCGGGATTCCCCCTAGCCCCACCATCAGAAAAAATATTCATATGAATAATTCTATCAAAATAGAGGGCTAAAAACTAAGGTTAAAAGAAGCATGTTTTGTTGGATTGTCAACCAATAATGATCAAGTAGGCCTGTAATTAAAATAAAGACAAAAATATAAATATTTTTTTTGATAAGTTTATAGACTAAAAAACAAAGTGCGACAACACCTAAAATACCAGTTTCTGCGAAAGCCAAAAGAAAAATATTATGAACCGGTTGCATAAGTTTATTTGTCAAAACAAAAGTTCCTAAACCAGACCCTATAAAAAAATTGTGAGTTATAACGTCTTTAGAAATATTTATTAACTCAAGTCTTTCGCTAATTTCTGGAGAGGACAAATTAAATTTGGTGAATGCTAGTGGGATACCAATACCTGTCCCCATAAAAGCGGAGAGAGAAAACGTTAATAGAAATGCCACACTCGAAATCAAGAGGGTTGGTAAAAAAAATTTAGTTTTTTTAAGTTGAGAAAAAAACAATACCACAGAAATAAACAGGTATCCTGCAAAAGAGTTGGGATGGGAGAAAATTGAATAAGCTCTTAAATATGATTTTCCAAAAAACTCCTGAAGTGCAGTCCCCGGGGTCGAAACATTAAAAGTTCTCTCTCCTAACGGCGTAAACCCCAAAGTTCCACCGGTTAAAAATTGGGAAATACCGATCAACGAAATTAAAATTAAGGACAGAGAAAAAACATTGGCAAATGTCTGGGTTTTAAGAAGTTTTATATTGTCATGAATATATTTGGCAAAAAGGATAAGTTCAGCAATTTTTATCCATTTCCAAAAACTAACCCATGGAGATATAGAATTTGAAATATTCAAATAAGCAAATATACAAATCGCAAGTATATAAAATCTCTTAACTTTTGTACGGGATATGACGAGTAAAAAAATTATGATCAGGTCGGTTAGATAAATTGCTGGGGCTAAATAATCAACTCTTATGCCAAATATGAAAGCGTACTCTGGCCAAAAATGGTAAGCAAGTTGTGTCGGAAGTAAAAAAATAAGGGAGTAAAACAGAAACTTTTCAAGCCTTTTTAGGTTTAACAAGTAAGTATCTTTCGCTACCTTCACCGACTGATTCGGTTTCTACAGTTTTGTCCTCCGATAAAAACATGTGTATTATCCTTCTTTGTCCTGGCTTTAAATTATAAAGCATTTGCGGCTCCCCCGTTTCTTTGGCTCTGGTGGCGGAGCCTTCAGCTAAATTTTTTAAATAATCTTCTTCTTTCTCCCGATAGTCCCCAACATTAACAAGAACCCTGGCCCATTCCCCAGTTTTTTGCTTTAACATGATTCCCAAAACCATTTGAATACTTGAGAGTGTCTCACCTTTCCTGCCAATCAAAAGGCCTGTTTCTTCTCCTGCGTCAATATTAATTGTGAACGCTTCATTGGTTTTATCAAAAGCGACGGTTGAACCAATCTTCACTCCCATTAAGGAAAAAAGCTCATCAGTTAAAATTTGTAATTCTTTTAGTGTTTTATCCATGAAATTGATTTTACCAGAGGTGTCAAACTTCCCCAACCCGAACTTTTAATCTGTTGAGCTGCGTTTATAAGTGAAAAGATAAACCAATAAAGGGCTAGACCTGCAGGAAAGCTCATCCCAAAAAATATTGTCATCAGAGGAAGTGTATATGTCATTGATTTTTGCATGGCTACTTGCATGTCGTCACCTGATCCTTCGGTTTTTTTGGCCACTTTTTCCTCTTGCTTAATGTGGGGAGAGGTTACCTTGACCGAAACAAATTGAGAAAGAGCCGCCAAAATTAAAATAACCCCCGGAAGAGGAAAAGGTAAGGAAAAAGGATTTGAAGGGCATTTACCCGGGCCAAAACAGTCAGGCTTGGTTACATCGAAATACAAAAACTTTGTATTAAGTGTTGTTTCTGCACTTAACTTAAGAGGTTGATATAAAAGATTATTAAGTTTGGCAATTGTGTCTCCATTACCAGATAGAGTTGTTGTAAAAACCCCAAAAAGCGCATAAAGAACAAAGAGCTGTAAAATTTGAGGAAGGCATCCCGCCGCTGGATTAATTTTTTCTTGTTTATAAAGTTCGGCTTGAGCTTTAGAAAATTTCAATTTATCACTACCGTATTTTTGCTTTAGTTTTTCGATTCTAGGGGCGAGGGTTCTTATTTTATTCATTGCATCCATAGAAGGCTTTGTTAGTGGTCTAAGTAAAAAAATAAGAGCGACACTAAAAAAAGTAATGGCGAGTCCTAAATTTTCGCCAAAGATCTGATAAAAAAGAATTAGACCATTTGCAAGGGGCTGTGTTAATAATGTGGTAAATATATTCATATGTGACAGGTTGAGATCCTCTTTAGTGTCAGAGACGCTCCTTTAATAACGCCGTACCGACCTATAACATTAACTGCATATTGACTGCAAGTTATTTCATAACGACATCCGGGACCAAAAAGCACTCTTAAAATAGGTGATAGGGTGTGTTGATATAACTTAATAACAAAAACTAGAATTTTCATTTTATCAGTCCACTGTTTTTAAGCCCAAGTTTAACTTCACGAATTATTTCCGCTGTCGGTATTCTAACTATCGATTGTTTAGCTAGAAAAACAACGTCAAATCCAGGCTTTACATCGACCATACTTGTTCGTACTCCTTCACTCATTTTTCTCTTGGCAAGTCCTCTGTCAGCCGAGCCTTTTGCAATTTTTGTCGAAACTACAAATCCGACTCTTGTGGGACCATCGTCCTGCCTATCAAAAACGGCAATCCCAAAATCTTGGGATTGAAAAACTTTTCCTTTTTCCTGAACCCTTAGATAGTTGCCTGAACCTGAAAGTCTATACTGTCGTGAGAGCATTTCTTGATTTTATCCTTCTCCTTTTTAATATATTCCTACCATGTTGAGTTTTCATCTTAACTCGAAACCCGTGTTTCTTGACCCTTCTTCTTTTACTGGGCTGATATGTTCTTTTTGTCGACATGCCTCAATTGTAAATTATAAATTGTAAATTGACAATCTTCAGATTGATGCAATCTAATTGCCCCTTGACTCAATGTGGATAACTTTGTAAATAGTACAGTGCTATGGATGAAAAAGTAATTTGGAAAGATGCTCTAGAAATTGTTAAGCTTTCAGTCTCACCCGCCATTTTTTCTACATGGTTCTCTCAATCGTACATATCTCAAATTAATAAGACTGGTGAAAGATTGTCAATCGAAATCGGTTGTCCGACCGCATTTGCTAAAAACACAATTGAAACAAGGTATTTCGGTTTGGTGCAGGATAGCATAAGTAAAGTAACCGTGGAGAAAATTGATTTAACTTTTATAGTTAAAGAGAATCCGGATAGGTTAAAGGGTAAAGAAAATCTATCTACCCCCCTTTTTAATGTTGAATCGGTAGATAAAAATGTTCTTGACTCGCTATCTCAAGCAAGAATTAGACGAAGCTTTACTTTTGAAAACTTTGCTGTATCGGGAAGCAATCAAATGGCTCACGCAGCAGCTTTAGCAGTTTCAGAGAATCCCGGAACTGCATATAACCCCCTTTTTATATGGGGTGGGGTAGGGGTAGGAAAAACCCATCTCATGCAGGCCGTTGGATATTCTATACTTCTTAAAGACCCCGCAAGTTTGGTTTTATCCTGTACTGCAGAAGATTTTACAAACGACATAATCGACGGGATTCGAAATAAAACAACTCAAGAGGTAAGGAAAAAATACAGAAGACTAAAACTACTTATGCTTGATGATATTCAGTTTATTGCAGGCAAAGAAACCGCCCAAGAAGAATTCTTCCACACTTTTAATGCAATAACCTCTGCTGGTGGTCAAGTTATATTAACTAGTGATCACCCTCCTACTGAAATTTCAAAACTTGAAGAAAGATTAAGGAGTAGGTTTGAGGCCGGTTTAATAGTAGATATTGCACCACCCGACTTTGAACTCAAGTGTGCCATTGTCCAAATAAAATCAGCTGAAAGAAAAATTCCACTTGAAATGGACCAAATACAAATGATCGCAGCAAATACAGATGGTGCCCGTAAAATCGAGGGGATACTTATTAAAATAATGAATGAAATACATCTTAAGAATTTGCCTATTACAACCGAAATGATAGAGTCAACCTTAAGTAATAAAGAAGAAACGAACGGAAAAATAATAAAAAGTACTCCTGATCAAACAATTGATATTGTTTGTAAATATTATCAAATAGGGAAAAGACTAATGCTTGGAACCTCGCGTGCCAGGCAAATAGCAAGACCGAGACAAATGCTAATGTATTTACTTCGAACCCAGCTAGGAATCTCTTACGAGGAGGTAGGGAATTTAGTAGGAAACCGCGACCATAGTACGGTTATGCATGCTGTGAATAAGATTACTCAATTGGCCACAAGTGATGTTCATATTCGTGAGGATATGTTGAAGATAAAAAACAATCTATGAGGATAAAAAATACTACTTATTCACTTATCAACAATTAGTTTGTTTTTATACACAAAGTTATAAACAAATGGGCGAGACTAATATCAACATTAAATACGGCCGTTATACACTTATCAACAGTCCCTACTACTAGTACTACTAGTTAATATATAATATAAAGAGAAAATCAAAAATACAATGAAACTTCAAATATTACAAGAGAATCTACTAAAGGCTGTAAGCCTTACTTCAAGGTTTACGAGTACAAGGGCTCAACTACCGATTTTAGGTAATATTCTTTTGTTTGCTTCTAAAAGTAAATTAAATGTTTCATCTACTAACTTAGAAATTTCTGCTTCTATTTCAATAGGGGCCAAGGTCGAAAAAGATGGCGAGGTCAGTATTCCCTCCCGTATTTTATTAGAGCTTATTTCAAATCTCCCCAAAGAGACATTGACACTCGAAGCCCAAAAAGAACAACTTAAAATTTCAACTTCAAGTTTTAGTTCAAATGTTTTAGGAATGAACACTTCCGATTTTCCAAAAGTTCCATCACTCATCCATAAAGAGAAGGGGACCCTCCTTCCAACTGGAGAATTTTCAAAAGCTTTATCTAAAGTAATATTTGCAAGTTCAAATGATGAAACAAGACCAATTCTAACTGGAGTTTTATTTATATTTGAAGCCGGTGTTTTAAATCTGGTTTCAACCGATGGGTTTAGACTTTCACTTAATAAAATAAAGATTAAAGATTCAAAGCTTAAAACAAGATTTGTATTACCAAAAAATATCCTTTCTGAAGTAGGTAGGGTAGAGGCCGAAGGGGATATTTTATTAGAAGTTAGTGAAAAAGAGAAACAGGTTATTTTTGGAATTGGAGACACCGTTCTTTCTTCAAGGCTCTTAGAAGGCGAATTTCCTGATTTTGTGAAGATTTTGCCTAAATCTTCTGTGTTAAAAATGCTTGTAGACAAGGAGGATTTATTGCGAGCCGTTAAACTTTCTGCACCCTTTGCAAGAGATAATGCAAACATCGTCAAATTAACAATTAATAAGGATCAGTTAATAATTATGGCCGAGGGATCAAGCTCGGGTAGTCAGGAGACAAAAATAGATGTAAAGGTTGAATCCTCTTTCGCCAAGGCTTCGGAGGATTCGGAATTCGAAATTGCCTTCAGTTTCAAATTCCTCGAGGATTTTTTGGGATCGGTTGATGGAGAAGAAGTAAAAATGGAATTTTCTGGAGTTGATAAACCCGGCGTTTTTACAGATCCTACCAATCCTGATTATCTCCACCTCAT
>JBBTWD010000014.1:0-17292 GCA_038062915.1 Patescibacteria group bacterium
ACACGATTATATAAAAGAATTTGGGGGAGCTGAAAGAGTGTTAAAGACTTTAACTGAAATATATCCCGAAGCCCCAATCTATACTGCCTTTAGGGTAAAGGGTTCTACAGCAGATAAAGAATTCAAAGGCAAAAAAATTATTGAAAGTTGGCTCGCACCCATCTTAAAAATATGGAGGCTTTATTCCCCCTTAAGATTTTTAGCTCCACTTATTTGGAGAAGTTTTGATTTAAGTGAGTTTGATTTAGTAATTACTTCTTCTAGTTGGTATATAACTCGCGGATTTAAGGTAGGCAAGAACACCAAGGTGGCTTGTTATTGCCATACTCCACCCAGATGGCTGTATGGATACGAAACTTCAGTTGGGTTTACTAAATACTGGCCAGTGAAGATTTATGCCGCAATTGTGGGACATTTTATGAGAATGTATGACTACAAAACCGCACAGGAAGTTGATTTTTTTATAGCTAACTCAAAAAATGTTCAAGCTAGAATAGAAAAATTCTACAGACGTGATTCAACTGTTATTTACCCCCCAATTGAAGTTGAAAAAATAACTAAAGCCACTAAAAATCTCAAAAAATCTGATTTTTATTTTATTGCCTCAAGACAAGTTGGGGCCAAGGGAATTAATGAGGCAACTGAAATTTTCAAAAAGTTGAACAAAAAACTTTACATAGTGGGCGAAGGATGGGGAACTGAGAGACTGACTGATTTAAAACTTTATAAAACATACGCACAAGCAAAAGCTTTTATTGCCCTTGCCCGAGATGAAGATTTTGGAATGACCGTGGTTGAAGCGCAGGCCACTGGAACCCCTGTTATAGCCTTTAATGGTGGGGGGTTTAAAGAAAGTGTAATTGAAGGGGTAAATGGGGTTTTAATAGATGGGGTTAGTGAAGAATCTATTAAAAAAGCGATTGAAAAGGTGGGAAAAATAAAATGGGACAGAGAAAAAATAGTTACAACTTCCAAAAAATTTTCCAAAGACAGATTTAAAAAAGAAATGCTACAATTTATTGCAATGAAGACTGGAGGTGGTATTAAATCCACAATGGACAGTTGAGGACTTAAAAAAATCTAAACAGGAATAAATACTAGAATTGATCAATTTATTTGAATGTAATAGCATATTATAGTGTGTCAAATAGTACTTGACAAAGTGTGCTATCTTTGAAATAATATACCTATGTTAGCAACAAGAATTATTCCAATTACAGATTTTAGAAGAAATTTTGGTGAAAATACCGATGATATTTTAAAGGTCGAATCTTATATTTTGACCAAAGGAGGTAGGCCATTCGCTGTTGTTAAAGCGGCCCCCGAATTAAGAAGAGAAAGGTTAAAATTAGCGATGGGAGCGTGGAAGGGCACAAGTTTAGATAATGACGATTTGTGGAATGATGTTTTAAAACGTAAATCTAGAAAGATAGATTGGTTTAAATAATGAACTCATATTTCTTAGATACTTCAGTTGTAATCGATTGTATAAGAGGAAAAAAAGAAACCGTAAAGTTTATTAGTGATTTAAAAGCAAGTTTATATATAAATTATATTGTAATAGCTGAACTTTCCGAAGGTATATATAGGGTTAAGGACTCAAAAAGTATTGAGGTGGGTATAGATGCATTTATAAATGGGATGGATGGTGTATTTCCGATTAACTATAATGTTTCTAAATTATTTGGAAAAATCAGAGCTGATTTAAAAGAAAAAGGCCAGATTATTGAAGATTTTGATATTTTAATTGGTGCAACTTGTATTGAAAATAACATTCCAATTATAACCCTGAATAGAAAGCACTTCGATAAAATACAAGGCTTGGAAGTTTTTACTCCAGACGATTTAAAAAACTAATCAAAAAGAAATGCTACAATTTGTAAATGCGAAAGTTCTTTAGGCCTGTTCACCTTCAGGCAATACTATTTTTAATTATCTACAACATCATTTCAAAATGGGTGTTTTTTAAGGCCATTATTCATGATTCACTTCTGGTCAATTTTTTAGTGCCTTATTTTTTTGGAATTATAGCCGGGGATATATTTTTATATTTATTAAGCCATGAGGATTTTTTTCATTTTATAAAGGATGTTGAAAAGATAGAGAAGAAGAAAGAAAGGGGATTTATTAAGAAATATTTACATCATGGAAAGATTCTAGCTACATTTTTAATTACAATTATCGGTGGGCCGATTTTCGGAGCACTTACGATTAGGTTACTTCTGCCAAGATATAAATATTCACTTTTAATATTATGTATAGGTAACATTATTCCAACAGTAATGTGGGTTAGTATAGGAAGGGGAATATTATAAATGCCGGAATTACCAGAAGTTGAGACAATTAAATTACAACTTGAGAAATATATTGTTGGCTCTGTTATTAAAAAAATAGATGTTAAAAATAAAAAATATGAATTTGATACAAAAAACATAATTGGGCAGAAAATAATAGGCGTTAGAAGATTTGCAAAACAACTTTCAATTGATCTTAGTAATAACTATTCAATAATGATCCATGTCAAAATGACTGGGCAATTAATTTATAGAGGGTCAAATCTACCCCACGCCGCACAAGGCTCTGCGGGGCTTTCCAAGAAAGTTATTGGGGGCCTTGGTGGACCCCATACTCATGTAATTTTCAATTTAGATAAAGGTGGAAAACTTTACTTTAATGATATTCGAAGATTTGGATGGATTAGAGTTATAAAAAGTAGTGAAGTAATAAATGAAAAGTTTATTAAAAATTTAGGTCCTGATATGTTAGAAATTAATTCCTCTGATTTTCAAAAAATAATAAATAAATCCGCTAGAAACATCAAAGTTTTATTGATGGATCAAACAAAAATTGGAGGAATAGGAAATATATATGCTAACGACGCCCTGTGGTTAGCTAAGATTAGTCCTAAACGTACTTCTAATTCACTAAGTAACCAAGATTCTAAACTTCTCTATGAAGCTATTGAAACAGTTTTAAAAGCAGGACTTAAATATGGTGGAGCATCGGAACTGGCGTTTGTTACCCCCGATGGCCAAGAAGGCGAATATCAAAATCACACACTTGTCTATGGACATCAAGGAGAATTATGTTTAAGATGTAGTACAAAACCCCATTCCGCTAAAGCTTCTCGGGGCACAGTTGAAAAATATTTCCTCGGTGGTCGTGGAACTTATATCTGCCCTGTTTGTCAAAAATAACTACACAGCATTTCTATATATCCTAACAAGTTTTTGAGCTGTTTTAACTGAAGAAAAATTCAGAGCGTGTTGATATGTACTTAGAGAAAGATTGTAATAATTTTTCGAGTTAGAAAGTACAAATGCTATTTTTTTAGCAATTTTCTTTGAATCATTTTTAATAATAAACCCAGTTTTGCCATTAATTATAATTTCTTCCAAACCAGATTTTTCGACCCCAATTATTGGAATTCCAGATGCCATTGCTTCGAGAATTGAAATTGGCATAACTTCACTTATCGATGGAGTTATAAAAAGATGAACGGATTTATATATTTGAGGCAAGATAAGTCTATTTATTTCTCCAGTAAAGATAATATTTTCTTGAAGGTTAGATTTAATAACTAAATCAAACATTTTTTTAAACATTAATCCGGTACCAATAATTAGAAGTCGAAAATTTGGAATTATTCTTTTTAGTTCTTTTGAAATTTTAACAAGCTGAAGTGGATTTTTCTCCATATCGAGTCTTCCTGTATAGGCTAATGTTGGTTGGGTAAAAGACTTTTTGCTAGGTTTTACCAAAAAATGGTTCTCGACGCCGTTATTTATTACAACAGTATTTTTTATATTATGTTTAATTAATCTTAACTGCGTATTAATAGATGGACAAATGACCCTTTTTGATTTTTTGGCAATATTTTGCAAGTCACCGATTATTATTTTTGAAGTAAAGTTAAATCCTTGTGGGAAATAGTAGTTTAAATATTGTTCATATTGAGTATGAGCTGTAAAAAATAGTGGTATATCTAACTTTTCTGCAACTTGAGCTGCAAACTGACCACTTATAAGTGGGTGGTGAGTATGAACCACATCCGGTTTTAATCTTTTAATTTTTTCGATTGGAAAAAATGGAACTCCAAGTGGATATTTTTTAATAAATGGATTTGGAAGAGAGGGGTATCTAATAATATATTTATCTGAGTCGGTATATCCCGGGGAAAAAGGAGCAAGTATATAAACTGTATGACCAAGTTTTCTTAGAGCTTGGGCAGTTGAGCTAACATGATAAGTTACGCCATTTGAGGTTGGTAAATAGGTGGCCGTGACAAATAAAATTCTCATTGGTGGTATTATACTTCCTAGTATGATTAAAAGCTTAAAGTTAGAAGATTTTAGGAATTTTGACAAGAAAAAATTAGAATTTTCGGATGGAATAACTGTAATAGTCGGACCTAATGGGGTGGGGAAGACTAATATTTTAGAAGCTTTGCACCTTCTTTCTACCGGGAAAAGTTTTAAGGCTAAAGTGGAATCAGAAATGCTAAATTATGGAGCGGATTTGGCTCGCATTTCTGGAGAATGTAGAATGCAGAATGTAGAATGTATAATTACAAACGGAACTGGAAACTGGCCAAAAAAGAGACTTCTTATAAACGGTGTACCCAAAAGACTGATTGATTTTGCAGGAAATTTTAAAATTGTCTTGTTTGGCCCATGGGATCTTGATTTGGTTACGGATTCACCAAGTTTAAGACGAAACTTTCTAGATTCAGTTTTGTCTCAAAGCGATAGAGAATATAGACGGGCTGTTCTTTCATATGAAAAAGGCTTAAGGCAAAGAAATAGGCTACTTTTTAGAATTAGAGAAGAGGGGATAAATCGAAGTCAGCTACTTTTTTGGAATCAACTTTTAATCAAAAACGGAAATTACATTACAGATAAAAGGCAGGAATTTATTGAATTTGTGAACGCCCAAGGAAAATGTAATTTGAAATATGACCCATCTCAAATTAGTGAGGCAAGGCTAGAACAGTATAAAGATGCTGAAATTGCATCGGCCACAACTCTTGTGGGACCACACAGAGACGATTTTGTTTTTTTACAATATGACAAGGATTTAGCTAGTTATGGCTCAAGAGGTCAACAAAGAATGGAAACTTTGTGGTTAAAACTTGCAGAACTAAAGTTTATTGAGGAGACCCAACTTCGCCAAGGCTCCGCTGGGCAAGGAAGCCCAACTTTGCTACTTGACGATATATTCTCGGAGTTAGATCATGAGCATAGAGATATTGTCATGGAAATATCCACTAAACAACAAACTATAATAACCACAGCCGACCCGCATTTTATTGAAAAGTTGAAAGTAGGGGATATAATAAAATTATGACAGCTGATTTGAAACCAAATAGATCAAGAATTTATAGAAAAGATTTTTGGACCGGGCGTTTGAAGCTGGTCGGGGAGGCTGAAAGTGGACACAATGATTCAATCGACAAAGTTCTACCACCTGATGTAGACGTACCTCTTTTGACTGAAGAACAACACCGTCGAGTAATGAGCGGGACCGGTTCGCATGCTGCCCACGTTGCCCAAGCGCTAGAGGACAAGGAAGAATAGCGACTCTTGTTTTTACCGCACATGGTGCGTTAATATGAGTTATGTATTCTCCTAAATACGTAATATCAAATAAGATTCTCAAAAATATAGGCGTGATTGAGGCCTCAAAAGAAGTGATTGAAAATGCACCGCTTGTTCCGTCTTTTGAAAAACAGTTTCAGAGTGATGCGGCGCTTCGTACTATCCACCATGGAACACATATTGAAGGAAATGATTTAACCCTCTACCAAACCAAAAAGGTATTAGAAGGAGCTGAAGTTTTTGCCCGCGCCCGCGATATTCAAGAAGTTATTAATTATAGGAATGTGGCCGTACTTCTTGATGAGTTTGCAGTAAAAAGAGGGGGATATGAAGTTGAAATGTTAAAGGACATCCATAGACTTACGGTAGACAGGATTGTCGTTCCAGAAAAGATTGGAGTTTTTAGAACTACAGAGGTTGTCATTAAAGAAGAGGGGACTGGTAAGATTATTTTCAATCCCCCACAACATATCGAAATACCATATTTACTTGAGGATTTTTTTGCTTGGCTAAATGATCCAATTGCAATGGAAATTCACCCCGTCATTAGGGCTGGAATCGCACATTACATCTTAGTTACTATCCACCCATTTGTTGAGGGAAACGGGCGTACAATTCGCGCTTTCGCAACCTTAATTCTAATTCGCGAAGGCTATGATGTTAAAAAGTTTTTCTCTCTTGAAGAGCATTTTGATAGTGACCCGGCATCATATTATGATTCTTTGGGTGAAGTTGATAGACAATCGAGCAATATTGGTAGCCGAGATGTAACCCCATGGCTTGAGTATTTTACCGAGACACTTGGGGTAGAGCTTGGTAAAATTAAGGATAAAGTTAAAAAACTTTCTGTTGATAGTCGGCTTAAAGTTAAGTTTGGACAACAAGTTTCTTTATCTGAACGTCAAATGAGGTTAATCGAATATCTTTCAGATCAAGGTGGGGGTGGAATGTTGGAGCTTAAGAAAGTTCTTCCTATGGTTTCGGAGGATACAGTTCTTCGGGAGTTAACAGATTTAATTAAAAAGGGCATACTTAAGAAAGAGGGAAGTACAAAGGGAACTAGGTATGTGATTGCCAGTAAGTAATTATTATGTCAGCAACTGATCCACAATTTTTATATATGATACTAGTCTTACCAAGTCTTTTTGGTTTAACCTTACTTGGTGAGGGGATTAATAAAGTAATTCATGAAGAAAATAGCGGGATTATCTCGATTGTTTTTGGATTTATGTTTATAGGGGTTGTAATCTTCGCCTACTTCTTTTTTTCCTCATATCTTGCTCAAAAAGCGATATAATAAGCCATGGGTTTTAAAGATCTGGCTGTCTATTTAGACAAACTTGAAAAAACTGCTTCTAGGCTTGAAATTACTGCGATTTTAGCTGATTTATTTAAAAAAACTAATTCGGATGAAATAGACAAAGTGGTTTACCTATCACTTGGCATTTTAGCTCCAAATTACGAAGGCGTACTTCTTAATCTAGCTGAAAAAATGATATTACGCTCAATTGCTCTAGCTTATCAAAAAGACCTCGATGAAGTATTAAAACTTTACAAAAAATATGGCGACTGTGGTGACGTAGCAGAGTTCTTAGCGAAAAGCGAAAAGCGAATAGTTAATAGTGGACTATTGGTAACACAAGTATATGAAAAACTACTTGAAATTGCCAATGATAATGGGGAAGGGTCGCAAGACAGGAAAGTTGAAAAAATGGCAGATTTACTTAGAGATTTGGATCCTGTCTCATGTCGATTTGTTGCAAGAATTCCGGTCGGGAAACTTCGTTTAGGTTTTTCAGAAAAAACAATTTTGAGCGCACTTGGAATTGGCGAAGAAGAATATAATATTAGACCAGATATTGGTTATATCGCCAAATTAGCCGTAAGCCACAAGTTATATGCTGTAAGTCCAAAAGTTGGGGTGCCAGTTGTACCCATGCTTGCTCAAAGGCTTAACTCAACAAGCGAGATGACAAAGAAAATGGGGGAAGTAGCAGTTGAACCAAAGTTTGACGGGCTTAGAATTTTTTTACATTTTCGTAAACCCAATTTTCTTAAAATTTTTACAAGAAATATGAATGCTATTGATGAGAGTATATTTCCAGAACTTAAAAATTTAAGTAAGTTTATTAATGCCGAAGAAGTAATCTTGGATACCGAAGCTGTTGGTGTTGATCCCAAACGCGAAATGTTTTTAGATTTTCAAAAGACGATATCAAGAAGAAGAAAGCATGATATTGAAAAATCGTCTGGTGAAATTCCACTTCAATTTCAAGTGTTTGACATATTACTCTGCGATGGCAAGAGTTTAATTCATGAACCATACCGCGCAAGGCGAGAAATACTAAAAAATAAAATTATAAATGGCAAATTATTAAGAGTTGATGAACACACAATTACTAAAGACCCAGAAGTTATTAAAAGATTTCATGAGAAATATTTAAAGATGGGACTCGAAGGAGTAGTTGTAAAACGTGCAAATGGAAAATATGTTTCAGGTAGAACCGGTTGGAACTGGGTAAAGATGAAGGAGGGGGAAGGGGCAAGTGGAAGACTCTCTGACACACTAGATTGCATCGTAATGGGTTACTTTACAGGAAAAGGAAAACGTACCCAGTTTGGACTTGGCAAAATTTTAGTTGGAATCAAAGATGGAGATAAAATTAGAACATTAACGAAAGTCGGAACTGGTCTAACTGAAGAGATGCTTGTTACAATTCGAAAGAGAATTGATGGTTTAGAATCAAGAGAAAAACCAAAAGAATACGAAGCACAAAAAGATTTAATTCCTGATGTTTGGGCCATTCCAAGTTTGGTGGTTGAAGTAACTGCAGACAGTATTTCAAAAAGCACCAAATATTCACTTGGGCTTTCCCTTCGATTCCCAAGGTTTCTAAAAATTAGAGAAGACAAAGGCCCAAATGAGGCAACAACACTAAATGAGTTAAAAGAAATTGTATGATGGACATGCCTCCCAGCCCAAAATTTAGAAAACTGATAGGACCTTCTTTTATTCTTCTGGGACTGGGACTGGGTAGTGGGGAAGTAATCCTCTGGCCTTATTTAACCTCCAATTTTGGAATGGGAATCATTTGGGGAGCAATTTTAGGAATTACCTTTCAATTTTTCATGAATATGGAGATAGAAAGATATGCCTTAGTTCGGGGAGAGAGTGTTTTTGTTGGATTTGCCAGGTATTTAAAACTTGCTCCTGTCTGGTTTATTTTTTCGACTTTTGCAGGATTTGCCTGGCCCGGAATTATTTCGGCTTCAGCTGTTCTTTTCTCTAAACTTTTGGGGATAGATAGTAAATTATTAGGGATCTGTTTACTTATTCTTATTGGAGTTATTTTAACTTTAGGGCCTGTTCTATATAAAACTGTCGAGAGGTTTTCTATGATTTTAATTGGGATTGGGGTTCCTACTCTTTTTGCTTTTACTTTATATTTAGCAAAGGTAAGTGATTGGCAGGCACTTGGGGCTGGAATTGTTAATTTTGGTTATTTGCCAGTCGGGATTCCAATTGCCTCTTTTTTAGCGGCTTTTGCTTTTTCTGGCGCTGGAGGGAATCTAAATCTAGCTCAATCATTCTATGTAAAAGAAAAGGGTTATGGGATGGGAAAATTTGGGGGAAGAATAACCAGTATCCTGACTGGAAGGCAAGAGGAAATTAAACTTGAGGGAACTAAATTTGAAATGACCAAGGAAAATCTTTCGAGGTTTAGAAAGTGGTGGAAGCTTATTAATATTGAGCACCTAATAATTTTCTGGGCAATGGGCTTGATTTCAATTTGCTTACTCTCACTTTTATCCTTTTCAACAACTTATGGAAAGGGTTTGTCTTCTGGAATATCATTTGTTATTGAGGAGGCTTCTGTTATTGGAACGCCCATTTTTCTTATATTAATCGGACTTATGCTTTTTTCTACACAAATGACTGTGATGGACGCCACAAGCAGAATAATGTCAGAAAACCTTTTAATTATCAAAAAAGATAAATGGAAAACGAGCTCTCTTCCTAAAATTTATTATTCTTTCTTGTGGGCACAGATAATCGCAGGAATAATAATTTTTTTATCTGGAAAATCAGAACCTCTTTTTCTTTTAACAATCGAAGCAATTGTCAATGCGGGAGCCATGTTTATTCATATTGGGGCGGTAACCGTACTTAATGTTTTTTCATTAGAGCCCGGGATTCGCCCTGGACTATTTAGAATAGCTATGATGATAAGTGCATTTGTGTTCTTTGCTTATTTTTTGTTAAAAATTATTCCAGGAGTATCTATATGATAGTTCTATATTTTTTCCTTTTTTTCATCTTGGCCTTTATTCTTACAAAAGCCGCTGATTTAACATTGGACTCAATTAAAAGCATTAGTCGAATTACGGGGGCTAAGGCGTTTATTCTTTCTGCGCTAGTTTTATCAGTTGCCACTTCACTGCCCGAACTTTTTATCGGAATTTCGTCAGGTATTGATGGTAGTTCAATCTTGTCTCTGGGCAATCTACTGGGTGCTAATATTACAAATATTTTACTTGTTGCTGGCTTAAGTACTGTTGTTGCTGGTGGGGTAGCTGTTCACGGAGAAAAAATCTTCAGAGAGTTTTTACTTGCCTCATTTGCTGGGGTCTTACCACTTTTTCTTCTTTTGGATGGAACATTAAGTAGGGTAGATGGATTAATTTTACTTGCGGTTTACCTTGTATATATATTAAGTTTTTTCAAAAAGCGTTTTATAGAAGTGGGAACACATCATCTCTCCGGAAAAACCATTATGAGATTCATCAAAAACGCGGAAACAGTTGAGAAAAAAGCAAATAAGGGCATTGGCCACCTTTTGGTAGGAATTGCAGCCCTTCTTTTTCTTTCAAATATAATTGTTGGGATAGCCTCAACCATTGCAACGTCGCTTTCGGTCCCAGTTTTTATAGTTGGGCTTGTGCTTCTTTCTCTTGGCACGACCCTTCCTGAAATGGTGGTTTCCTTTAGATCTCTCAAGTCTCACGCGGATGGGATTTTTTTTGGAAATTTGTTGGGAAGTATAATCATTAACTCAACACTTATTATGGGCCTTGTTTCTGTAATTAACCCAATTTCCGACATTGAGCCCACATCATATCTCGTGCCTGGTATTACCTTTATTATATCGGTAATCATTTTTTGGATATTTATTAAGACTAAGCATCATCTCACACGCAACGAAGGCTTTATCCTCCTTGTCCTTTATATAGCTTTTGTTATACTGGAGTTTGTATGAGAGGTGGTGATTATTAATGACAACAGGACTTAAAAAAGAAACATCAGCAGCACTAACTACCTTACTGGGGCCAACTTTGGTTGTACCTGTTCTTTTTCTTTTACTTGAGAAAGATGAATTTGTTAAATTCTGGGCATTTCAATCAATAGTTGTTTACCTGGCACTTTTTATTATTAACTGGGTTTTTGTTTTTTCGATATTTTTAATCTTTGCAACACCGCTTGTATTTATACTGGGGGTAGTTCTTTGGTTAACGATGACCTACAAAGCTTGGCAGGGAGAGAGGTGGATTGTGCCAGTGGTTGGCAAATTCGCAATGCAGTTGATGAAACAAGCTTAAGCTTATTGAGTTTTAGGAGACTTTAGTTCCTTTTAGTGTTTCGCCAGCCTTAATTTCTTCCATAAACTTGGTTTCATCCTCTTTTCCTATCCGTGCTGTAAGGCGTGAAAGTGCTTTTAATGATTTCTGAGATTCAACTGCGTACGATGATTCTAGTCCCTCCTCGGTCATATCTCTTAAAGCCTTTAGCTTTATTTCGTTATTTATCTTATTTGCAGTCTTATTTGCAGGAGGTGTAGGTGACATGTTTCAAGCTTACTACTACTACTACTACTTGTCAATTTGGAGTAGAATTGAGGCATGAAACTAGTTATTGGACTTGGGAATATAGGTGAGAAGTATTTAAACACTCGACATAATACTGGATTTTTGGTGGTTGATAGACTAAAAAAACATAAATCTACGAATGTAAAAATCTTCAAATCTACAAACTTCATGAATGAGTCAGGAAGTTTCGTTTTATCCCTATATACTAAATACGATATACAAAATACTGATCTCTATATTATCCATGACGATCTTGATTTACCACTTGGAACTTGGAAAATCCAGTATGCAAAAGGCCCCAAGGAACACAATGGGATACTTGATATTGAAGAAAAACTTGGAACCAAAGATTTTTGGAGGGTGAGAGTGGGAATTGACCCCACTTCGCGTAAAGCTTCGCGGGGCGAGGAAATAGTTTTATCTGACTTTACGAAAAAAGAGAGGGTTATTTTGGATAAAGTGATTAATAAAGTAGTTTCAAAACTTGACAACATATAACATACGACATATACTTTGTTTATGGTACGAAATCAAGTTTATTTAAGTGAGGATCAAGATAGGGAGCTAAGGTTGAGGGTTGCCATTGGGGAAGGTACTTATTCTGAGTTAATCAGAAAAGGTATAGATGAGATTTTAAAGAAAAAACCCAGAGTCAAAAAAAATAAAGATTGGGGTAAATGGAAAAGTTTCATTGGAGCTTGCAAGACTGATTTTGGAGGCAAAAGCGGTCTGGAACTAATTGATGATTATTACGAAAACGATGTTGTATGAAATATTTAATTGATTCGGACTTTCTTTTTGGTTTATATGTTATTCATGCTCCCCATCATAAGGAAACAACACGATTGTTTAAGAGGATTCAAAAAAATGAATATAAGCTTGTTATCCTCAATTTAGTAATTCAAGAAACGGCAACAGTTTTAAGTAAAAAAGACAAACAGGAGACAGCACTAACTTTTTTGGATGAAATCGTCAAAATGCCGGTGGAGATTATGAATTTTAGGGACGAAGACGAAAAAATAGCTTGGAAAATATTTAAAAAACAGACTAAGAAAGGAACTTCATTTATTGACTGTGCAAATCTTGCAATCGCACAAAAATATAAATTTGACGGAATTTTATCCTTCGACGATTTTTACCCGAAGGAAGTAAGAGTGCGATAAGAAGTGTTACAATTGCTTCAGTAATGAAATTAACATCGAAGATGGAGCGCAAGCTCATTATTGGCTTGGGAAATCCTGGGGAGAAGTACATTAACAATCGCCACAACGTCGGTTTTATGGTTTTGGATAAGTTGAATAATAAAAGATGGCAAAAAAGTAAAAGTGGTCTTCTTTTATATTCTTGGCTCCAATCTAGTACCGAACTTGTGAAACCGCAAACCTTCATGAATGATTCGGGTGTGGCGGTAAAGTACGCAGTTGGTAAACATAAAATACGGACGGCCAACTTGTATGTTGTACATGACGACCTTGATTTACCGTTGGGAACATGGAAAATGCAGTTTGCAAAAGGGCCCAAGGATCACGGAGGAATCAACGATATTGAACAAAAATTAGGTTCGAAAGATTTCACAAGAATAAGAATTGGCGTTGACAATAGAAAATCCGAAAGCAGAGTTTTGGGAGAGGAGTATGTATTACAAGACTTTACGACTGAAGAAATGAAGAAATTAGGAGTGGCAACTGACGAAATATGCAAAAAATTGGTGACTATATTAAAAAATTCAAATTAGAAGATAAAGACAAATATGTTTCTCGTGAATTTCAAAAATATGGATATGATTTGGCACAGGAACTTGGTGACCCTAAAGGAACCTCGCTTTATATAAAGTTAGCTAAAATTACCCCCAGAATTCTCCTCGAAAACGCTAGGAGTTTTGTAAAAGATGCAGAGAATGCTCGTTCCAAACCCCGTCTATTCATGTGGAAATTGAAACAATTAAAAGATGCCAATCGCAAGAAAGATTGGTTGGACTTGACAAAGTCTTCGTAATACACCATAAATAATTAATGTCCACTTCGGCTCCGCTCAGTGTGAACAAGGGGTTTATTCACCTTATCCCTCTTCTTTTGATAGTTCTAGTAGCCGGTCTTGGTATCGGTTACTTTTTAATTTCTAAAGGTTTTGTTAAAAATCCAGCTCCCAGTCTCATTAAAATCCCAACTTCCTCGGTAGAACTTGCAGCGGATTACAAGAATCCCTTGGACAAATCCTCTCAATATGTAAATCCTTTTTCCGAATTTAAGAACCCTTTTGATTCACTACAGTGAAAAAATTATTGACATTCTTCTTGCTTTTGATTTCCCTTGCTTTTTTTGGCGGTGTGGCTTTGGCCCAGGAGACGGATGAAGGAATCGCGGCAAAGTATGGGGTAACTTTTCCAATTTCTGAATTGGGGGATTGCGGGAGCTTGTTCGAGTGCAGGACTTTCTGTGAGGACCCTGTTAATCAAGAAATCTGTATTTCTTTTGCCAAGGAAAAAGGATTTTATGATGAGGAAGATTTTGAGGTAGACGACGGCATTATTAGAAGAGCGCAATCGGTTTTGGGTTGTAATTCAATTTCCTCCTGCCTGGGCTTTTGTAGCCAGGAAGTAAATTTTGATAAGTGTCATTCATTTGCCACGAGCAACGGCTTAGTTGGAGGTTATATTCACGATGTTGACTCCGGTGAATTTTTAGATAAGGCTAGAGAGGTTTTGGGGTGCGATTCATATAATACTTGCAAAAACTTTTGCGAAAATCCAACTAATAGAGACAAGTGTAGTCAGTTTGCTTCCGATAGTGGACTTAACGGCGGGTATGAATACAGGGGTCCAGGTGGGTGTACTACCGAGGAAACTTGTAGGAACTTTTGTTCTAACCCCGGAAATGTGGAGATTTGTAGAAGCTTTTCCGAAGGACACGGGGGGAGCTTTATTGGTTCCGGGGGCTGTAGCGATGAAGCTTCGTGTCGAAGCTATTGCGAGAGAAACCCGTCTGCCTGTGGTGGTGGAGAGAATTTTGAGAGGGACTACGATCCCGCCCAAATGTGCTCGCGAACCCCAAGCTGTTCCTGGACCGGGACAAACTGTGAATGTAAAAGCGGGGAAAGTTTTCAGGGTGACCCTGCGACAGAGTGTTCTAAATACGGTTGTTCTTGGACTGGTTCGTCTTGTTCTTGCAGCTCAAACAATGCGGATTATTTAGATAGACAAAAAACTGAATGTTCTAAGTACCCTGGCTGTTCTTGGAGCGGGGATCACTGTCAATGCTCAAATAGCAATATAAACTACTCGAGTTACTCTGGTGACCCAGCGGCCGAATGTACAAAATACACGGGTTGTAAATGGGAGAGTAATTCCTGCCAGTGTGACAGTGCGCCCTCATATAATAGTGGTGGTTCAGGTACATATGCAACGCCATATTCACAGCCAAGTTATGACCCGGCGACTGAATGTGCTAAGGCTTCTGGTTGCTCTTGGAATGGATCAAGCTGTCAATGTAGTTCATCAGGTGGGTCAACTCCCTCATCTGGAACTACGGCTCAACCACCCAGCGGGAGTACAATGGATCCTGCAACAGCATGTGCCCAGACCTCTGGCTGTTCCTGGAATGGGTCAACCTGCCAATGTGCTCCCGTGCAGGGAATTACAACAGTATACATAAATACTTGGTGGCAGAAACTACTTGATTTGCTACAATAACTTAATGCGTCGAGAGATCTTTCTTCATTTTACTTTTTGGTTTAGTTTTTTTGTTTTTGTTACTCTGATCAATAAATTTTTTAATTTGAGCTACTGGCTATTTTGGGTTGGGGGACTGTTTGGGACTATTTTACCTGACATCGATCATCTACTTTATCTATACCTTCGTCCACAAGAGTTAACAGCACAAAGAGTTACTCTTTTATATGAAACCAGAGGAGAAAGACGAGATTTGATATTTCATACAGCTTTTTTCCAAATAATATTTTTAGTCTTAACTTTTTGGATGATAACTTCTTCAGGATCATTATTTGGAAAGGGATTGGTTTTGGCCTTCTCTCTCCATCTTTTAATTGATCAAATAGTAGATTTAGTCGAAATGCAAAACTTTAGTAATTGGTTAAAAAATTTTCCTTGGAATCTGGATTTGAACCAAGCTAAGATATACTGGTTGGGAATGGTTTTACTCCTTTGCCTTTTTGGCTTTTTATTGTAATATCTTTTCATTATGAATGCGATTCTTGAGGCAGCGTTGGGACAGATTAAGAAATCTTCGTTGATTCTTGCAAAAGACTACAAAGACAAAAAAAGATTTAATAGGGCGATTGACCTAATTAAAAACCCTCAAAAAATAATTAAAGGAAAGGTTATGGGTTTTCCTGCATTTCGAATTCAGCATAATGATGCCCGGGGGCCATTTAAAGGGGGAATAAGGTTTCACCCAAATGTTACACAAGATGAGGTTCAGGCGCTTGCAACCTTAATGAGCTTGAAATGTGCAGTTGTTAATATCCCATATGGTGGTGGAAAAGGAGGGGTAGCAGTTGACCCAACCGGTTTTTCCGAGAAAAAGTACATAAAACTTGCTACGGCTTATGCAGAATTTTTAGTTCCCCACATTGGACCCAAAAAAGATGTGCCCGGGCCGGATCTTAATACTGGGGAACTTGCAATGGACATTATTAGAGAGGTTTACATTGCTAAAACCGGGAATAAAACCTACGCGGTTTCAACCGGAAAATCTATTTCAAAAGGAGGGCTTTTGGGGAGAACGGAAGCAACGGGTTTGGGGGGATTTTATATTTTAGATTCATATGCCAAAAGGAAAAAGTTAAATCCAAAAACAACAACGATTGCTATTCAAGGTTTTGGAAATGTTGGCTACTGGTTGGGTAAATATGCCCAAGAAAAAGGATATAAAATTGTTGCTGTTTCGGATTCTTCGGGGGGAATATACGACGCCAAAGGTCTTGATATTGAAAAAGTTGCTGTTATAAAGAAGAAAAAAGGAAGTTTGAAAACAAACGTAACAAATGAAAAGCTCCTTGAACTTAATGTCGATATTCTAATTCCTGCCGCGTTGGAAAACGCAATAAATGAAAAAAATGTTAAGAAAGTTAAGGCCAGACTAATTTTTGAGATGGCAAACGGTCCGACAACTTCAGGAGCAGAAGAGTATTTAATTAAGAAGGGTGTGGATGTAATTCCTGATATTTTGGCTAATGCGGGTGGAGTGACAGGAAGCTATTTTGAATGGAAGCAAAACCTTGAAGGAACTAAATGGAGTAAAGAGAAAGTATTTAAAAAATTAAAGATTTTTATGGCCAAAGCTTTTGATGATGTTTATGAAGTTGCCTCTAAAAAGAAAATCTCCTATCGCCGGGCCGCAGGCTACCTTGCCCTTAAAAGAATAATTGACGCCATGATGTTAAGGGGTAGGGTATAGAGAAAAAATGAAAAAGTTTAGGACCTGGTTTTTGGTTTTAGTCCCTCTCTTGGCTCTTTCATTCTGGCTTTTTAAAGCAGTAACAAAACCGCTTCCTGGGGTTGAACTTTCTGATTTGGGAAAGGATCATGTAACTGACATTTTTGGGGTTAAATATAACTCAAATCCGCCAACATCAGGATCACATTTCCCTATTTGGGCAAAACCGGGAATATATGACAGACTAATCTCAGACGGATACCTTATCCACTCACTAGAGCACGGCTACGTCATTTTGAGCTATGACTGCTCAAAATTAGCCATAAGCCATAAGCCATACGCCATAAGCCAAGTTCTTGCTCACGATGAACCCGCAAAAGATTCAACCGACTCGGGACAGTTTCTGATGCATATGAATTTTAAGTCAAAAGAAAATG
>JBBTWD010000015.1:0-4188 GCA_038062915.1 Patescibacteria group bacterium
CAACAACCTCAACAGGAATTCTCTGGGTGAAAGCGCTTGCAACAGTGAAAAATCCCTCTCCCCCACCAGCACCCACCTGAAGAAATGAAGCCTCCATATCATAAACCTTTCCAGGCTCCGCGTTTTCAGGGATTTTTACCTCTATGTTGACTGTGACATCATCGCTTCCCAAAGGAACAAAATAATCTGTGTTTGAATCTATTATTCTTGCTATTTCATAACCTTTCGTTATGTTTGCTCTCAGCGTAATGTTTTCATCACCAACCATATTTTGAAGCCCTAAGGAAAAAACTACAGACTCCCCTGGACCCAGCTTAAGAGGGTTTGTGCTCCAATAAGGCGTTGAGACTCCTGCTGCAGAGGCAGCAGAAATTGTTAAAACTGCTAACAGGAAAAAAGCCAAGTGGTTTTTAATGCTAAAATATCTTTTTCCGTAGTTGTAAATTTGATTAGTTAACATTTTTTATCTTTTTTCTTACTCTTTTATTTCATATCAATAGTCTTCTCTTTTTTATATTTATACTATGATTTCCATTACCCATGACCCGTAAAACGATGAAGAGTAAGACTGTGCGCTTATCTCTTGGGGAACTCCCCTCAGGCAGAAAAACGCTTGCTCCTGTCCGGAAGTTTGGTTTACGAAGTTCAGCGAGTTATTTCCCTTGGTGAAGTTAGTTCCGTTTAGCTGTTTAGATGTTGCATTTGCCATTATTGAGGCATTTATTCCGGCGCCACACCCGTCTGTTACGTTTCCTACTGTGAAATTGTTTGCGAATATGAACTGCGTTGTAATTGTTTCTCCACGAAGATTATAGGCTGTTGTGTTTATTGTTCCGTTTCCAGAGTTTCCTGTGTTGTTTAAAAGTATAGGGTCGTTGTTTGAGCTGAAGTTTGTTGCAGTCAGGTTAAGTGTGGGCCATGTCAATGCCGATGGACTAAGGACCATTGCAGTCAGAAGATTAAATGTAAAATTACTGGTTGAATTTTCAGCGCCTGCCTCGCTGTTGTCTCTTGCAGAAACATTTATTGTCCATACAGCAACCTCATCAAAATAATACATGCTTACATTGCATGTGAACATTTGTCCGTTGCCACCAGAACCAATGTTTGCGCAGGTAAAGTTCTCCCTGTTTGACTCTCCTGTCCTGTTGAACCTTGCTCTTGCACTGCTTAAGTTTACGTTTCCAGAGCCATCTGTATCATTCACGGAAAAATTAAGGAGGACAGAACGATATCCTGCTTCAAGTGGATCCTGAGCAGAAACTGCCTGGACAAAAGGAATTGTCGGGGCTGCATTATTAACTATTTTAACAACAAAACTGTTGTTTAATCCGAATTTTCCTGTAGAATCATTCGCATATACATTTATCGTTCTGTTTCCTTCTGCAAGATTTGTCAATGGTATAGATGTCGTGTTACACCAACCAGAAGAAACAGAAACTGTAAGGTTTGTTCCATTTGCGTCAATTTTACAGGCAGAAGGATTTGTAGTTGCATCTATCACAGAAATATTTAATGTTAAAGTTTCTGTGCTTGCCTTTATTGTGGCGTTTGCGTAAAATGGCAGGGAAATTGTCGGAGCAACTGTATCTATTGTTATTGTTCTGTTCGCCGTTGAGAACGCAGAATTGCCAGAGCTATCGTTTGCCCATGCAGCCCATCTGTATTTTCCGTTTGGAATTGCATCTACTGTGATGTTCCAGTAAGTTGCGTTTATCGGAGAAGTGTTTGTCTGATTTGCCAACCAAGAACCTGTCCAGTTACCATACAATCTCAAATAGCTTAATGCAGTGTCGTCGAAAGCCTTCAAATCAAATGTAACAGACGAGTTGCTCCTGTTTACATTGTCTGCAGGATTTGTTCCGAATGAGGCGATAGGATTTATGGCGTCTGCTACTGCCTTAAACGTGGCAGCGCCAACATCATGCGCGCTGACTGCGTTGAGAGTGATGGAGGCATTGTATGTGCCTGTGGCGGTGACAATACGGTCTTCGGTAGCTAGACCCCAGCCAGTACCACTATTATGGAGCTGACTGCGAAGTGTAAAGCTTGTTCCCGCCGTGTAAGTTCTAACTCCAGCATAATGAGAGCCCACAGCAAAAATCAGTTCGTCTGCTTGGGTAGTTACCATGTTCCCGCTGGTTACGCTGGTTTCACTATCCACTTCCCCATAGGTCGCTTCCACGTCAAAAGCCCCTGTCAAGGCGATGCCGGAATACTGTTCGCAAATAATACCTCGGTCAGTGCGAGAAGCATGAAAGGTGACGGTCACAATGTTGGCTGCGTTGCCAGTGATGTTCAAGGCGTAGAAGATGCGGCTGGTGCCGACATTGAGGTCGTTAAAACCCGACAGCGGAATGTAGGTGTTCCCAGCGGTGTCGGCAACGCTGGTTGCATTTGCCCCCTGCCCAGAGAAGGTGTGGCAAATCAACGCATTCCCTGTAGTGTGGCTCTGCGCGGCGGTGGCAACGGTGAGGGAAGCGGGACTTGTGACGCTCCCGCTGGCCGAGTTTACCCAAGCAATTACCGGGTCAATGATATGGTCAAATTCAACACTTCCACCGAGAACACGCAAGTCAAAAGTGTCTTGGCTTCCTTGCAAATTTGTTAAAAAAACTTTGTTATATTGATTTGAATTTAAATTTGTAAATTCTGCGATTTTTGTTGTTTCGTCAATTTCGTAAACTTCTATGCTTGGATTTCCTGAAACAACTCTTGGATAAATTGTTATATCTCTATTTGATGTTAAATTTTGTTCAAAGGTGACTCTTATATAATTCTGATTTGGAATTTCCTCGCTCCAGACATCATCCAAAGATTTAACTTCTTCATAAATATCACTTATGAATTGCCTATTATTGTCTAGGTGTTCTGCTTTTGTTATTACAATTATTTCAAAAGTTTGTTCAGAAAGAGTTGGAGCAATCCAAGAAACATAATCATAAATTCCATTGTTGTCTGTGTCCTGAACGGAAGATGGTGAAATGTAAGTATCATTTTCAATCCAATGAATTTTTATTTTTGAAGGATTTTTGATATTAAGATTTTCATTTAAATTTGTAAATGCAAGAACGTTTTCATAGTGGATTGTTTCAGGTCCAATAATTTTAATTCTCTTTCCTCTTCCAATTTCTTCTTCAACTGAATAAGGTGCTGGTGTTTCATAAGTAATTTCATAATTTGTAGCATTGTCCTGGATTTTGATTGCTGTTACTATTTCTGACTCTATGCCAATAGCTCCTCCTGTGAGTCTTCCGATGTTTCTAAAGAATCTTGTTAAGAATCCGCCTTCACCGGTTTCTGAAATCACAGCTTCCGTTATACTGAATTCTGCTTCTTGTTTTCCTGTTTCAGAAGGAAGAAGCTCTTCTTGGGAAGGACTCAAATCTTCTTTTGGAAGAGCCCCTTCTTGTTCTGAGTATGAAATTTTGTTTACAGAAATGTTTGTTGCCTCTGCAGGAAGTATTATTTTTGCCGTCGCTGGTTCATCCAAAGAAATAGTTTTTGTCCATTTGACTGGCTGGCTGAGAATTGCTTCGTGCTGTATCGTGCTTATAGTTGCATTTGCCTCGCTTATGGCTTCTGGCAGTGGTACTGGTTCCTGGACAAAAAAACCAGTCAATGCCGGCTGAAATTGATAAAAAGAAAATGCTAATAAAGAGATGATTATTGCTGAAATAAAAATCACCAAGAAATGTCCTTTGATGACATCTTTCTGGTATTTCTTGATAAGAGCCCCGCACTCTTTTATGTAATTGTCATAATAAACAATCCATTCTCTTATTGTTTTCCCGTCGAATTTTTTGTATTCTGTTTTAAGGTAGAACTCGCGAGAGATTTTATCTTTCAAGTAGTCTTGAAGAAGTTCGCGTAAATACCTTTCAAAATACTCTTTTCTTTCCTTAGCAACCCTAATTTTTTCTCTTAGCCCTACTATAGAAGCCTTGGCTAATCGAGTCCTTCCCATTACTTATTATGTATGTATTAATGCTTATAAATATATGTAATATTCTAATTAATACTTATTATTTATGATTCTATTCAGCAGGATAGCAGAGACTTAAAAAATTTCCTGAATTAGCTGATGTCAGACTAAAAATTTTCGGGTTCAGAATAAAATCTCATTGGAAATACCATTCAATCATATACATCTAATTTCAAAAAAGTTTTTAAACACAAAGTTCTTTA
>JBBTWD010000016.1:0-26762 GCA_038062915.1 Patescibacteria group bacterium
AAATCGTATCAAAAAATGAAATATCGTACGTCTAGTTTATGGGGTACCTGCCACTTTCCCTACCTGTGTTTGTTTTAATTATTTTGTCATTTAACTTACCTTTTAAAATCCAGCCATATGAAGGCTTAGTGTTATGTTCAGGGTGTGTAGAATCTACAAAGTATATTTGATCATTTATTTTTAAATTGTTTTTAATTTCATCGTATTTTTCTATGAACTGAGCCTGGTTAAAAAAGTCAGCTTTTCCAGGAATAACTTTAGGTTTTTTGTAACTAAACCCAAGTCTATGAAGGAATTTAGTAGTTCCAATTACAGAAAAGGAAACACCACATTCTTTTTGAATATAATTTACAATTTCTTTTGAAGTTCTTAATGTGTTTATCTCCAAATACTTTTTGAGTTCAATTTCCTGCAACAAAGTTAGTTTTGTTTATCCTCCTTTATACTTCATCTCAAGAAGACCTTTAATTCCTTCAGCTTTAAATCTTTTAATATATCTATTTAAAGTGACTTCATTCAAAAGCAAAATTTTGGCAATATATTCATATTTGAAACCTTCATTTAATGACAAAACAGCCTTAATTCTATCAGCCAGCCTTTTATCTCTAATTTTCTTGTGAGCTTCTTTTAAAACTAACACTTGTTCATTGTTTAATAATTTAGGCATTAAACTATGAGACCACACATTTCACACTCTTGTCAAATTATGAAGCTACAAATTGGAAGATGAGGGGTATATCTATGGAGGTCACTTGAAAATCGCTAGCGAGGTAAAACAGAAAGGGGATTAATGGCACGGCCATGGTCGTAGACCTCTAAATGTAAATGATCTCCGAAAGACCTGCCTGTAGCGCCCATTTTTCCAATTACTGTATCCATTGTAACTTCATCTCCAGGCTCAACATCTGTTACTGATAAATGGGCATAGAGTGAACTCACTTGGTTTGCGTGTTCTATTAATACAGAGTTCCCATATGCAAATTTAGAATGTGAGACAGCAGAAACCTTACCGGGCTTTATTGGTTTAATTGGATCTCCTGTAAACCCATCAAGGTCGATCCCCGTATGGTAAAACGAATATCTTTGTGTAATTCGTACATCGATTGTTGGGTACTGGATAGCTTTTTGGGTAACCAAGTTGGTTTGACTCTCGATTACAGCCTGTTCAATAGGTTCTTGGGCCCGAACATTTGATTGTGGCAAAAACGAGGTTGTAACGGTTATAATCGCCAAATTTGAGGCTAACACTTTTTTGATGTTTTTGTGCTCAAAAATGTGCCTAAAAAATCTTGCCACAAATGAGCCTACCCTATACTTTCTCTTAAGTGTTTTTGGGCTGGGAATTAGAGCCTCATCAAATACAGATTTTCGCCTTCTTATGAACCTAAATTGCAAGAAAAGGCGGTACTTGGGCAGGTTTATATTGACCTTGTTCATTAAAAAATCCCGCACGAATGCGGGATGAGTCGCAATTCTATAGCATGATGGGGTTCAAAGTCAAGTTTTGGGAACTGGGCTAAAAGGTTATGTCAAAATTGATATTTGGGGGTGAAAGCCGTTTTTGGTAGATGTCTAAATTAAATATTTTTTCTTTTAAACTTTTTAATTTTTCGGCACTTTCATTTGCTTCTGGATTTTTAAAAGTTTGTGTTGCATGCGGTGCGGGTGAAGTTAAAATCTTTGGACCCACCCTTTTATTTAAGAAAGAAAAAATAACACCAGCGATAAGAATAATAAAGATTAGCCCCAACAACCTCTTATTTTGAGTGAAATTTTTGACTTTTTCCTTGACTAAGTCAATGGGTTTACGGGGCACAGGTTGAGGCATTGGTATTATTGGAGTGGGGCTAATATTTTCTACGTTCATTATAATTGATTTTCTAAAGATGTTAAAAATTCACCTAAAAAACTATTAAGTTGCATGAGTAGTGTGGTTGATGAGACAAATGGGACAACGGCAGAATTGTAGGCAGACAAAGGTGAAACAAAGCTTCCTTCATATATTTTAGAAATATTTTTCTTGGCTTTTTCATCGTTATCTTTAAGGTTTTGGATAACAAGGTCAATATCGGTAAGCCATCTATTGAAAGGATCTATTTTAAGTTTACCTTCGGATACATTTTTATCTAGATTTTCTCTAATTGATTTATAAACCTCTTCATGACTGACTCTTAAGTTTGACATTTCCCCTAATGTTATATTAAAAAGAGTGTCATAAATAACCAGATAAGTATCGCTTTTATATCTTGATTCCACCTCTTTAGACTTATTAAAAAGATTTTCCAAAGGATCAGGGTCTTTATAGGATTCTTTATGGTTTTTATACCATTCAATTTCACTATCGAGTTTGGGTAAAACTGCAACTTTTATTTCTATTAATTTAATTCGTAGAGCGGCTAAATAAACTCTTTCTAACTCATCACGTTCCCTAAGCATGGAATATGTTTTTTTTCTGACATCCTCTTTAAGAGTTAGGGTTTGATTTTTAAGATAAAAATCTTTGGCCCTTTCGTAGTCGGAATAGGCTCGGCCATAAGTGGTTTGGGTGTATACATAATCTTGGTAAGCTTTATCGAAGGTAAATTCTTGGGCATGGGTTTTAGGAACTAGAAAACAGAAGTTAGAAATTAGAAACAATGTTAAAAATAGGACAGTTTTTTTTACAAAATTCATATTTTGAATTATTTTTTTGAGACCACGATGGGAATCGAACCCATGCATAGCTGTTTTGCAGACAGCCGTGTTTCCACTTCACCACGTGGTCACTAATCCTTATTTTAACTCAAATTGCCAAAATATGCCAAGCATAGCTTGACCAAGTCAAACATGGTAAAATAGCCTCAATGGTAAGGTGGATCAAAATTGGATTGATATCTTTTTTCGCAGGAATAATTTTTATAGGTGGGGCCTATTTTTTAATTGGATATTTTAGAGCAGCCCCTGGTGGCATTTTGGTTAATAGTTCCCCTGTTTCTAATGTTTTTGTTAATGGAGAGCTGGTTGGGAAAACCCCGTATGAGGGGACGTTTGAGGCGGGGGAGATTGTTTTAAAATTGGTTCCTGAAAGTACTGACAAAAACTATATTCCCCACGAAAGTAAGGTGACCTTAGTTTCTGGAGTAAAGACTATAGTAAGAAGAGAATTTTCTGAAAATGAAGAGACGGCCTCTGGTGACACAATCTCTTTTGAACAGGAGGGTGGGAAGGAAGCCAGTATTGTTGTGGTTACTAGCCCAGATAATGCTCAAGTTTCGATTGATGGCACTGTACGCGGATTTACACCGTTTAAGAGTTCAAACCTGTTGGCAGGCGAGCCCTTGGTAGCAATTAAATTACCAGGATACATTGATCGTACTTTGACTATAAAAACAATTTTGGGCTATAAACTTACTATTATTGCAAAATTAGCCAAAATTCCTGAAGAAGTAAAAGTTAAAGCGGTTACAACGGAAGTAAAAGTATGGGTTGAAATACTTGACACCCCGACAGGATTTTTGAGAGTTAGAAGTGAACCGGGAAGTGCGGGGCGGGAAATTCATCAGGTAATGCCCGGCAACAAATTTTTATTTTTAGAAGAAGATGGGCAAACCGGATGGTATAAAATTCAGCTTGAAGATCCCACAGCAGGACTACCTGATGGGAGGATCGGTTGGGTGTCAAATGAATATTCTAAGAAAATTGAAGAATCTTTCGATTCAGATATTGGTGATTGAGGCTCCGGAATAGATAATCCAGTAAATTAGGCTTACCCAAAGAGTGACTGCAATCAAAAGCGGCTTGTCAGTAAGAAGAACCTTTTCTGGTGCTTCAGATTTACCTTCAAAAATTACAGCTTCATATCTCATAATTCCGAAAATAACCAAGGGAATTGTGGCCATAAGAAGTTTATTTACTGTAGTGGTCCTTGATAGCTCCGCTAAAAAAAGCCAGACGGGGAGTGAGGCTTTGGGGGATTCAAAAAAAGTATAAAGCGCCCAGCTCATCCAGGAAGCGTTTCCAAACATTGTTACATAAGAATTAAGCAGTTCTTGTTTATATCTAACCAAGCTTTTTCTGGTAATCTCATTGGTTTCCTCAAGAACATTTAATTCCGCCCTTCGTTTACCAGAAGCCAAAAATAGAGCAACAGATATTACACACAGGAGAAACCAAACAGAAAGATGGGCATCAATCACAAGTGCTCCCGCATAAACTCTGATAATAAACCCCGTAGCGATAATCAAAATATCAATAATAGGGATATTTTTAAGACCCAAACTATATAGTGCCTGCATAATTAAATAGCCACCGATTAATAGGAAAAGTAAATAGTTAACAGATATAGAAACCATTAATGCCAAGAAAGAAAGAATTACCCCCTCTAAAATTGCCAAAGAAAGGGGGAGGTTGCCTGATGCTAGTGGCCTAAATTTTTTCGTTGGATGAAGGCGGTCAAGTTTTACATCCAAAATGTCGTTAAATATATATGTTGCCGATGTAGCCAAATTAAAAGCTATAAAAGCCCAGAAAACATCTATAAAAAGACCCTTCTCAAAAAGAGTGCCGGTAAGAAAAATTGCAGCAAAAAGAGAGAAATTTTTTGCCCAATGAATGGGCCTAGCAATTTTCAGGGCCGAGATCGATAAGTTAACCATAAGAACCTCGCTTTCAGCGAGAACCTTGTTTCTTGGAAAGAAATAAAATAACCCCTCCAACTAATAAGGTTGCTCCGATCATTGTATATAGCTTTGAGGTAGTATTCAAATTAATTGCCATTATGCCCAACATTCCTGTAATTATCCAATAAATCATCGCAACTTGGCTTTTAGTTAATCCGGCATCTAACAATCTATGATGAAGATGTTCCCTGTCTCCCCAGACTGGAGACCTGCCCGACATTATTCTTCGAACTATCACATATCCAGTATCCACCAATGGGATTCCCAAAACTACTATTAATGTACCCACCTTTGTGGTGGAAAGTATTGAAAGTATTCCAAGTAAGTATCCAGCCAGTATACCTCCTCCATACCCAGGCATTATTTTTTGTGGGAATATATGCCATGGGAGAAAACCTGAATAGGCTCCAACTGTAATTGAGGCCAAGATTATTACTGGCCACTGCGTAATATCTGCTGAAAATTTTAGTGAAAGGAGAGCGATGGTTACCCCGGAAATTATAGTGATCCCAGAAAGCTGACCGTCAACCCCTTTTGCCCCCATATTTACGATATTCATTAAGAATGTAATCCACAAAAGGGCAAAAATATCTGAAGTTAACCAATCTAAATTAACTATTCCTCCAAAGGGGTTACTGACAAAAGATATTCCAATTCCGGCGGCGACCGGCATTGCGGCGGCTAAAAATCCCAAAATAAGTCTTAAGTACGGGTTTAGATCATGTTTGTCATCTAGAAACCCCATTATTACTAAGACCAAAGCTCCTAATAATATTCCAATTAAGTGCTTATCAATTGGTAAAAAAAATAATGAGGCTATTAAAAGCGCAATAAATATGGGGATCCCCCCACCTCTTGGTGTCGGGACAGTATGGATAACCTTGGGATGTTTGTTGATCTTCGGATCATCAAGAATCTTAAGATTTTTGGCAAGTTTGATAATCAAGGGGGTCACTAATAACGAAATAATGGCAGAAAGTAGCCAGGGATATATAAGAAGGTTTGGTAAATCCGCCATTTATTAGAAAAATCCAACTAACATAATTATTTTTATAACAGTGATACTGGATAAAAGTGAAATAAAAACTGAAGAAATAACCAAGGTTTTTTTAATAAATATATCATTTACTAAAAAGGATAAAATGGTATTTATGGTAGTAATTAAAATTGCAACCCCTGGGGCTATCATAAGGCCAAATTTAGATGTGAGTTGCTCCGGTCCTGTTGATTTGCCATAAAAAAGGGGAATCTCGGGTGGAAGATAATTCTTAAGGGCCAATATCAATAAAGTCACAAAAAGTGATAGCCCAAAAGATAGATAAATATGATTTTTAAAGGGTAATTGTTTCCAATTTTGAATAAATGTTTGCATCTTCGATTTGATGAATAAGTATGTATTCTTTTCGAATGAAGTTCATTATTTCAGGTAAAGGATGTTTTGAGGTCAAAACAATAAATCTTGGCTTTTTTTCTGCTAAATCACCAACAAGTTTAGTTTTTGTATAATAATCGTTAATATGGTAATCAGCCACAAATTTTATAGGTGGCAATCGTCTTGAAAGGGCATATATTGTTGGTGAATCGCTGTCCCAGATAAATACTCGTTGATGGGGTAAAGATGATTTTATTAAAAAGTCGGCAATTTTATAATTCCTTTGTGTATTTGGAGAAAATTGATCGAAGTATGTCGCTCTACTTATTTTACCAGTTGTGAAATTTACAAATCTTAAGTAATAATCCCTGGTTTTATAGTGATAAAAATTATAATAAATAGGGATAAAAAAGGCGACAGTAAGTGGAATTACAACCAGAGCTTGTTCGATGTTCCTGCTTGTAAAAAACATACCCAAGAGGATGGCAATTGGACCCACTGATTGAACCAAGTAGTGTGGATATGGTCTGCCAGACAGTGTAACTGCAAATAGGGAAAAGATAAGCCAGAGACAGGCAAATAAAAAGTCTTTTGAAATCTTTTTACTGACAACAAAAAGAAGTAAAACACCCAAGATTATTAAACCGGCTCGTAATGGAAGTGGAACCTCCACTCCCCAGCTGCCAATGTAACCGACGTTTTGTAAGAATGCTGCCTCGACATATTGCTTAAGCCCTCCCTTAATGAAATACCAGATAAAAGTAAGGAGTATTGGGATTATAAAACCTACAAAAAGATAGAAAGTATTTTTAAAAATAGTTCGCCATTTACCCATGCCTTGAGTAATAACCCAAAAGACTACTATAGTTGGAACTTCAAAGGAGGCTGGAATTTTAAAAAGTGCGGCTATTCCAAATAGAAATCCAGATATAATTAAATTTTTAATCGTTAGTTTTTTAGTAAGGAGCATGTAAAATGCAAGAATAGTTGGGCCAATCATAAAAAGCTCGGCGTTAGCCGTGTTACCCTCAAGTAATGGAAGCGAGATTAAAAGTGCAAAAATTAATGTAGCCATTTTTCCTTTGACTAGTTTCCAAAAAGCGACAGTTGTAGCAAGACTCCAAAAAGCCAATATTGTTTTAAACCAAAACAAATTCCCTGCAATGGCTGCTGTCAAATAGAGAAGCGGAGGCTTATTATCAAACATCTCACTATAAAGCGGAAGGCCCTGTCGAATTCCTTGGCCCAGGGTCATGTAAATCATTTCATCACCATAATAATAAGGCTCAAAAAAAGTTGGGATGCGAAGGATTAATACCAGGGCCAAAATTCCTACTAGCCAGTTTGGGAGATGGATTTTGTGAATCCAATGGTCTTTTTTCATCTTATTAAATTAGTGTATCATATGGGTATGGAAAAAGTCCTGGTTACGGGAGGCGCGGGGTTTATCGGTAGTCACTTATGTGACAAGCTTCTTGATGCTTCCTACGAGGTCACTTGTCTCGACAATCTCTTAACGGGTAGCAAGAAAAATATAGATCATCTTCTAAAGAATCCAAACTTCAAGTTTATGGATCAGGACATTGCTTCTAAAATTGATCTTCCTGGTTTTGACTTCGCCTTTCATCTTGCCTCTCCAGCTTCCCCAATCGATTATCAAAACTACCCCGAAGAGACCCTTCTTGCTAACTCCCTCGGAACGCTTAACATTCTTGATTTTGCCAAAGAATCAGGAGCAAAGATTCTGATTGCCTCAACATCGGAAGTATATGGAGACCCCAAAGAACATCCCCAAAAAGAAACTTATTGGGGGAATGTAAACCCCTTTGGCCCCCGCGCCTGTTATGACGAAAGCAAACGCTTTGCTGAAGCCGCAACTTATGTTTTTCTTAATAAACACGGAATTGATGCAAGAATAGTCAGGATTTTCAATACGTACGGACCAAGGATGCAAAAAGACGATGGAAGGGTGGTAAGCAACTTCGTTAATTGGGCAATCAGAGACAAAGACATAAAAGTAGACGGAGACGGAACCCAAACACGCTCATTTTGCTTTGTTTCCGACATGGTAGAGGGAATTTTTAAAGCAATGTTTGAAAATGGTACAAAAGGCGAGATTTTTAATCTAGGAAATCCAAAAGAATTTACGATACTGGAGTTAGCTAAGGAAGTTATTAAACACACAAGTTCAAAATCGGAAGTTGTTTTTAGCGGTTCATTTAGACAGGACGATCCAATGCAAAGACAGCCCGATATTTCAAAAGCCAAAAAAATTCTGGGCTGGGATCCGAAAGTAAATTTAGTCGAAGGCCTCCAAAAAACGATTGAATATTACAGATCGTCTTAGACTTTTTCGGTTACTTTGTACTCTATATATTTCCCCAACATCAGTCTTGTATGAGCATCAATTCCTGGTAGAGCTCCAAAGAAAAAACCCGCTATTGGCATAAGCACAAACTCTAATGGAGTAAGTAGAGCCCTCCAAAGTGGGAAGTCTTTAGGCCTTTTGGGTTTGTGTATATTATCAATGACAATCATAATCAGAAGAAAACTTAATGCAATTGTAAGAATAAATGATGATAGTTTCGGAATAGTGTAGCCCAGTGCGGTTCTACCGAAAGCAGGGTTAAGTAGTGTGGGGAGAGTAAGTCCTATGGTAACTATAAACCAGTTAACTGGCCAAAGAAAGTGGTTTGTGACAACTTTTACCAATCTTGCAGTTTTGTCCCAAAAGGGAATGTCGGTTAATAAATAACTTTTTATGATCCAGGGATCGTCGCTTACTCCCCAGGCCCATCTTTGTATTTGTTCATATTGACTACGTAATGTTTTCCAAAAAGAAGTCGATTGAACCGCATCGGCTAGTAGAGGGAGATATATAGGGTCAACTTCAATATTCCCCCCCATTTTATAGAACGACTTAAAAAATATTCCCCAATCCTCGGGAATTTTATCGGCGTCCCAATAACCAACGTCGTGCAGAAGCTTAAAAGAAAGTGAATAGTGGCCAGGTCCGATTATAAGCTGATCCTTTCTTGAAAGTTGGGCGAGGTTTCCGACAGACATTAATGTATTTAAAACCCTGATTATTGCAGGCACATGCCAAATGTTATTATAAAAAAGGATCGCTGGTTGCCAAAAATATCTATATCGTTTTGGATTATCCAAAAACTTAAATGTAAGTGCCGCAAAGTATTTAGGGTGAAACTTATGGTCTGCATCACTACTTGTTACAGTAAAATACTCGAGGTTGAGTTTTTTCCGGTCAATATAATTTTTCTTCAACCAAGTGGCTGCATATTTTTCATTTGAGGCTTTTCCTGTAACTTCACCAGGAATTAGTTTATGAATCGTAATAAATAAATTTTTAAAAGTGTTTTTATATTTGTTTTTTAAACTTTCAATTTTAATACCTCTTTCATCTTCAGGCTCTTTTTCTTCCATGGCCAAGATTATAGTAATTTGTTTTGTTGGGAATTCTTGGTTGGCAAGTGATTCAAAGGTTCGCTCTAAAATGTGGGCCGGCTCTTTGTAGGTAGGTACAATAACAACATGTTCAACCTTTTTCCAGTCAGGAAACCCTCTAACATCCCCCATCCAGTCATATAATTTAGCAGCCTGAATTCTTGTATGAGAGATAATTGCTGAGACTGCCAATTGGAAACCTCTATAAAACCAATAGACGTTAAATATCAGAATAAAATAAGCAACTACCTCTGGAATTACTAAAATTCCCCAATAGGGAAAGAGTATTAGATTCCATGAAATAAAACCGGGCAATATTTCTAATGCTCGCAAAACTTGTTTGTCGTGGGTTCGAATAAAATCCTTCATATTCGCGGGAACAATGGCGCTTCAGATTTAATTTTTGGTTCACTAAATTGTTTTTCCATTTTTTCTGCAGTACCGGGTAAAAAAGGCAGCAAGCCATATGCTATATGCTTTATGCTTTTGATCGATTTTTCTAAAACTTCACGCAATTTGTCACCTTTCAGATTCCATGGTTCAGTTTGGTTAATATATTTGTCAACTTCAACCACCTCATCCCAAATTGTTTTCAAAGCCTCATCAAACCTAAAGCTTTCAATTTTTTCATTTTTACTATATTGATATGTATTATCATAGTGAAATTCAAATTTTGAATTCTCGCAAAGCTTGGCGACACGAGAAACCAAATTCCCCAAGCCATTAGCCAAATCTGCGTTAAATCTAACATCAAATTCTTTTAATGAAACATCACCGTCTTCCCCAAAGGTACATGCGGTTATTATTAAGTAGCGCGCGCCGTCTACACCGTATTTATCTACTAACTCTTTCGGTGGAATTGTATTACCTAACGATTTAGACATTTTTTGACCATCAATCGTAAAGAAGCCGTGTGCATATATGTTCTCAGGTATTTCTTCTCCAGCTGCAATTAATAAGGCTTGCCATATTACAGCATGAAACCAAAGAATATCCTTTCCAACTAAATGTAAATTAGCTGGCCAGAATTTTTCTTTATCTTCTAAAAATTTCGTAGCAGAGTAATAATTTATCAAAGCATCTACCCACACGTAGGCAGTCTGTTTTTTTTCCCAAGGAATAGGTATACCCCAAGTCACACCTTCTCTTGAAATTGATACATCCTCAACACCCTCCTTTATTCTAGCCAGAATCTCGTTTTTTCTTTTTTGAGGTAATATATTGTATTTACCTTTTTCAATTCTAGGTAAGACCTCATTTTTTACTAGTTCTTTGAGTTTGATAAAGTAGTTTTTTTCTTCCTGATACTCTGGCGCTTTATTGGGATGAAGTGGACATCTATCATTGACAAGGTCATTTTCTGCAAGGAATCGTTCGCATCCAACACAATAAAGACCTTTATATAAACCTTCGTATATATAGCCATTATTATATATTTTTTGCAGTAACTCAGATACAACCTTCTCATGTCTTGGATCTGAGGTTCTAATAAAAAAATCGTAGCTAATATTTAGTAATTCCCACGCATTTTTAAATTGCTCCGAAACTTTGTTCGCAAGCTGAATTGGAGTAAAACCCTGCTCTTTTGCCGACCGTGCTATCTTTTGTCCATGTTCATCTGTCCCTACAAGAAAAAAAACATTTTCCTTGCCATATTTAATTCTATAATATCTTGCGATGATATCTGCAGCCAAAGTGGTATAGGCGCTTCCGATATGGGGAGCGTCGTTGACGTAATATATAGGCGTGGTGACATAGAATTTGCTGGCCATGAAGCTATTTTACCAGTTTTTTAATTTTCTCGCTCCAGACATTTGCCCAGTCTTCGGCCTCAAGATATTTTAGAGCAAGTTTAATTCCATCTGAATTCATTATTTTCTCAATTTTTTTTACGTCCATCAAGGACACATGCAAATTTTGCATGATATTTTCACTATCCCTACCCTTTTTAATCCAGTAGGCGATTGCTAGTCTTTTGATATAAATTTCAAGCTCCACTTCATTAAAAAAATCCTTAAAAAATATTTCCTTTTCTTTTGTGTTTTTTAAATCTTGTAGAGTTTGGAAGAAAGCTTTTTCTATTTGTTTTTTTAGCGTTAAATTCATCTTCGGTCAGAGTATAACATTTCAATTACTATTGCTAAGCCAGCAATTAGTAAGAAATTTAAAACATGCCCTATTCCAAAGTAACGAAGGAGTAAGAATATAGATAGGGATAGAGAAATAATAAACCCGTGACGGGTATCGCCTAAAAATAGTGAGAATGAAAACAGTAAAGCCAAAAAAATAACTAAAAAAAATAAAGGTAGAGCGCCAAAAGAAAAGGGGTTTATAAAATAAATAAAAAGGCCAAGCATCAACCAAAGAATAATTGTAGAAACAAAAGCCGGTAAGAAATTTTTACGCCTGATTATGCTATCATGTTTTACTATGGATCTTCTTGTCATCGGTTTAATTATAGTTCTAATAGTTTTGGTTGCTAGTCTTGCTTTAAAAAAGCAAAAGCCGTCTGAAGAACTTCTCGATATAATTAAAACACTTCAATCAGGCTCCAGGGAAGATAGAAGAGACTTAATTAGTTCTCTGCAAAAAAATACACAAGCTGTTAACGAACGACTTGATAACGCAACCAAGGTTATTTCTCAAGTCCAGAGAAACTTGGGAGAGATGAGTGAAATTGGAAAAGGAATAAGAACTCTTCAAGATTTTTTGCAGTCTCCAAAACTTCGTGGAGGACTAGGCGAGGAAGTATTAAAAGAAATGATAGGGCAAACTTTTCCTAAAAACGCCTTTCACCTCCAATACCCATTTAAAAGTGGGATGAAAGTGGATGCAGTTTTAAAGACCGACGCAGGACTTCTTTGTATCGATTCCAAATTTCCAATGGAAAATTTTAATTTAATGTTAAAAGGGGAGACAGAAGGGGAAAGAAATGCTGGTAAAAAACAATTTATCTTAGATGTTAAAAAACACATTGAAGACATATCTAAAAAATATATTTTGCCGGAAGAAGGGACGATGGACTTTGCTTTAATGTATATTCCATCAGAAGCTGTTTATTATGAAGTTGTAAATATTCAGGAGCTTTCAAATTTTGCAAGGCGAGCTCGGGTCTATCCGGTTTCCCCAAACACGCTATATGCCCATCTTCAGGTTTTACTTTTGTCCTTTGAAGGCAAAGATTTGGAACTAAAATCAAAAGAAGTTTTTCGGATTTTGCGTGCAATCCAAAAAGATTATGGAAAGGTGGAAGAAAATTTAAGCACACTCCAAAAACATTTAAACAATGCATACAACATGATGAGTAATGTTTTTAGTAGTTTTACTCAACTGGGACAAAAAATAACCTCTACACAGAATTTGGGAGGCGAAGCGAAATCTATTGACAAGTAATAACAAAAATAGTAGTATTACACCATATGCAAGTATTACAAACTAATCAAGAATCATATGTCACCCAGAAAGGTCAAATAACTATTCCTATGTATTTGAGAATAAAATTTGGATTAGATCGAGGAAGTAAGGTTTTTTTTGATATTGAGAAAGATCATATAAAAATAATCCCATCTTCAAGTTTAGCTTCTGTTTTTGGTTCAGTTGCGCCTTTAAAGAAAAAAATTTCATTTAAGGAAATAAAAAGAATAGCTTTAGAAGATAAACTAGATGCAATTCGTTGACACAAATATTTTTATCAGAGTTTTAGCGAAAGACGATCCGGTTAAATCTGACAGATGTTTTGAGTTATTCAAAAAAGCAGAACTTGGTGATATTGAGCTTCACACATCAGAATCAATAATTTCAGAAATAGTTTATGTTTTGCAATCTAAAAGACTTTATAATTTAGAAAGAGTTTTAATAGCAAAAAAACTTGCAGTTATTTTAACGATCAGAGGTCTAAAAATACCACACAAAACAATACTCATTTCAGCATTAAATTTATACGCACAAAATAACATAGATTTCGAAGATGCAATTCTGATTTCCTATACATTGTATTCAAAATCAAAAGAAATCTATTCATATGATAGAGGAATTGGAAAAATTCAAGGTATAAAACGCCTTGAGCCATAAAATGAAAAAAACCGTTTTAATAACAGGTGCGAGTAGGGGGATTGGTTTTGCAATCGCAAAATCACTACAACCAGAATTTGAAAATATGATCCTTGTAGCAAAGCACAAAGATACTCTTGATAAAGCAGCTTTACAATTAAAAAGTACAAAAATATACAAATATGTAGTTGATTTGGAAGATGAAAAAGAAGTTTTAAAGTTTGCAAAAGAAATTAATAAAAAATTCAAGAGTTTAGATGTGCTCGTGAACAATGCAGGTGTTTATATAGGTAAACGTTTTGATAAGCAGCCCTTATCAGAAATAATTAAAATGCTTAACTTGAATTTAAGAGCACATTTAATCTTGACACACGAGCTTTTAAATTTACTTAAGAAAGGAGAAAATTCACAGATTGTAAATATTTCATCATGTGCTGTAAGTGTAAACTTCTACGGCGAAGCTGTATATTCTGCAACAAAATCTGCAATTTCTTCTTTCTCTAACGTTTTGCGAAAAGAACTTAATAGTGAAGGGATAAGAATTACAGCGATTGAACCTTTTGGCGTTGATACATATCCAACACCACAACCTGATTATTTACTGAATCCAATGGAAATTGGAGAAGTGGTTAAATATGTTATCAAGAGACCTCCATTTGTTCAAATCGACGTTGTTGAACTTTCGCATATTAAACAGTGGAGGGGAACAAAACCGGATTGGATAGAATAATAACATAGATAAAAATTATCTTGATTGGATAAAAGGGGACTTAGGTAGTTGTTTCTTGACTAGTATCTTCAAAGTATTCTAAAGTTATAAAGATGATCCTCCTTCGCGTAAAGCTTCGGAGGACGAAGGGGGTGAGTAAAATATGACATTAAGCTCAATGGTTACAGGATTAAAAGATACTATGATCACAACCCTTAAAGGAGCAAGTGATGTTGTAACAGCATTAAGAGATATAGTTAAAACTCAAGTCGTTGGGGGTTTAAATGATGTTTCTGATGTAGTTGAAGCTGCTGTTGTTTCTGCTAAAGATGTAGGAACAGCATTTGTGGAAGCTACTAAAGTTGCAGTATCAACAGCTGTAATGGCCGTTTCGGATGCTGGAGGAGATGTAATGAATGCAGTTTGGAAATCGGTATCTGGTGCCGTTATGGGAGCCTCCGAAGTTGGTGAAGATTTGGGAGCTGCTGCGGTTACTGCGGTAGAGGGAGCAATCGAGACCGCAGGAAAAGTAGGAAAAACTACTGATGAAGCGGTAAAAATGGCAGTTGGTGGAGCGGTTGAAGCCGCTGACAAAATAGGGACAGAGGCTGGTAAATCTGTAAGAGATGCTTTGAAAGCTGCGGCATCACTTCCTAAAGATTTAGTTGAGTCTGCTTTAGGCTAAAGACTGTTATAATCTGACTTGGCATGACTAAGTCTTTTGTTGGTTTGAAACTAAACAAAGAACAGATTGAAGCGGTTAAATATAGTGGGGGGCCACTACTTATTATCGCTGGTGCGGGGACCGGAAAGACCACTGTTATTACTGAACGAATTAAATATTTGATTTCAAAAGGTTTAGCAAAACCAGAAGAAATTCTGGCCCTTGCTTTTACTGAAAAAGCGGCGACAGAAATGGAGACCAGGGTTGATGAAATAATGCCCCTTTCCTATGGAGACCTTTGGATTTCTACTTTTCATTCCTTTTGTGATCGGGTATTACGCGAGAAAGTTTTAGAAATTGGACTTTCCCCAAATTATAAATTAATGACACAAGTTCAGAGCATTGATTTGGTTCGCAAAAATCTATTTGATTTTAACCTTAATTATTTTAGGCCATTAGGGAACCCAAACAAGTTTATTGAAGGGTTACTGCAACATTTTAGTAGACTCCAAGATGAGTTAGTGTCGCCAAGTAAATATTTAGAATATGCAAATGACCCCACTTCGCTAAAGCTACGCGGGGCAAGTGAACCGTTAGAAGTTAAAAAAACAAAGGAGCTAACAATTGCATATAAGTTTTATAGTGAGTTAAAAATTAAAGAAAACGTTATGGATTTTGCGGATCTGGTTAGTTACTCGGTTAAACTCTTTAAAGATAGACCGAATGTTTTAAAAACCTATCAGGAGAAATTTAAATATATTTTGGTTGATGAGTTTCAGGATACAAACTTTGCACAAAATGTTTTGATTAACTTACTTGCTCGGAAAGAGAAGAACATAACAGTAGTGGGGGATGATAACCAGTGTCTTCTACCAACCTCCAAGATATCAACACTCAATGGAACGAGGCAAATAAAAGATTTACATATTGGCGATGCAGTTTTAACTGCAGTAGGTAAAGGTCATACATCCTTATCGAAAGTAAAGAACATTTTTATTCAAAAAGGAATAAGAAATCTAATAACACTTAGAACTGAAGATGGCAAAGAGATAACTGCCACAAATAATCATAAGATGTTCTGTTTTTTACCTGCTCATTACATAGACAAAAATTATCATTTTGTTTATTTAATGAACAAACAAGGTTTAGGTTGGAGGGTTGGAGTCACGAACAATATACCTAATAGATTAAGGCTTGAAGTGGGTGCAGATCTTATAATTGGCATAGGCTCTTATCAGAGCGATGAAGAAGCGCGATTTTATGAGGCATATTATTCAGCCAAATATGGTATACCAACAATACCGTTTTCAGCTAGACCTGGACAAGCAATATCAGGTGATTTGTTGGTTAGACTATTTAATGATATAGATACCAAAAGTAACATTAAAAAGTTAGCAAAAGATTTAAATATCGAATTAGATTCACCCCAGTTTTTAACAGGTGCGGTAACCCGTGGTTCTTCAAGAAGGATAAAAATCAACCTTGAAATGTGTACGAGAAGCTATGTTGGTAAATCAAGTAAAAATGGTTTTATTGGTAATCCATCAATCCTGCATTCAGTTTCTCTGGAAACGTCTAATAATGATATATTAAAAATGATTACTGAATCAGGAATTGAATTAACAAAGGCAAGAAAAGGTAAACGAGTACGCAAATATTTTACTAATCTGTCTGAGGCATGGGGCTTTGCAATGAGGTTAAAAGAAATTACAAACGGAATTATAGATAAACGTTTTAAGTTAGGGAAATACAATTATCAACATTTATCCGCTAGAATAGTGCCTACAAGCCACGTTTTTCCAGGAATGTATTTACCAGTTTTGGTTGGTAAACAAATAGTTTATAAAAAAGTTATATCTAGAGTAGAAAAAGAGAGAGTAGTTGAAACATACGACTTAGAAATAGATAAAACACATAATTTTATAGCGGATGGAGTGGTTGTTCATAACTCCATTTACAGATTCCGTGGCGCTGCAATAAGTAATATATTGCAGTTCACTAAAGCTTATCCCGAGGCTAAAACCATTACTTTGAATCAGAACTACAGATCCACCCAGACAATACTTGACGATGCTTACAAACTAATTAAACACAATGACCCGGATACATTAGAGTATAGACTGGGAATATCAAAGAAACTGAAAGCTGTCAACAGTCGACAGTCTACGGCTATTGGTCAAATACATACAAACACCGGACAAGAAGAAGTAGAAGAGGTAGCTAAAAAAATTGGTGAGATTAGTAGTAAGTATGATTACAAAGATATAGCCATACTTGTTCGTGCCAATAATCATGCAGACGCATTTATCCGAGAGTTTGAAAGACAAGGGGTTCCACATCAGTTTTTAGGCCCAGAAAAATTATTTGAAAAGGAGGAAATAGTCGATCTAATTTCTTACTTGAAAATACTATATAATACCGAAGATTCGGAATCTTTCTATCGGTTTTTATCTTCAGATATCTTAAACATTAATCCCCTGGATATTATAAAAATTAGCGCTAAGGCAAAAAAAGAAAGTAAATCTATTTTTGAAGTTTTTGTGGCAAATAAAGACCACCAAAAATTAATAGACTTAATCTATAAACATTTAAAACAAATTAACAAACAAAGTGTGGGTCAAATTCTATATGACTATATCCAAGAAGTGGGTATCCTTGCAAAACTAGTTGAAAATGCGGAGGATATTAAAGCAAAAAATATTGCCAAGTTCTTTGATAAGATTAAAAACTTAGAAAATGACAATGTTTTTGCTGCCGTTGATTACATTGACCTATTAACAGAAGTAGGTGAGTCACCGATGGTAACTGATGGCGATTGGCAAGAAAATAATGCTGTAAATATTCTGACGGTTCATTCGTCAAAAGGGTTAGAATTTCCAGTGGTATTTTTAGTTAACTTGGTTTCTGAGAGATTTCCATCCCGTGAGCGCCATGAACAAATTCCAATTCCTGGCGAGTTAATAAAAGAAGTTTTACCTATCGGGGACTTTCATTTACAGGAGGAAAGAAGGCTTTTTTATGTCGGAATGACCAGGGCCAAGGAAAGACTTTATTTAACCAGCGCTAAATTTTACAATGATGGAAAAAGAGCAAAAAAAATATCACCGTTTATCACAGAGGTACTCGGTGAAAATTCGAAACTCGAAATCCTAAATCCTAAACAAATTACAAATTTAAATTTTCAAAATTCAAAACAAAAACCCAAGCCAAAAAGCCAAAAGCCTATTACTATTAATTATCTTTCAGTAAGTCAAATTGAAACTTTTAAAACCTGCCCGATGCATTACAAATTAAGATATATTTATAAACTACCTACTCCAACTTCGGCATCAATTTCATTTGGAGTATCGATCCACAATACCCTTAAACAAATGCTAAATGTCGAAAATCTAAACGCTAAATTAACGCTTAAATTTTATAAAGAAAATTGGCTAGAAGTGGGTTACTTAAATAAAAAACATAAACAAGAATTTTACGAGAAGGGTAAAAGTTATCTTCTTGGTTTTTTGAAAAACGCGTACGACAAAAAGATAAATACAATTGCTATAGAACAGAAATTTAATTTCAAATTATCGCAAGATTTAAAAATCGGTGGAACTATTGATCGAATTGACGATTTGGGTAATGGAAAATATGAAATTGTTGATTATAAAACAGGAGCTAATATTCCATCTCAAAAAGAAGTTGATAACGATTTACAACTATCAGTTTACGCAATGGCAGTTAGCTCAATTTACAAAGTTGATCCAGGGGATATTTCATTATCACTTTACTATTTAGATACTCAAGAAAAATTTACAACCAAAAGAACAAAAAAAGATTTGGAAAAAGTCAAAAGTGAGATATCAGAGGTGAGAAATGAGATAGAGAATAGCGATTTTAAGTGTAACAATAATTACTTCTGTCAAAACAAATGTGAATTCTCAATGTTTTGCAAATCTTCAGAATAGTTTATATTTAACTAGTGCTTACAAAAGTTTTGTCGGCTAGCCACTTTGGCCTTGAGGCGAACCTTATCGAGGTTGAGGTAAATGTCTTTAAAAAAGGTTTCCCGGGCTTTAATATTATTGGCCTGCCTAATAAATCAATCGAGGAGGCAAAGGAGAGAGTTAAAACCGCATTAATCAATTCCGGTATTGATTTTCCTAATCTAAAAATAGTGGTGAATCTCGCTCCCGCAGATATCCCCAAAGAAGGTTCTCTCTATGATTTGCCGATTGCCATTGGCATTTTAGCATCGATGGAGTTGGTTAAGCTTCCGGAACAAAAATCATTTTTTTACGGCGAACTTTCACTTGATGGAGGATTAAGGCACACCAAAGGTGTTTTTCTACTTGGACTAGCCGCAAAATCAAAAGGGATTAAAAATGTTTTTGTTCCAAGCGAATCCGCAAATGAAGCCGCTGTACTAGCTGGAATTAATGTCTATCCAGTTAAATCATTAACAGAATTAATTGGACATTTGAATGGGGTCGCTAAAATAGAAAAACTAAAATATATTGCTCGCGGTCTACTGTCTACAGACGACAGTATTGTGGAGTTTGACTTCGCCGAAATTATCGGCCAAGAATCTGCAAAAAGAGCTATGACAATTGCAGCTTCCGGCGGTCACAACATTTTTATGATGGGTTCGCCTGGTGCTGGGAAAACCATGTTGGCAAGGGCAACTTCTGGAATTTTGCCACCCTTAAATGAAGATGAAGCACTTGAGGTTACTAAAATTTATTCACTCGCAGGTCTTATTCCTGCAGGAGGGGGTCTTGTTAGTGTTCGCCCATTTAGAACCGCACATCACACAACAAGTAGAATTGGTTTGATTGGAGGGGGGACAAACCCTCACCCTGGAGAAATTTCACTTTCCCATAACGGTGTTTTATTTTTGGATGAATTTCCCGAGTTTTCAAGGGGGACACTGGAAGCCTTAAGACAACCCATGGAAGATGGGGAAGTCTCCATTACAAGAATCGCCGGATCGGTAAATTTTCCGGCGAGTTTTATGTTAATTGCAGCAGCAAACCCTTGCCCGTGTGGATATTTGGGGGATCCTAAAAAAGAGTGCAAATGTACTCCCAGAATGATAATGAAATACCAAAGTAAACTTTCGGGGCCATTAATGGATAGAATTGATTTGCATATAAATGTGCCGGCAGTTGATATTAATAAGCTTATGTCCAACCCCACTTCGCATGAAGCTTCGCGGGGCGCTATCGCGAATTCTAAAAAAATAAGGGAAGAAGTTATAAAAGCTAGAGATGTTCAAAACAAAAGATTTAGAGGCTTAAAAGTTTATACCAATGCCAATATGAAAAATAAACACATAAAAGAATTTGTTGATATAACTCCAGAGGCCTTAAATTTATTAAAACAGGCAGTCAATACTTACAATTTATCAGCTAGAACCTATTTTAGGTTAATTAAAGTAAGCCAAACCATTGCAGATTTAGCTGATTCTAAAAAAATCCTTCCCAATCACGTAGCCGAAGCACTTCAATATAGAGTTAGAAGCGAATAGATGAAGCAATTAAATAGATTAGTAGGTAAAAAGGGGGAGGAAATAGCTACGGATTTTTTGCGAAAAAAAGGATATAAAATACTCGATCAGAATAATTCCACAAAATGGGGGGAATTAGATTTAATAGTTACTAAAAACAATATCTTAATTTTTGTTGAGGTTAAATTAAAAACCACAGAAGACTTTGGAACTCCGGAGGAAATGATTGGAAAAAATAAACTGGCACAGGTTAGGCGCACTGCTGAAATGTATTTATTAAATAACCCGGATATTGCTAATAAATTTGATAGATATCAAATTGATGCGGTATGTATTGTTGAGGAGACGGGTAGGGTAACACATTATGAAAACATTACGTTTTAGAGGAGTAGACCCCTATAAAATAAACAATAAATCTATTGCAATTGTTGGAAGTCGACGAATGACCAGATATGGCCGTGAAGTGGTTGACAAATTTGTAAGCGATTTTGTGGCAAATGGCATAACTACAATTTCTGGATTTATGTACGGGGTAGACACCGAAGTTCATCAAAAGACGGTCGATTATGGAGGTAAAACAATAGCCGTCTTCGGCTGTGGACTCGATGTTATTTATCCCCCTGAAAACAAAAAACTATATGACCAAATTATTGAAAGTGGGGGATCAATTGTGTCGGAGTATGAAGACGGTGCCAAACCACATCTTTGGAAATTTCCACAAAGAAATAAAATAATCGTTAGTCTTTCGTCATTGGGTGTTTTAATAGTAGAAGCTGGGGAAAATAGCGGATCATTAGTGACGGCCGCACTTGCTAAAAAGGTTGATAGAAAAGTTTGGGCAGTGCCGGGGCCTATTAATTCATCGGTCTCAATGGGATGCAACGAACTTATTAAAAGTGGAGATGCGAAGATGGCAACAAGTGCGGCGGATATTTTGGGTAGGTCATTAGTCGCTAGTCGTCGGTCATTAGACAATAACTTGAATCTAGAAGGCCTAGAAAACGAAATATATAAACTTTTACAACTTGAGCCGATGGAAATTGATGAGATTGCGGCTAAATTAGGTGGTAATGTCGTTGAAATTGGTTCTGCCTTATCAATTATGGGAATCAAAGGTCTAGTTACCGAAAGTGGGGGAAAATACTATTTAAATAGGTCTTGACAAAAGACCTATTTATAGTACTATTTAATTATGACTAGTGTATCTGTAACTGATCTAAAAACGAACCCGTCTAGTGTTCTGGCAAGTGCTGAAGACTATCCTGTGGCTGTTTTAAAAAGGAATAAAACGGCCGGCTATGTCGTGGGTATGGCTATGTTTGAGAAACTAGTAGAGTTTGTCGAAGACTATGTTGATAGGAAAGCAATAGAAGAGGTTGATTACAGTAAGGGTAGGGATTTTGAAGAGATTGCAGAAGAACTTGGGATATGAGGATTATATTTTCCCCTCTTGCTGAGAAACAACTCAAAAAACTCTCAAAAATAGCTCAAATTGGAGTAGCGAGAAAAGTTAGAAGTTTTAGTGAAGGTAATTTTTCGAATACACAGAAATTGACTGGTTATAAAAATCTTTTTCGAACAAGAGTCGGTAATTATAGGATAGTTTTTCGTCAGTTGTCGGATAGTGTTTATATAATTATTCTTGGACATAGAAAAGAAATTTACAGACTTCTCGAAAGGTTACTGGATTGATGCATCCCATCACTGAAAGTGAGGGGAAAGTATTATCTAGATCGGTAATCGAAATTTAGTATAGTAGCCGGGGAAAGAAATTTCACATCCCCCAAAGGATTTTTTAAAGTGGGTGAATCCGAGCCAACTTTTATTTGGAAATCTATCGTCATATATTCCTTCCATATCAAAAATTTTACAACTCTGTTTTTTACCCCATAGTATCCCTTGATGAAGAAGTGCATATTGGGAGAGGGAAGTGCGACCTTCTTTATTAGTAAATCCATACCAGTAATATCCATAATCATGTAAACTGCGTGTGAAAAGCGCTCCCCCTATAATATTGCCAAGTTTATTGTGCGACGCAAGGAAAATTGACTTATTATCGGGAAAACTTTTACGTAAATTCAAAAGGCTTTTGAAGCTTGGCACATATCGATTAAATTTAACAGATTTTTTCCATGCATCTCTAAATAATTTTATTTCACTTGGGGAAGAATACGCTTTGATTTTTGCTTTCTCCCCCACTCGAATACACCTTCTTGTTTCCTTTTTAAATTTTAGAGGCCTGGTTAGATCAAGATGCATGGTTTTTGTGGGTAAATAAGGCGACTTGCTTAGTTTATAACCTTTGTGTAATAATAAGTCATGGTACTTTTTGGAGACGGCAACAGCGCCATTAGTGAAGGCTAAATCAGGTTCGAGTATAATCTGGAAAACGCGGTATTTTCGGCATAATTTGTCTATTGTATTAAAGTTTATTTTTTTTGGCCTCTGAAGCTTCAGAATCGACCCAACAATTGGGAATTTCTTAATGAAGTAGTTTATTCCCTCAATTCTCTCTACACACCAGCCCTCTGATTTTAAATAATTGACGTAATTAATCGATTGCCTTATGTCGATCATTTTCCAAGCCGAAGTATAAACCACCTAATTTTTTCTGCAATTCTATATATATAATAAAGCGGCTTATTGATTATTAAATCCCAAGTTCCTATAAACTCAACTACTTTTGGATTATATCCTTCTTTAAATTTTGTAAACCCTTTGCCTTCTTCTCTCCCCCAAAGGTCAAAGGTGTTTAAACCTATCTTTTTACCAAATTTGATCGCCTCCCACATCATTAAGTTATTTGCCATTACCTCTTTATATTTATCAGTTGAAGCTCCGTATGGATAATATAAAAATCCATCGTGAGCAAATAGTATCCAAGTAGAAATAATCTCGCCGTTGTAAGTAGCAGTTAGTAGATGAGCGATTTTATCTTTTAAATGCTGCCACATAAGCCTATGATATTTTTCGCTGTGAGAGTAAAAGCCCTGCCTTTTATTTGTTTCGGTAGTTAATTCAAGATATTTTTCAAATACTTCATCACCACTATCCTCTTTTACAATTACTCCTCGTTTTTGAGCAAGTCGAATATTATATCGAGTTTTACTTGAAAAACTTTTAAGCAGTTCTTCTTCATTAAGTGTTAAATCAATCCAAAACGAAGTTGGGGTAAAAAGTCTTTTACCTTTTACCAAGCCCAGCTTTTTATATTTATTTTCTAATTTTGGCTCATGTAAAAGATTTGGCTCAAACTTAATAAATATGGCATTATGTTTTTGCCCAACTTTTCGGGACAATACAAGGTCTAACCTTGTGATAGCAGATCCTTTGAGGACTGTGCCAATAGTAAAGCCGGTATATGGAATTTTGCTAAAAACTATTAAGTTTTTTTTGACAAACCCAACTTCGTTCCCCCATTCACGCCTAAACTTCGCCCACTGCCTGGTTTGTAATGGATGCGTCATATTATTTCAAATACTTCTCAATAATATCATCGAATGTGCCCTTAATGCTGTCGGTGGAGTCCAACCTGCCGAGGTCCTCCTTCGCGAAGGCTACGGAGGATAAATTTTCAATTAGATTTTCCGGAATGTCCATAATGAAACGGCTTGGAGGGTTTGAAAGTTTCTCTCCGAAATAAAGTCGGGAACTGGCATAAGTTAAATAAAGAACATCTTTGGCTCTGGTAATGCCAACATAAGCAAGGCGTCTTTCCTCCTCTAATTGGGAACTGTCCATTAAACTTCTTGAATGGGGAAAGAGCCCTTCTTCCATTCCAACTATAAAGACAGTCGGGAATTCCAAACCTTTAGCGGCGTGAAGTGTCATTAGGGTAACGACATTGGTTGATTGGTTGATTGGGTGCTTGGTTGATTCGACCAGTGCAACATTTTCCAAAAAATCATCTATGTTTGGAGATTCTGTGGCGACACTTCGAAGCTCTTTAATGTTTTCTAGCCTTTGAATATTTTCTTCACTTTCTTTTTTAAACAAACTCAAGTAATCAGTTTTTTGAATTACGATATCTAATATTCCGAGAGTATCTATTCCCTCAATTGATGTTATATCATTTAATTTCTCAAAGCGCCTAATTCCTATTTTTTCAATCCTTTTTCTAGAAACCGAATCCTTGGGATTTACTAAATATTTAATATAACTAATTACATCTTTAATTTCTTTTCTATCATAAAACCTGGTTCCACCAACCAGTACATATGGAATTCCAGCATGAAGAAATGCTTCCTCCAAAACCCTACTTTGTGCATTTGTTCTATAAAGAACCGCAATATCTGAATAGTTTTTAAAATGGTTAATCTCGTCAACTACAAAATCAGCCTCATCAAATCCATTTCTAGCTGCAAAAAGTTTTATTTTTGCTCCTGATTTTTTTTCTGTCCAAAGCTTTAAAATTGGGTGGCTTGTATTTTTAGAGATTACAAGATTAGCTGCGTCGAGTATGTTTTGAGTCGATCTATAGTTTTGTTCGAGATTTACGATTTTAATATCAGGATAATCTTTAACTAAATTATTAATATTTCGATAGTCAGCGCCTCTCCATGAATAAATGGACTGGCTCGCGTCACCGACAGTAGTAATGTTTCTATTCTTGCCGACTAAGAGTTTTGTTAATGTATATTGAATTTTGTTTGTATCCTGCCATTCATCAACAAAAATATGGGTTAACTGTTTTTGCCATTTTGATAATACTTCAGAATCTTTTTTAAAGAGTTCTACGGTTTTAATTAGAAGATCATCAAAATCAAGAGCTCCTATATCCTTTAACATTTTTTCGTATTCGCCGTAAACTTTTGCAATAACTTCCTGCCACCCACTCCTTATAAAGTCGTTATATTCGGAAGGGCTTAACATCTGGTTCTTGGCTTCGCTAATTCCGTTTAGAATTGCGACGGGGTTATATTTGTCAGTTGATAAATTTAATTTTTCTAGGATTTGTTTGACAGCGTCTTTTTGGTCCGAGTCGTCATAAATTATGAAGTTAATTGGAACTCCAATATATTTTCCATCAATTCTTAAAATTTTTGCACAAAAGCCATGAAACGTGCCGGCAAAGCCAAGACTAATATTACCAATGCGCCCTTTCATTTCAGTAGCCGCTTTATTTGTGAAAGTTAATAAAAGTGCGTTTTCAGGTTTAATAATTTTTTTTTGGATAAGATAGGCAACGCGATGGGTCAGAACTTTTGTTTTACCTGATCCTGCCCCTGCTAAAACTAAAAGTGGCCCCCCGGTATAGGACACCGCCTCTAATTGTTCTTTGTTTAAGTCATTCATGAGTTGTTATCTGCTCTCGCAGCAAATACAATAGTAACATGCGGATTCTAAAGTTTATCTTGTTATTTTTTAGTGTTTTGTTTGTTTTGTGTGTTTTCCTAGTTTCTAGTGCCTATTTCCTAATGCCTAAAATTGAAACTCCAGTTTCAATCCTCATTCTTGGAAAGGGGGGCGAAGGCCATGAAGCACCCGATTTAACCGATACTATAATACTTGCGTACTTAAATAGTGAAAGTAAAACAATCTCTCTTTTTCCACTCCCCCGTGATATTTGGGTTCCTGAAATTCGGGCAAAGATTAACAGCGCATATTATTGGGGTAAACAAAAAAATGAGGGGTTTAAATTGGTCGATGAATCTGTAAAAAGGATCACAGGACAAGATGTAAACTATAACTTGGTTTTAGATTTCTCGATTTTTAAAGAGGTTGTTGATGCAATTGGCGGGGTTGAGGTGGATGTGGAGAATTCATTTACTGACAATAAATTCCCAGTTGTGGGACTTGAGAATGATCCATGTATACAATGTAGATATAAAACTTTGAGTTTCACAAAGGGTAAGCAAAAAATGGATGGGGAGACCGCATTAAATTTTGTGAGAAGCAGAAATTCACAAGGAGATGAGGGAACAGATATTGCACGCGAGGTCAGGCAGCAAAGGGCTTTGTCTGCTATTAAGTCAAAACTAACCTCTTCTAAATTTTTTCTAAATTCAAAGTCGATATTAGCCTTTAAAAATGCAATTTTGGGGAATATCGAAACAGACATTGATTTTAAAAGTATGTTGATTTTAGGAAAGTTGGCAATTGATTCAAAAGACAACTTCAAAAATTTGACTATACCGCTCAACCTAATCCAAATTTCAAATAAGTCTCCAAAATACGACAATCAATATGTAATTTTACCTAAAAATGGAAACTGGGTTGAATTTCAGAGGTGGCTAAACTACTCAATAAAATAAACAGGCCTTTTACCTTCAAACTCTTTTGCTAAACTTTTCCAATCCTGTTTTGATGCGTTAATAATCAACACGTCTCCCCTCACACCCTCGACTTTTTGT
>JBBTWD010000016.1:26862-91719 GCA_038062915.1 Patescibacteria group bacterium
CTTTTTGTTTTTTTAATGTTTCTAGTGCCCAGGTGTAAGCATGGGTATTTTTACTTTGATCAATGTTTTTGATATTCCTGTTAATGTTAAAAATAACTGCAAGAATAATTAAAACGATGAAGGCGAAATAAACTAAAAACTTTTTTGTAATTTTGTCTATAAAAATCACTATCCAAATTAATTCAATTAAAAATGACCCCAGAAAATATCTTTCTATGGCGGCATTCTGGTATTTCATCGAAAAAACCAAAAATGGAATAAAGATAAGCATTAAAAAGGTGGCAATTTTTGGGTGTTTATGAAAAGAAACGAATACCCCGGCCGGTATTAAGACCCAGAAATAGAAAGGAAAGCTTTGTTTGACTAGATTAAAATAAAAAGTTAAAGTTTCTAAAAAGTTTTCTCTTGCCCAGGTATTCATTAGTCCCCGGAAATCACTCCCCAACACATGTCGACTAAATCCATCAACTGTTGACAATGAATAGTTAATATTTAAAAGTGTGGGTTTTAGAGATTGCAAAATTGGTAAAAGTAAATAAGTTGAAGCACCTAAGAAGAAAAATTTATAACCCTTGATACTTTTTGAGGAAATAAATAAATATAAAAGGGAAGGTATGAAAAAGATTGATAACATATGGTTTCCTAAAGACAGGCCACATATGAAAGCGGTTATTGGTAACAAACTAACCCTTTTTTCTTTTAATATTTTAACTCCAAGAAATATAAATAATGATGTGAATAAAAAGTGAAGTGCGTGTGGATCGGCTTTAATAGCAACTGTCCACAAAGTTGGATTGACCGAAAGAAGAATCCCAAAAGTTATTGCAAGGAATAATTTTTTTGTAAGCTTGAATAGTAAATAAGAAAAAATATAAATACCCAGACTAACAAATATTGCCGAAAGAAAGTTCATTCTCCAGGCCACTGAATTAAAATGGAATATGGTCAGAAATATTTTACCAATGACCACATAAGTTGGGTAACCAGTAGGGTGGCCGATATCGAATGTGTAAGGGATGGTTTGAAATTCACCTGTGTCCCAAAATCCCACACCAGGCAATAAAGTTTTCAAATAAATCGCGAGAGGTAGTATGAAGGCAAGTATTAAAAACTTACCCATCCGAATTTGTTTATCCATATAACTCCCCAGAGGTTAACAACTACTCCAATAAAAAGTAGTATCCAATGATATTTTTTCAAACCCACTTTCTCGATGCCTTTAATGGTCAAAAGTGTCAAGAATGGATAAAAATCGACTGCATACCTATAACCAAACTGGGTCCAACCTGTTCCACCTCTTAATGCAACTAGTATAAAGATCAAAATGACGGCTAGCCACAGCATCTTTGTGAGATTTTCTTTAATTGGTGACCAAAACGCAAAAATGAAAACCGGGGTAGTTATCCAAATGGCAAGTCCGTACCACGAGGGTTGAATATATGGTGGGTGATTAAAAAAGTTAGGAAGTTTTAGGAAGAGTATTTTTAAATGTTCTGGAATATAGGCGATATTTAGCATACCCTTAGAAAACCAGGGTTCAGAATAAATCCCAGGTATTAGGAAGTATCCCTTATCTAAAACTGTCCCAAATCTTATAAAATTGTAGTAAAAATTAAACAATACAAAAGGAAGAATACCCAGTCCTAGATAAAAATATTTTTTAAACCAATCCTTATTAGCTAGTAGGTACAAAAACAAAGGAAGGGATAAAATTGTATGTAGACGTGATAAAAATGCGCTACCCAAAAAGATTCCAATGAGAAAAGAACGCCTTTTATTTAAACTTTCGTAAAGTGCAGCTGTAGTCAAAAAAGCGGCACTAACTTGCCCCAAATACCAAACCGAACCGGTTGCGGAAAGATACCAGACAATGCTTCCAAAGCCAATCATTATTCCAAAAAAAATAGCTAGTGGATAACTCTTTTTAAGTTTGTAAGAAATGGCCATTGTTAAAATAATAATTCCAGCTCCCAAAATATGCGCTAGATATTGTTGTTCAAAGTTTTTTCCGAAGAAATAGACAAAAGGAAATGATAAAATTGCTGGCATAGGCGGCTGGATTACATAGAACCTGCCTCCTGGCCCGGGAACCAGTTCAGATAACCAGTGGGGATTTTCACTTAGGTAGTATTTACCCTGCAGAAACGAACTGGAAAGTCGGGTAAAATAATCGTAAGGGGTTTTTCCTGCGGAAGTTAAATAATAAACAATGAGAGAAAAGACAAAAGCTAAAATAAAAAGTTTTTTCATACATCCTATTTTATACGTTTTATTCTTAGGATTAATAGTTAGACTTATTCTTTCGAATTTTGGAACCCTTCATCTTGATCAAGGGACTTTTACGGCGTGGAGCCGAATTCTTGCCGACGGAGGACTTAAGACTTTTTACAACGGTTGGAGTGACTACCTCCCGGGGTATTTATATGTTCTCTGGTTTTTGGGAAAAATAAATTTGCTGAACATATTACCTCAAGTTGTTCTTTATAAACTTCCAGCAATTTTTGCCGACATATTTACTGGATACTTGATATATAAAATAGTCGGTAGAAAGTTTGGGACATTGGGTGCAAGTTTGTATATTTTTAATCCGGCAATTTTTGCCAATTCGACACTTTGGGGCCAAGTCGATTCGTTTACTATCCTATTTTCTTTGTTAGCTATTTATTTACTACCCATACACTATCCGCTATCCGCCATTGCCTTGTCCGTAGGTACTCTTATTAAACCTCAAGCCGCATTCATAGCTCCACTTATCTTGATAATGATGATTAGACACAAGTTTTCTCTAGCAAAAGTTTTAGCATTTATCTTTTTAGCATTTAGTATTTTTGTTCTCGCCTTTGTTCCTTTTTGGAACCATGGAAATTTATTTGAGTTTATTTTTGGCCGTTTGACGGTCTCTGCAAATCAATATCCTTACACTGCCGTTAACGCATTTAATTTCTGGGGTCTTTTTGGTCAGTGGAAGCCAGATAATTTATATTTTCAATTTGGGGGTTATTTAATATTTTTGATCTCGTTTATTATTTTTGCAAAAAAAATAAAATCACAATATCTGCTTGCTGCCTTTTCTTTTTTGTTTTCTTTTTTGTTTTTTACTAGAATGCACGAAAGACACCTCCTCCCTGTTTTTGCCCCTTTGACAATACTTACAGCTACCGAATCACTATACCTAATACCACTAGTTGGTCTCTCTTTTGCTTATATTTTAAATCTTCTCTACTCATATAGATGGATAACCAGTGATTTCTTGGTTTCATTTGAGCCGTTTCCCGTAATAATTTTGAGTCTTGTTTCTTTCTTAATGCTCTTGTTTATTTCCCTGAAAACCAAAAATGTAAAAATACTGATTAATTCCCTGGTTAAATTCTTTAACAAAGGCAGGAAAGTTGTCCCCGAGAAGTTCCCCAAGTTTGCCATTCTACGTTCTACATCCTACTTGTTACTGTCCGTCATTCTTCTTTTTTCTTTTATATCACGAGTATATAAATTAAGTGAACCACCAAAAGATTATTTTGATGAGATTTATCACGCCTTCACCGCCCGTCTTGTTTTGCATAATGACCCCAAGGCCTGGGAATGGTGGAATCCACATCCGGAAGGTTTTGCCTATGAGTGGACCCACCCGCCGCTTTCTAAATTAATGATGGCGGGGAGCATGAAGATTCTTGGTGAAAATGCTTTTGGCTGGAGATTCCCGCAGGCGATTTTTGGAACGCTATCAATATTCATGATTTACCTTCTTTCCAAGAAAATATTTAACGACGAAATAATCAGTCTTTTATCCACGTTTATTTTCTCATTAGATGGGCTTTTTTTAGTGCTATCAAGAATGGCCATGAATGACGTCTATGTTTTATTCTTCATGCTTTTAACGATTTATCTTTTTTTGAAAGAAAAAGATTTTTGGTCGGCGATTTCTTTGGGTCTTGCAATTGCTTCAAAATGGTCAGCCATTTGGGTAATTCCGATTTTATTTATCTTGTGGTTAAAACGTAAAAACAAATTCAAGCTTTCGACATTCTTGTTTTTTGGTCTATTACCTATTACTTGTTACATATTAACTTACCTACCTATGTTTTTAACCGGTCATGACTTGGGAACCTGGTGGGGGATGCAGAAACAGATGTGGTGGTACCATACTGGCCTACGTGCGACTCATCCATATACATCTGCCTGGTGGAGCTGGCCACTAATGACCCGGCCTGTTTACCTTTACACAAGCGATGAGGTGGGTGGCTTTGTCAGCAGAATCTATGCGATAGGAAACCCGCTTGTTTTTTGGTTTGGTTTAGTATCTATTTTTATGTCTTCAGTTTTTGCATATATTGAGCGAAATAGAAAACTTGGCTTAGTCGTGTTTGCATATTTAATCTTTTTTGTTCCGTGGGCAATCTCGCCTAGAATAATGTTTCTATATCATTATTTACCATCAATACCATTTTTGGCGATAGCCACGGGTTACATTCTTCGTCGAAACCCCAAGCTTGCTACATACTACATTCTACTTGCTACTGTTTTATTTGTTTACTTCTACCCTCACTGGGCAGGACTACAAATTCCTCTTTGGCTAGACAAATCCTACTATTGGATGGAAAGCTGGAGATAAGTTACCTTATTTTTCGCACTTGAGGATTCTGTCCCATCTTTTACATTGCTGATTGGTGAAACACCTCTTAAATCGTGTGGAGCATGAACCCCCTCCACAGGGATTATCCGCGTCACACTTGGTATGATTTCCGCCGCCACCCCCTCCGTCATCGCTGGGTTCATAGCAACAAACAAGATCGCCTACACTACAGTCATCCGTCCTCCTTTTTTTATCTGGATGTCTACACTCAGGTTCAGACACACAATCGCCTCGTAATTGCAAACAAGTATCCCCCGCTGCTTTTTCTCGGATGTCTTGGGACTGCTTGACCAGAAGTACGCCGGCGACGATGGCGCCGACCAAAAAAATAAGACTAACCAACTGCCAGGGCTTTTTATTTTCCCTTTTTCCTTTAAAAATTCTAAACATGCTTACGTATAAACGCTATTACAAATTAAATTAAATTGCAAGTAGCAGTGAGCCCATTATGACGAGTATTCCAAGTCCTGCTCCAAATACTGTTGGCCAGCTGGTTCCAGAGTTTGGAAGAGATGGCTGTGTTGGTGTTTGGGCCGAGGCACCAGCACATGTACAGTCAGTTTCTGCTACACACGAGGCGTTTCGGCAGAATCCCTGGTAGCAAATAAGATCACTCCCGCAGTTACTATTGCTCCCACATGTTCCTCCGCAGGAATTTGGAGTACCGGGAGGTGAAGTTGGGGATTCAGTTGGCGTTGATGTTGCGGTACTGGTTGCCGTAGAAGTGGCGGTCGATGTTGCGGTTGCCGTGGCTGTAGCTGTAGCTGTTGATGTCGCACCAATCGTAAATGACAATGAGCAATTATTTGTTTCTGCAGCCCTTGGTTTACTAGATGGTACATTTGGAGCCACCGGCTGTGCTCTCAATTGGTAAAGCCTGATAGCGGTAAAAATAGCAACTCCAGCTAGAACTAGAGTTATGATTATTATTATTCCGGTTACAAATTTAGATTTTTTCATATTATTTCCATTGATTTAATATTTTAACTTGTGCTGAAATGTTAAATGTTGTTGTTCCTGCCGGAATTGTATAAAGATCACAAAATTCATTCTTGCCCCCGCCCGGCCTTTTACCTATCGTTTCCGGCCTTGTGGTTCCATTAACAGTGAACCTTGCGGCTGTAAATTGAACTCGATCTTGTGCTGGGGTAGTAGTTCCAGTTGCACAGAAATTAACTTGGTTATTAGCTTTGAGGCTAGAAAGCTGAGCTACACTTAGTTGCGTCCATGTTGGAGAATAGGCTTTAATATTTTGACAACTAGCGGTGGGAGTGCCATCACCATCATTTACAACACATCTACCACACTTGTCACCAGAAAGAGGTATCCATTTACATTTATCTGCCTTTTCTATAGTACATTCCCGTTCGGCAGTTGCGCAGTCTGTTGCCCCAGATTCAGAACAAGTTTCTTCGTATGCTTTTTCTGAAACACTTTGTTTTTGTTGGGTCAAGATTACTCCTCCGGCGATGCCGCCAATTAATAAAAATAATCCCAATATTGTTGCGATGATTTTTCCTCCGCCGAATTTTTTCTTTGGTGGTGGGGAAACCATCATTGAGGACACGTCGTCTAGTGGTGCAGCTGTTCCACCACTTTCACTGGCGATTGGAGACTGGAGATTGGAGACTGGCTGCGAGTCTTCAGTTGGCATAGATGAAATATCTGAAGTATCTGCCATTTGAAAGTCAGGGACAGTTATAACTGGATTATCGTCAACTGGGGGAACTACCGGAGTTTGAACCGGATCTGTTTGAGTTGGGTCCAACTTCGCTGAAGCTCCGCTGGATAAATCAGATTGATTGGGCATGTTTATAGGTAACAAAAGACAGCGCCATAACGCCTATACCCAGAATAGAGAAAAGAATGGTCGGAGTCAAGTTACCAGTTTGAGGAATAGGCGCTGGGCTTGCAGTTACTTTTGGACTAGACGTTGGTTTAGCATTTGACGAGGCGGTGGGAGTTGGGGTTGCAGTTGTGGTCTCTCCAGAACCAGATGCCTCAAAGGCCGGAGCTTCACCCGCTTGAACAACAAAATTTCTAGTTAGTTTTCTGGTTATTCCGGTTATATCTTTCCAGGAAATAGTAATTTTATGAACTCCAGGACTTAAATTTTCCGGTGGATTCCAATTCCAAGATCCGGCAGTGCCAATAGTGACGGATGCTGTTATGGGATTTTCAGACTCGACAGTTATTGTTAATATAGTTCCTTTTGGCCCGTCACCAAAAAATTCTGGTTCGGTGCTAGTTACCACCTCTCCATCATCTAAACTCTCAAGGGTTACACTTTGAGCTGGTCCAGAAACGGGGACATTGTCGGCTACGGCGAACTTGGATTTTTCTTCTGAATTTTCAGGAAGATCGACTTCGGCATTAGGTGTTCCTCCAGATGTTGATATTGGAAGGCTTCGAAAATCATGTGTTTGCCCAAGTACCATGGGTGGGGCGGGTTTAGCAGATTGTGGAAAAATTTGAGCGGTTGAAACATCCCCAGTTCCTGTCTCCACAAAAATTTCAACTAAGGTTTGCGCCTCGTTGATTTCTAGCAAGTTTTTTAAATCTTGAGTTCTTGTAGCCCCTAACTGAAAAACATAATTGCCGGTAGGAGAGGTTAATGTTGAGAGTATATATCCTTGAATATTTGCATAAACTAAGGCATTTTTGATTGTTTCCCCAGTTGAACTTATTACCGATCCTGATATAAGCACAGAATTTTCGCTAACATTTAAAGCAGATCCTGTTTTTGTTTTCCAGGGAATCCCATTGTTGTCAAACAGTATTCCTCCTGAATTTATTTTATAGGAGTATTCAGTTTCAGCCTTAAGATCGTTTAGTGCCACACTGTGAGTGAAAGACTTTTTGCTATCTTGAACCAATTTGTTTTGACCCCAAAGCACAAACCCGACAGACTCCTTGTCTGTAACCCAAGAGATTGTCAGACTAGTATCTGAAATATTAGAAACCCGTATATTTTTAGGCATTGCCTCTCCGGATGCTCCTAATCTAAAAATAGCTCTCGAATTAACTAATATAACTCCAAAAAGTGTTCCAACAATTAAAACTATTAGTCCGAGTATTGTTGGAAGTTTATTTTTTTTAATCATAAGCGTAGCTTGTGACAAACTTTGTTTATCATAAGCGTAGCTTGTGACAAACTTTGTTTATCATGAAATGTTACTCATTTCTATTTTGAATATCTCTAATAATATCTTGATCTAGGAATGGCACCAATGGTTTTGAGATTTCATCAGGTACCACCAAAGATGGTTTTACGACAACTGCTCGGTAAACGCTTAAAGATATCCACATAATTGCAGTTAGGGTTGTCAAAATTAAAATTGTAACAATGTTAGGAATTTTGTTTTTCACTGGATAAACGGTAACCTGCCTGAAATTATAGCTACAATAATATTTCCACTTTCGGACGTAGTTGTATTAATTCCAAAGGCATCAATTTTTATCGGACGGCGCAAGTTTTCTAAGTCGCGGGCTGTAGAAATTATTCCCTGATAATTTCCACTAATACTAATTGAAACAGTCATTTCTTTTGATCCTGTAGATAATGGTTTTAAACCAGCTTCCTTCTTCTTGGCCTGATCATCTTTTCCCAAAAGTATTATTTCTCCTACAGATACACCCAAGACTTGAACGGCGTTTTTGCTTGCGACAGCTTGTATCTGCCCAACAAAAATTTCTGGCTGTGGTTGATTGGGGACGGCCAGGTCTACCAGTGGAATAACCCCTGAATTTTCAGAATAAAGACTGCTTGCGGTATCTAGATTTGCAATTTTCTGATCAAGTAAAGAAATAGTTTTTTCTTTCTCATTGACTTCTTTAACCAAGGAGATAATGGTCAGGGCGGTAGGTTTTAGGGCAAATAAACCAAATATGGTTATTGTAATTAGGGAAAGAATAACTTCCAAAAACATCTTGAGGTCACGGCGCTGTTTGTAAAGCACCACGACATTTAAAAAATACTCTTTGTACCGTAAATATTGTCCTCGCCATCCAAGTGCCATATTATTTTATTAAAAGCTTGATATTAAAGACTGTTAGTGACGGATTATTTTCTGATGAATTTAGTTGACCGAGAGATATGTCTTTAAATGCGGCATCGGCGTTTAGATTGGAAATAAATTGAGCAATTCCCATTTCACTTCCAGCAACTCCTTTGATTTGGGCTGAAGTTTCCTGAAATGATATCGACTGAAGGCTAACCTCACCGGGTACCTTGGCAACGATTTTAGCTATAGTATCGGAAGGTTTTTTCTCTTTTGATAGATCTTTAAAAATTTGGAGTTTTGCTTGTAAAGTTCTAAAACTTTTTTCAAAATCACTTTGGGCTTTTATTTGGGCAGTCTTAATTTGTAGTTGATCGTTTAGATCAGAGTTTTGAGCATCTAACCAAAATCGGGAAAGAAATGCTCCCATAACTACCATTTCGGTGATTATTACAATATACCTAAAAGATGTCATTGCCCAACGAAGCAATCTCCCTAGCGTTGAAGCCTCAAATTCTTCTTGAGGAAGTAGATTGATTAACTTTTTTTTGGTAGCCATGCTACTTTCAATATACTATTTTGATTTTGTTTTTGGAAGAAGCTTTGACAAAGCGCTTTTAATCCTGGCGGATTTATTTTTGTGGATAACTTTCTTTTTTGTGGCCCTGTCAGCCAATGAAGTTGCTTTGAATATCGAGTCTAGACTCTTAAGTTTTCTAGCTTTTCTTAAGGCCACTTCAAGCTTTGAAATGATAATTTTATTAACACTAGTTTTTTTATGGGAGCTTCTCAAGGCTCTTTTGGCTGTTTTAGTAACCGGCATCCCAATAGTATAATCGACCTTGATAATGAAATCAATCAAAAACCTATTTAATTCACAACAAAAGACTGTTCTTTCCGCCGCGACAATTATTATGTTTATGGTTGTTGCCAGTCGAATCCTGGGTCTTGTTCGTCAAAGAGTTTTGGCAAGTTTTTTTACGCCAGATGAACTTTCACTTTTCTTTGCCGCGTTTCGCTTACCCGATTTGGTTTTTGAGGTATTAGTTTTTGGGACCTTTTCAGCCGCATTTATCCCAGTTTTTACAGGACTTATCAAAAAAAACAAAAATGAGGCTTGGAAGGTGGCTACAACAGTTGTCAATATTGGATTTTTAGTTTTTTTAATTTTGGCAGGATTTTTAATCTTTTTTTCATCTCATCTTTATGGTGTTTTAGCTCCTGGATTCACAAATGGACAACAAGTAACAATAGTAAGGCTTACTAGAATTCTGTTTGCGGCCCAAGGCTTTTTTGTTATTAGTTACGTTTTAACTGCAGTTTTAGAATCATCACGGCGTTTTTTAATTCCTGCGGTCGCTCCACTTTTTTATAACCTAGGAATCATTTTTGGTACACTAATTTTTGCTCCCAAGTTTCATCTTATGGCCCCAGTCATCGGGGTTATAGTGGGCTCTGCTCTGCATCTTTTAATTCAACTCCCCCTTTCTTTAAAACTTGGTTTCAGATTTAGGTCAAAAATTTCCATTGATGATAATGTAAGAAAAATTGGAAGACTTGCACTCCCCAGAATTATTGAAGTTTCAGTGATTCAGGTTATGAAAACGGTCGAGCTTTTTTTGGCTTCATTAATTTCAACTGCTTCATATACTTATTTTACTCTAGGCAACACCATTCAACTTATTCCAGTTGGACTTTTTGGGACATCGATAGCCAAAGCATCTCTACCCACACTATCAAGACAGGTGGGCCAGCCAGGCGTTTTCAGGAAAACACTTTTTGATGCTCTATATCAGATGGTTTTTTTAATTTTGCCAGTTTCGGCCACATTGATAGTTTTAAGAATCCCCATAGTAAGGCTTATTTTTGGGACAGATATGTTTGATTGGGAAGCAACGGTCCAAACCGGAATGGTTGTTTCGGCATTCGCCGTTGGAGTTATCTTCCAAGCTGGTGCAAGTCTACTTTCAAGGGCATTTTATGCCATGCACGATACAAAGACTCCCGTTATTATTTCTATAATCTCATTAATTATTAATATTAGCTTGGCATTTATTTTTGTCAAAGTTTTTAGTCTTCCCTCTTGGTCTCTGGCACTTGCCTACTCTATCGGAGTTTTTATACAAGGCGCCACTCTTTTTATAGTAATCAATAATCGTCTTAAAAATGGTCCGATTTGGAAACTTCTTTCCCCACTTTTTAAATCAGTATTTTCATCCGTAGTTTCAGGTGTCGTGATGTATTTTATGCTCAAGTTTTTTGATAGATGGGTTTGGATAAAAAATTCGCCGGCCAATCTTCCTTTTGAGAGGTTTGTTTTGGATACAAGATATGCCGGAAACCTTTTGGCATTAACCATGTTGGTAATTTTATCGGGCGCCTTGGCTTACTTTTTAACTTCTTATTTACTAAAATCTCAAGAATTAACTAATTTTTTAAACTTGTTTAAACGATTTTTTATTTCAAGAAAAATAGAACCCATTTCAGACCTTGACAAGGGTTAGCACTCGAGATAAGATACTGCTAACTATGGCTGAAGGATTAACCGCAAGGCAAACACGAGTCTTAAAAGCTATTATCGACGAGTATATTGAAACTGCCGATGCGGTTGGCTCCGAGGCTCTCGATAAAAAATATAATTTAGGGGTTTCTCCGGCTACGATCAGAAATGAGATGGTTTCTTTGACAAAATCTAATTATCTTAAACAACTACATACATCTGCGGGTCGCGTCCCCACCCCAACCGCGATGAAATTTTACATCGATCAACTAATGGAGGAAAAAGAGATGAGTTTGGTCGATGAAGTTAAAGCAAAAGAGGATGTTTGGGATTCTAGGGCAGACTTAAAGGATCTAATGGAGGAGGCAACACATGCTTTGTCTGATGCCACCCAAAGCCTGTCTGTTTCTGCGCTCCAAGAAGGAGCAAGTAATAGGTTTTGGCATTCAGGCTACTCCCATCTTTTTGAGAACCCAGAATTTTCAGATATACAGGCTTGTGCAAATATATTTTCATTACTTGAACAAGGAGAAAAAATGCAAAAGCTTTTTTTTGAGATTTCAGAACCCACCTCTCCTTTAGATATTTTATTTGGAGAAGAATTAGGCTGGCCGGAGTTGACGCCAGCTGGTATTATTGCGACACATTTTAATGTTCGAGGAAAACCCGCCATGCTTGCTATAATCGGACCATCAAGGGTTTCTTATTCGACACTGATCCCAGTTGTTAAATATTTTAAGGGATTAATTGAGGAGGTAGCATCAGCATGAAAAACCAACTAGCCAGAGCTCTTGCTGATTATGATAACTTAAGAAAAAGAGTTGAAACAGATAAAAACAATTTTGAAAAGTTGGCTAATTTAAGATTAGTGTTAAAATTATTACCAGTTTTAGATGTTTTGAAAAAAGCTCAAGAGCATGTTAAGGACCCAGGAATTGCTGTCACCATTAAAGAATTTGAAGAAGCAATAAAAACTGAAGGGATAGAAGAAATAAAAGTTAAAGCTGGAGATGGGTTTAACCCAGAGCTTATGGAGGTTATCGAAGCTGTGGTTGGGAAAGCTGTTAATACAGTTGCAGAAATAGTGCAAACAGGTTATAAAATTATAGACGGGCCAGTAATAAGACACACAAAAGTAAAAGTATGGCAAAAATAATATGAGTAAAATCATTGGAATTGATTTAGGAACAACAAATTCGGCCCTTTCTGTAATGGAGGCAGGACGCCCAGTGGTTATAGCAGCCTCTGACACCGGTCGTAATGTTACCCCATCAGTTGTTGAACCTATTAAAAATTTAGTGGGGGATGTGGCTAAACGTCAAATGATTCTTAACTCTAAAAATACAGTTTTCTCTGCCAAGCGCCTTATGGGTAGAAGATTTGAAGATAAAGAGGTCGAAAGAACTATCAAAATGGTTCCTTACGAAATTGTAAAGGGTAAAAATGGAATGGCCGATATTAAAATTGGTGACAAAGTATTTACACCTCAAGAAATTGGAGCCAGGGTTTTAATGAAACTCAAAAAAGATGCAGAGGCTTATCTTGGTGAAAAAGTAGAATCAGCAGTAATTACGGTTCCGGCCTACTTTGATGATGCCCAAAGGCAAGCTACGAAGCAAGCGGGCGAAATTGCAGGACTTAAAGTTGAGCGAATAATTAATGAACCAACCGCGGCAGCTCTTGCATATGGGCTAGATAAGAAAAACGCTCATAAAATTGCTGTCTATGATCTTGGTGGTGGAACATTTGATATTTCAGTGCTTGAATTGGGTGAGGGGGTATTTGAAGTTAAGGCTACAAATGGCGACACTCACCTTGGAGGAGATGATTTTGATCAAACAATTGTTGAATATATAGTTGATGAATTTAAAAAGGAAAATGGCGGGCTTGATCTTTCAGCTGACAAACAAGCACTTCAAAGAGTAAGGGACGCCGCGGAGAAAGCAAAAATCGAGCTTTCTGCCGCAGAAGAAGTTGAAATAAACCAACCATACATTACTCAAAAAGATGGTCAACCACTTCATTTAACTATGAAGTTGACAAGAGCAAAACTAGAAAGCTTGGTTGGGGAGTTAATCGAAAAAACAATGAAGCCGGTAGCTTTAGCCTTGAAAGACGCCAAATTAGACCCACACGATATTAATGAAATTATTTTAGTAGGTGGAATGACAAGAATGCCAAAGGTGGTCGAAACTGTTAAAAATTTCTTTGGCAAAGATCCAAATAAATCAGTCAACCCAGACGAGGTAGTAGCAATTGGAGCAGCTATTCAGGGCGGAGTATTAGGTGGAGAAGTAAAAGATATTTTGCTTTTGGATGTTACCCCACTTACTTTAGCGATTGAGACTTTGGGTGGAGTAGCTACACCAATGATTCCAAGAAATACCACTATTCCTACAAGTAAAACTGAAACATTTTCAACTGCGGCTGATAATCAAACACAGGTTCAAATAGTGGTAACTCAAGGAGAGCGCCCAATGAGTGCCGATAATAAAACACTTGGAACGTTTACTCTTGATGGAATTCCTCCGGCCCCAAGAGGAGTGCCACAGGTTGAAGTAACTTTTGATATGGATGCATCGGGCATTTTGACAGTTACCGCAAAAGATAAAGCATCGGGAAAGACTACAAACATAAAAATCACAGGAGCAGTGGGACTTTCCGACGAGGAAGTAAAAAGAATGCAGGAAGAAGCCGAAAAACACAAAGATGAAGATGAAAAGAAAGCAGAAGGTATTAAAGCAAAGAATAATGCTGACGGCCTAATTGCAACTGCAGAAAAGGCATTAAAAGATGCTGGAGACAAGGTTGATACTAAAATAAAAGAAGAAGTAGAAGAAAAAGTAAAAGCGCTTAAAGAAGTAGCGGGGAAAGACAGCTCAACTAAAGAAGAAATAGAAACCGCAACAAAAGATTTGAGTGATGTTTTGTCTTCAGTTGGCCAAGCGATGTATGGGGATCAAAACAAAACCAGTGAACCGGAGAACAGTGGAACCGAAGAACCGAAAACTGAAGGTTCTGAAAAGAAAAAACCAGAGGATGTTGAAGAAGGACAGGTGGTTGAATAAATGGAATCTTTTTTTGGTCTTGTTGAAAGATATAGTTTTTCAAAATCTTCCAGTGAAGAAAAGGCTTTAAAAATATTGGCACAGCCAATAAGATATTATTTGAGGTTGGAATTGATGATGTTTTGGATCGAAATGCTACCGTCCTTAATTTAAAAAATTTAGGGAAGCCCTTTAATGGGGAATCGCTTCTGAAAATTATTTCTCGTGAAGTTTGGGAACAGGATGTGTTAAATGATAAAAAGGGAATTTTAATATCATTACCAACAAACCATATTTCAAATTTAACAATCGATGATGTTGTTGTTAATTTGAAAGGTAAAGAATCAAACAAATTTGAATTGTCTTTTGCAACTTCATCTAAATAATTACAAATTTATAATTTCTAGTTTAGAATAAGGGTTATGTCTACAAAAACTGATTACTACGATATTTTAGGTTTAATTTTGGCAAGTGTTAGCCTTTGAGTTTTTTGAAGATTTTACTTTAGTTTGAGGAATTCTTTTTCTGAAGAGTCAGCCTTGTTGATGAAATTTCTTAACAAGCCAGGTTTTACATCTTTGGTTTGAATGAAGGCATTTTAGGCAGTTAAGACTGGATAAGAAACAGCAATTTTTGTAAAAAATGTTTCCGTTTTTTCTCTTGGAATCTCCAACCCTTCTTCTTCCATAACAGCAATTACACCTGAAATAGCCTCTTTGATGTTTCTAACTGCTTCTTCTATAGTTTCCCCTTGAGTTGCACAACCATCTAAAGCGGGAACGGTAACAATATAGCCACCCTCTTCGGCAGGCTCAAATAGAACAGTATACTCTAAAATATTTTTGGTAATCTTTTTCATACCCAAAATTATATCATAGATTTGGAAACAGATTTTGATATAATTAGCATTATTAATTTATGAGTGCCAAAACAGATTATTATGACATTTTGGGAGTAGGTAAGACTGCTTCTAGTGATGAAATTAAAAAGGCATATAGAAAGCAAGCTCTCGAGTGGCATCCGGATAGACATAAAGATGAGAAAGAAGTTGCTGAAAAAAAATTCAAAGAAATAAACGAAGCATATCAAGTATTGTCCGACCCAAATAAACGCTCTTCATATGATCAATTTGGCTCAGCGGGTGGCCCAACAGGAAATCCATTTACTGGAGGTTTTTCGGGGCAATCCAGTCCGTTTACATATACCTGGTCATCGGGTGGGGACAGTAACCCGTTTGCAAACGCAGATTTTGGCGATCCATTTGATATTTTTGAAAGTTTCTTTGGTGGGGGAAATCCATTTGGAAGGTCTCAATCAAGATCTATTCCTCGTTATTCAATGACAATGGACTTTATGGATGCAGTAAAGGGCATAGAGAAAGAGATAGAGATAGAAAGAGGAAAAACAAGAAAAATTAAAATTCCTGCAGGAATTTATGAAGGAGCAAGAATTAATTTCGGAGACTTTACTCTTTCAGTTAATATTAAACCCCATAAGGTATTTGAGCGCCAGGATGACGATATCTATGTAACAGTTGGCATTCCTTTTTCACTAGCAGTACTTGGAGGAGAAATTAGTGTTCCTGCGATCGATGAGGAAATAAAAATTAAAATTCGCCCAGGGACACAAAGCGGAGCAATGGTACGCCTTCGCGAACGAGGAGTTCCCCATCTTCATGGAAGAGGCCGTGGTGATGAATACGTGAGAATTAACATCCTAACACCAGATAAACTCACTCGAAACCAAAAAAGCATACTTGAAGAAATGAAAGAAGAGGGGCTTTAAACCTTCTTGTTAATTTAGCTTCTTTAAGGTAAACTTCAAGCTTGTATGCAAGCAGCTAGAACAGAATTTTCACAAGCCTTAAAAGCAATCGCTGCAGAGCGAGGGCTTGACCCCAATGTTATTCTCGAAACCATTAAACAAGCAATAATTGCGGCCTATAGGCGAGACGCCAAAGAGCAGGGTGAAGAAATCGCAGAGGAAATCGAGATAGTGGCTCAAATCGACTCAGTTTCCGGTGAAACCAAGGTCTTTATAGATAAAAAAGACGTTACCCCTCCTGGTTTTGGAAGAATTGCGGCTCAAACAGCAAAACAAGTTATTCACCAAAAAATAAGAGAGGCAGAGAAAGGTGCAATTTTAGAGGAGTTTGAGGAAAAAGTAGGAGCTTTGGTTTCGGGACTTATTTTACGGTTTGATGGTCCAAATGTGAGAGTGGATCTGGGTAGAACCGAGGCTATAATGGAAGCTAGTGAGCGGATTTCAAATGAACGTCTTAATTTAAACCAAAGACTTACATTCCTTCTGAAAGAAATAAAGGAAACTCCAAGAGGAAAAGATCTGTTTTTATCTCGAGCCGAACCTGAATTTATTAAAAAACTTTTTGCCAGGGAAGTTCCGGAAGTTTCCTCGGGTGCTGTAGTGATTAAAGAAATTGCAAGAGAAGCCGGTGTCAGAACAAAAATTGCTGTTTTTTCAGAGCAGACCGGAGTTGACCCAGTTGGCTCTTGTGTGGGGCAAAAAGGAGTTAGGGTTCAAGCTGTAACAAATGAAGTTGGTGGAGAGAGGGTTGATGTTATCCCTTGGAGCAAAGACGTTGCCGAACTAATAAAGTCGGCCTTGTCCCCCGCAGATGGCCTTACAGTCAAACTCAATGAGAAAGTGAAAGTTGCTAAAGTGCTTTGTCCGGAGGATCAACTCTCGATGGCCATAGGCAAAGATGGGCAAAATGTTCGTTTAACAGCAAAGTTGACGGGTTACCGAATTGAAGTTGAAGGAAATGGGGAAAGACTTGAGAAAGAGGTGGAGACGGAAAAAATAGAAGAGATTTTACCCATATCCGACGTTAATAAAATTACAAAAACTAAAGCTAGGAAAATTGCTAAAAAATTAAAAAAGGAGAAAGCTGAAGAAGAGAAGCCGGAGTAATATGTATGAAAAAAAGAAATCCAATAGTTGTAGTTTTGGGGCATGTAGATCACGGTAAGACTACGCTTCTTGATGCAATTCGAAAAACTAGTGTGGCTTCACGAGAGGCAGGAGGAATTACGCAAAGTATCGGGGCTTCTGTTGTAAACGGAATTTGTTTTATTGACACACCGGGGCACGCCGCCTTTGGTAAAATGAGGGGGCGTGGGACAAGGGTTGCAGATATAGCCATCTTGGTTGTTTCAGCAGATGATGGGATTAAACCACAAACAAAAGAAGCGCTTGAGATGATTAAGGAAGCTAAAATTCCATTTATTGTTGCTCTAACAAAGATTGATATAGTAGGAGTTCGTCTAGAGATAGTTCGTGGCCAGCTTGAAAAAGAAGGGCTACTCTTTGAAGGTAGAGAAGGAGAGGTTCCACTCGTTTCACTTTCTGCCAAAACAGGAGAAGGGTTAAAAAACCTTCTTGAAACAATCACACTTCTTTCTGAAGTTAATAATGTTTCAGGCGACCTCAATGCTCCACTTGAAGCGGTTATCATCGAGTCGTTTAAAGATGCAAGAGGCCCGGTTACCAATATCATAGTCAGAAACGGGAATATTAAAGTTGGGGATCAAATTGATATAGATAACTTATCAGGAAAAGTAAGGGGAATCTTTAATGATAAAGGAGAATCTGTCCGAGAAGTCCTACCCGGTGAACCATCTCAAGTTATTGGTTTAACCCAAAAACAAGATGTTGGTCCAAGAAAAGTTTTGGGTGATGCTAGACGGTTGGCAGAAGATGAACTGCCAATTGTATTAAAAGCAGCAAATTCAGGGATACTTGAGGCAATTATTGCCTCACTACCCCCTAAAGTTATAGTTGTCGACTATGGAATTGGAGACGTTTTAGGTAATGATATTCTAACTGCAAAAGTAGGTAATGCCTATGTTTTTGCCTTTGGAACAAAAATTCCAAATAACATTGCAAAATTAGCAGAAACAGAAGGAGTAAGGGTTAAAAAATTTGATATCATTTATGAGTTAATTTCAGAAATTGAAGAAACCTTAAAAGGTGGAAAAGTTCAAATATTAGGTAAGGCTCAAGTTTTAGCAAGTTTTCCTTTTAATAAAAAAAGCGTTGCTGGGTGTAGAGTTTTAACCGGTAGATTTAATAAGGGTGATCGCTTAATTTTAACCAGAGACGAAAAAGAAATTGGAAAAGCAAAAGCCCTGACAATTAAAAAACAGAAAGTAGACACAACTTCGGTTGGGGCTAATGAGGAATTTGGAGTAATCTTAGAACCCCAACTTGATTTCCAAGTTAATGATGTGTTACTATCGGTCACAAAATGAACGATTCTTTTTCTTCTTTGATTAGCTCTGCCAATTCTATTCTGGTGCTTTTGCCAAGTAAACCGTATTTCGATCAGGTAGCAGCAGGGCTTTCACTCTATCTCACTTTAAAAGATCAGAAACCAACTACAATTTTTTCATCTAGTTCGATGACCGTGGGCTTTAATAGATTAATTGGTGTAGACAAAATTTCTTCAAACCTTGGAGATAAAAATTTGGTGATTAAATTTACCAACTATGATGGAAATGGAATTGACAAAGTAAAAGCGGATTTAGAAAATGGAGAATTTATTTTGACAGTTATACCCAAACCAGGCTTTAATTCTCCAAAAAAGGAGCAACTATCCCTATCAACTGCTGGGGTTTCTGCTGATTTATTAATCCTTATAGGGGGAGCAAGTGATTCTCATTTTCCGGAATTGGCTGACAAGCAGTTGCAAGGAGTCAAAATCCTACATATTGGCACACGCGTTTTGACGAGTGATCGTGGGATTATGTCATTTGCAAAACCTGGTTCTTCAGTCTCTGAACTTATTGCCTCCACAATTAAAGAAAATGGGATTCCAATGGATTCTGACTCTGCAACAAACCTAATTATGGGAATTGAGGAAGGGAGTAGTCATTTTGAAAGTAGCGAGGTAACTCCTGAAACATTTGAAATTTTTGCCCACCTTCTTCGAAATGGGGGTCAAAGAATGCCAAAAACAATACCAGAGCCGAAGAGTTTCCCTATGGGAAGTATTCCGACTCAGCCTTTCGGACAAAAAGTATCACAAGTAGATCCGGTTTTAGAACAGATTGAGGCAAAAGAAGAGATTGTCGAGAATCCTCCACAAGATTGGTTACAACCAAAGATTTACAAAGGGACTAGCGTAAGTTAAGTTTATATGTTATCATTTGCAAGATGTTAACAAGGTTTGCTCTGGAATGAGCCTACTTTGTTCCACATGACGACCTATGGCATTAGCAAAAGATTTAAAGCTAGAATTAATAAAGAAATTTGCTCGAGAAAAAGGCGACACAGGTTCTCCTGAAGTTCAAATTGCGCTTCTCTCAACACAAATAGAGAAATTAACAGCTCACTTAAAGGAACATAAAAAAGATACTCATTCAAGACGAGGGCTTTTGAGCATGGTAGCTAAAAGAAGAAGACTTTTGTCTTATCTTCAAAAACATGACGAGGGGCGTTATAAAGACCTCATTAAAGAATTAAAATTAGACAAGTGAAAAAAATAGAAAAATCAATTGAACTTGGAGGTAGAACCCTAACTTTAACTACAGGTGAACTTGCCCAGCAAGCCGCCGGCGCTGTTATGGCCAGACATGGCGATACTGTAGTTTTGGCTACTGTCGCTTCAGCGCCACTTAAAATTGAGCTCGACTATTTCCCTTTAACTTTAGAATATCAAGAAAAGCTTTACGCCGGCGGGCGAATCAAAGGTAGTCGCTGGGTTAAAAGAGAAGGCAGACCCACAGATGAAGAAATTCTTTCAGCTCGCCTGATAGACCGTTCAATTCGTCCACTTTTCCCTAAAACTTATAAACGTGAAGTCCAAGTAATTATCACGGTTCTTTCGGTAGATATGGAATCTGATCCATCAATTTTAAGTGCAATCGCGGCTTCAGCTGCAATTCATATATCAAATCTCCCCTGGAAGGGTCCTGTAGCTCCGCTTACCGTAGGACTTGTTGATGGAAAGTATTTAGTCAATCCGACAGCAAAAGATTTAGAAGCTAGCTCGATGGACCTAACTGTTTCTTGCACAAAAGACGCCATTTTAATGGTCGAAGCTGGCGCACGCGAAGTAACTGAAGAAGAAATTATTAAAGGTGTTGAGTTTGCAGTCAAAGAGTCAAAAGCAGTTCTAAAGTTAATTGAGGATATGGCTAAAGAGGTTGGGGTAGAAAGGGAAGTTTATAAAGAAGAAAAGCCTTCGGCCGAACTTGAATCACAAGTTAAAAAATTAGTTGGTAACAAAATTGAAGATTTAGTTAAAAACATGGCCTTTCATGAAGGGCCAACTGGGGAATATGCGGAATTTGTTGATGCAGTTAAAAGTAACTTCGAGAAGGATGAAGATAAAAAGTTTGTTCTCGATATTGTTGACCATTTAAAGAAAGACTTTATTCGTGAACAAATTCTCAAAAAAGGAAAACGACCAGATGGCAGAAAATTAACAGAGATTAGAGAACTATCAGGGCAAGTTGGATATCTGCCTAGAGTTCATGGTTCGGCACTCTTTAAAAGAGGCCAAACCCATGTTTTATCAGTTGCTACTCTTGGAGCTTCCAAATTGGGTCAACTACTAGAGTCAGCCGAAGGAGAAGTTGAAAAACACTACATGCATCAGTACAACATGGCTCCTTTTGCGAGTGGTGAAACAGGAAGAGTGGGGAATCCTGGTAGGCGAGAAATTGGCCATGGTGCACTAGCTGAAAGGGCCTTGATACCAGTTATTCCTTCAATCGAGGAATTTCCATACGCAATTCGAGTAGTTTCAGAAGTAATGAGTTCAAACGGTTCAACATCAATGGCTAGTGTTTGTGGCTCCACCCTTTCTTTAATGGATGCTGGAGTCCCTATAAAATCGCCTGTAGCTGGAATAGCCATGGGGCTTATATTTGGAGATAAGGCCATGCCTGCCGGTAGGCAGGAGTATGCGGTTCTCTCTGACATTATGGGGATTGAAGATTTTAATGGGGATATGGACTTTAAAGTGGCGGGAACTTCTAAAGGAATCACGGCGCTCCAGTTAGATGTAAAAACATTAAATTTAACCAGTGAAATTTTACGTGAGGCACTCATACAATCAAAAGATGCAAGAGCCAAGGTGATGAAGTCGATAACCGACATATTGAAAGCTCCGAGAGCTGAAGTTTCAGTATTTGCACCAAAGATCAAGGTTGTTAAGATTCCAGCAGACAGAATAGGAGAGTTTGTAGGACCTGGTGGAAAAGCTATCAAGAAATTAATAGCAGATACTGGAGCACAAATTGAAGTTAATGATGATGGTGGAGTAAGTATTTCTGCAATTGACGAAAGTGCAATAGCTAAAGCTGTAACTTGGGTGGAAGGATTTGCAAAAGTAGTTGGGGCAGGTGAAGTTTACGAAGGAACAGTAGCTAGAGTCTTAAATTTTGGAGCTTTTGTAGAAATCTTGCCCGGAAAAGAAGGGATGGTTCATGTTAGTGACATGGGTCAAGAGGGATTTGTAGCAACAGCAGAAAGTGTCGTTAAAGTTGGAGATAAAATTCAAGTTCGAGTCAAAGAAATTGACGATATGGGCAGAATTAATTTGTCAATGAATTTAGATCCTGCAATGGATGAAAAAATCAGGGTTGAAAGATCCCACTTCGCTCCTCGCGGAGCTTCGAGGGACAATGCAAGAGGTGGGTTTGGTGGAGGAAGATCATTTGGCGGTGGAGCAAGATCTGGTGGATACCAAAGAAGCGGAGGATTTTCCCCCAGAGGACGATCCTCTTTTGGAGGAAACAGAGATGGTCGTGGTGGGTCGGGTGGTCCCCACTTCCCAACTTCAAGATTGGTAGATGACAGCAGTAAAAAAGACTTCGGGAGATAAACAACCTCTTTACAATCGTCTAATAATCGTCTATAATACGGCTAGTAGTGCCAAGCCTCGCTTAATATACGTCTAGTATGTTTAATCCTAAATTTGCCATTACCAACAAACTCCTTTCAAATATTAAAGAAATAGGATCAATTATCACCGAACTTAACAATAGGAAATTTTCTAACCTAGTTCTGGTGGAAATGGAAAGGCTTGCTCGCGAAATCTCTTCGCATGCCTCAACTAGTATTGAAGGTAATCCACTACCATTAACCGATGTTAAACGACTGATTAAAACTGACCCGAAAAATATTCGTGATAGTGAAAAAGAAGTCCTAAATTATAATAACGTCTTAAAACAAATAAACAAAAATCTTAAAAACAATAACATTCATTTTTCCCTAGATTTGATCTTAAAGATACAAAAAGGAGTTGTTGATGATCTGCTACCAGATTACGACACAGGGGTGTTACGAAAGCGGCCAGTGTTTGTAAATAACCCGTCATTAAGAAAGGTAGTTTATCTACCTCCAGATCATTCTAATGTCCCCCTATTAATAGATGAACTGATTATGTTTATAAAAAGCAAGAGTGATGAAATAGACCCAATAATATTGGCGGGAATATTTCATAAACAATTTGTTTTAATCCATCCGTTTATAGATGGAAATGGAAGAACGACAAGACTACTCACAAAGATTTTACTTGCGGAAATGGGTCTGAATACTTTTAATTTGTTTAGTTTTGAAAATTATTACAATAAAAATGTAACAAGATATTTTGAATTTGTTGGAGAAATTGGTAATTACTATGAATTAAGTAAAAATGTTGATTTTACGAAGTGGCTTGAATATTTTACCGATGGAATTATTGATGAACTTTTAAGGGTTAAAAAGATACTTAGTATTCAAGTTGATCCTAAAAATGTAGTTTATAGTCATGACCAAAAGGTGTTGGATTTTGTTGAAAAAAACGGATTTATTAAAAATAGTGATTACGCCAAGTTAATTAAGCGCTCAAAAGCTATGCGAGTAATCAATCTTAATAGACTAATTGAAATGGGTTTAATTGAGCGGAAAGGAAAAGGTAAGGCAACTTTTTATGTTTTAAAAAAGACTTTGGGAGATAAATTTCACTAATTAATATATAATCGGCCAAGTGAACGATAATTTAAAACAAAAAATTAGAATATTTCAGAATATCCTTAATAAAATTCCGGAATTTAGATATATTGGCGATCCAATCTTAAGAAAAAGAACTAAGAAAGTTAGTTTGTCTGAAGGAATTAAGATAGGTAATAAATTAGGTAAAGTTTTGATTAAATATAGAAAAATTGCAGGATTTGGTAGAGGTCTGGCTGCCCCCCAAATTGGAATTGATAAATCTGTCTTTGTAAGCTTTGTTGATGACAAGCTTCAAATTTTTATTAATCCTGTAATAACCAAAGTTTCAAAAACTAAAAATTACTTCAGGGAACTTTGTTTAAGCACGGGATTTATATGGGGAGATGTTAAGAGATCGGAATGGATGGAGCTTAAATGGACCAATGAGGCAGGAAAACTTCAAAAACAAAAGTTTGATAGTTTTATGGCAAGACTTATTCAACATGAATATGCACATTTGTTAGGGGAAACAAATTTAGACGCAGCTGAAAACAAAACTATTGAATTTGCCAAAAATCCACTTGAAGAAAAACTTCGTAGATAAGACACCTATTTATTATTAATTAAACTTCCACGAATTAATTATATCACCATGTTTCAACTTCCTGTTATACTCTAATTGATATGGATTCTGCTGCCCAGGAAATTACCACTTTAGTTGATAGAGTTAAAAAAGCTTCAATGCCAGATAAGCTTCGTGAATTAGTACTCGTACGACTTAATCAACTTTCAAAATTAACCTCGTCTGCAACTTTTTTACCTGAATTTGATCGAATGGAAAAGTATATTGATTGGATTTGTGATCTTCCCTGGGACAAAAGAACGCAGGATATCCTTGACCTCGAGAATGCCAAGAAAGTTTTGGATGCACATCACTATGGACTAGACGACATCAAAACTAGAGTTTTGGAGTATACGAGTGTGATGAAACTTAAACAAGAAAAAGGAGAGAGTAAGGACATATATCGTGCTCCAATTCTTTGTTTTGTGGGTTTAGTCGGAACAGGGAAAACTACGATTGCATTTTCAATTGCAGAAGCCCTAGGCCGGCCCATTGCTCGCATTCCTTTTGGAGGGATGGGAGATCCACTAGATCTTCGAGGTCAGAGTAGAATGCACCCAGAAGCCGAACCGGGTAAAATTATTAAGGCACTGCGGGATTGCCAAAGCAGAAATCCTGTAATACTTCTTGATGAAATTGATAGGGTAACTGATCAAGGAAGGGCTTCTATAATGGGAGTTTTGGTTGAGCTACTTGATCCTAAACAAAACCACGCGTTTGTCGATCACTATATCGATTTTCCGTTTGATTTATCTGAAGCCTTGTTTATAGCTACAGCCAATAACACTACAAGTATAGCAACTGCCGTTATGGATAGATTAGAACCCATTGGGATGCCAAGCTATACCGATCAAGAAAAAATTATTATTGGACAGAAATATATAATGCCATCTGCGATGAAAGCGTCAGGACTTCCTAATGGAAGTTTGACCATTGATGATGACGTTTGGGCGAGTATAGTAAGGCCCCTTGGATATGATGCTGGAATTCGTACACTGGAAAGAAACATTGATGGAGTTGTAAGGAAAGTTGCTAAAATGATAGTAGAGGGAAAATCAACTTCAGCCCATATCACTTCTGCCAACGTTAAAGAATTTTTACCACAATAGTATAAAATAGGCTAGTGAAAATACTTATTATCTCTGATTCTCATGGTAATATTGCCAACATTAAGCATGTAATGGGTTTTGCAACCAACATAAATGCAAATGCTGTAATTCACTGTGGGGATTGGGATAATTTAGAATCAGTTAAAACGGTTTTATCTTTCGGCATTCCCCTATATTCAGTTCTAGGAAATGCTGATACTGATCCGGGCTTTAAATTTAAAGAATTTTTAGAGGTCAATATTGATAATAGAAAAATTGGGGTTACACATAAACCAAGTGGTGTTAAGAAATATTTTGAAGGTAAAAAAATGGACATTATTTTTTGTGGACATTTACATTCGAAGGATGAAAGAATGTTAAATGAGGTAAGAGTTGCCCGTCCTGGAGCAATCCTAAATGGAATTAATTTTGCGGTCTATGAAACTAAAGCAAATACAGTAGAATTTTTTCAAGATGAGTAAATACGAATTACTTCATAAACTAAAAGAAAAAATGGAAAAAGATAATTCATTGCCTCTTAAAAAAGGCGCTAATAAATTAGTTTTTGGATCGGGAAATACTGAAGCAAAAGTTTTACTAATTGGAGAGGGACCAGGAAGAAATGAGGATGTTCAGGGATTACCATTTGTTGGTCAAGCTGGAAAGTTATTAGATAAATTACTTTTGTTGGCAGGTTTAGAAAGAAAAAAAGTTTTTGTTACAAACGTGGTTCACCACAGACCTCCTGAAAATCGTGACCCATTTCCCAGTGAAATAGAAGCCTATGGCAAGTACCTTGACAAAATTCTGGAAATTATTAAACCCAAATTAATCATAACTTTAGGTAGATTTTCCATGGCAAAATTTTTACCAAACGTTTACATAAGTTCAGTGCATGGTAAAAAGTTTGAGTTAATTGTTAATAGTAAAAAGTTAATTGTTATCCCCATGTATCATCCGGCGGCATCGTTACGCAATGGCAATGTTTTAGAACAAGAAAAGAAAGACTTCTTACATTTAAAAGAAATATTGAGTAAAATAAGATAATGGCTTTAAAGTTTATCGCTCTTTCCGGGACTGTCGGTGTAACCGAGAATCTCTATGTTTACGAAACAGATAGAGACATGATGGTTGTTGATTGTGGTGTGGGATTTCCTGATCTTGAAATGCCTGGGGTAGAACTTGTTCTTCCCGATTTTTCTTACATTATTAAAAATAAAAACAAGTTACGGGGAACAATCCTTTCTCAAGGACATGATGATCACGTTGGGGCCCTACCATTTCTTCTAAAGGAAGTGAATACTCCTATCTGGTGTACGGCTCTTGTCACTGAATTTTTAAAAGTTAAGTTTAAAGATTATGGAGTTAAAAATTATCAAATTAATACATTTAACCCAGAACGAGATGTTTTTGAGGTGGGATCATTTAAAATTAATTCATTTAGGGTCACTCACTCGGTTCCCGACACTGTTGGTTTTGCAATCGATACCCCAGAAGGGAGAATCTTCCATGTGGCAGAGCATAAAATGGACCAAACTTCAGTTGATGGGATGAGTTTTGACATTCTAAAAGCAAAAAAATTTGCGGATGAAAAAGAAGCGCTTTGTTTAATGTCTGATTGTTTGGGATCAAATGACCCGGGATATACTCTAAGTGGAGTTTCTATTGAAGAAAATTTGCTAAAAATCGCAAAAAATGCTGGGCGCGGGGCCATTTATATGACTGCCATCTCCTCAAGTATCGGAAGATTTCAGCAAATGATAAATGTTGCCACGAAGATTCATAGAAAAATTGTTCTTGTTGGCCGTTCCATTCAAAGTAAAGTTGAAATTGCTTATAACCTTGGTTATTTAAAATATTTACCAAGCCAAATAATCGATCTTAAAGAATCTCAAAAGTACGACGCGAGCCAAATCGTGTACATTATTGCCGGTTGTTATGGGCAAGTCGGAAGTTCTGTTTACAGACTTGCTCTAGGAGAACATGACAGAGTCAAAGCTAATCTAGGTGATACATTTATATTCTCGGCCGATCCCGGGCCAGCATACTCTAAAGAAGCCCAAGATTTAATTGTTGATGAATTAATTGATATTGGAGTAGATGTTCATTATTACGACTTAAATGAAGGACTTCATGTTTCAGGTCATGGTAGCCAGGAGGACATTATAGAGTTATTTAAAATTGTCAAACCAAAATATTTTATTCCAACAGGTGGAACAATTAGATATATGTCTTCGTATCAAAAACTAGTTGTTGGTATGGGCAAACCTAAAGAAAATGTTTTTAGATTAAAGCCAGGTGAGAGTGTAATTTTTGAAAATGGAAATGCAAGGCGAGGAGAAACAATTAAAACAAGAGAGGTTATGGTCCACGGCCTTGGAATCGGAGATATTGGAAAGGTTGTTCTTGAAGATAGAACCGCACTGGGTAAAGAGGGGATTGTGGCCGTAACGCTTCTTGTTGGCAGAAACGGTATGGTTAGCAAAAAACCAGAAATGACTAGTCGGGGATTTGTTTTTGAACAAAAATACCGTGGAATATTGGACGATGCGGCAAATAATTTACTGGACAATTTAAAAAGCAAAAAGGCTAAAAATATAGCGGAGTTAAAAAGTGTAACGGAGCATTTTTTAGAAAAATACTTTTTTGATAAAACTGGCCGCCGCCCCATGGTACTCCCCGTTGTAATTGAAGTATAATGAATCTTGCCTATGGCTAAGAATCATCACAGAAGAAGACTTGATAAAAGAGGGTTTAAGTTAAAACTTAAAAGAGATACTGTCTTTTCTATTGTTCAGATTTTTTTCTTTGCCCTCGCCGGACTAGTTTTAATTTCCTTTTCCAGAACGGGCGCAATTTTGATGCGCTTCAACGATCTTTTAATCGCTTATTTCTCCTGGTCGGCAATTTTTTTACCTTTTGTTTTTCTTTCATTTGCATTTTTAATATCGAAAATAAAACTTATTATTGGTCAACCTAATGTAATAGTCGGATCACTTCTTTTTTTTCTTTCAATAATGGCAATTGGGCGCGCAGGTATATTGGGTCACGGAGCGTGGGAAGCTATTAGTATATTGATTACTGGGGTCGGAGCAGGAATTGTTTTAGCAGGAACTGCCCTAATTGGTTTAATTGTGCTTTTTAATACTTCAATTGATCAGGTGTTTAGGGTTGTCGCCAATATCATTTTAACCATCCGAGGCTATACTTTTGGAAACACCGATATTAAAATTGGAGGATCTCTTTCAAAAGGTCCTTTAAAAGTTTCCGGTGGTGGAATGGCCAAATCCCAAGTTGCCAATATGCCAAAAGAACCATTGGAACAAAAACTTGTTAGTAATATACCTGGAGAAGAAAAAGTTTGGCACTACCCATCAATTGATTTGTTGGGCGAGGAAGAGGTGGGTAAGGCGGACCGAGGGGATATTAAGGGGAATGCCGCAATTATTGAAAAAACCCTTGAATCGTTTGGAATTACTGCCCACGTTGTTGAGGTTAATCTGGGTCCCGCCGTTACTCAATATGCTATTGAGCTTGCTCATGGCACCAAGCTTTCTAAGATTACATCTTTGGAGCGTGATTTAGCACTAGCCCTTTCGGCTCCAACTGGGACAATTAGAATTGAAGCCCCGATTCCTGGAAGAAATTTGGTGGGAATAGAACTCCCCAATAGGAATGCAGAATTTGTACCGCTTAGAAAAATGATTGAAAGTGAAGCTATGTCTGGCAACCGCTCAAGATTAGCAGTTGCTTTGGGATTAGATGTTTCTGGTAGGGCAATTGTTGCCGATGTTTCTAAGATGCCACATATATTAATTGCTGGTCAAACCGGATCTGGAAAGTCGATTTGTATCAACGCCTTTTTAGCATCGATTCTTTTTAGAGCTAGTCCATCTGAAGTTAAAATGATAATGGTCGACCCTAAACGAGTCGAGCTTACCCATTACAATGGCATTCCACATCTTCTTTCCCCTGTTATAGTAGAACCGAAAGAAGTTATCTCGGCTCTTCGTTGGATTTTAGCCGAAATGGATAGGCGTTATAAACTTTTTGCTGAAGCGGGGGCCAGAAACATCGATAGTTACAATGAGATGTCAGGATTTCAAGCTCTTCCCTACATTTTATTATTCATAGATGAACTCGCTGATATTATGCTTTTTTCTCCTGTTGAGGTTGAAGATGCGATTACCAGAATTGCTCAAATGAGTAGGGCTACTGGGATTCATATGGTTCTAGCTACCCAAAGGCCATCAGTTGACGTTATAACTGGTCTTATCAAAGCCAATATTCCCTCTAGAATCGCTTTTGCAGTTGCGTCTCAAGTTGATTCCCGGGTAATTCTCGATACTCAAGGAGCTGAAAAACTACTTGGAAAAGGGGATATGCTTTACCTTCCCCCGGAACAGGCAAAGCCAATGAGAATTCAAGGAGCTTTTGTTAATGACAAAGAAATTAACGCACTCGTATCTTTTATTAAAAATCAAGGTGTAACACCACAATATACACAGGAGGTTATAACCATGCAAAAGGCTGGGACGATTACGGTTTCAGGGATAAGTGGGGAGATTGATGATTTTTTCAAAGATGCCATTCGAGTCGTTTGCCAATATGAGAGAGCTAGCGCGTCACTTCTCCAGAGAAGGCTGTCGATCGGATATGCAAGAGCTGCAAGAATTATGGATCAACTTGAAGATGGTGGTGTAATCGCGGCAAGCGATGGCACCAGTAAACCTCGAGAAGTTTTAGTGAAAAACGCAGAAGAGTTTATAGCAAATTTAGAAGGAAATGAAAACAATCGGCCAAATACTTAAAGATGGAAGGCAACGGAAAAAATACTCCCTTAAAAAACTTGAAGATCTCACGAAGATTAAAAGCGATTTTATAAGCGCAGTTGAAAACGAAGATTGGGGAGTTCTTCCGCCCTTTCCAACTGTTTTAGGATTTGTTAAAAGTGTCTCGGCGGCGTTGGGCATAGATGAAAAAATCGCAGTTGCCATACTCAAAAGAGATTATCCACCAAAAATAGAAGCGGTAAATCCAAAACCCGATGTTTCATCAAAATTTGTCTGGAGTCCAAAAATTACATTTGTCGTAGGGGTGGGAGTAGTCACAGCAGCAATATTGGGGTATTTAGTCTTTCAATATTCCAGGTTTATTTCACCCCCCAAATTAGATATAGATTCGCCAGTAAATGGGCAAATTATTACAGGTCGTCTTGTGGTAGTTTCAGGAAAGACAGATTCAGATGCAAAAATTACAGCAAACAATCAAGCCGTACTGGTTAATTCTGATGGAAAGTTTGACACTAATCTTGAGGTTGATCTTGAGACGAGGGAGGTTGTTATAAAGTCAATTTCTAGATCTGGTAAAGAAACGGTTATACATCGAACAATAAATGTTCGAGTAAATAACTAATTGCTCTAAGTGCTCTAATTGTTCTAATATTGCTTAGGTCAATTAGGTTAATTAGAAATTAGAAATTTTTATAAACATGGATCCAGTTCAAAGACTTTTAGTTATAGTGGTAGTTTCTTTAACACTCCTTTTGGTAATTGTTGGAGTGCAGGTTATGTTAATTATTATTGATTTGAGGCGGGCCATAAAAAGATTGAACAGTATTTTAGAAGACGCGATTCTTGGAGGAGGTTTAATTCGTCCCGAGAAACTTACTTCTGTTCTTGAGATCCTTCGCAAAAACAAAACTCTTGAGTCCCACGGCGGCTAGAAGTGGTATACTTTAGCCACGATGGTTACGACAAATGAAGTTCGAGAAAAATATTTAAAATTTTTTGAAAAAAGGGGTCACAAAGTTATTCCCGCCTCCCCACTTGTTTTAGAAAATGATCCTACGACCCTTTTTACTTCAAGCGGTATGCAACAAATGATTCCATATCTTAAAGGTGAAAAACATCCGTTGGGTAAAAGGTTGGTTGACTCGCAGCCCTCAATTAGAATGCAGGATCTTGATGAGGTGGCAGACAACAGACATTATTCTTTTTTCGAGATGCTTGGCAATTGGTCTCTGGGTGACTATTTTAAGAAAGAACAACTTGACTGGATTTGGGAATTTTACACAAAAGAATTGGGACTGGATAAAAAGAGATTATATGTTTCAATATTTGCTGGGAACAATGATGTTCCAAAAGACACAGAAAGTTACGAGATTTGGAAAAGTCTGGGGGTAGAAGAGGGCCATATCCACTTCTATGGTGCCAAAAAGAACTGGTGGAGTATAAGTGGGCTCCCAGACAAAATGCCAGCAGGTGAAATCGGCGGACCAGATAGTGAAATTTTTTTTGAATTCGATTCAGTCGAACACAATACAAAATTTGGTCAAGAATGTCACCCCAACTGTGACTGTGGAAAATTTCTTGAGATAGGCAATTCAGTTTTTATACAGTTCAAAAAAGAAGCGGATGGAACCTTGTCTGAACTGCCACAAAAAAATGTCGATTTTGGGGGAGGTTTAGAAAGAATCACGGCCGCGGTCAATAACGATCCTGATACATTTCATATTGATTCGTTTTCAGAAATAATCAAAAAAATAGAAGAAGAGGTTGGTATAAAATATAATTCAGATTCCAAAAAAGACAAAAATTTTAGAATAATCGCGGACCATATTCGTGCTTCGACGAGTTTATTAAAAGAGGGGATTCTACCGGCCAATAAATTACATGGTTATGCATTACGAAGACTGATTCGTCGCGCAATGTTTCATTTACACTTACTTGGAGGGGGAGTTTCTGGAACAACTTTGGCCCATATTGCAGGAGACCCAGAAGGTGCAAAAGAAGGATTTATAGAAGAAGGTAAAAGATTTGCTGATGCCTTAAAGCGCGGACTTAAAAAATTAATCAATATTGTTTCAAATGATACCAAAGTTGATGGAAAAGTAGCCTTTGATTTATACCAAACAGGTGGCTTTCCACTTGAACTTACACTTGAAATTCTTTCCCAGAATGAAATGACTTTTAATGAAGGCGCAAAAGAAGAATTTAAAAAAGAGTTTGAAAAACACAAAAATTTAAGTAGAACAACTTCAGCTGGAATATTTAAAGGTGGGTTGTCTGATAAATCTGATAAAACGGTTACAAAACTTCATACGGCAACACACCTACTTCATGCTGCACTTCGAGAAATTATAGGTAGTCATGTCTCACAGAAAGGAAGCCATATAACTGCCGAAAGATTACGCTTTGATTTTTCTCATCAAAATAAACTTAGCGATGAGGAAAAAACCGAAGTTGAAAATTTAATAAATAAAAAAATTAAAGAAAACTTACCAGTTTCTTTTAAAGAAACAAGTCTTGATGATGCGATTGTCCAAGGTGCATTACATTTTTTTGCTGAAAAATACGGAAAAGATGTTAAGGTCTACTCAATCGGTGATTTTTCAAAAGAAGTTTGTGGTGGCCCGCATGTGGGGAACACCAGTGAGGTTGGTCGTGTTAAGATTATCAAACAGGAGAAAATTGGCGCGGGAGTTATTAGAATCTACGCTAGCTTACAATGAAAATGAATTTGAAAGACTTTTTTGCCCAAAAAGAAAAACCGCCGGAAACGTATTGGTCATTGGTTCTTGAACCTGGTTGGGTACAGGCTGGTATTTGGCACATAACGGACAGTGTGGCTCAGGTGATAACAAGTAGTCCCGCAACGCCCTGGGAAGCTAACGATGAACTTATAGGGGCAATCGATACTGCACTTTCTTCCGCTGTTCAAAAACTTCCAGAAGGAGCTTCTGAACCCACAAAAACTGTTTTTGGGGTAAGTAGCAATTGGATAAAAGATGGAGAAATCGGTAGTGAATATCTAGAAAAAATTAAAAAGGTTTGTGAAGATCTTTCCTTAACCCCAACCGGCTTTGTAGTACTCCCCGAGGCAATCGCCCATTATTACAAATCTATTGAGGGGGTACCTATCAACTCTATAATTTTAGGTCTTGGTAAGAATTTTTTGGAGGTTTCTGTTTTTTCGTTGGGAAATTTAGTTGGAACATCAAGTGTTGCAAGGAGCGTTTCTTTAGCTGACGACGTGGTCGAGGGTTTATCAAGGTTTGAGGGGGCAAGCCCTCTTCCTTCTAGGATAATTATATTTAATGGTCGGGGTGGCGAACTTGAAGAAGCAAGAGATACCCTTTCCGGGGTTGCCTGGGATCAAAATACAAAAATCCAATTTTTACACACACCTAAGGTTGAAATTTTAGAATCCGACAAAAAAGTCCTTGCCACATCACTAGCTGGAGCGGCTGAAATTGGTCAGGCTTCAGCGATATCTAATGTTTCTGAAGTTTCAGCCACTACCTCACTTGCGAATCTTGGATTTTCTGTCGGGAAAGATGTTTCAGAGGAGGTTTTGCCACCCCCACCATCTCCTGTAGTCCAAAAGCCTGAACTTTACCTAACAAAACTAAAAAGTTTCTTTACTGGCAAAAAATTCACACCCCTTATAGTTATTTTTGGGGTTTTTATATTTGGTTTAATATTTTTTTGGTGGTTTTATCCTAAAGCCACAGTATCGATCTATGTTTCTCCTCAAAAGTTTGAGGAAGAGTTTGATATTTCATTTGATGTCAACGAAATTAATAAAGTAAGCGTTTCAGGAGAAAAAACTAAATCCGCAACCGGAACGAAATTAATTGGAGAAAAAGCTAAAGGTGTCGTGAGTTTGAGAAATGGCACAGATTCTCCTATAAACTTTCCAGCTAGCACGGTTTTGGTGTCTTCGGGGGACTTAAGATTTAGTTTAAACGAAACCGCTTCGGTTTCTGCCGCAATTGACGCTGATAATCCGGGAACTGCCGGGGCCAATGTGACTGCTCTCGACCTTGGGTCGGCTTACAATTTAGCTAAAGATGAAGTTTTTAAGGTTGGCAATTATCCTAAGGCGGATGCTTATGCAAAATCTACTTTGGATTTTTCAGGCGGGTCAAGTAGGGAGATTTCAGCTGTAAACATAGAAGATCGAGAAAAACTCTTAAACGAATTAACAAACGAACTTTCCGATAAAGCTAGGGGGGAATTTTTGGTAAAAACTAATAATGATCAAGTTTTTGTTAATTCGTTTGCTGTTTTTGAAATAGATAAACAATCTTTTAGTCACAAGATTGGGGATGAGGCGGATACTCTAAAACTAGATCTATCCATGATCGCTACTGGAGTTATTACAAATAAGCAACGTTTGGCTGACTTTGTTAGGGAAAAATTAAAAGACAAAATTCCCCAGGGATTTGTTTTAAGAGATACACAAGTGGATTATAAATTTGAATTTATAGATGCTGATGGGGAAAAATATAATTATAAAATGACTACAACCGTTAATTTTTTACCAGAGATCAAAACAGAGGAAATAATCAAAAAGATCACTGGTAAGTTGCCTCAACTGGTTGAAGAGTATCTTTCATCAACTCCCGGTTTTTCTCGAGCCGAAATTCGCGTCACCCCTCTCCTTTTTGGTAAATTTGCAACTTTACCAAGGGTAGCTAAAAACATTACCATAGAGGTCGTAGCGGAAAAATGACTCAAAAAATAATTCTTCGAATAGCAGCAGCAGTATCAGGGATATCTGGAACAATCATCCTAATTGGAGTGTTTTATCCAATTGTTTCATATAATAATACCTATTCTCAAAAATATCCAAATTTAATTTCACCCATCTCCGAAAAAAAACCAGTTAATATTGAAGAAGTAGATTATACCCAGGCAAGCAATTGGTTTACAGGAGGAGCAAAAAAAGAAGATTTTATTTCGAGTAAGGTTGAATATTACACGATTTCTATTCCAAAATTGAAGATCGAAAATGCAACAGTTGCCATAGGGGGGAATGATTTAAGTCAACACATTATTCAATATCCCGGGACAGCCCTACCCGGGAAGCGTGGTAACTCTGTCCTTTTTGGTCATTCGATCTTGCCCATTTTTTATAACCCTAAAGATTATCTATCGATTTTTTCTCTTTTACCGAGTTTAAAAATAGGAAACGAAATTTTTATTGAATATGACGGTGTTTCATATAAATACAGAGTTGAGAATATGTTCGAAGTTTTGCCTACCGATATTCAAGTTTTGGAGCAGGATGATTCTGATTCATTTTTATCTCTTGTAACCTGTGTTCCTCCGGGTGACCCCAGGAAACCAAAAAGGCTAATAGTCAGGGCAAGGGTGGTTCCACCAGAAGAACTTACATACAATGAAAATTCTAGCAATTGATTACGGTAGAAGTAAGATTGGGCTGGCCACAGCAGAGGGCCCCTTGGCAGGGCCCTGGAAGGTCGTTGGTTTAAACGAATTGAATGAAATTTTAAAAAAAGAAAAATTTGATAAATTGGTTGTTGGAGTTTCATCGGGAACTATGGCAGAGGAACAAAAAAAGTTTGCCAAAAATATCGGCGCTGAAACTTTTGATGAAACCTTAACTACTAAAGAGGCCCAAAGACTTTCGTTGGAAGCTGGAATGGGAAGGAAAAAAAGAAGAGATATGGAAGATGCATTTGCAGCAGCCCTTATGCTACAATCTTATTTGGACTCAAATGTTTAAAAATGTCATAGCGCCGATTCAGGCATGGTTGCTCTCGCAAGGGAAATGCGTTGGTTGTGGGGCACTTCTTTCTGAAGGGAAAAGCAAGTCTACTAAGTTTGGTGAACAAATAACTTGTAAAAAGTGTGGAAGAATTTTTATTAAAGAAAGCGGTAAGTATAGACGTGCACTTCTCGAAGAAGTGTAGCTCGAATTTCCAGTCCCCAATTGCCAGTCTCCAGTGAATTATCAAATTATAAATTACGAATTTTTCTTTTCAAGAGTGATTATTGATGAAGTTAATATTTTAACTATCTCCTTACCTTCTGCGGTTAGCTCTCCACATTCTTGCTCTACTTTACCAAGTGCCTCCAATGCCTAAATATAATTTGCCCCAGGCGAAGCCGAAGATCTTATGAGTTGGCTTCCGTACTCAAGGTTAAACTGAGTTCTTGGTAGGGTTGAAGTTATTTTTTGGGATCTTTGTCCAAACCGCTTTAGTCTTTCCAAGAAAGCTTCTGAATCAAACTTACTGGTGGACATTATTTTAGTTTAGCACTTATAATTTGCAATTATTAACTCGTGATTCTTTGGAAACTGGAAACTGGCGACTGGAAACTTTATACTTAGCTTTGACAAATGAAACGACTATTACTTTTACCCATTGCTTTAGTTTTAATTGCTGTCACATTGGTCTTTTGGTTTAGGTCAAATACAAAATCAGTTTCTTCTGACAAGAATTTTAAAGATTTCTTGATCGTAAAAGGATCGGGAGCAAGCCAAATTGGCAACAAGCTCTATGATGAAGATTTAATTAAAAATCCATTGGTTTTCAAAATTTATATCCAGATATCGGGACAGGCTGGTAAAATTCAGGCAGGTGAGTACAGGCTCTCACCCAGCCTTTCTCTGTTTGAAGTAGTTACCCAACTACTCCGAGGACCGGCAGAAATTTGGATAACAATTCCGGAAGGACTTAGGCGTGAAGAAGTTGCAGAAAGATTTTCTAAGGCTTTGGGTAAAGATGAAGTTTTTACTAAAGAATTTTTAAGCTCATCTTCTGATGAAGAAGGATATCTTTTCCCAGATACATATCTTTTCCCTAAAACCGCTAGTGCTTCAGCAATTGTTAACAAAATGACAAACACTTTTGATAGCAGGACCTCAAAAATGAATCTAACGCGAGACCGGGTGATATTAGCCTCGTTAGTTGAAAGGGAAACAAAAACTAGTCAGGAGCGCCCAATTGTGGCTGGAATTTTACTCAATCGAATTGAGATTGGAATGGCTCTTCAGGTCGACGCTACTTTGCAATATGTCAATGGCACATGGGGTTTAATTAATTCATCTGATAAAAAAACAAATTCGCCATATAACACATACAAATTTCCAGGGCTTCCTCCTGGTCCCATAGCAAGCCCCGGGTTAAGCTCTCTTGAGGCTGTGGTTAATCCAAGCGATTCTGATTACCTATATTATCTTCATAATTCAAAAGGACAAATTTATTATGCAAAAACACTGGCAGAACACAATGAAAATATAAGAAGGTACTTGACAGATTGATAATTCAATTTATAATCTCCACTTAGGCGTACAAGCAGGATCGGTACGTCCTTTCTGTGTCTACTAAAAGCTAATGACTCAAGCTAAAAAACGTCGAAATTTCGGAAAAGAAGAAAAAGATCTACCTGAAATTAATTTGTCGTTGGTTCAAAAAGAATCTTGGGGGTGGTTTTTGACGGAAGGGATAAAAGAAGAACTTGTTAACGTTTCACCAATTGATGACTTTACTGGAAAAAACTGGCAGCTTAAACTTGGCGACCACACTCTTCTTCCCCCGACAATTACTCCAAAAGTGGCTGAAATTAAAGGATTAACATATTCATCTTCACTTAAAATTCGTGCAACCCTAGTTAATAAAAAAACAGGTAAAGAAGTATCTCAAGATGTATTTTTAGGAGATGTACCTCAAATGACAACTCGAGGAACATTTATTGTCAACGGTATTGAACGAGCTGTTATTAACCAAATAGTGCGCTCTCCTGGAGTTTATTTTTCTGGAGAACTCGACGCATCGAGTGGCCGAATATTATATAAAGCAGAGGTCAGGCCACTTCACGGAAGCTGGTTGGAATTTGAAGTAACCAGGAGCGATCTTATTTATGCTAGAATTGATAGACGCCGAAAGGTTTTGGCGACTGTATTTTTAAGGGCAATTGGGGTCGCGACAGACCAAGAAATAGCTTCTGTTTTTGCAGATATAGATAAAGGGGCCGATCATAAATATATAGGCACCACTCTTGCAAAAGACTTGGCTAAATCCAGAGAAGAAGCCCTGCTTGAAATTTATAGAAAACTTCGTCCAGGAGAACCTGTGATCTTGGACAATGCCAAATCTCTTTTTGAAACTCTTTTCCTTGACCATAGAAGATACGATATGGGAAAGGTGGGCAGATTCAAAGTAAATAGAAGGCTTGGACTCAATCTTCCCAATGATAAGGCGACATGGGTTTTAACCAAACAAGATGTGGTGGCCACACTTTCTTACTTAATTAATCTTCAAAATGGTATCGGTAGGATTGACGATATTGACCATTTGGCAAATAGGCGGCTCCGTCGTGTTGGGGAGCTTGTTGCTGTTAACGCTTTTCGAGTTGGACTACTTCGGCTTGAGAGGTCAATTAAAGAGAAAATGAGTTTAATTTCCCCCGATGATAAACCGCTTCCAGCAAACTTGATTAATGCAAGACCTTTGATCGCCTCTCTTAATGAATTTTTCAGAAGTAACCAACTTTCTACAATTCTGGATGATACGAATCCATTAAGTGAAGTTGATAATTTAAGGCGTGTATCTGTTTTGGGGCCAGGTGGAATCAATAGGGAGAGGGCAAGCTTTTCAATCCGTGACGTTAATGCCTCACAATATGGCAGGATTGATCCCGTAAGATCTCCGGAAGGTCCTAATATTGGACTTGTTACCTATTTGGCTTTATATGCAAGAGTTAACGAGTTTGGATTTATAGAAACACCATATAGGAAAGTTGAGAAAAAGAAAATCACAAGCGAAACTGTTTATTTGGCCGCAGATGATGAAGAAAATTTTTACATTACCCATTCAGGCGTAAATATAGACAAAAACGGAAATATTACTGACAAGCGTGTGCCATTGAGGTTTGCTGGTAAGTTTATTGAAGGATCAAGTGACTTGGTCAACTATATTGATGTAACACCAAGACAGGTTATAGGTGCTTCGGCTTCTTTAATTCCGTTCTTGGCCAACGATGAAGGAAACAGAGCGCTTATGGGAAGCAATATGCAGTGTCAATCTGTCCCCCTTGTTAATCCGGAATCACCGATTATAGGAACCGGAATGGAAGGGATTATTGCTCAAGGCATGGGAAGAGTAATTAGGGCTAGGCACGCAGGGGTAGTTGAGTACGCTGATAATGAAAAAGTAGTCGTAAAACTAGATGCAAAAATATCAATAGATTCAAAGACCAATGAAGAAGAAATAATTGAAGGTGGCAGAAAAGAAGTTTACGGTTTAACTAAATTTAGACGTACCGCCCATTCGACATGCTATAACCAGATTTTAAGAGTTTCGCCTGGCGATAGGGTTCAGGCAGGGGATCTTCTTATTGATGGCCCAGCCTCTCAAAATGGAGAGCTTGGACTGGGTCGTAATTTAGTAATTGCCTATACAAATTTTGGGGGTTATGGATTCGAGGATGCAATTTTAGTTTCAGATAGACTAGTTAGAGAAGACCTTTTGACATCCGTCCATATTGAAGAATACGACGCTGAAGTAGTTGACACCAAACTGGGTCCCGAAGAGCTTACTCGGGATATTCCCAATGTTGCAGAAATGGAACTTGCAAGTCTTGCAGAGGATGGAATTGTGGTAATCGGTGCTGAAGTTTCTCCAAACGATATATTGGTGGGTAAAATAGCCCCTAAGGGAGAGACTGAACTAACAAGTGAGGAAAGATTATTAAGAGCCATCTTTGGAGAAAAAGCCAGAGAAGTAAGAGATACGTCATTACGTGTTCCACATGGAGAAAAAGGAATTGTGGTTGATGTACAAGTTTTAGATCGTGAGAAAGGTGATGAACTAGGGCCCGGCGTAATTAAAAAAGTAGTTGTCAAGGTTGCTCAAATTAGAAAAATAACTGTTGGAGATAAGGTTGCTGGTCGACATGGGAATAAGGGAGTTATTGCCAAGATCATGCCCGTAGGTGATATGCCATATTTAGATGACGGAACACCGGTTGACATTATCATTTCTCCACTTTCTGTTTTATCCCGTATGAACTTAGGTCAACTGATGGAAGCCCACCTTGGCTGGGCACTTAGTAAAAAAGGTGAAAAGGTCGCACTACCTGTTTTTGATAAAATTGATGAAAATATTATAGCTCGCGAACTGGAAGAAGCAGGACTTCCGGTTAATGGAAAAACCAGACTTCATGATGGAAGAACCGGCGAGGTTTTTAAAGAAGATACTGTAGTGGGGATTAGTTACATTATGAAACTTACCCACATGGTTGAGGATAAAACTCATGCCAGGTCCACCGGCCCATACTCACTTGTTACCCAGCAACCACTGGGCGGAAAAGCCCAAATGGGTGGCCAGAGACTTGGGGAAATGGAAGTCTGGGCGCTTGAGGCACATAGAGCCAGCCATACCTTGCAAGAAATGCTTACTATTAAAAGTGATGATGTAACAGGAAGAGCTAAAGCTTTTGAGGCAATTGTCAAAGGAATAGATATCCCAGAGGCAACTATTCCTGAATCGTTTAAAGTACTTGTTCGCGAACTAAATTCACTATGTCTTTTTATAGAACCCAAAGGGGTAAGATTTGTTAAAGAAGATGAGGTTATCGGCCTTGCTGGGCAGGAGTTGGCTAAAGAGGCTGGAGCCGAAATCGTAGCAACGGAGGAAGTGGTATTATGAACGAGCAACAAAACGACCTGAAAAACCTAGGTGATTTTTCCAGTCTTGTTGTGAGGTTGGCATCGTCAGATGAAATAAGACGATGGAGTAGGGGTGAGGTTACAAAACCTGAAACGATTAATTACAGAACCCTCAAACCCGAAAAAGACGGTCTTTTTGACGAAAGAATTTTTGGGCCAACCAAAGACTGGGAGTGTTATTGTGGTAAATATAAAAGGATTAGATATAAAGGAGTAATTTGTGATAAATGTGGAGTTGAAGTAACACAAAGTAGAGTAAGACGAGAGAGAATGGGACATATAACACTAGCCACTCCTACCGCCCATGTTTGGTTTTTTAAAGGGGCACCTTCTAAAATATCACTTCTTCTTGGGGTTCCCCCTCGTGGAATGGAGCAGGTAATTTATTTTGCCAGATACCTTGTTATTAATGTTGACGAAGAAAAGAAAAAAATAGCAGTCAAAAATATTACTAGTGCCATGGACGAGAGACTCAAAGAGACAATGGAATCGTATAGAGAGAAACGCGAAGCCCTTTCGGCTGAAGGTGTAATTGCAAAAGAAAAGATAAAAGAAAAAATAAAAGATAAGGAACAGGCTTCTTTGGCGATATCAGAAATAGAGTTAGACCTAAGAAAGAAAGATGTGGCAATAACAGAAGAAGAAAAATCAACTATAGTAAAAACAGAGCAACTTTTTGAAAATTTGATTTCAGTTGTCAAAGTTCTTAAACCACTAAGTATTTTAAGCGAGGAAGAGTATGACGAGCTTGGTGTGCATGGAGCTTCAGACTTTTTTACAGCTGGAATGGGTGCTGATGCATTGCTTTCAGCAGTCGAAAAAATAGATCTTGAAACTATCTCAAAGACCTTGCGAGAAGAAATAGGAAGTGCTAAGGGGGGAAGTTCAAGATATATTAAATTAGTTAAAAGATTAAAATTAATTGATGGACTAAGAAGGGCTAAGGTTGACCCTTCTTGGATGATTCTTAAGGTTTTGCCGGTTTTACCCCCAGACCTAAGACCTATGGTTCAGCTTTCGGGGGGCAGGTTTGCAACAAGTGACTTAAATGATCTTTATAGGCGAGTAATAAATAGGAACAATCGTCTTAAACATTTGATTGGACTAGGTGCCCCAGAGATAATTTTAAGAAACGAGAAAAGAATGTTGCAAGAATCGGTTGATTCACTAATTGATGCCTCTCAAAGGAAAGCAACAAGAAAATCCCGAGGTCGCCAACCATTAAGGTCTTTATCTGACATGCTTCGAGGTAAACAAGGTAGGTTCAGACAGAATTTATTAGGTAAAAGAGTCGACTATTCGGGACGAAGCGTAATTATTATTGGCCCAGAACTTAAGCTTAATCAATGTGGACTTCCCAAAGATATGGCTCTTGAGATGTTTAAACCATTTGTTTTGAGGGAAATGATATCAAGAGGTATCGCCCCCAACGTTAAAAGTGCAAAGAACATGTTAGAGCGCCGTCCTCCGGAAGTGTTTGATATTTTGGAAGAAATTACAAAAGATCATCCAGTTCTACTTAACAGAGCGCCTACATTACACAAGCTTTCAATTCAAGCTTTTTACCCCGTTTTAATTGAAGGAAGTGCCATCAGAGTTCATCCTGCGGTCTGTGCGGCCTTTAATGCTGATTTTGACGGGGATCAAATGGCGGTTCACGTCCCCTTGTCCTCAAAAGCAATCGAGGAAGCTAAAACCCTAATGCTTCCTGAAAATAATCTCCTTCGACCTTCTGATGGTAGCCCTGTTGCCACTCCATCTACAAAAGAAATAGCTTTGGGGGTTTATTATTTAACATCAGAAGATTCAAGAATTTCGCTATATCAGAGTATTTTAGGAGATAGAGATGAAGCAATAACTGCATACCAAGCTGGGAAAATCGAAGTTCGACAAAAAATTAAAGTAAGGCTTGATAAGACAATTATAGAAACAACCCCTGGCAGAATTCTTTTTAACGAAGTTCTTCCTGAAAATTTTGATTTTGTTAATGAGGCGATAACATCTTCAGTCATAAAGACGCTTTTTAGCACAGCATATTTAACCTGTTCACGCTCTCGTGTTACACAAATGGTAGACGATATTAAAGATCTAGGATTTTTTGGAGGAACAATTTCAGGCCTATCTTTCGGAATATTTGACGCTAAACTTTATCCAGGAAAAGGTAAGGCGCTTTTAGAAGCAGATGCAAGAGTTACAGAGATTGATGAGAATTTTGCACAAGGTTTAATTACAGCCGAGGAGAAAAAACGTTTAAATCAAGAAGTTTGGATCGAAACGGCTGAAGATCTTTCTGACAAGACCTGGGATGGGCTTGAGGCAACCAATCCAATAAGAATAATTATCGACGCTAAAGTGGGGCGTGCTTCAAAAGACCAAGTTAAACAGCTAGCAGCAATTCGTGGACTTGTGGTTGATCCTTTAGGAAAAATCGTTGAGCTTCCAATTAAATCTAATTTCAGAGAGGGTTTGTCAATTTTTGAATATGTCACTTCATCTAGAGGTTCTAGGAAAGGTTTAACCGATACTGCGATTAAAACTGCGGATGCAGGATATCTAACTAGGAGACTTGTTGATGTTGCCCATGATGTTTTGATCCGGCATGAGGATTGTGGAACCAAAGATGGGTTTGAAATTAGGAAAGATGTTAGGTCGGGATCTTTTGTTAATAGAATTACAGGCAGATTTGTAGCAAAAGATATTCTAACCAAAATGAGCAAGAAACCACTTGTTGTTGCGGGGGATCTTATAGAGGAGGAAATGGCCAAAAAGATTGATGAAGTTGGAATAACTGAAGTGGTAATTAGGTCTCCCCTAACATGTGAGTCAAGATATGGGATGTGTGTTAAATGTTATGGTTGGGATCTGGGAACCAAGAGCTTGGTGGAAGTTGGAATGCCGGTCGGAGTCGTTGCTGCCCAATCAATTGGAGAACCTGGCACCCAGCTTACTTTAAAAACTAAACATGCGGCTGGGATTATTGGAGTTGACGTTACTCAAGGATTGCCTCGTGTTGAAGAATTGGTTGAAAGCAGAACCCCAAAAGTTGTTTCTGCATTATCTGAAATTACAGGTAAGGCAAGAATAGGTGAAACAGATGCTGGCTGGAAGGTTGTTATTTCTTCGGGAAGGGGAGCTCCTAAAGAAGAAAGAGAATATATAATTCCAAAAACATTACAACTAGCCATAAAAGACGGTGAAGTGGTTGAGGCCGGACAGCCATTATCTCATGGGCCACTTGATGTTAAAGATGTCCTTTCGATTAGAGGTGTCCGTGCGGCTCAAGAATATGTTGTTCATGAAATTCAAAAAGTCTATGAGTCACAGGGAATTCCAATAAATGATAAACATTTTGAAGTGATTGTCAGAAAGATGACTGATGAGGTTAGAATTGTAACTCCTGGGGATACACAGTTCTTACCAGGTGAGCTTGCAAGCAGAACAATGTTTCAAGAGGAAAATGATAAAACCTTGGCTGCTGGTGGAGAACCGGGGAGTGCACAGCAGGTGGTCTTGGGGATTACCAGGCGCGCCCTTTATACAGATAGCTGGCTTTCAGCGGCATCATTTGAACAAACAACAGACGTTTTAACAGAAGCTTCACTATTTAGCCGTGAAGACAGGTTACTTGGTTTGAAAGAAAATGTTATTATAGGCAGGCTGATTCCTGTGAGTGCAGAAAGGGCCCATTTAGATGCCAACAATTAATCAACTAGTCAGAGGTGGTAGGAAAGTTATCCAAAAAAAGACAAAAACCACGTCTCTTAAACGTTGGTTTAATGCTAAAGATAGAGTTTACAGTGAAACCGCTTCCCCTTTTAAACGTGGAGTAGTTTTGGCAGTTAGAACCATGACGCCAAGGAAGCCAAATTCAGCCCTAAGAAAGGTCGCAAGAGTGAGACTTTCTAATAAACAAGAGGTCACAGCTTATATTCCGGGTGAGGGGCATGAACTTGCAGAGCACTCAATCATTTTGGTGCGGGGTGGTCGCGTTAAAGACCTTCCGGGTGTAAGATACAAAATTGTTCGTGGGAAATTTGATACGACAGGTGTGGTTGGCAGGTTAAAAGGAAGGAGTAAATATGGCGCGAAAAGGAGCAGTAAAACCAAGGCAAGTTAATTTAGACCCTATTTATGACAGCATACTTGTAACAAAGCTGGTAAATAGGAGCATGCGTGATGGAAAAAAGAGTGTCGCCCAGAAAGAAATTTATAAGGCTTTTGATTTGATCAAAGAAAAACTAAAAGATGATCCGATAAAAATCTTCACACTTGCCATTGAAAATATTAAACCTTCGATGGAAGTTAAAGCAAGAAGAGTTGGGGGAGCCGCTTATCAGGTTCCTCAAGCGGTTAGAGGGCCAAGAAAAGAGTCATTGGCCATTAGGTGGCTCATTGAGATTGCTAATAAAAGATCTAATTCGGAGTTCCACACATATGCTGGAAAACTAGCGGCAGAAATAATTGAGGCTTCAAAAAGCGAAGGTGGAGCGGTCAAGAAAAGAACCGACATGGAGCGAGTAGCCGAGGCAAACAAGGCATTTTCCCACTTTAGGTGGTAACAAATCGATATGACGATATCTTTCACAACAAGTAGTAGTAATGTTAGTAAAGAAAGAATGTATGCACCGTTAGGAGCCCAGACCATGAGAGAATTACCTGATTTTGATGCTATAAAAGAAGAAGATCTTCAAGTTGGTACTTCAGTTGGAGCGAGTCCGATTGTTCCACGCACTTGGGTCGATCCCGATAAACATATATATTTGCACGGTGAAGAAGGTGTATTGGCTGCCCTAAAAAACAAAAGATAGTACTACTGCTCCAGGTTTAAAATAGTTATTTCTTGTACAAACTCTTTTGGTGAAACTATTTTTATACCTCTAAAGTTTTTAATTAGTAAAACATGTTTTTTATCACCACTAACAATGTAATCGGCTTTGGCCTCAAAAGCACAAGAAAAGAGTTTGTCATCATCTGAATCGAGCGAAGTTTTGACATTAATTTCTTCAGGAACAATTATTGAAGTTTTCAAAAGTTCAGCAGAAACATTTTGAATTTCGGTTTGACTTAGCTTTATAAATTTTTGAACCTTTGGATAATTAAAAGCTCTTTCTAAATCTCTTAAAATAGAAAATGAAGTCGCAAATAAAATCTTATCTTGCCTCCAAAGTTTTAGAATCAGAGAGGGTGGGGTATTTGAGAAAGCAAGACCGCTTAAGATTACATTAACATCAGGAACAACTATGACTGGAATCATATCTGATTTGTTGCTTCGTCAATCGCAGCTTGAACTTCTGACTGTTTGTATTTTGAAGTATTTTTGCGAATCTTTTCAATTGTTTTAAAAAGTCTATCTTTTGATTCCTGTCTGTATTTTCGAAATTGTTCAAATTGAATCATAGAAACTAGCACCGCCTTTGGCTTTCCTGCACGTTCGATTATAAAAGCCATTTGTTTCAAATCAACTTGGTCAAGATAGGTTCCAGGCTGTTTTCTAAAATTCATGGCACTAATTGAAGCTGTACCTGAAAGCGAATTGTTTATCATAATTATATCAATTATAGTAATTACAACAGTCTTGTCAAGTATCACTTTACATCTTGACTTCCGCAGAGAGAGAGTAATATTTGGGTTGAAATGAACTGGAAAGAATTTCTCACAACTCCATTTACTGTGGAAAAAGAAGCTACTGGAGTTTATCTTGGTCACGCTATCGACGCTCAAAAGGACTTAGAAGTAATTGAAGCGGTTCAGTTAGGCGGACATGTACCACCTGGCTTAGATGCTATTAAAAGAAGAGCTGCCATAAACGCAAGAAGAGCCAATGATCAATTAAAACATGAATCTCCGATGCCAGGGGTAAAAGACTAGGTTATCTCATTGATCCCCAAACCTATCTCTGTTAAAATCACTCTTGCTCCGGAAGGAGTTTTTGTATGGCGGAAGTAGCAAAGAAAAAGGCGAGCATTATCATGACGGCCACAAAGGACCGTAATGTTCCTTTGGAAAAGATCCGAAATATTGGGATTATCGCCCACATTGATGCGGGTAAAACAACAACTACTGAAAGATTATTGTTCGAGACAGGCCGAACGTACAAGCAAGGCTCCGTCGATGATGGAACAACGGTAACTGACTGGATGGCCCAAGAGAGAGAACGAGGAATTACTATAGTTTCTGCGGCAATTACAGCCTTTTGGGATATTAAAAACACAACTTCAGTTGAATCTGGGCATTATAGAATTAACTTAATTGACACCCCGGGCCATATTGATTTTACGGCAGAAGTTGAGCGCTCATTACGTGTTTTGGATGGAGCTGTTATGGTTTTTGATGGTAGAACTGGAGTTGAAAGTCAAAGTGAAACTGTTTGGAGGCAGGCTGATAAATATAATGTTCCCAGAATCTGCGTACTTAATAAATTAAATTTAATTGGAGCTGATTTTGAAGGATCAATTAAATCAATTCACGAGAGACTTGGTGCCAATGCAGCGCCCGTTATTATTCCAATAGGTCAGGAACATGACCATCGAGGAGTTGTTGATTTAGTTAAAATGAGGGCATTTACTTTTAAGGCCATTGAGGATGCAAATTTAACTGAAGGCGAAATCCCTACCGAATTTGTCGAAATGGCCAAGAAATATAGAGTTCATCTACTTGAAAAAGCCTGTGAGTTTGACGATGAAGCACTGTCAAAGTTTTTAGAAGGTCAGGAAATTGATGAGCTAATTCTTAAAAGGGCGATTAGAAAGGGAGTAATTTCTGGTAAATTCTTCCCTATTTTTGGAGGGGACAATAGGACCGCAGAAGCACAACTTTTATTAAATGGAGTTGTTGAATATTTGCCTTCACCAACAGACCTTCCACCAGTATCTGGAATTGATACTAAAACTGGTGAAAAAACCCAAAGGGAAAGAAAAAGTGACGCACAGCTTAGTGCCTTGGCTTTTAAAGTAATGACAGATCCACATGTCGGTAGACTTGTTTATATGAGAGTTTATTCAGGTACTCTTAAGGCTGGTCAGGCAGTTTATAATTCAACCAAACAAGTTGCCGAAAGAATAGGAAAACTGGTTTTACTTCATGCAGATCAAAGGGAATTAATAGAAGAAGCTTATGCTGGAGAAATTGTGGCTGTTGTTGGAGTAAAAGATACAACTACTGGAGACACAATTTCTGATTCGGGGAACCCAATTGTTCTTGAGTCAATAAGTTTTCCAGAACCTGTTATCTCGCTTGCAATCGAACCCGCCACAAAAAGCGATCAAGAAAAAATGGGACTTGCCTTAGGAAAACTTTCTGATGAGGATCCTACATTTAGAATTAAAAGTAATCCCGAAACAGGGCAAACTATTATCTCCGGAATGGGAGAACTCCAGCTTGAAGTATTGGTTGATCGTATGAAGAGAGAGTTTAATGTGGAGGCTACAACTGGGGCTCCACAAGTAGCCTATAAAGAGACGATCAAGAAAATTGGTGAAGGAGAAGGAAAATATATAAGACAAACCGGAGGACGTGGACAGTATGGACATGCTTTACTTCGTCTTGAGCCATTGGGTCGTGGAGAAGGATTTGAATTTAAGAGCGAGATTAAGGGCGGATCTATTCCCCAGGAATACATTTCTCCAATCGAAAAGGGAGTCAAAGAAAAGATGGAAAATGGGGTTATGGCGGGATTCCCTATGGTTGACATGAGAGTAATAGTTTTCGATGGTAGTTTCCATGACGTAGATTCAAGTGAAATTGCATTCAAAATTGCAGGTTCGATGGCACTTGAGGACGCTTTCAAAAAATCCGATCCAATACTTCTTGAGCCAGTAATGAAAGTTGAAGTTTCAACTCCAGATGAATTTATGGGAGATGTAATCGGGGATCTTTCAAGTAAAAGGGCACAAGTGTCGGGAACTGACAAAAGAGGAACAATGACAGTTGTTAATGCTTTAGCACCTTTGGCTGAACTTTCAGGATATGCCACAAAACTTAGATCTCTATCCCAAGGACGAGCAAGCTACTACATGGAGCCAAGCCACTACGAAGAAGTACCTAGAAACATTGCTGATGCTATTGTTGCCAAGGCCGGTAAGATCACAATGGCAAGAGGGTAGGATCTTCTAATTGACATAAAAATTGAAAGATAGTATATTTACGATCATGAATCAGGACGATTTAGCCAAAGTTACAGCGGAGGAATTAACCAAACTATTCGAAAATGGTAGGGCGAAATTAACTCGATCTGTTGGCAATTATCACGTATTGAGTATAGACAATGAAACAGTTGGAGGCATGTTTCAAAATTCATATGAAGGACCGTATGTCATTAAAGTTGGAGAGCGGATTGTCGGTTTTACGACTGACCGATAATTTCCCTGTTGACAGGCGTGATTAGCCTCGAATATAATTCAAGTTATCAAGAGCAAGTTTGCTCTTGTTTATTTGCCCGAAAATTTGTATACTAATCGCTAGTAACTAATAACTAACACATGGCAGACGCAAAACAAAAATTTGATAGAACAAAACCACATGTAAACGTTGGCACCATTGGTCATGTTGATCATGGTAAAACCACACTTACTTCAGCTATTACTATGGTTTTGGCCAAGCAAGGGCTTGCTAAAGCTAAAACTTATGCAGATATAGATAGCGCTCCGGAAGAAAAGGAACGAGGGGTTACAATCAATCTTTCTCATCAAGAGTACGAAACAAAGAAACGTCACTATGCCCACATAGACGCTCCGGGGCACGCAGATTACATCAAGAACATGATTACAGGAGCGGCCCAAATGGATGGCGCTATTTTGGTTGTTTCAGCGGCCGATGGACCCATGCCTCAAACTCGAGAACATGTAATTTTAGCCAGACAGGTTAATGTTCCAGCGCTCGTAGTCTTTCTTAATAAATGTGATACGGTTGACGATCCTGAAATCATTGACTTGGTTGAAGCAGATGTCCGAGAGCTTCTAAAGAAGTATGAGTACGAAGGTGACAAAGTCCCTGTAATTAGAGGATCCGCTCTTAAGGCAACCGAGGGGGACGCGGAGGCCGAGAAAAAGATTCTAGAGCTTATGGAAGCGGTTGATACTTATATCCCAGATCCGGTCCGAGATGTAGATAAACCATTCCTAATGCCTGTTGAGGATGTATTTACCATCCAAGGCCGTGGTACGGTTGTCACGGGTAGAGTCGAAAGAGGACAAATCAAAGTTAACGAAGAAATTGAAATTGTTGGGATTAAAGACACTCAAAAGTCAGTTGTAACCGGGCTTGAGATGTTCAGAAAAACCTTGGACGATGCTATGGCAGGAGATAATGTTGGTGTACTACTTCGCGGTATCGAAAAAGATCAGGTAGAACGTGGTCAGGTTTTGGCTAAGTCTGGAAGTGTAACTCCTCATACAGAATTTGAAGCTGAAGTGTACATTTTAAGCAAAGAAGAAGGTGGAAGACATACGCCATTCTTCACAGGTTACAAACCGCAATTCTATATTAGAACAGCCGATGTTACGGGTGAGGCTACTCTTCCAGAAGGAATTGAAATGGTTATGCCTGGAGACAATGCTAAGATGAAAGTTAAGTTAATTCAGCCAGTTGCAGCAGAAGAAGGTTTAAGATTTGCAATTCGAGAGGGTGGACATACAGTTGGAGCTGGTGTAATCACTAAGATTTTGGCCTAAAAACTGCACCATCTGGGTGATGTAAGCACATTAAAGAGAATGGCGACTAATTTGCGCTTGAGAGTTAAACTCAAAGGCTACGATCATAGGGTCATAGATGAGGCGGCAGGAAAAATTATTGATACCGCTTTATCTTCAGGTGCAAAAATAATTGGGCCCATTCCTCTCCCCACAAAAAGAACATTAATCCCAGTTGTCCCTTCGACTTCTCGTGGAATAAAGAATGCACAGGAACATTTTGAAATTCTAATCCACAAGCGCTTAATTGATATTCTTGATCCATCTCCTCGTACTGTTGACTCCCTGGGCAACCTTGATCTTCCAGCTGGAGTTTCTATAGAAATCAAAATGTAAACATTTTGTGAAATTAAGATGTAAGTCTGCTATAAGCGTAGCTTGCAACGGGCTGCTTAAACCGTTATAATTCCCCCATAACATGAAAGTGGTTAATAGGTTCAACCACAGCAGGTAGTCTTTGTTAGGATGCTTCTAATTTAGAAGCGCCTACAAGGGCGCTTTTTTTGTTTAATGACCATGCTTAATACTGTACTTGGTTCAAAACAGGGTACGAGTCAAACCTTTTTAGAAGGATTTAGAATTGCTGTGACAAAAATTACAGCTGGGCCATGTGTCGCAACTCAAGTTAAGAAAATGGAACCAGATGGTTACTGGGCGATCCAATTAGGATTTGGGACCAAAAGAATTAAGAATATAACCAAACCCCAGAAAGGTCACTTCAAAAGTTCAAATTCCACACCAAGATTCGTTAGAGAGATTAGATTAGATAAAGAGCCAGAGACAAAAGTCGGAGATGTAATAAAAGTTTCCGACATTTTTGATATTGGGGACATTATAGCCGTAACCGGCACCTCTAAAGGGAAAGGTTTTGCGGGAGTAGTCAAACGTCACCATTTTCGGGGTGGGCCAAGAACACATGGACAGTCAGACAGGGAGCGTGCACCTGGTTCAATAAGTCAAGGAACAACCCCAGGGAGGGTCCATAGAGGTAAGAGAATGGCGGGTAGGATGGGTGGAGAAACTGTAACAGTTAAGAATCTACATATAATTTCTATCGATCCTGAAAAAAATGAACTAGTCGTTTCGGGACCGACCCCAGGAATTCCAGGATCACTTTTAACAATTAGAAAGATTAAAAAAGGAAGCTTGAAAGAACTTGAAAAAGAAGTCGTGGCACAAGTGGTTGAAGGAGAGCCAGAGGCAGCTGCAACTAAAGATGTTAAAAATTAATACATATTCTATAAAAGGAACAAAATTGGCAGACTATAGTTTACCTAAAGAGTTTGATATTAAGCCAAATTTAAACTTATTGGCTCAAGGCATCAGGGTCTATGAGGATATGTCCCATACCGGATTAAGAAAAACAAAAACAAGGGCTGAAATCAATAGAACTGGGAAAAAAGTTTATAAACAAAAAGGTACAGGTGGGGCAAGACATGGAAGTAGAAGGGCGCCAATCTATGTTGGTGGTGGTATAGCACATGGTCCAAGGCCGATAAGAAGAATGCTATCACTTCCCGCCAAAATGAAGCTAAAAGCTAAAACGATGGCAATTTCATTTAAAGTACAAAAAAAGGAAGCCGTTTTACTTGATGGGGTCGGAAAAATTAAGAAAACAAATGAAGCTGGTAATGTTGTTAATAAACTTGGGAGAGTTAGTGGGGTTACAAGGTTTACATTTGCATTACTTAAGCACAATATTGCCTTTAGAAACATTGAAAAAGTAAATATTGTTCCGTTTAAAGATCTAAATGCTTGGCAAATATTAACAGGTGGACTTTTGGTAATCGATAAAGAAGTTTTTAACAAAAAATCATGATCCAGCCAATTTTTACAGAAAAAACAACAAGGCTTGCTAAAGAAGGGAAATATACTTTTTTAGTTTCTGCCCGAGACGTTAAAAGTATGCTTAAAAGTGAAATTGCCAGCCTTTTTAAGGTTCATGTTAAAAGTATTAGAATACTTAAGACTGGAGGCGAGGCTAAAAGAAATTCAAAGGGAATAAAGGTCACTAAATTAGCTAGTAAAAAAGCGATAGTGACACTTAAAGCAGGCGAAAAAATCGACTTATTTGACGAGAAGAAGAAAAAGAAATAAGAATATGATTAAAAAATTACAAACAATATTATCTAAAAAAGCAGGGAGAAGAAATGGAAAGGTGACAGTTCGTCACCAGGGTGGACGAGAAAAAAGATTTTTGCGAGAAATTGATTTTAAGAGAGATAAAAAAGATGTTTGGGGTAGGGTTGAAGGTATTGAGTATGATCCAAACAGAAACTCAAGTATCGCTAGGATTTTATACGAAGATGGAGACAGAAGGTATATTTTAGCTCCAATAGGGTTTAAAATTGGAGATAGGGTAATTAGTTCCAACACTGCTCCGGTTGAGCCTGGGAATAATCTTGCTTTAGCGAGTATTCCAGTGGGGACACAGGTTCACAATATTGAGCTTCGCCCAGGCAAAGGTGGCCAACTTGTTAAAAGCGCAGGTAGCGCTGCAGTTATTTTTGGAAAAGAGGAATTGTGGGTTTTAATTAAGCTACCATCGGGTGAGATTAGAAGATTTTACCCACACTGTTTTGCCACAATAGGTCAGGTGGGAAATATTGAAGCTAAAGAAAGAGTTTGGCGCAAGGCTGGAATAAAACGTCATATGGGGATTAGGCCAACTGTAAGAGGGGTCGCGATGAATCCAGATTCTCATCCTCACGGAGGAGGAGAGGGTAGAAGCGGAATCGGTATGAAAGGTCCTAAGACAGTTTATGGTCGAAGCGCAGTGGGTAAGACTAGACTAAAGAAAAAATATAGTAGTAAATTTATCGTTTCCGGACGTGGAGGGAAAAGATGAGCAGAAGCACTAAAAAGGGACCATATGTAGACATCAATCTGACTAAAAAGGTCGGGTGTGGCATGGGAACAAAAGACGCTCCTATAAAAACATGGGCAAGGGCAAGTCAAATTGCTCCGGATTTTGTGGGTAAATATTTTCAAGTTCATAACGGACGAATCTTTATAGACGTTTTTGTAACCGAAGACATGGTGGGACATAGATTGGGCGAATTTTCTCCGACCAGAACATTTAGGGGTCATGGGGAAATAGTAAAGAGAACATTAGATAAGACCTAAAATGGAAAAGGATTTTATTTCAACACAAAAATATCTAATAGTCGGGCCAAGAAAGGTCAGGGATGTAGTTGCATTAATTAAAAAACTTAAACCATTGGACGCCATAGCAAAATTAGAATTTATTAATAAAAAGTCATCTGATTTTTTGATTAAAGTCATTAAAACCGCAATTGCTCAAGCTAAGGTTGCAGGGGTTACCGATACTGACTTAATTTTTAAAGAAATTCAAATTGGGGAAGGACCAAGGCTTAAGAGGGGGCGTCCTGCTTCAAGAGGAAGATGGCATCCTTACAAAAAGAGAATGTGTCACGTTAGAGTCGTATTGACAACGCGCGAAGTACCAAAAGTAGAAAAAGTATCAAAAGCCAAAAAAACAAAGAAAGATGTCACACAAAGTTAACCCAGTCGGTATAAGAATCGGAACATTTTTGCCTTGGAAATCAAGGTGGTTTGCCAATAATACGAATTTCAAAGACTTTCTAATTGAAGACATAAAGATTAGAAAAGGTTTAATGGAAAAACTTAAGCTCGCTGGAGTTACATCAGTCGAGATCGAAAGATTGCCAAAAAGTATGGTAATAAATATCTTTGTTAGCCGACCAGGGGTAGTTATCGGCAGGGGTGGCGCTGGAATTGAAGATGTTAAAAAATTAGTATTAAAGTTTGCCAAAAATCCAAGTCACAAAATTGATATAAGAATTAATGAAATAAAAAGTCCAGAACTTTCGGCGTATTTAGTTTTGGGTAGAATTATATCGGAGCTTGAAAGAAGAATTCCACATAGGCGTGTTGTTCAAAAAACAATGGAACGAGTTATGTCTGCTGGAGCTTTGGGCGTTAAAGTCACACTAGGAGGACGGATTAATGGGGCTGAAATTGGTAGGGTTGAAAAATTTCATCAAGGATCAGTACCAAGCCAAACCTTGAGAGAAGAAATAGATTATGCCCAAATGCCAGCCCTACTTAAAAGAGGCTATGTAGGTGTAAAAGTTTGGATTCATAAAAAGAAAGATTAATCACGATTTCTAATCGAACAATGTTACAACCAAAAAGAAGGACATATATAAAAGATTTTAGGGGCAGGAGAAGGGGGGTCGCATCCAGGGGGAGCGCTATTGCCTTTGGTGAATATGCTCTAAAGGCTCAAGAAGTTGCTTGGGTGACAACAGCTCAAATCGAAGCCGCACGTCGGGCCATAACACATGCTTTAAGAAAAGGTGGACGTGTTTGGATAAGAATCTTTCCAGATAAGCCGATTTCAGCTCGTCCTGCAGGAAAAAGAATGGGTGGCGGAAAAGGCGATATCTCAACATATGTTGCAGTTGTTAGACCTGGAGTGATTCTTTTTGAGGTAGCTGGAGCCGAGAAAAGTATAGTTGTCGATGCATTTAACAAAGCATCTGCTAAACTACCCATTGCGACAAAAATTATAAGCCGAGAGGAAAACTAAGATGAAAAAGAAAGATTTATTAGATTATCGAACAAAAGAAATTAAAGATTTAATAAAGCTTGTGGTTGAAAAGAAACTGGTGCCATCTAAAAATTCTAGACGTGAAGTTGCACAAATTTTAACAATTATTAAAGAAAAACAGCTCAAATGAAAATATTTACGGGTCAAGTAATCGCATTAAAAAATGAAAAAACAGCTACTGTGTCAGTCGCTAGGGTTACAGTGCATCCTTTATATAAGAAAAGATTAAGAAGGCTAAAGAAATATCAAGTCCATGATGAAATTGAAACAAAAATTGGGGACAAGGTCAGTTTTATTGCCAGTAAACCCTACAGTAAGACGAAGAAGTGGAGGATTATCAAATGATACAGTTGAGATCAATATTAAAACCAGCAGACAATAGTGGCGCCAAAAGGCTTATGGTAATAGGATTACCCGGGAAAATAGGCAAATTCGCGTCATTGGGTGATGTTGTCTTATGTGTTACTCAAGGAGCTGATTCGGCCGGGGCGGTACTGGACCATGAAAAAGTATCAGTTTTAATTGTTAGAACGAGGAAAGAGGTAGGTAGGAAAGATGGAACTTATGTTCGGTTTGATGATAACGCAGGTGTAGTTATCGATAAACAGGGGCTTCCTCGTGGAACGCGTATATTTGGCCCAGTTGCCCGTGAAGTCAAAGAAGTTGGATACAATAAAATCGCTTCGTTAGCAAGGGAGGTTGTATGATCAAATTTAAATTGGGCGACAATGTAAGGATTATGACTGGAAAAGACAAAGGCAGAGAGGGAAAAATTGAGAAAATTTTTCCTAAAGAGGCCAAAGTTTTGATCCCTGGAATGAATATTTACAAGAAACATGTTAAAGGTGTGGGGGAAGTTAAGGGTGGAATTTACGACTTACCACGCCCCATTGGATTGGGTAAAATAGCTTTGGTTTGTCCCAAATGCAAAAAGATTACAAGAGTTGGTTTTCGAATGGCAGGTAGTCAAAAAGTTAGAATATGTAAGAAGTGTAAAAAGGAAATATCATGAGCAGACTTAAAGACAAATATATAAAAGGGTTTAATCCTAAAGAAGATCTTTCATTTCCAAAGCTTGTGAAGGTTACCTTAAATTTAGGTATAGGCAATATTGCTAAAAATGCCCCTGCTCTTGAGGTTTTGAAAAAAGACATCGCAGCAATTTCGGGCCAGATGCCATCAATTAGACCAGCTAAGGTTTCTATTGCAAGTTTTGGAATAAGGGCTGGAATGCCAGTTGGATTATCAGTGACCTTAAGAGGAGAAAGAATGTATTCTTTCTTGGACCGTCTTTTTTCCATAGTTCTCCCTCGGCTTAGAGATTTTAGAGGAATTCCAACTAAATCGTTTGATAGCTTTGGCAACTATACTTTAGGTTTAGCCGAACATACAGTTTTTCCAGAAATTGATACTGCAAAAGGAAATAACCCGCATGGCATGGAAATTACAATTGTGACAACTGCAAAAAATAAAGAAGACGCTAGAAAACTTTTAGAACTTTTAGGTTGTCCCTTTGAAAAACCATGAGTACAGTAGCTAAAGAAGTCCGAGAGACTAAAAAATTAAAATATAAAGGCCGATATAGAAATAGATGTAGAATTTGTGGCAGAGGCCGTGGATATCTAAGGAAATTTGGTCTATGTCGTCTATGTTTCCGTGAACACGCATTAAAAGGGGAAGTCCCAGGCGTTAGAAAGGCATCATGGTAGCCGACTTTTTAATTCGAATAAAAAATGCTGTTATGGCAAAAAATAAAGAAGTGAAAATTGTATCAAACAAGCATGTTTTGGCTGTGGCCAATTCTCTTAAAAAATTAGGTTTTTTGGAGAAAGTTGAGGCTGATAAGGTGACACTTTCCTTTATGGACAAAAAACCGATTCTTATGGATATAAAACTTGTATCAAAACCTGGGCGAAGAATTTATATTGGAGCTCGTGAGTTGGAAAAAAGAAAGAAGCCATCAATTCTTTTGATATCTACTCCTATAGGGATAATTTCGTCTAAACAAGCTTTGAAAAGTAGGATTGGAGGGGAGGTATTAGCTGAAGTACTATAATTTCAGCGAAATTAAATCATGAGTAAAATAGGCAAACAACCGGTATTAATTCCAGAGGGTGTAAAAGTAGAACTAAATGATAAATTGGTTAGGATTACTGGTCCCAAAGGAACCCTAGAGAGAAAGTTACCTCGTGCGATTGAGGTGGTTTTCAAGGATGGCCAGATTGATGTTAAAAGGAAGTCAAATTCGAAAGTAGCTACAAGCTTACATGGAACAATCCGTTCACTAATAAACAATATGGTTAAGGGTGTAACAGAGGGCTTTATTCGTCAGCTAGAGCTTATTGGAACCGGTTTTAGAGCAGAGGTTGTGGGTAGTGATATATCGCTTATTGTGGGTTATTCACACCCTGTTAAAATTCAAGCTCCCGAAGGAGTTAACTTTAAGGTTGAAAAAATGATAATTACAGTTAGCGGATTTGATAAAGAGGTGGTTGGTCAAGTAGCTGCCAATGTAAGAGCTGTAAGGCCACCCGAGCCATATAAAGGAAAAGGAATTAAATATGTGGAAGAGGTTATAAGAAGAAAGCCTGGTAAAGCAGCAGCAGCTAAAACCACAGTAGCCTAATATTATGGAAATAAAAAGAAAGAGATATATACAAAGGAAAAGAAGGGTACGCTCAAGGATCGAAGGATCACCCGAGAGGCCCAGGCTTTCTGTTTTTAGATCTAATAAATATGTTTATGCTCAAATAATCGATGACATTAAGGGTGTAACTTTGGTGTCGGCTCATGGAATTGATCCCAAAAGTGTAGGTGAGGAAATTGCCAAAAAGGCAATAAAAAAGAAAATAGAAAGCGTTGTTTTTGATAGAGGAGGTTTTAAGTATCATGGAAGGGTAATGGCTGTAGCTGTTGCAGCAAGAGAGGGGGGACTTAAATTATGATGAGAAGACAATATAATAACCAGAATCAGTTTGCCTTTAGTGAATTTGAAGAAACAGTTGTTCAAATAAATAGAATTTCTAAAAAAACCAAAGGAGGAAATCAAATCCGTTTTTCTGCGCTTGTTGTGGTTGGAGATAAAAAAGGAAAGGTGGGTGTGGGACTGGCTAAGGCCACGGACGTTCGAAATGCAATTAGGAAGGCAATCGAGGCCGCTAAAAGAAAAATGATTAAAGTCCCGCTTGCTGGTACTACTGTACCTTATTCCGTAAATGAGAAATTTTCAGCAGCTAGAGTACTTGTTAAGCCAGCTCCTCCTGGAAGCGGTATTATTGCCGGAGGGCCAATGAGGGTAGTTTTGGAGGCGGCTGGAATAAGAGACGTGGTAGGTAAGATATTGGGTACAAAAAATAAAATTTCTAATGTTTATGCAACCCTAAAAGCGCTATCATCAATCTATGCAATTGCCAAAAGTCGTAACAAAATCGAATAAAAGAGTTGGCCGCGGAATAGGATCCGGAAAAGGAGGCCATACTTCTGGTCGTGGACAAAAAGGTCAAAGAAGTAGGGGGAAAATCGGAATTTTATTTGAAGGAGTAAAAATGAAGAAGTCGCTTATTAAAAGACTTCCTCTTTCTCGTGGTAAAGGAAAATTTAAATCAAAGAATGGGCCAATTGTAGTCAACATGGAAGTCTTAAATATTATGCCTACTGGGTCAATTGTTAATATCGAGAGCTTGGTTAAGGCAGGAATTGTAGATAGTAAGGATGCTAAAAAATATGGAGTTAAAATATTAGGTAAGGGAACACTTACTAAAAAATTAAAAATAGAACTTCCCATGTCCAAGTCAGTTGCCAAAAGACTAGCTAAATGATTCAATCTATTGCCCATTTCTTTTTAAAAGTAGTAAAGTCCCCCTCTATTAGGAGAAAACTGTTTATTACTGGAATAATTTTGATGGTTTTTCGCTTGGCGGCCCATATCCCAGCTGCGGGGATAGATAGAACTACACTTTCAGCGCTTTTTGCAGGAAGCCCGCTTCTATCACTACTCGATGTTTTTTCTGGGGGAACACTGGCCAATTTTTCTGTACTAGCATTGGGTCTAAACCCTTATATTAATGCTTCTATTATTTTTCAACTTTTAGGCTACGTAGTTCCAAGTATTGAAGCGCTTCAAAAAGAGGGAGAGTATGGTCAGGAAAAAATAAATCAATACACAAGACTTTTAAGTGTCCCCTTGGCGGCACTTCAAGCGTTTGGAATGTATGCTCTCCTTAAGGGTCAGAATATCATTCCAAATTTATCAACAATTTCACTCATTTCTTTGATTTTGACAATGGTTGCGGGTACCGTTTTTGCCGTTTGGTTGGGAGAGTTGATCACAGAGTATGGATTTAAAAATGGGATATCCATCCTAATATTTACGGGGATAGTAGCAAGGCTCCCCGTTACCCTTGGGCAATCTGCTAGTATCATCGGGTCGGCAGATGTAATTAAGGTGGTTATATTTTTGGTTGCAGCCATAATCGTTGTGGGGCTAATTGTTTTTATGGGTGAAGCAGCTCGCCAAATCCCCATTCAATATGCCAGAAAGAGAACTGCTGGTGGCCTTCCATCTTCTTCTTATTTGCCTTTAAGATTAAACCAGGCAGGAGTGATACCAATTATATTTGCGGTATCTTTGGTTTTACTACCATCACTTTTGGGCCAATTTTTGGGAAATTCAGCCAATCCTAATATTGCAAATTTTGCTAGAGGTATTAGTACTGCATTTGATCCCCAAGGAGTTGTCTATAATCTTATATATTTCCTTTTGGTTTTTGGTTTCACATACTTCTATACTGCTATAGTTTTTAATCCAGATAAAATATCTGAAAATTTACAAAAAGGAGGTGGATTTGTTCCTGGAATCCGGCCGGGTCCCGAAACTGCTAAATATCTTTCTTTCGTGTTATCTAGAATTACTGTGGTTGGAGGGGTATTTTTGGGGCTTGTTGCGGTTTTGCCATCATTTTTCCAGAATTTTATTGGTGTAGCTAATTTAGCAATAGGAGGGACTGGGATTTTGATTGTGGTTTCTGTGGTTCTTGAGATGATTCGGGAAATGGAAGGTGAACTTGTTATGGGTAGCTACGACAAGTTAATTAGATGAACTTATTGATATTAGGCCCCCAAGGATCGGGTAAAGGAACGCAAGCTAAAATATTAGTAGAGAAATTTGGTTTTTTTTATCTGGAATCTGGTGAATTTTTGAGAGAAATTGCAGTAAGTAATGATGTCTTAAAAAAAATGATGGATGAGGGACTGTTTGTTCCAGATAATGAAATGGTTTCCTATATTACGGCCTTCTTAGATTCAAAGGGAATTTATGGCAATATACTTTTCGACGGTTTTCCAAGAAATATTGAGCAGTATAAATTTCTTAAAAATTGGCTAAATGATAAACAAGTAGTGATTGATCTTGTTTTAGTCTTAAAAATAGACGAAGAAGAGTCGGTCGAAAGGTTAATTTTAAGAGGGAGAGAAGATGACAATCTAGACTCAATTAAAAAAAGGCTATCTCTTTATACTCAAAAAACTGAAATTTTAATTCAAGAATTAAAGAAAGAAATTAAAGTGGTTGAAGTTGATGGAGAAAGATCGGTTGAAGCGATTTCTGGTGATTTAATTAAGATTATCAATGATATCAATCAAAACTGACGAAGAAATAAAAATCATGGCCGAGGGTGGGGCTATACTTGCTCGTGTCAAAACCAAACTCGGCAATACCATAAAAGAAGGAGTAACTGCGATGGAAATTGAGAAATTGGCGAATAAGCTGATTTCAGACGAAGGTGCCGAGGCTTCTTTCAAAAAGGTTCCGGGATATCATTGGGCAACGTGTATCAATGTTAATGAAGGTTTGGTCCATGGCATACCCAATCCAAGTGTCGTTTTTAAAAAAGGTGATTTAGTAAGCGTGGATGTTGGACTTTTTTTTAAAGGTTTTCATACTGATACCTCAATCTCGGTTGGAATCGATCTGTCAGATGATAGTAAAAAGTTTTTAGAGGTGGGCAAAAAGGCACTAAAAGAGGCAATTGCTAAAGCAAGAGTGGGTAATCATATTTATGATATTTCAGAAAGGATAGAGAAAATAGTAACTGAAGCAGGGTATTGTCCTATTAGAGCTTTAGTGGGGCACGGAGTGGGAAGAGAGTTGCATGAAGAGCCACAGATTCCATGTTTCCTGCCTGCCGGCAGGCATGGCCTGCCTGGTAAGATCGAAGAAAGTCCAGAGATTGTTGAGGGGATGATTTTAGCTATTGAGGTCATGTATGCTTTGGGAAGCGATAAAGTACATATTTTAGAAGACGGGTGGACAATAGCCATGCGTGATGATAAAATATCAGCACTTTTCGAGGAGACTGTCGCTGTTACCCTAAAGGGTCCTAAAGTATTGACGGTCTAGTCGCCGTTTTTTGTATGAAGCAAAATATTGTTACAGAGATTGACGGGGTTATTACCCAGGCATTACCTAACACAATGTTTAGAGTGGAACTGACTGACGGTAGATTAATCTTAGCTACTCTTAAAGGTAAGATGAGAAAGGCTTATGTTAGGATTTTTCCAGGAGATAAAATCAAGATCGAAATGACACCGTACGACGAAGATAGAGGAAGAATAGTATTTAAGTATTAAAATGAATTATAAGCATAGCTTAGCAAAATATTATTATAAGAAAGGAATTTTGTGAAAGTTTCAAGTTCAATAAAACCAAGGTGTAAAGACTGTAAATATGTCAAAAGAGGTGGGGTTTTATATATCATTTGTAGAAACCCCAGGCATAAACAGCGTCAAGGATAATTTAAATTATGTCAAGAATTGTAGGAGTTGAATTACAAGATAATTGGAAAGTAGATTTTGCTCTAACGAGAATTAAGGGTATTGGTTGGAGCTTGGCTAAAAAACTGATAGAAGAAGCCAAGATTGATAGCAGTAAGAGGGTTTCTGATTTAACTGCAGATGATGTCGCTAAGATTTCTAGCTTACTTGAAAAGCATCCAACAGAGGGAGAGCTTTTTAGAGTAGTTAGGGGGAACATTCAAAGACTTCAAGCGATTGGATCATATAGGGGTTTGAGGCACACAAAGAATCTGCCAGCACGAGGACAAAGGACTAAAACAAATGCGCGCACAAAAAGGGGTAAAAGAAAGACAGTAGGAGCGTTCAAAAAAGAAGTTTTAAGTAAGATGCAGACGGGAGAGAAAACAGATGCTAAAAAGTAAGACAAAAAATACAATCAAAAAAGAAGTTAGTCTTGCAAAAGTTTATATTGCCGCATCTTTTAACAATACTCTTATAACCGTAGTAGATGAGTTGGGTAATACTCTAGCTTGGGGATCGTCAGGGGCGTCTGGGTTTAAAGGAACCAGGAAGGCTACCCCATATGCGGCAACCACAGCAGTTGAGACAACAATCAAAAAAGTGATTAATGAAATTGGGGTAAAGGAAGTTGAGATTTATGTTAAAGGGCCAGGATCGGGTAGAGATGCCGCGCTTCGAGCTATCAGGTCATCTGGAGTCACAATCTCGCTTATTGCTGATGTTACACCTGTTCCACATAATGGCCCAAGGCCAAAAAAGAAAAGGAGAGCATAAGCGAAGCTTAAGACTTTGTCAAAAAATGAGATACACAGGACCAAAAGATAGATTAAGTCGACGAGAAGGAGTTGATTTATTTGGTCGTGGATCAAAATTGACCCGTCTTAATATTCCACCTGGGGTTCATGGCCCTAAAGGTACCCGTGGATCTTCCCAGTATGGTCGCCAGTTAAGGGAAAAACAGAAGGTTAAAAGAATCTATGGAGTAATGGAGGCGCAATTTAGAAGATATATAGATTCAGCTTTTAAGGTAAAGGGGAATACGGGAGAGGCTATTCTTTCAAGTTTAGAAAGACGTCTTGACAATGTTGTTTATCGTCTCGGTTTTAGCCCAACAAGAGCATCGGCAAGACAGATTGTTTCTCACGGACACGCTGTGGTAAATGGGAAAAAAGTGAACATACCATCGTATCAGGTGAATATTTCTGATACAATCTCCATTGATTCTAAAGCTTTATCAGTTCCTGAAGTCAAGAAAAGTTTGGAAGATAAGGACATAAAGATTCCAGAATGGTTGGAAAAAAAGGCTGCAGTTGGTAAGATTAAGCGCTTGCCTAGGCGTGAAGATGTGTCAGAACCAGTTAGTGAACAAGATATAGTTGAGTTTTACAGCAGATAGTTATAAAATACCCGAATGCACGACCCAATGTTCGAAATTAAAGAAGAAACCTTGAAGGGCGGATATGGAAAATTTGTCATTTCCCCACTCGCTCAAGGTTATGGGCTTACGTTGGGTAACTCTTTAAGACGAGTTCTTTTAACCTCTTTACCTGGACTAGCGGTTACTTCAGTCAAAATCAACGGAGTGAAGCATCAATTCTCAAGCCTCGTGGGTATGAAAGAGGATGTGGTTGAATTTATTTTAAACTTAAAAAAAGTTAGATTTTCTTCCCAAACAGATGGCCCCATAAAGGCAAGTCTGGATGTAAGTAAAGCGGGACAAGTTACTGCGGGTGACATTAAAGTTGGGGCGGGAACTAAGGTCATAAACCCAGATTTAATTTTGTCTACCCTAAATAAAGGCATCAAACTTTCTGCCGAAATCACAATCGAAATTGGAGTAGGTTATTCACCAGCAGAGGAAAGGTCAGTTAGCGTTGTAGGATTAATCCCAGTTGATGCATCTTTCTCACCGGTTAAAAGAGTTAGTTATAAAATTGAGGAAACTCGTGTCGGGCGGCTTACTAATTATGACAAACTAATTTTAGAACTTTGGACCGATGAGGCTTCCTCGCCCAAAGAGGCAATGGTTACAGCTTCAAAGATTTTAGTTTCTTACTTTAGTCAGATAGTAAACCCAAAGAAGGTCGACAAGCCAAAAGCAGTTAAAGAAACTGATTTGGGACCCGTTGGAAAGCTTTCGGTTGAGGAAATAGGGCTCCCCACAAGAGTAGCTAATGCATTAATTAAAGCGGGATATGAAACAGTTGAGGGCGTTGTTAATGCTAAAAAGGCCGATTTGGTCAAAGTAAGAAACTTGGGTGAAAAATCATTAAAGATTGTAGCTGCTGCACTGGGACAAAAAGGAGTAGAGTTTCTCCAACATGAATAAAAGGGTTTATGGCAAAAAACTTTCAAGAAGTAGACCTGCCAGGGAAGCGCTTTTTGCTTCCCTCATTAGTTCTCTGATAATTAGGGGGAAAATAACAACTACAAAAGCGAAAGTTCAAGCTATTAAAGGCCAAATTGGGAAATATTTGAGTTTAGCCAAAAAGGGAACTCTGGACGGCCGGCGCCGAGTTTTAGCCGACCTAGATAATAGCAAGGAACCAGTAAAGGTCTTGTTTTCCAAAAAATTTAAACATTTGAAAATTATAAATTTACCAGCTAGAAAAGGAGACAATGCTTCCATGGCAAGAATTGAATTAGTAGAAGAAGAAACAAAAAATGAAAACCTACCAACCAAAAGCAAAAGAAGTTAAAAGAAATTGGCATTTAATTGACGCAAAAGGCCAAGTATTAGGTAGACTTTCCACTAAAATATCTGGGCTTTTGATGGGTAAAGGTAAAACCAATTATTCGACCCATATGGACATGGGCGACTTTGTTGTTGTTTTAAATTCAGAGAATATAGAGGTTACAGGAAAGAAAAGTTCACAAAAAGTCTATAGAAGGCATTCTGGGTATCCTAACGGACTTAAAGAAGAATCATATAAAAAAATCTTAGAAAATCATCCAGAGCGAATAATTACACATGCAGTTAACGGAATGCTCCCAGATAATCGCTTAAAAAATGAAAGATTAAAGAGGTTAAAGGTTGTTATCGGAAGTAAAAATCCATATGAAAGTAAATTCTAAGAACTATACATACGCAATAGGAAGAAGAAAAGAGTCTAGTGCTCGAGTTAGGCTTTTTAAAGGTAAAGGAGAAAATCAAATTAATTCTAAACCTGCTAATGAGTACTTTCAACAAGAAGTGGCCAAAAAAGTTTTAGGTAAACCTTTTGAGGTTACAGAAACTTCTGATAAATACTTTTTTACAGGTAGAGTAATCGGTGGTGGTAAAGAGGGTCAGCTTGAAGCTTTGGTTTTAGGAATTGCTAGAGCGCTTTCAAAAGTTTCACCTGACAAATTTAAGCCGCAATTAAGAAAAGCAAATCTTGTAACCCGTGATTCCCGCACTCGCCAAAGACGAATGGTCGGAATGGGTGGAAAATCTCGCCGCAA
>JBBTWD010000016.1:91819-118854 GCA_038062915.1 Patescibacteria group bacterium
ATTCCCGCACTCGCCAAAGACGAATGGTCGGAATGGGTGGAAAATCTCGCCGCAAAAAGCAGTCTCCAAAGCGTTAATCTTCTTTTTATTATTTTCTTTTGTTAGAATACCGTATCTCGGGGATTAGTTTATAACGCATCTTGCGGCTTGCGAAACTTTAGTTGAGCAATCAAGCAAGCTAAGTAATATACTAAGCTACGCCGAAGGCGGGGATTAGTTTAACGGCAGAATGCGCGGTCGGGGATCGCGTGACAGGTGTTCAATTCACCTATCCCCGACACTTATACTAGTCGTACTAGTACAGTGATACATTGTTTCTCACATTCTCCTCTTGCATTTTATATTAGTACATTGTAAAAGGATAGGACAATGGCAAAGACTAAAAAACCCGAAACAGAAGCTCCTGTAAAACAAGAAGGTGGTGCGCAAAAACTTGCAGCAATCAGGCTTGCAATGGATCAGATCGAAAAACAATATGGTAGAGGAAGTATTATGCGCCTCGGTGGGAATAGTGGCGAGAAATATAAAATTGATGTTATTTCAACCGGTTCCATAGCGGTTGATTTGGCCCTGGGGGTTGGCGGATTACCAAGAGGGCGCATTACCGAAATTTACGGTCCAGAAGCTTCAGGCAAAACCACACTAGCTTTAGCAGTTATAGCCGAAGCCCAGAAAAAAGGCGGGCAATGCGCATTTGTTGATGCCGAGCATGCACTTGACCCAGCCCGAGCCGAAATCTTGGGAGTAGATCTAGATAATCTACTTATGTCTCAACCCGATACTGGTGAGCAAGCACTGGAAATTACGGAAACTTTAATTCGCTCTGGTGCGGTCGATGTAGTAGTTGTGGACTCGGTTGCAGCCCTTGTCCCAAGAGCAGAACTTGAGGGAGAAATGGGAGATGCGGTTATGGGAATGCAAGCGCGTTTAATGTCCCAAGCCTTGAGAAAACTTACCGGGGCTATTAGTAAATCAAAAACAGTTTTAATTTTTACGAATCAACTTAGACAAAAAATCGGAGTAATGTTTGGAAACCCTGAAACAACCCCGGGAGGACTTGCGCTTAAATTTTACTCCTCTGTAAGAATTGATTTAAGGAGAATAGAAGTCTTAAAAGACGGAGAGCGTGTTATTGGATCACGCCATAGGGCTAGGATTGTTAAAAATAAAGTTGCACCTCCACTTCGTGTTGCCGAGTTTGATATTATGGAAACTGAAGGAATAAGTAGATTCGGTGGAATATTGGATGTTGGACTTGAACTAGGGTTAATCGGCAAAAGCGGATCGTTTTTTAACTATGCAGGAAAACCTATAGCACAAGGCAAAGAAGCTGCAAAACTTTACCTAAAAGATAATCCTAAAGTAGCTGATGAGATTGAAAAGAAAATTAGAGATTTGGCCGCTTCAGGTAAAAAACTCCCCAAAGAAATTGGAGAAGAAGAGAAAGAAGAGTAATCTTTAGCTGTGCCAGTAATAACTTCAATTAAGCAACAGAAAAACAAAAACAGAGTTAACGTCTTTTTGGACGACAAATTTGGTTTTGGAATTGATTTAGATAATTTTGTTTTACTTAACTTAAAAGTTGATCAAGAATTAACTCAAGAAGAAGTTGAGGATATTGTCAAAAAAGCGGAATTTCAAAAAACCTTGGATAAACTTCTTCGTTTTGCAATGGTAAGGCCAAGAAGTGGAAAAGAAATTAAAGGTTATTTCAAGCGCAAAGAAGTTCATGAAAGCTTGTTCCCCGATTTACTTAAGAGACTTAAGCACCTTAATTTACTTAATGATTTGGAGTTTGCTCGATGGTGGATAGACCAACGATTGCGGTTTAAGAAAAAATCCAAGAGAGTAATAATTCAGGAGTTAAAGATAAAAGGGATTAGTCAAAATAACATTGATGATGCTTTTGGAGAAACTGTTATTGACGAAGAAAAAATGGCAAGGGAGTTACTCGAAAAGAAAGCTTACAAGTGGAAAGACCTAGATCCTCGTTTGACGAGGCAAAAAATGTCGCAATATTTGGCAGGAAAGGGTTTTGGCTGGGATATTGTAGCTCAAGTAGTAAAAAATATGGTAAAATAGCCCCTATGTCCACAAAAGATGAATATCTAGAAAAATTGGCTAAGGTTGCCAAGATGACTCCCGATGAGGCAAAGCGAGTCCTTCTTGACGAGGTTCAAAAAGAATTAACGGGCGAGATTGCAAAAAAAATCAGACAAGCTGAAGAAAAGGTCAAGGAGGATGCCAATGATAAAGCTCAAGAGATCCTTCTTGATGCCATGAAGCATGGTGCAACGGGATATGTTGCCGAATACACTGTTTCTTCGGTTACGGTTCCCAATGAGGACGTTAAGGGTCGAATAATCGGGGCGGGAGGGAGAAATATCAGGGCTTTTGAAAAAGAAGCCGGAGTCGAAATTGAAATTGATGAAACAAATGACATCAGGCTTTCTTCTTTTGATGCAATAAGGCGCGAAATTGCAAGGCGCGCACTTGAGATTTTAATTAAAGACGCAAGAATTCAACCTTCAAGAATTGAAGAGGTGATCCGCCAGGTTAAGACCAACATGGATGACGTACTTTTGGAAGAAGGAAAGAAAATTACACATGAGTGTGGGGTCTATAATCTTCCACTCGAGTTAATGAAAATGATTGGAAGATATAGGTTTAGAACTTCTTATGGGCAAAACTTGGGAATTCATACGATTGAAGAAACTAAAATGGGGGTTGCGGTTGCCGAAGAAATCGGGGCCAATGTTGATGTGGTCCGATTGGGTTGTTTACTACATGATATTGGAAAGATTGTGACCGATGAGGAAGGAAATCATGTCCAACTCGGCGTGAACCTTCTTAAGAAATATGGTCTTCCCAAGGAAGTCGTTGCCTGTGTTGCGGAACATCATGAAGATACGCCATTTTCCTCTAATGAATCAGTTGTTGTTTGGATAGCCGATGCAATCAGTGGTAGTCGTCCGGGGGCTCGTTATGAACCACACGAAGGCTATGTTAAGAGAATGACAAAAATTGAGGAAGTGGCTAAAAGTTTTCCTGGAATTGATACTGTTTTTGCTTTTCAAGCTGGCCGTGATGTCCGTGTAATGGTTAATCCTGATGAGGTTGACGATGATAAATTGACAGTTCTTGCACACGATATAGCAAGAAAACTTGAGAAAGAAGCAGAGTATGCCGGACAAATTAAAGTTTCAGTAATTCGTGAAGTCCGGGCAGTTGACACAACATCTGCAAAGTAGTATAAAAGGCCTAGAATATGACAAAAAGAGAAATAATCGATTTGGTTGCCAGAAAAGCCCATCTAACTAAAAAAGCTGGAGAAGAAGCGATTGATGTTTTTTTAGAAGAAATCGGTAGAATTTTGGCAAAAGGTGAAAAGATAGTCCTGTCCGGTTTTGGAACTTTCCGAGTAATCTCAATGAAAGGTAAAACTGTTAAGATCCCAAGAACAGAAAAATTGGTGACAATCAAGTCTCACCGCTCTCCCCGCTTTACCCCAGGCAAAAAGCTTAAAAGACAGGTAGCTAGATAGCGTTGTATACTACAAGTATGGATCGTGCCATTATTGTTGATCGACTGGTCAAAAATTTTGAAGTTATTCAAAAAGAGCCAGGGATTACTGGAGCGATTAAATCTCTATTTTCAACCAAGAAGAAAATAATTCATGCCCTAAGGAGTATTTCTTTTACAGTTCAACCTGGAGAGCTGGTTGGGTTTATCGGACCAAACGGGGCGGGTAAAACTACTACTCTTAAAACTCTTTCTAGTTTACTTTTCCCAACATCGGGATTTGTTTCAGTTTTAGACTGGGATCCTTGGGATCGAAATCCCGAATTTCTTAAACAAATTGCACTTGTCATGGGACAAAAAAATCAGCTTTGGTGGGACCTTCCGGCTATCGAAACATTTGAATTAAACAAAGCAATTTATGAAATACCAACTAGGCAGTATGAAGAAAGTCTTAAAGAGCTGGTTGATCTATTAGACCTTGGGAAACTTCTTGCGACCCCTGTTAGGAAATTATCACTTGGGCAAAGAATGAGAATGGAGTTAACTGTAGCCCTTCTTCATAGGCCCAAGGTTTTATTTTTAGATGAGCCAACAATTGGTTTAGATCTTATTGCCCAACAAAAAATAAGAGATTTTATTTACGAATACAATAAGAAATATGGGGCTACAATTTTATTAACGTCTCACAATATGAATGATCTAACTAACTTAGCAAGGAGAGTGATTGTAATTGACGAAGGATTAATACTTTTTGATGGTGCTCTCGAAGAGTTAACCGAAAAATTTGCGAAGGAAAAGATAATAAACGTTACGCTCGCAAATGAGGATGGAATTAAAAAAATTGGAGAAATAGGAAAGGTTAAAAAGTTAGCTTTTCCTCAAGTTACACTTTCTGTTCCAAGAGCAGCTACAGCTGTAGCTGCGGCGGAACTTTTACAAAACTTTCCAGTATCGGACTTAACCATTGAAGAAGTGCCAATTGAAGATATCATTCGAAAAGTTTTTCGTGGTGGTCTTAGAAAAAGATGAAAAAGTATCTCCAGATTTTCAAAATCTCTTTTGCCCAGGAGTTTGCTTATAAAGTTAACTTCATAATGTGGAGAGTAAGGAACGTTGTGCAAATTTTGCTAGCTTATTTTTTATGGAGTGCTGTTTTTGAAGATCCTCAAATTACAATTTTTGGTTATGATCAATCTAAAATTTTAACTTATATTTTTGCGGTTATATTAATCAGGTCATTGGTGTTTTCTGCACGAAGTGTAGATGTTCCCCAAGAAATTTCTGAAGGGTCGTTTTCAAACTATTTAATTCGTCCGGTTGAATATTTCAGATATTGGTTTACAAGAGACCTCTCAAGCAAGGCATTAAATTTTGCCTTTTCTTTACTAGAATTTGCGATCCTAGTGATAATTTTTAAACCGCCCCTTTTCTTTCAGGAAAATCTTTTATTTTTAACTTTGTTTTTATTGACTATTTTAATTGCAAACTATTTGATTTTTGTGATTAGGTTTATAGTTACATCGATTACATTTTGGGTAGCCGAACTTGGTTGGGGAGGGCAGTTTCTGATTATGGTTATAATAACTGAATTTCTTTCAGGTTCAATTTTTCCACTAGATATTTTTCCTGAACTTTGGCAAAAAGTTTTTTATCTGACACCATTTCCATATCTTTTATTTTTTCCATTACAGATTTATTTAGGAAAAATTCCTTTAAATCTTGCTATGAATGGGATTTTAATTTCACTTTTCTGGTGTTTGACCCTTTCTTTTGTACTCAAAAATGTTTGGCAAAAAGGGTTAAAGATTTATGAGGCAGTAGGTAGGTAGAACCATGAGGAGACTTTTTTACTATTTTAAAATTTGGTGGATGATGAATATAAAATATATTTTACCCGCCCTTTCTCATAACTGGACATTTCTGGTTTTTCTTATCGGGAAAATTATTAGGTTTCTTTTTTTTGGTGGATTTATTTACTTTTTACTTAATGGTACAAAGACTTTGGCCGGTTACGATTTTAATCAAGCTATATTGTTTTATTTGACATTTTTTCTTATTGACACTACAAGCCAGTTTTTATTTCGCGAAGTTTATAGATTTAGGTCTTACATAATAAGTGGTTCATTTGATTTAATACTAATAAAACCTATAAGCCCACTCTTTAGAGTACTTATGGGTGGGGCAGATGCTATTGATCTTATTACACTACCACCTTTAATTTATCTGATCTTTCACTTTGGAAGTCTGCTTGATCCCACTATTCTACATTCTACATTCTACATTCTACTTGTAGTAAACGGTTTACTCCTTTCTACCGCTTTTCATATTACTGTTTTAGCTTTGGGTATAATAACTCTTGAAATAGATCACACAGTAATGATTTTTAGAGATTTGCAGTCTTTAGCACGTTTTCCAATCGACATTTATAAACAGCCATTACAGGGAATTTTAACTTATGTGTTACCAATTGGCTTAATGATGACAATACCTGCAAAGGCCTTGATGGGTCTTATTAATTTAACAGGAGTTTTGGCGTCTTTTGGTTTTGGGATACTTGCTTTATTTATTTCCTTGAAGTTTTGGAATTTTGCTTTGAAAAAATACACAAGTGCAAGTGGTTAAAAAGTATGAATAGCAAGTTGTTGGTTATATGTGGACCTACGGCGACGGGAAAAACGAACTTAGCTGGACATTTGGCCAAAAAGTTTAATGGAGAGTTAGTTTCGGCTGATTCACGCCAGGTTTTTAAGGGGATGGATATAGGGACCGGAAAAGATTATATAAAAGGGGTTAAAATTTGGGGGTATGACCTAATAAGTCCCAAGAAAGATTTTAGCATATCTGTCTATTTGAAGTTTGCCAAAAAAGCCATATTAGATATTGCAAGGCGAGGAAAATTACCAATTTTAGTTGGGGGAACTGGATTTTATATAAAAGGAGTGGTTGATGGGATTCCTACTGTTTTAATCCCGCAAAATGAGGATTTTAGAAAAAACTTTGAAAATAAGAGTGTCGAAGATCTTTTTGAAATGCTAGCCCAAATTGACCCGTCCCGTGCCGGTCAAATGAATACTTCAGACAAAAAAAATCCTAGACGACTTATTCGCGCAATAGAGGTGGCCACCTGGAAACTAGAACATGGAGATAAAAAAAAGTCATCAGCCATTAGTCATCAGCCATTAGTTCTGATGGTTGGGTTAACTTCATCAAAAAACGTGCTCGAGAGAAAAATTTATAAAAGGGTGGAAGAAAGAATAAAGATGGGTATCAAAAAAGAGATACAAGATCTTCTTAACTCTGGTGTTGATTGGGATGATCAGTCCATGCAAGCTCTGGGATATAGACAATGGAGAGACTATTTTGAAGGTGGTGTACCGGAGGAGGTTGTTATTAATGAATGGGCCCGTGAGGAAAAGAAATATGCCAAGAGGCAATTAACCTGGTTTAGAAAAGACATGAGAATTAAATGGTTTGATATTGCAGCCGATAGTTATCCAGGGGTGGTGGAAAGTTTGGTCAAGAAATGGTACTCTAGCATATAGATGCCAAGGAAAGTTGAGATTTCACATAAGACCATAATATTTTCAGCCCTTTTTTTTATTCTTTTGTGGTTTTTATATTTTGTTAGAGACATTCTCTTAGAGCTTTTTGTTGCCCTCCTTTTTATGACAATTTTAGGTCCACTGGTTGGGAAATTTACTAGGTTTAAAATTCCAAGAGGAATTTCAGTTTTGCTCTCGTATTTTTTGGTATTTGGGATTTTTGGTGGGACAGTTGCTTTAATAGTTCCACCTCTTGTTGATGAAACTGGAGGGTTTGTATCAGCTCTTCCTATTTACCTTTCTAATCTCGGAGTTAACCAAAATGTAAGCCAAGATTTAATTGGTCAGTTTTTAGTAAGACTCGGGAGTTTGCCTGGAGAAATAATTAAATTCACTTTATCGCTTTTCTCAAATCTCATATCTGTGTTGACTGTATTGGTTTTTGCATTTTACATGCTTTTGGCAAGAGAAAAACTTGAAGATACTCTGGGGTTTTTCTTTGGAGAAGAAAAAACTCAACAGATAGGTAGATTTATAGATGTTCTAGAAAAAAGGCTTGGAGGATGGGCAAGGGGACAGATTTTTTTAATGTTTTTAGTTGGAGTTTTTACCTACATTGGACTCGCCCTAATAGGGGTTCCATATGCCCTACCTCTCTCAATTCTTGCGGGTATATTTGAAATAATTCCATATTTAGGTCCAATTATTGCGGCTATTCCAAGTGTCTTAATTGGGTTTGGAATTTCTCCACTAACTGGATTTGGTGTAGTTGTTTTGGCGTTTTTAATCCAGCAAATTGAAAATTATGTTTTAGTTCCGAAAATTATGGAAAAGTCAGTTGGAATTTCGCCAATTATAATATTAGTTGCACTTGCTATTGGAGCAAGACTTGCGGGGGTTGTTGGAATGATAATATCAATTCCTTCAGTAATCACTCTCCAGGTTTTAATTAAAGAATACTTCGCTAAAGAATAATTGTGTGTTACAATGTGGTTCTCTGGAGAAAGGGTGATCGCCCCACGTCGCCGTAAGGCTATGCGGGGAGGAAAGTCCAGGCAGCTTAAGGCAGGAGAGTCCGCGTAAGCGGACACCCGAGAGGGCTGGTTAGAGCAACAGAGACGAGTCTTTAGTGAGCCTAAAGCTCATTAAGGGGTGAAACGGGCAATCCCCTCCGCTGCAACCTACGAAAGGTTCGATATTAGGTCGCCTTACCGAGAACCGAAGTTTAGGGCATAGACAGATGATCGCCGAGAAACAGAACCTGGCTTACTACACTCCAGAGACTAGAAATCCCCTTATTGGGGATTTTTAATGATACAATAAAACGTACAGGAGGGGGGTGAATATTTTTAATGAACTTTTTAACACTTTTACAAGGATCACTTTTGACTGCCTGGAGTGAAGTTTGGCTATCTTTTTTAACTATTCTTCCCAGGATACTTGGGGGAATTGTAGTCTTTTCCATTGGTTTAGTATTGGCCTACTGGGTTAAAAGATTGATAATTGAGTTTTTGAGATTAGTTAAGCTAGAAAAATTAACAGGAGCAGCTGGTGTTGAAAAATATCTTGAAAAAGCCGAGATTAAATTTGGCTTTAATGAGCTTGTTGGTACCATTTTTGAATGGATTATAATCTTGATATTTTTCATGGCGGTAGCTGACATTTTAGGGCTTCCTGTAGTATCTCAAGTTGTAGCATCAGTTTTGGGCTATATTCCAAACATAGTTGCAGCAGCTTTGATACTCGGAGCAGGATTTGTCCTTGGTGGTTTAGTCGACGGGTTAGTCAGGGGTGCATTGGTATCAGTTGACACATCTGCTGCCAAGTCAGTCGGAAAGCTTTCTAGATATGTTGTGATTCTAGTTGCCTTTTTTGCCGGACTTGACCAGCTCAAAATTGCTCAAGGACTAATAATTACCTTTTACCAAGGGCTAACCTACACATTGGTTTTAGTTATAGGTCTTTCAGTCGGGTTAGGAGCTAAAGACGTAGTCTCAAAGATTTTAACTGACTGGTATAGTAAAATAAGCAAGTAATGAGGCTTGTTGTACAAAGAGTCAAAAAGGCCATGGTGGGTAGTTCCAAAATTGGCCCAGGTCTTTTTGTTCTTTTAGGGATCAAAAAGGGCGATGATCAAGAAGATGTCGACCTTTTGGTTTCTAAGCTAACCAAACTGCGAGTGATGGCTGATGATGAAGGTAGGATGAATCTTTCAATTATCGATGTTAAGGCCTCGATTTTGTTGGTCTCCCAATTTACTCTCCATGCAGATACTTCAGGGGGGAATAGGCCATCTTTCTTAAATGCTGAGGAGCCAGACAATGCAAAAAAGATATATGAATATTTTATTGAAAAATTAAAGGAAACCGGAATTGATGTCCAAACAGGCACTTTTGGAAACTATATGGAAATCTCATTAGTTTTTGATGGCCCCTCTACTATTTTGTATTTAGATTAAAATGAAGAAGTTTACAAATTATCAACTTAAGACACTTATTGATATTTTTGTCGGCGTAGGAATGATTGGAGTGGGTACGATAGCTATACCAGTAGCTTTGGATAGAGGTTCCTTAGAAATTATTGGTCTTGGCATTGCCACAAGTTTCATGTTTTGGTATACTGCTATTAAGATATCGAGGCAAATTCAATGAATCAACTATCAATTTTTTATCTAACATTAGCAGTTTTGCTTTTAATTTTTGTTCTAGTTACTTATCCGAATTTATTTCAGTTTCCCAAAACTTCTCGCAAGTCGAAGAAATGAAAAATGCGTTAATACTTCACGGAACAGCAAATAATCACAATGGAAACTGGTTTCCTTGGCTTAAAAATGAATTGGAGAATAAGGGATACAAAGTTTGGGTTCCAGATTTGCCTATTCCCAATACTCCAAATGCAAAATTAAATACCAATTTTATTTTAACTAATAAGGATTGGAATTTTGATGGAGAATCTTTGATTATTGGCCATTCATCTGGTGCAGTTGAAATATTAAATCTGTTGCAACATTTCCCAAAAGATGTTTGTGTAAAAAAATGTATCTTTGTTGCAGTTTTTAAAGATAATCTAGGTGAAGAAATGTTTAATGGTTTGTTTGAAGAAGTGTTTAATTTTCAATTAATTAAAAAACATTCAAAACAGTTTATTTTTATACATTCTGACGATGATCCCTACTGTCCACTTTCGCATGCAGAATATCTTTCTAAAAAACTTAATGCAAAATTAATAGTTAAAAAAGGTCAAGGTCATTTCAACCTTGAAAAAGGTTCACAGTATAAAAAGTTTCCGTTTCTACTTGATTTAGTTGATTAATTTTTCTTTCTTTAAAAATTCCACCAGTTTTTTCATTGAAGTAAATTGGCGGCCGATGGAGACGAATAATCGATTTACTTCTGGCCAATAAATTTTAGGAAGAATTTTAATTAATTCTTTTTCAGTAGCTTCTGGATTTTTAGTTTTTACCCATCCGAGCATATTTGAAATTTTGTGAACATGAGTATCAACAGCAATTGCGGGAGTACCGAAAGCTCTATTTAAAACTAAATTTGCAGTCTTTCTGCCTACTCCAGGTAGTTTCATCAGAGCTTCTCGTGTATTGGGAACAATCACAAGGTGCAACCTTGTGATTTTATATAAATGTTTTGCTTTTGTTTTATAGAAGCCGACTGGATATATCAAATTTCTAATTTCTAATTCATCTAATTGACCTAATGATTTGAGATTTGGAACGATTTTAAATAATCTTTTTGAAGCTTCAAGTGTAACCTCGTCTTTTGTGCGAGACGAAAGAAGTGTGGAGACAAGTGTCTTGTATGGATCAACCCCAAACACCTCAAGAGGCACTAACTTGTAGTGCTTCCTGAAGGTTTTAAAAACTGACTGAAAGTTATTTTCCGCCAATCTTAAACATTGTTGTTCCACAAACTTCACAAACAGCTTTTGTGGCTTTTTTACCATTCTTCATGGTTACTTCTTGTGCGTCTTTTCCTTCTCTTTTTGCTCGACACTTTACACAGTACATCATAATTTCTCACCTCCTTTACCTAGACAATATCTCTACCAGGCTAAGTATATCACTATCTCTAGGCATAAAATGAGGCTAGCCAAGAGTATACTCCTAATGATGTCTTTTTTGGCCGTGTCCTCGGGATAATCAACTTTAGCCTCAATTTTAGATTCCCTCTTGACACGAGCCTTAGCCTGATCGTTTGGTCTCCACGAATATAAATTTTTAGACATTGACACTATCATACCAAGATGTAAAAATGTGTTCAACCTAATGTCTAATCAGGTTTTTTTTATTTCGTTCGGTATCTTGATGATTTGGCTTTTAGGTTTAAGCATTGTTCTTTATAAATTATTTAAACTTTTCACCAAGTTAACTCGTGGGGTTGAGGAAGATTTAACCAAGAAAGGGTTTGCCGAGGTTAAGAAGCGTTTGGATTTTTTGGAAACGGATGGAAGATCTCATATTCAGAAGATTGCTCTTATTAGATTTAACCCTTTTAAAGAACTTGGTGGGGATCATAGTTTTACTTTGGCGATTCTCGATGGAGACGATTCCGGCGTAGTTATAACCGGTCTTCATACAAGAGATAGAACTAGGGTTTATATGAAGCCTGTCAAAAAAGGTAAAAGCGAATACGATCTTTCAGTAGAAGAGCGAAAAGTTTTGGATTCAGCTAAAGAAAAATAATATGAATTTAAAAAATTTACTAGGTTCTAAAAAATTAACCATAATTGCTAGTTTTATCGGTCTATATTTGATTTCTGCAGGAATTTCACTTTTAGTTTTTTCATACCTTTTTGTTAAAAATGGATCGGCTGATAGCTTTAGTTCAAAAAGGAGCAGGATTAACCTTGATCTACCAAAAACTGAAGAATGTCCAATTAATGGAGGAAAATTTACAAGAGATGAAAAAAATATTTGGGAAACCAGGCGCCCAATTGCAGCCATTATAGAAAACCATCTTGATAGCAGGCCCCAGTCGGGTCTAAGTAAAGCAGATGTTGTTTATGAGGCTGTTGCAGAAGGTGGAATTACTAGGTTTTTGGGAGTATTTTATTGCAATGTAATGGCTGAAGAAGTTAAGATAGCTCCTGTAAGAAGTGCCAGAATTTACTTTGTAAATATTGCTGCTGGATACGGGGAAAACCCAATTTTTCTTCATCAGGGGGGAGCTAATAATTTTTGTCCAAGTTGTCCTGATGGAGTAAAGGTTAGGGGTCAGGTTGATAAAACTGTTGATGCTTATACAGCATTAGATAAACTTGGCTGGAGAAATGGCCAGCATGGAAACGATATGGATGGTGGATTTAATGTAGGGTTCCCAGTGGTTGAGAGAAATCAGTATCGTTTGGGTAGTGAGCCCGCGGCTTGGGAACACTCTGTTGTTGCCAATATTGATGAAGTTTATAACGAGGCCAAAAAACGTGGCTTTGAATTTAATGACGAAGATGGTAATGCCTGGAATGAAAACTTTAGGCTATGGAAATTTGAAGACCTGCCTGCGCAGGCAGGTGGTAAAGCTGGTGGTTCGCCCATGGCGACTGACATTAAGTTTGGTTTTTGGGATGGGAAGCCAGAGTATGACGTAGAGTGGAAATATGATTCTATTTCTAATGCATATAAACGGTTTAATGGGGAGAGTGAGCATTTAGATTGGGAATTTGATAAACCACAGATATCTTCAAATAACGTGATTGTGATGTTTGCTAAAGAAAAAAGTTTGGTGGACGCAGAAGGGCATCAATTTTATGAGGTTGTTGGGACGGGGGACGCCATAATTTTTATGAACGGAGAAGTTGTTGAAGGAACCTGGAAGAAAAAGACGCAACTTGACAGGGAAGTTTTTTATGATACAAATGGAGATGAAATAGAGTTTAATCGTGGACCAATTTGGATAGAAATTCTTCCTGCCGGAAACGAAGTATCATATTAATGGCAGATCTAGGCAACATTATAACTTCTAAAGTTAGGATTAAAATCCTTGAGCTTTTTTTTGCTAATCCTAAGGAGCTTTATCATGTGAGGGGTATTGTTCGTGAAATCAAAGAAGAGATTAATGCAGTTAGGCGTGAGCTAACAAAGCTTGAAGCAAATGGGGTTTTTAAGAGGGAGCCTAGGGGTAATAGAGTTTATTACTATCTTCGTCCAGATCATCAGTTTTTTGGAGATTTGGTTTCAATGGTGGCTAAAACAAAGGGTCTAGGAGCTTCATTAATTGAGAATAAGGGGAAAATTGGTAAAGTATCCTTCCTTATGTTTTCAGGTAAATTTGTAAGACTTAAAGATCGTAAGAAAGATGAGGATGTAGACATCTTGGTGGTTGGAGAAGTTGTGCTTCCGGAACTTGCGGCCTTGATCCGCACAGAAGAGAGTAAAAGAAATAGAGAGATTAACTATACCGTGATGAGTAGAGAAGAATTCGATTTTAGGAAAAAAAGAAGAGATCCATTTTTACTGGGGATATTGGCAGGTAGCCGTGTTATGATTATTGGCGATGAAGAAGATTTGGTTAATTAGCTTCATACTTATTTTAACGGTTGCGGCTACTTTTGTGAATATTCGATACGACCTCAAGCTTGGTCTTGATCTTGCCGGTGGCTCCCATTTAGTTTTTGAGGCTGATGTTAGTAATCTTGATGAAAACAAAAGGCTAAGTGCGTTATCAGGAGTGCGTGACGTAATCGAACGCAGAGTTAACCTTTTTGGGATATCAGAACCAAGTGTCCAGACTTCTGAATTTGAAGGTAAAAATAGAATTATAGTTGAACTACCGGGGATAAAAAACACAAAGCAAGCAGTAGACTTAATCGGTAAAACTGCCCAACTTCAGTTTATGGAAGTAGAGGGCCTTGACGAGTCTGCAACATTAAAGCCTACAAACTTAACTGGAGCAGATTTAAAAAGTGCCAGTGTCGTTTTTGATCCAAACTCCGGTAAACCAGCCGTTTCTTTTGAAGTGTCAGATGGTAGTGAAAATAAATTTGAGGAAACTACTAAAAGACTAGTGGGCAAAAGGATGATAATAATTCTTGATCAAACGGTGGTCACGGATGCAATTGTTCAAGAACCATTAAGAACTGGAGGGCAAATTACCGGCAATTTCACTCTTGAGGAAGCAAAAAAATTAGCGATTCAACTAAATGCAGGAGCACTTCCAGTGCCTGTAAACTTAATAGAAGAAAGGACTGTGGGGGCAACGCTTGGGGCGGAATCGGTTAAAGAAAGTGTTCTGGCAGGAACTGTTGGGGTATCGGTGGTGGCTATTTTTATGATACTGACCTACGGAAGGTTGGGGATTATAGCTGATATTGGACTTTTTATTTTTGCCGTAATTACCCTTGCTATTTATAAATTAATTCCTGTGACACTAACACTACCAGGAATTGCGGGATTTATGTTGTCTATTGGTATGGCGGTTGATAGTAATATCTTAATTTTTGAAAGATTTAAGGAAGAGAGACTTATACGTCCGATATCAGATGCACTAGAAGTCTCTTTTGGTAGGGCATGGGATTCTATACGGGATGCTAATATTGCAACTCTTGTGACAGCTTTCATTTTGACTAATCCTTTAGATTGGGAGTTTTTACATGTTAGTGGTCCAGTAAGAGGGTTTGCCATTACACTTGCATTGGGAATAGGAATAAGCTTGTTTACTGGATTATTTGTTAGTAGAAACTTACTTAGATTTTTAGTCAAGGAAATATGATTTTTTGGATGCGCTATCGGCCTTTATATTTATTAATCTCAACAGTTATGATTTGTGCTGGAATTTATTCATATCTGTCGTGGGGATTTAAGGTGGGGATAGATTTTACTGGTGGAGTGGTTGCAGAATATAAACTAAATGATGGATCTGTAAAAATTGTAAAGTCTGAAAGGGAAAGAAATGAACTTAAAAGCGTGGGAGCAACAGAAATTAGATATGAAAATGTAGGGCCGTCAATCGGTCCGGAACTTATTAAAAAAACTATTTACGCCTTAGGCATCTCCGCACTCCTTATCCTTCTTTGGATAGCATATCAATTTAAAAGCATTAAGTTTGGAATTTCAGCTACTCTAGCAACTTTTCATGATAGTTTTGTTCTTCTTGGGGCATTCTCACTTCTAGGTCACTTTTTTGGTGCCGAGATAGACTTTTTATTTGTAACCGCAATGCTTACGGTTTTATCTTTTTCGGTTCACGATACAATTGTTGTATATGATCGGATTCGCGAATCCAAGAAAAAATTTACAGGCACTATGTACGAGCTTGCCAATAAGGCGGTAAGCGAAACAATGGTAAGATCTCTAAATAATTCATTTACAATTATATTCATGCTTGTGGCACTTATTTTGCTTGGGGGCGAAACGGTCAAATGGTTTGCAGTGGCGCTCCTAATTGGGACCATTTCAGGAACTTATTCCTCACCCTTCGTCGCCGTCCCAATATTAGTCACTTGGGATGAGATTGAGAAAAAACTAAAAAGAAGATAATTTTTTTAGAAGAGCTTTCTTTTCGTTGGGGATTTTCTTTTCGACGACTTCCTCAAAGATTTTTTCAAGTATTTCGCCAACCCTTGGTCCTGAGCGAAGTCGAAGGATTTCCATTACATCTCGGCCATTAATTTTTAAGTCTTTAATTGAGAAGGGTTGTTTTTGAACTTCATCTATTCTTTTTTTAAATTCTTCAAGTCTCCAAGAAGTTTCTCTGGCTCCTCCCCCCAGTCTATCTCCAACTCTAAGAGCTAACATATCGGAGATATAATCTTTACCCACATTTCTAATAAATCTTCTAATAGCACTATCCGTTTGTCTTTCATCAACAGTAAACTGGTGCCAGCGAACAAGTGTTATAAATTTATCTTTTTCTTTTTTAGAAAACCTAAGTCTATCTGCAATACTGACTGCAATTTTAGTAGAAACCATCTCGTGGTTATAAAAAGTTATTACTCCGGTGTCTAATTTCTTAAAAGTTTGGGGTTTGCCTATATCATGAATTAAAGTTGCAAATTTTGTAATTACATCTTCGCTTTTGCAAAACTTAAGCGCCATAAGTAAATGTGTACCAACATCATATATATGATGCCTTCCTACTGATTTTTGTTCCACACCAAAGCATTTTGTTAGTTCTGGTAAAATCTCACTCATTAGCCCAGAATTTTTAAAAAGAAGCATTCCGTCATGGGCGTTTGGGGAAGTAATCAATTTAAAGAGTTCATCTTTAATTCTTTCTTTGGCAATTTTATTTATGAGTGGAGAATTCTTTTTAATTGCTTCGAAAGTTTTTTCCTCAATGGTAAAGCCAAGTTCCGTAGCAATTCTTACTGCCCTCATCATTCTTAAGGCATCTTCACTAAATCTTTCATCGGGGTCTCCGACCGCACGGATTAGTTTATTTTTAATATCATTTTGGCCATTAAATGGATCGGTGATTTTGTCGCCTAAAGCCATGGCATTAATAGTGAAGTCGCGGCGAGACAAATCTTCTTCTAAGGATTGTCCCCAAAAAACCTTGTCCGGTCGTCTATTATCTGTATACCCATATTCAGTTCTATATGTTGTTATCTCAAGGAGTTTATCAAATTCTTCAGTTTTTATTCCCACTGTCCCAAAGATATTGTCGCAAAACCCATCTGGGAATATTTTTAAAATTTCTTCGGGGGTTGCATTTGTTGTGAAGTCCCAATCGTGGACGATCCTGCCCATTAAAATATCTCGTACAGCTCCTCCTACTATATAAATTTCATATTTAGTCTTAGTAAATTTTTCTAATATTTTTTGAACCGATTCAGGGAGATCAATTTTCATCGTGATACTATTGTACCAGTATGAAATGGGAAATTCTCGGCAAGGGCGATGTCCTTAAAACACTTCTAAAAAATAGAGGGATTAAAAACTCTAAAGAATTTTTTGAACCGAAATTTCCAGAAAGCCCGAAGCTTAACTATAAAAAAGCCATTGATCGATTGAAACTGGCTAAAAAGAACAAAGAGGGTGTTATAGTTTATGGAGATTATGATGCGGATGGGATTTGTGCAACTGCAATAATATGGGAAGCCCTTCATGAATATGGGCTAGACGTTTTACCTCACATACCAGATCGTTTTTCAGAAGGATATGGACTCAATCCTGAAAGCGTTCAGAATTTAAAATTAAAAATTAATAATTTAAAATTAATAGTAACTGTTGACAATGGGATAGTTGCATACAAGGGAATCAAAAAAGCCAAAGAGCTTGGTATTGATGTAATTGTTATCGATCACCATCAACCTGGGAATAAACCAAATTCTGCATTCTGCATTCTACATTCTACATTGGTTTCCGGCTCTGCCCTTGCCTACTTTTTTGCAAAAGAATTGGGATTTAAGTCGGGTCTAGAACTTGCGGCCATTGGGACCATTGCAGATCAGATGCCACTTATAGGGGTAAATAGATCAATTGTTAAATATGGGCTTGAAGATTTAAATCACACTAATCGTATTGGTCTACAAACATTATTTAAAGATTCAAAGGTTGAGAAAATAGGGACTTATGAGGTTAATTACATCATTGCTCCAAGAATTAATGCAATGGGACGTGTTGCCAATGGGCTTGATTCGCTACGACTACTTTGCACGAAAAAACTAGATAAAGCAAAAGAATTATCGAGTTTAGTTAATAAAACAAATTTGGATAGGCAGAAGATTGTTGATGAGGTAATAATTCATGCAAGACGCAATGTGGGAAATCAAAAAATAATAGTTTTATCAGACGCAAGTTATCACGAGGGAGTGATAGGCCTTGCCGCAGGGAAAATTGTTGAAGAATTCTATAGGCCTACGATAGTAATTAGTAAAGGGAAAGAAATATCAAAAGCATCAGCACGTTCAATTTCCGGATTCGATATTATAAGCAGTATAAGAAATGTAAGCGATTTAATCATTGAGGGTGGAGGCCATCCCATGGCGGCTGGGTTCTCTATCAAAACTTCAAAGATTGAAATATTTACAAAGAAGATAAATGATATATCAGACAAGCTTCTGACAAACGAGTTATTAGAACGAAAATTAAAAATTGATTTGGAGTTAGATTTTAAACAAATAAATCAGGAGTTGCATAAAATTATTGAGTCATTTAGTCCAACTGGTTTGGGTAATCCAACACCGACGTTTGTGAGCCACAAGATTGAAATAATGAATGTGAGAATGGTGGGAGTAAGTAACAAACATATCAAGCTCAAACTGAAGCAGGGTGAACAAGTTTTTGATGCAATTTATTTTGGTGGGGGACAATTTTACCCAGATTTAAAAACAGGCACTAAGATGGATGTTATTTATAGTATCGAAGAAAATATTTGGAACAACCACAAGAGTTTACAGCTAAAAATAAAAGATATTAAACCCTTGAATCACGAGCATCGTAGGTAGGTACCCAACCACCACCATTTTTTTTAGATTGCTCAGAGGTAACAGCAGAAATAGCCAATCTTGGGTCTTCCATGTTTTCATCAAGGACTTTTTCGAATGCTCGACTTGCTTGTAAACAAAAAATTCTTGGCGCTAGGTTGCCGTTATCGGCGGTGATCGTTTTAGATTCTGTTCCCATAAAAAACTTTCTTTATTTTAATTTCTTCCTCCTTCTTGTCAAGAACCAGCTTTGAATCTACAATACCATTATCGTGGATAGAACATTGGTAATTGAGACGGTTGAAGAGGTTGGTCAAAAGGTAAAACTTCAAGGCTGGGTTGACTCAATCCGTGACCATGGAAAAATTACATTTTTAGATCTTCGCGACCGAAGTGGAATAGTCCAATGTGTGGGGAAAGATTTACCAAAAGTTACCCCAGAATCAGTAGTTGAGATAGTTGGTGAATCAGCCTTGCGTCCTGAAAAATTAATTAATCCAAATATAGAAACCGGAAAGATTGAAATCCAGATAACTGAAATGAAAGTAATTTCTTTATCCCGTGAGCTTCCGATTCCCCTTACTGGTGACGGATATGACATTGATGAAGAAATTAGGAATAAATATAGGTATTTAGATCTAAGGCGTCCCCGAATGGCCAGAAATATTCGTACTAGATCAAAAGTAACTAAGTTTATGAGAAATTGGCTTTTGGATCATGATTTTGTCGAGGTTGAAACACCAATTTTAACTAAAACCACACCCGAGGGGGCACGTGACTTTTTAGTTCCATCTCGATTGCAACGGGGAAACTTTTACGCACTCCCACAATCACCTCAACAATATAAACAATTATTAATGGTTGCTGGATTTGAAAGATACTTTCAACTTGCTAGATGTTTTAGAGATGAAGACCCAAGGAAAGATAGGGCGTATGGTGAATTCACCCAACTTGATATTGAAATGTCATTTGTAACACAGGAAGATATTCTAAAGATGATTGAAGAAATGTTTTCGAAGTTAGTTGCTGAAATTTTCCCAGAAAAGCGAATTCAAAAATCACCTTGGCCTAGAATTTCTCACAAAGATGCTAAGGAAAAATATGGAAATGACAAACCAGATCTAAGAAAAGATAAAAATAATCCTAACGAACTGGCATTTGCCTGGGTTGTTGATTTTCCACTTTTCACCCAACAGTCAAAAGATGATTTTTTCTACGGTTCCGGGGCCGCTAAATGGGCACCATCCCATCACATGTTTACTTCACCCCACCTAGATGATTTAAAATTACTTGATACTGATCCAGGAAAAGTTCGAAGTCTACAACATGATTTGGTTTTAAATGGATTTGAGGTTGGAGGCGGAAGTATTAGGATTCACGACCCAAAAATTCAACAGAAAGTTTTTGATTTAATCGGATTTTCCGGGAGTCAAAAAGAAGAATTTGAACATATGCTTACAGCTTTTACCTACGGCGTGCCGCCGCACGGTGGGATTGCTCCGGGTCTTGATAGATTTTTAATGGCAGTATTAGGTGAACCATCAGTTCGAGAGGTTATGGCATATCCAACTTCAGCTAGTGGGGCCACATCCGTTCTTAATGCCCCAAGTGGAGCCACAGACACCCAGCTTAAGGAATTAGGAATTAAAATAACTAAATGAAACTTCTCTTTAAGAAAAATCAGTTTTTATATCTTTTAATGCTTTCGTTTGTTTTCATTTCTACCTCGGCTATGGTGGCAGATCAAGCAACTGGCCGTCAGCAGTCTGTAATTAGAAAATTACCAAGATCTTTTGTCCCGATTCCACTTGCCAAGAAAAGTTCAAGTTATCCAGTATTATCTGCAAATTCAGTACTTGCCATTGATATGAATACAGGGGTTCCTCTTTATGAGAAAAATCCTGATAGCCAACTTTTTCCTGCCTCAACAACCAAAATAGTTACAGCTCTAGTCGCACTCGATACTTATCCTTTGGACTCTGTAATTAAAGTAGGAAAAGTTAATATAGTAGGTCAAAAGATGGGACTTACGTATGGTGAAGAAATGAGAGTTGAAGATTTGCTTTATGGACTTTTGGTATTTTCAGCAAACGATGCTGCAGAAGTTTTGGCTGATAACTATCCCGACGGGAGAGATTCTTTTATAAATGCTATGAATGATAAAGCTAGAATGTTTTCACTTGATAACACCAAATTCTATAATCCATCTGGTATAGATGGATTGGGCCATGTAACTACAGCTAGAGATTTAATTCGAGTATCTACAATTGCAATGAAAAATCCCGAATTCGCAAAAATTGTTTCAACAAAAGAAATTATAGTTAAAGACATTAGTGGTAAAAAAGTTCATAAACTAGCAAATATTAATGAATTATTGGGTAAAGTTCCCGGGGTACTGGGGGTAAAAACTGGTTGGACTGAATCAGCTCGCGAAAACCTGGTCACATATTTAGACCGTGATAATCATAAAATTATGATTGCAATGCTGGGCAGTCAAGATAGATTTGGGGAAACAGAAGAGCTTATCGATTGGATATTTACTAGTTACGAGTGGCAAGAAGTTAAAGTTGCCTACTCGCCGTAATAGTCTGAAGTTACTGCTGGTATGTAGGCCATAAATCCTTTGTCACCCTCAAAAACATAAATAGGTTGATAGAATTCGGAAGGGCTCTCTGAATCATAGTAAGCTAAATATATCCTTCTTATCTTTAGCGTTTCACCATCTTTAACCAAACCTTGGTTGGCTATGAACGATTGCCCACTTTGCAGTTCCTCGAATGCCTTTTGAGGAGTTTTGATTGGGTAGGTGGAAAATTGAGACTCGTCGATTGGATAATAATGAAATTCACCTGCAATGATTTGCTGCCCTTTATTTGTAGATCCAGTAACAATAAACCAAACATTAGATTCAAGTGGGCTGGCAGTAAGGCTAGCTAGATCGTCATGATTTTTTCTAAAAAAATTTACTTTTACAACATCAGACTCGGAAAGTGAAAGTGCGCTAGCAAACTTCCCCCCATCTAGTTTTAAAAATTCAGGTTCAGTCGGCCCGGTTAAATCATTAGGCAAGATATCGGCCCCGGATAAATATGATCTGATAATAGATGTTCCAATTTGGCCTGCCGGCGGCTTTTTATCAAGTGGGGTTCTATCGGCACTTAAATCATAACTAATTGAAAATATTCCGGTAATTATGTTTATTTCAAGTAATGATGGCAGGCTAGGGCTCGCGAATTTATAAATTGTTTCTGAAATTTGTTGAGGTTCCCCTGGGAAACCTAGACTTTTTGCTTTTTGTCTAGCCACATCAAGTGATAGAAGGTTGGGATTAATTTTAGGCATAAAGTAAACTTTAGACTGACTTGTTAGTTTTGGAAAATCTCCCTCCGGGGTTTCTAGTACATAAGTTAAATTAATTTTAGGTGACTCTGGAAAATCGAGCTTGGAGAGTTTGCCAAATTTAACTGTTGCTGGTGGAGGTGGAGAGGGAAAAAGTCTTTTATAAATATTAATAGAAGCTCCTAAGACTATTCTTCCTACAGTCAAAAATATTATAAAAAAGATTCCATATCGAATAGTTTTCCTTGTGGTTATGGCGACTTGGGTCAGGCCAGTCATGATGATATAATTCTATCATGACTCGTACTCGTTTTGCGCCATCACCTACAGGATTTTTACATATAGGTAGCCTTAGGACCGCTTTGTATGCGTATGCACTGGCAAAGCATGATAAAGGAGATTTTATTTTAAGAATTGAGGACACAGATCAAAAAAGAGAAGTTAAAGGTTCAACCGAAGCAATTCAAAAAACTTTAACAAAGTTTGGCCTAAATTATGACGAATTTTACATCCAATCAGAAAGGTTAGATTTATATAAAAAAGCCGCAGAAAAATTAGTCCGCGATAATCATGCTTTTTATTGTGATTGTAAACCCAAAAATGCAAAAGAAGAGGGGTTTTCAACTGATTTAAAAGATCCATGTCGCGATAAAGGATTAACAACAGGGGCAATTAAACTAAAAGTTCCTGAAAATAAAGTTCTCACTTATCGCGATTTTGTGCATAAAAAAGAAATTTCCTGGAATAGTGATACCGTCTATGATGCGACACTCATTAAATCTGATGGATTTCCGACTTATCATTTGGCTGCTATGGTTGACGACATCGAAATGGGTATTACTCACATCTTAAGGGGTCACGACTGGTTGCCATCAACCCCAATTCATTTATTAGTTTTTGAATATCTTGGAGGGATTAGACCTGAAATAGGACATTTAACGGATATCCTCTCTGGTGAGACCGGGAAAAAGTTAAGTAAAAGAAGAGATTCTGTTTTTGCAGAGCAATTTATTGATGAGGGATATTTACCAGAGGCTCTACTTAATTTTATTATGTTACTCGGTTGGGCCCCAAAGGACAATCGTGAACTTTTTACATTACCTGAATTTGTAAAAGCGTTTGACATAAACGGTTTCCAGGAAGCCAATCCAAAATTTTTTAGAGAGAAGTTGGACTGGTTTAATGGTTTTTATATCCGTAAATTATCAGTTGATGAGCTTTTAGAAAAACTAAAACTAGATGATACTCAAAAAAACAAATCTATAGTTAAATTAACTCAAGATAGAATGAAAAAACTTTTTGATTTCAAATCTCTTACAAGTTTTTTCTTTGAAGAGCCGGTTGTAGATAAAAAATTACTTGGTAAAAATTATAAAGAGCATCTTAAAAAAACAGTTGATGCATTTGAAAATGGCATTCCACTTGATCAGGTTCCCAAAGATAATAATTTTAAAGTCGGTGACTTTTTTATGGATCTTCGAATTGCAATTACAGGTATGAAATTCACCCCTCCGATTAATGAATCTATTGAGATACTTGGAAAAGAAGTAAGTTTAAAAAGGCTAAGAAATATTATTGATTAAAATATGGCGCATGATCCGATTGGAACTACTTATAGAATAGATAGAGGGTTGGTTGATGCTGAATTTCTTCGTAATAAATTAAAACTTAAAAGTTTAGAGGTAAAGAAAAACTTTCAAGATAAGTATCCTGACGCACATCGATTTCTACTTGAAAGAGGTATTGATTTAGCCAAAGTTCGCGAACATTCCGCCAAAATTATTAGTGCCGGTGCTTTAACTGGCAGTCTTCTTTTTTCTACCCCTACAAGTATCGGAAACATTCTTCCACCGATTGAAATTTCAAAAAATCTTGATGAGCCAATGCAGAAGGTCTTGTTAGATTCACTTCATGCTGGTTTACCTCAAAAAGTAGGACCTCTTGAAAGAAGCCAAGAGAAATCATTGGAAAAAATTTTTAATGAGGTCATTGGTGTTAAAACTCGCGCCACACTTGAAGGGGAACATTTAAATACCACATATGGTTACATTGGAGCTGAACAACATTTAAAAAGATTTGCTAATGATTCTATGGTGATTCACCCCAAGGTAAGAGAGGATGACGAAGGAATGGCTCCAGGGCGAGGCGCCTGGGGATATGTTCCCACAGATGTTGAAGAGTGGTATGCAGTAGTCCAAACACTTTATTTACCAGATTGGAAGAGCCGCTTGTCGTATTTACGAGATTGGTACAAATATAGAAAAGTTTTAATTGTTAATATCAAAAATGGTAATGCAGTTGTTGCAGCAATAGCTGATGCTGGACCTGCCGCCTGGACAGGAAAGCATTTTGGCGGCAGCCCCGAAGTTATGAATTATCTAGGCGGTTCTCGTTACAAAAAAGGCCCGGTTATAGTTTTTTTTGTTGATGATCCAGAAAACGAGGTTCCACTTGGGCCAGTAGAATATAATGATATAAACATCCCAAGTCTGGCCTTAAAACGAATATAAATTATGTCAAAATTATTTTTCGACCACTTAATAGTTTTAAATGACGTTGATGTTCTAATTAAACAAACCGCTAATACTCTTGAAGAAAAAGAGGAATTGTGGGGGTTGGTTGATGAGATAGTTCATCATAAAGTTTTTGATGTAATACTTAAAAACTTACCCAAACACCATCACCAAGAATTTTTAGAAAGATTTCATACACATCCCCACGATGAAAGCTTGATTGATTATTTAAATGAAAAAATAGGTCAAAACCTTGAAGACCTTATTAAACAGGAAATTGGAGACTTAGCCTTTGAACTGTTAAGTGGAATTAAAGAGACAAAAAATTAATGGACAGGAATTTTGGTGGGGTTATTTGGACTGATCATGCACTATCCAGGCTTGCACAACGTGGAATACAACAAGGGGATGCTTGGGCAACATGGAGAAGCCCCGATCAAAGTAGAAAAGGTGTGGCATTAAATTCTTGGGTTTACTATAGAACTTTTGGGAGTGAGAAAATTGAAGTTGTGGCTAAACAAAACGAAAGAAAAGAATGGATTATTCTTTCTGTTTGGTCAAAGGAGGTTTTTGGGAACGAAAAACCCGTTCAGAAATCATCTTTTTGGAAAAATCTTGTAAAAATTCTTTTTTCTCAAAAAAGTAGCTAAAATACTATTGACCTTGGATAATATTCGATCCATCATCCAATGCGGAACCGTTTAAGCTTTGGCTGTTTAGTAATGGCTACAATTTAATCACACTTTGTACCAAAAGGGCGGGGAGTAAAAAGGGGGCAAGCAATAGGGCGCGAAGTTTCAATTGGTGGACAAAAATTCCAATAACGGCTGCACAAAAAGTTTTTGGAATGAAAACTATAATGGTGATTGGAGTAAAGGCCGGGTCAAAATAAGAAATACCACAAGTAATTAGTCTTGTTAAAAAAGAACTTCTTAAAAAATATAGTGATGATGATTTTTCGGTAGTTGATCAATCAAGTTTAGTTGAGTCAATTTTTAATTGAAGCAGTGGTTCTTTCGCTTGGAGGTGGGGTGATAGGGGTAGCTATTGGATCACTTGGATCATGGGGAATAAGTCATTTTATTTCTACATCAGTCACCCCTTGGTCAGTGATACTTTCGTTTGGGGTATCGGCTCTTGTCGGAATAGTTTTTGGTGTCGCCCCCGCCGCCCGTGCCAGTAAACTAAATCCCATTGAAGCGTTAAAATACGAATAGCTAAAGCTTAAACAAAAGTTATGGCAATACCCTTTTTATCCGCTCTTCCGGTTCTGCCTATTCTATGGGTATAATTATCAAGTGACTCCGGTAGGTCATAGTTAATTACATGGCTTACGTTTGGGATATCTAGCCCACGGGCAGCAACATCAGTTGCAATTAATATTTGAATATTACTTCTTTTAAAGTTATCTAACGTTCTTTGTCTTTGACTTTGACGTTTATTCCCGTGAATTGCGTCTGATCTAAATCCTCTTTTGTTTAGATCATCCGCTAGTCTTTGAACTCCGTGTTTGGTTCTTCCAAAAACGAGAACCTTATCAAATTCTTCTTTGTTAAGTAGCTCATGAAGCATTTCAATTTTTTTGGCTACGTCAATTACTCTAATAATTTTTTGTTCAATATTCTGGGCAGTTTCACCCACCTTAACAGAAACAGTAAATGGATTAACAACAAAGTTTTGTAAAACTTCTCTAACTTTTCCGTCAATTGTTGCCGAGAAGAAAAGTGACTGACGGGGATGGGCTAAAAGTGAAATAATAAATTTAACGTTTTGAATAAAACCAATATCTACCATATGGTCGGCTTCATCAAGAACTACTGACCCAAATCCAGAAAGGTTTAAATTTCTGCTTCTAATTAAGTCTTCAAGTCTACCAGGGGTCCCAATCACAAAATTAGGATTTCTCCGAAGATCATTAATCTGTCTTCCCATACTAGCTCCACCGATACAAAGTGCCGAATAAATTTGCAATGATTTGGCAAATGCAAAAAATTCATCTCTGATTTGAGCTGCTAGTTCACGGGTTGGGGCGACTATTAAAACTTTTTGATTTCTGTCTTTTAATACCTTGTTAATTAGGGGAATTAAAAAAGCCGCAGTTTTACCTGTTCCGGTATTTGCTATTCCAATTAGATCTCGTCCATCAATTATTGCCGGAATCGCTTGATCTTGAATAGGGGTAGGAATTTTATAGCCTCTCTCAATAATGTTTTTCTTTAATTCTGGGCTTACATTAAAGTCACTAAAAGAATTTTTGATAAAATACTCTTTTTGATCGATTTGACTGTTTTGAACTGGTTTATTTATAAAAGCAGTCGGATCAAATGACTTAATGGCACGAAAAAATCTACGGCCTTGACCGCGGTTTTGTCTGCCACTGAATCTATTGTTATACATAAAGAAATCTAGTACTAGTGAAGAGAAAGATACAAATAAAATTAAATATACTTGGGGTACCTTTATCTTTTGGAACCAAAACTAATGCTAACAGAAGCATTATACTACAGGATAATTAGTAAAGCAAGAGGTCAAAATAGCTTCAAAGGAGGGCCTTCCCAATAGCTTCTCTAATATTTTTTCCTCTAAACCAACCGTTAAGGTGGACTAAAGTAATCTTATTTTTATTCCAATCTCGAAGATAGTACCTATCAATTCGTCCACCCTTTTTTCTAAAATAATCAACCAATTCAGATATCGAGAGATTTGTAATAATAACCCATTGTATCACAAATACCAATGTATT
>JBBTWD010000017.1:0-1537 GCA_038062915.1 Patescibacteria group bacterium
TCTTTGGGGACCCAAGAAATAGTTACATCTGATCTATCTTTAGTTTTTTTAACTAAAAGGTCGATTCTTTTTGAATCAGCCACTACTTTGCCAGTCTTTTTGCTTCTGGCAACATAGCTTGCACCATACTTTTTAGCAAGTGATGAAATGTTTACGGGTTTCATATTAGTTTCATAATATCAAATTAGGAGAAATTGACAAGAAGAAGAAGAAGAAGAAGTAAACTACTTCGAAATGTTAGTAGATCAATCAAAGCCAACTGAAATAAGCCAAGAAGAGCAGAGGCTTGCTGAAAAATTTGCCCGTGAACATGGTGGAAGTATTAAAATGTCACAAGAAGAGTGGGATGTGTTTGCAAATTTGTCACGAAATGAATTGATAATAAATTCTTCAAAAGATGGAGTTGTTGTTAACAAAGTCCAAAGTTAACATAAGGGCGCTAATCCACAAAAAATCCCGATTTTCATCGGGATTAATTTTGCTTCAAAGTATTGTTCTGGCGATAAGACAAGCTTGTCTCCAGAACAGTAACTATTTGTAAAAAATTCAAGATACTGTTCTGGCGATGAACTATTTTCACGGTAAGTTGCCCCACAGCTATCGTCGTCGCTGCCCCGTTTAACTTTCGAGTTCGGAAAGGGATCGAGTGGTTCCAGAGCGCTCAAATCACCAGAACAATATTTTGAAAAGACTTTGTAAGAATTTCTTTCGAAATTCATAGCACTAGGTTCACTCGCACTCACAATAAATTGTGAGGCTCATGAAGTCTATTGTAAAGAGAAAGGTCGCGCCCCAAACTTTTTTATAGGGTTTGGGATCGCAAGATTAATTCAACCGATTCGCGTTAGTAACCTTAAACCTTTACAGGTCTTCCAGTGCTAACCGATTAACCCGGTATTCTTCCGGGGGTTTAATAAAGGAATTCTAATCTTGGAGTTGGCTTCCCACTTAGATGCTTTCAGCGGTTATCCATTAGGAATATAGCTACCCGGCGTTACAGCTGACGCTATAACCGGCACACCAGGGATTCCCCCCTCAGGGTCCTCTCGTACTGCCAAGAGCTCTCCTCAAAATTCCAACGCTTCCACAGGATAGAGTCCGAACTGTCTCACGCATATTAATCAACCGTTTCTGGTTGTATGGACTATATCTTCATCCTAAATCTCATTAAAAACGATTTAGGAGCTGACGTTTGATCACTTAATATAAACGATCTCATCTTACGCTTGGAAATTAACCAAGCCTAGGAATCAGTCTCTACGGGATTTGAAAGGATTTTGAATTACCTTTCAACTTACCCTCGGTATTACCCAGCAAATTCGGACGAATTTTGCTTACGGGTTTCACCGATTTTAGTCAGATTTATTATACTGTATCTCTACAGTAGAACGCAATGTAATTTACGTTCTGAACCCAGCTCGCGTACCGCTTTAACAGGCGAACAGACTGACCCTTGGCACCTTCTTCAGCGCCAGGATGCGGTGAGCCGACATCGAGGTAGCGAACCGCGCCGTCGCTATGGACGCTCGGGCGCGAC
>JBBTWD010000018.1:0-1554 GCA_038062915.1 Patescibacteria group bacterium
CCGATTTTTTAATTAACCTTTTTAGAATTGCTCCTTCCCGACTGTTCGAATCATCTGGTACTGTGTGGAGGGTAGTTACTAGCGGTTTTTTTAGTGATTCTACAAAAGGAATAATATATTCCCCACACTCACCACCAAACAAACCGTATTCATGTTGAAGTGAAACAATATCGGTACCCGATTGGTTAATGTAATTAGCTGCTTCAAGATAAGTATGTAACTCCTCTTGTTTAATTTTGTATTTTACTTCCCACGGGTAATTTATACGCTCTTTTGGCCTTGTGGTGGCCATAATTTCTGCTAAATAATGAGGATTGAGTAAGTTGATCGCGTTGGTTAAATCTTTTGTATAAGTGGCAATACCACACTTACGGGGTATGTATGAAGAAAGGTAAATAACCCTAATTTCTTTAGACTTTGAAGTTAAAAGTTTTTCTAAGTTTTTTGTCATACTTGAGAGCCTTCCTTTATTTGCGTTTCATCTCGTTTAGAAATCAGCCCCATAATATACCACTAATCTTCCATCCTGTACAATTGTTTGTCCTATCTTTTCTTGAGTTCAGACAATAACTCTGTGAGGTTAATAGATTTCGCAGCGATTAGCTTATCGGCGGCCCCATAATAAATATAAAGTCTTTTATCTTTTACAATTGCCCCGGTAGGGAAAACAACATTATTAAAAACGCCTTTTTTTTCCCAAGCAGTCTTTGGAGAAAATAGGGGTTCAGTTAGTCGCCCAAGAACTTTTAAGGGATTTTCAAGGTCAAGAAGTGCAGCAGCAGCGTGATAGATTTTTCCCAATGGGGTATCTTCCACCGCGTGATAAATAATAAGCCATCCATCTTTCGTTTCAATAGGCGGGGCCCCTCCGCCGACGTTGCGGTTTTCAAACCAGAAGAGAGGATCAAGAACAATAAAATCGCCCAAACTCTTTAAATAATTGCGCCAGTGGTTTTCGGTAAGATCAGAGAAATTGTTAAATTGAATAATTTGAATACCGGGTAGTACCCGGTGGAGAAGTACAAATTTTCCGTCGATTTTTCGGGGAAAGAGTGCTGCATCCTTTTCGAACAGTAAGATATCCTTGCCGCCTCTTTCTTTATAGAACATTTCAAACATGGTATATCTCTCTCTGATTCCCGATCCACGGAAAATATCCTCCGCCTCATCGTAGGAGATTTTGGGTGAAATAAGGCCCTGTTTGACAAAATGAACAAGATCGCGACTTGTGGCGTAGGAAATGAGAGCGTTATTGCCGTCATAGGCAGTATAGAAAAGATAATAGACTCCGTCCAAACAGGTAATTTTTGGATCTTCTACACCCTTTTCCTCATAATCATATTCAGGAAAAAGAACCGGCTCATTAAGTCTTTTTACGACTCTATTATCTTTCAGCTGGCAATAACCTATGGAAGAAATATCATTCTGATTAACCGCCCGATAAAACATGTGTGTTATGTTGTCTACCTGGATGCAGGCCGGGTTCAAAACGGCCTTACCTTCAAATTCCAGATTTGTTTTCTCTAAAATTATTCCCTCGTCTTTGATTTTTAA
>JBBTWD010000019.1:0-40992 GCA_038062915.1 Patescibacteria group bacterium
TTCCCTCCCAAGCTGGGCCACAGAAAAATCGACTGGAAAGAAGTAGCCCCCTAATAGGTTCGTAGGAAAACTTTTGTGGAAATTGTGATTGAGGCGCCATCAATTCCTGTACTTTGCGCATCACTGGCTTCAAGAGAAACACTTATGGAGGGAGAAGTAGAACCCCCAAGCTCACAGGTAAATGAACAAGAAGTAACAGCAATTTCATCACTTGTTAATCTTATCATTGCCGAACCCGACGCAATGTAATTTCCAATACAGGAAAAAGAAGCGGAATTGCCCAAACTATCAAGATAATTAACACTTGTCGAATTACACGCGCTAATTGAATCCGCATTTCTTAGTTGACGCTCGATTACACTTAATGAATAGCCAATATTCTCCCGAACTTTAAGGCTTGATTCGCTTTTTTTTGATCCTTTAAGAGTTAGCGCAATCGCGCTTGTCGTAATTATTCCCAATACGGCAAAAATGGTAACGGCAATCAAAATTTCAATCAAAGACATGCCCTTATTCATCTTTCCCTCCAGTCTGTAAAGTTTGTTACACTTCGAACTTCACGAGATCCTTGAGAATCACTCCAATAAACTTTGACTGTTGCCACTATTACTGTTTTGCCGCTTATTTGGCTTGTTGTAAACACAGCCTCGCGCATAAATTTCGTGCCGATTATCTCATCTCCGCTTTGACAGGCGCCGCTCCAACCAAGTATTTTTAGGCACCGTGTTCCCTGCGCATTGGTTCTAAATGTCGTAATACTTTGATCTCTTTGGTTTCTTAACCATTCAACGGCTTCCTGCGCCAAACTTCCCGCGACCGTTTTATCTTTAGAGAAAGTCGTATTTCTTATCGAGCTTGCCACAAGGGCAACTAAAGCCGTAATAATAACCGCGCTTATTCCCAAAGCAATCACAACCTCAAACAGCGATTGACCTTTGATCATTTAATCTCTCCTCCCGCAGTTACTGTTATCGTCGCCTGATTATTGGTTCCTGTTTGGATTAAAGTTAAAGTCGCGCTTCCCCCTAGAGTAATATTTGTTCCTTGTCCCAGCGCTTTAAATACGATTGGATTGGGAGAGGGGGAAACTGATATTGTTACGCCGGAAGGTAACGTAACATTTTTAACCATAGCAGGCGCAAGAGCCCCTCTACAATCAGCTTCTAACGCATAATTTGAAACGTCAACGACTCTAAAGTTAAATCCGTTAAGGATGGCCGTACAATCGGTAGGTTTTTTACCAGAAATAGCCGAGCTTTGAGCAAGCCTTAGATCCCCTTTAATTTGTTTGGCAACACCAACCACCGCCTGCCGCCTTGAAAACTCCCTGAAGCTCACAAATCCGGCGCTAAAAACAATCCCAATTATTGTAAGACCAACTAAAACTTCTATCAGGGTATAGCCTCTCATGGATTGGTGGCTTTGTAGTTGCATGCGACGCTGGCACCACAGCTTCCGCAACCAGTTATACCCATGGCTGGAACTGGGGCTTGTTCCAAAGCGGCGCAAAGAATATGTGTAGTTCCTGTTGTTGAATAAAAATACGTTCTGGTCGGATCTGCGGGATCTTTGGGAACTGATGAAATGTAGATATTTGCCACCGCACACGCCGAAGGTGTTCCGTCACCAATCAGGGAAGTCGATAAAGGGGAAGCGGGGTAGTTATTGCAATCAGCCTTATACATCTCAAGCCCGCTTCTAATGCTTTCAATGTCAGTTTTTCGCCTGGCATCACGGGCAGACTCGCGCGCTCCCGAAAGGCCGATTAAAGAAAGACCAATTAAAACTCCTATAATGGAAATGGCAACGAGAAGTTCAATCAAGGTAAATCCATTGTAATTTTTAGTTTTTAGATAGGACATACTCCACCTGCGCCCGAAACGCTGGCTTTTGTTCCGATTTTCCCATCCGAACAAACAACCCAGTAATTTGTTGAATTTTCAAGTTTGGCCCATAAAACATATTTTGTGGCAACCGCCGCTCCCGTTCCTACAGTTCCATCCGTTTGATACTTGTAATCCTCATAAGTAGGTTGAGAAACTTTTTTAGGATCGACGGGGCAGGAAGTTAGCCCCAAATCACTGCAAAGCTCGGTATTGGCAATCACGAAAGCATTTTCCCCGGGAAAAAGGGAATTTCCTTTATTCGCAAAGTTTTCAATCGATGTCTGATATTGTCTTAAATCAGATTTTCTCTGGGCATCTCTTGCCTGTTTTTGGCTTGAGGTTGTTCCAAAAAATGCAAATGACGACAAAATACCGATAATTGAAATTACAATCAAAAGTTCTATTAGAGTAAATGCTTTAGTTCGCATATATTTCATTCTCATACTCTTCCAGAGATTTATCAAGTGGGGTTTCACCGTATGCGCGTCCGAAGTTGCAAATCCTTGCCCCGCAATTTATATTCCTTTTTTCAATATTCATTTCATACTCATCCTGTTTTTTATCTTCCAAAGATGCATATACCTGATACCTGCTGCCATTAGACAAATAAATATAATCTACTCCATTTACTGACTCGGGATCTCTTGGAACTGCCGGCAAAAATCCGGAAAGATCGTCAATATTTGCCGGAAATTTTTGAAATTCTTCGTGATACATGTTTGCCGCTTCAGCAATGTCTCTGATATCATTTTTTCTAGTTACATCCCTACTTCTTTTGATGCTGACAACAAAATTGGGGACAGATATGGCAATTAAAATCAAAAAAATGATGGCCAAACCTTTAAGTTCATCTTTTGTAAAAAAATTAAATACCATAACGCAATAACCAAAAACGGCCCGAAAGCAATTTTGCTTTTTAGCCCCGCTTTTTTAGCCATAATCAGTATGAGGGCAACAACTCCTCCAGTCAAGAAAGCAATAAAAAGCCAATTGAAACTATTTTTTAAACCAACGACTATCCCCCCCAAAACCGCGAATTTTACATCCCCAAGGCCCATACCACGGCCGCGAGTGGCAAGATGAATAAGCAGTAGAGTAGAAGCGGATAAAAAACCGGCAAGTAAATTAGTATATTGTATATCGTATATTGTATATAGGGCTAGGCCAAAAAAAACCAAAGAATCGGGGATGATTTGATGCTTTAAATCAATTGCAAAAACTGTGATTGAAATAACAAATAACGCCAAAAGGGGTAAATCCCACCCAATTAACAAAAACCCGATTGCGACTGCAAGTTCTATTAACGGATACCTTAACGAGATTTTTTCCTTGCAATCCCTGCATCTGCCCTTTAAAATTAAGTATGAAAAGAGGGGAATATTATCAAAACAAGAAATCTGTTTTTTACATCTCGGGCATCTGGACCTTCCTCCTATAGACTCCCCTCGAGGCAGACGCCAGACTAAAACATTCACAAACGACCCAAACACCAAACCCAAAATAAAGATTAAAACCAGATCCATCTTTTATGGACAAACTGCGGCACCAGTTGTGGCCCCTGATTTTCCGCTTGATGAACACCATACCCAAAACGGCGTAGCTGTGTACTTTTTAGATTTAAGTTGACAAGATACTACCCCGCTTGCACCTCCTGTCACAGTATATGAACCACCACAATAACCTGTCGGGGCAGATATCGCACCTTTCAAGTCTCCACTTGTTACTAAAATTGCCTGTGTAGCAGCATAAGTCCCGTTGTTGACAACGGCATAGCCTTCCATTGCGGTAGCAATTTTTGCTATATCGCTCTGGACCTTGGAATCGTTGGCTGCATTAATTTTGTCAATTGGATCAATTCCAACAACAACCATTGACATGATAACTCCCAAAACCGCGATAACAATCAAAAGTTCAATTAGTGTAAAACCTTGTTTTAAAATTTTAATATTTATTCACCCCTCGTTCTTATTTTAAGTATCAAGCTATAAAAATCGTTTGTCAAGTACTTCCCCAAATACCGTGCGGGGCGCCGAAGGAAAAGCTAGAACTGATTTGTAAGGCTATAAATAGGCATTATTACAGCAATCACCAAAAATCCGACACCAACACCCAGTAAAACCATTACAATCGGCTCAATAGCGCTTGTCATGGCCTTAACTTTCTGATCGCTTTCAACCTCAAAAATGTGGCTCACTTTAGTTAAAACTTCATCCATTTTCCCCGTTTCTTCCCCTACAGCAATCATTTGGCTCAAAATAAAAGGAAATGCATCGGGGTGACGCCCGAACGCGTAGGCAATAGGAAAGCCTTTTTCCACTTGTCTGGCGGAATCTTTCAGGGCATCTGAAATTACCACATTGCTAACAACTTCAGAAGTGATATTCAAAGCTTCGAGTATCGGAACACCGGATCCAACCATTAAAGAAAGAGTGCGGGTTACCTCCGTCAAAACCACTTGTTTTTGCAATTCTCCCATAATCGGAATTTTAAAAGAAAATTCGTCTACCCTTCTTCTCCCGGCTGCTGTTTTTTTATAAAGTCCGAAACCATAAATTCCGGCTGCCGCAAGCATAAGAAAAAATGGCCAAAATTTGGTAACAAAATCTGAAATCCCAATAAGAATCTTTGTTGGAAGAGGTAGATTAGCATTAAATTCCCCATAAAGACTGGTAAGCCGGGGAATAACAAAAATCATCATAACCGTGCCAACCACAAGCATTCCTATTACAATAATTGCAGGATAAATTAAAGCTCCTTTGACTTTACCTTTAAACTCCTGCTGTTTTTCCAAATTATCCGCTAAGCGCAGTAAAACCTGATCCATTACACCTCCAACTTCCCCAGATTTAACAAGAGCGATATACGACCTTGGAAAGACCTTTGAATGTTTAGACAGGGCATTTGAAAGAGATTCTCCGGCTTCAACATCAGCTAAAATTTGAGGAACTATTTTTTGCATAGCCCCTTTCGATTGGGATCTTAAAATATTTAAGGCCTCGGTAATGGGAAGACCGGCATTGATCATGGTCGATAATTGCCTTGTAAATGTTGCTATATCATCCGGAGTAATTTTTTCCCTTAAACGCCGAATAAGAGATAGGGGAGAGTCTATCTTGGGACTTATCGTAATAACAATTAATCCTTTTCCCCGAACCAGCTTTGCGGCGTGTTCCATTGAAGCGGCTTCAACCTCGCCTGTAACCAGCTTTCCGTTTTTATCCTTGGCCTTGTAGTTAAATCGTTTCATGAGCAGTTAAATTATTATGAATCATTTGAGAAAACCCCGCAATAGCGGTAAAATCACGAGGTGAATACTTTTCATAAACTAAGAGTTGGCGTAATAGTCGGCGGCAGACCTGAAGAGTTAAATGATGCGATTTGTACTGCTCACGAAGTTTCAAAGTCCCTCGAGAATCTTGGAAGCCACGTAGAAATAATTACTTTCGATGACAGATTCAAAAAAGCAATCATCTACGCAAAAATAGACCTTGCTTTCATAGTTGATGCTACTTACCTAGGTAAAACAAAAAACAAGAGAAGCCTTCGGGCAACTCTTGAAAAACTAAAAATTCCCTACACCGGTTCAAAAATAAAAGCCTCATCAATCACAAAAAATAAATCGTTATCAAAAACGTACTTCAAAAAAGCCGGTCTATTAACTCCCAAACATATAGAAATCAGTTCTAAAAACTTAACCAAACTTAAGAAAAAATTATTAGAAGAAAAACTAGAACCACCATTTGTAGTAAAGCCTAGAGATGAAGGGTCGGGGATAGACGTTATATTCGTTAAAAACATAGAGAAAACAGTCGAAACTTCTAAAGAACTGCTCGTAAGATACAAGGATATAATCATCGAGCAATACATGAAGGGCATAGAATTAACCATTCCGGTATTAGAGATGAATAGAAAAGTGGTTGCTCTAGCGGTTATAGAGATTGAGAAAAGTATTCCTGTTCTATCAAATGAGGTAAAATCATTATTGACATTTAGCCCTAAACAAGAAAGTGAAAAAATTCTTAGATACTATATCCCAGCAAGAATGAGGGAAGACATCATTAAAAAAGCTGGCCAAATGGCTATTAATGTCCATCAAGCAATTGGTTGTAGAGGGTACTCAAGGATCGACATGATTGTAGATAAACAAAATAGAATTTGGGTGCTCGAAATTAATTCTCTCCCAACATTATGCAATGATGACTTCTTTTCAATGGCAACAAAATACAAAGGCCTTTCTTATGACAAAGTTGTTGAAAGTATAATTACCAGTTCGTTAAACAAAAAATGAAGACAACATCCAAAGGTCTGTCGTTTAACACAAGGGTTGCGGTCGTTTATGGCGGTAAATCAAAAGAGCGACCCGGCTCGCTTATATCAGGTAAAGCAGTGTGTGTTTCACTTAAAAAACAAGGTTACAAAAATATTTTTTGGGCTGATCCAGCCCAAGACAATTTTATTAAAAAAATAAACAACGCAGAAGCAGCCTTTCTTATTTTGCATGGCAGATATGGCGAAGATGGAAAAATTCAGGGTTACCTGGAAACAATTGGGATCCCATACACAGGTTCAGGCATCCTAGCAAGTGCTTTAGGAATGGATAAATTTTATTTTAAAACGCTTCTAGCTGCAGCAAACATCCCAACTCCTCCCTCTGAAACACTACCAAATATACCTAACCGCAAAAATATCAATATTGTAGTTAAGAAATTGGGCATACCGCTATTCTTGAAGCCATTTTCGGAGGGAGGAAGCCTAGGATCAAATGTGATTCATACAAAAGCGCAGTTGATAAACGATATTACAAAGTTTAAGAACCAAGGATTTGATAAGTTCCTAGCTGAAAAATATATTGACGGAAGAGCTCTCACTGTTGGCGTATTACAAAATGGTAATAAAATAGACGTGCTACCAATACTCGAAACAATATCTAAAAAGGAGTTCTGCGATTATGAAGCCAAACACAATCCTAGATTACATACTTACAAATGTCCAGCCTCATTAAAACCTGAACTCACAAATAAAATAAAGGTTCTTGCTGAAAGCGTCTTTAAACTGGTTGGTTGTTTCGGATTTTGTCGCGTTGATTTCATCTTAGATTCCGAAACAAATACTCCATTCGTTCTAGAAATAAATACGCTCCCTGGCATGTCGCCTAACAGTAATATGGCAACTTCTGCAAAAGCGGCAAAAATCAGTTATGACCAGCTCGTGATTAAAATGCTAGAAACAGCTTACGACAGGCCAAAATATTTACCCTAATCATTTCTTAATAACAATTCCCCTCCCAGCAAAAAATTTCTTGAACTTCGAAAATGATACTGTCGCATGTGATTGATTTTGAGGTGTATCACCGGAAGGGTTGTGAAAAAAAAGCTTATTTTCTTCCAAGTTATAGCCCAGAACCAAAACCAAATGGCCACCCTTTTGAAAAGCAGAGGAATCAGGGCTTCTTATCTCATGATGAACTGACGCAATAACATAATTGCCGAAAGCAAGCTCCCTCACAATTCTATCCACAGACATTCTACCAACCACCTTCGCATCCAAATCAAATTCGTGTTTTATAAATCTTACAAATGGAGCATAATACAATCCATCAATTGTATCCGGCTTCAGTACGTACCCTCCATACCTCAAACACTCTTTACCAAGCTCAACTATGGGGACATTTTTGTTTAACTTATGCTCAAGCACCATTTTTAGACAAGCCATACCGCACATGTTGTTCGCCCAAAATTCATACTCCTCTGAGGATTTTGCCCCAGATTTTTTCCATAAGAGATCATCCCTGGCGGAAATCTCCTCCCTTATTATCGCCCCAACCAAGTCTGGTGATTCCCACTGAGAATAATATGGAACATTTTCAATTAAAAACACTGAAGGATGGCTTTCCCTTTTTCTAAGGAAACCAAACAACCCGGTTAGCTCCCGCATTGATACCACAATTCTCACTATTATACACTTCTTACGAGTCTTGTCAGTTCCTCGGGGCGAAGAGACCAAGATTGGGCAACTTCAAGAGTAACCGTACCCTGTTTAACAAGTCCCGCGAGACAAGTTTCTAAAGTATTCATTCCGATTTCTGAGGAAGTTTGCAAAATGCTATCTATCTGATGAGTTTTACCCTCTCTAATTGCTGTTTTAATGGCGGTTGTAGCCAGCATTATTTCATAGGCGGGAATCCTTGTTCTGGTAGTTGACTGGATAAGCCTTTGAGAAAAAACTGCCTCAATAACATTTGACAATTGAAGCTTCACTTGCTTCTGTTGTTCTTCAGGAAAAACGTCAACAATTCTGTCAATTGTCTGAGAAGCAGAATTTGTATGAAGAGTGGCAAAAACCAAATGCCCAGTTTCGGCAACAGTCAAGGCCGAAGCAATTGTCTCATAATCCCTCATTTCTCCAACCAAAACAACGTCCGGATCTTCCCTTAAAACACTTCTTAGGGCAATGTTCCATGAATGTGTATCTGACCCCATCTCGCGCTGTGAAATAATTGACTTAATCGGCTTAAAAACGAATTCGATAGGGTCCTCAATGGTTACTACGTGAGCTGCGCGATTTTGATTAATTTCATTAATCATGGAAGCTAAAGTCGTTGATTTTCCATGACCCGTGGGACCGGTAACTAAAACAAGTCCCTGTTTTAGGGTCGTAAATGAGTGAATAATTTTGGGTAAAGAAAGCGAATCAATGCTTGAAATTTCAAGAGGAATTCTTCTAAATGCCGCGGCTAGGGTTCCTTTTTGTGTATAGGCGTTTACCCTAAATCTGGAATTCTCGGAAAAAGACAAAGAAAAATCAATTTCTTTATTTACGGAAAGCCTTTCTATTTGTTCGCTTTTTAAAACGCCCTTCAAGAATTCATTGATTGAATCGGGTGTCAAAATACCAGTGCCCTCAATCGGCATCAGTTCACCTTCAATCCTTAAGGTCGGGGGAATACCGGAAACGACATGCAAATCAGAGGCTTTTAAATCAATAGTTGTTTGTAAAAGCTGTTTTATATCCATATTAATCCTGGGCGACTCTTAAGACTTCTTCCAAAGTGGTAACTCCTTCTACGACTTTTAGATATCCATCCTGCTTTAATGTTATCATACCTTCCTCTTTCGCTTGTGCCTCAATAACAGATGCGCTTGCCCGTTCTAATATCAGTTTACTAATTTTTTCGGTGATTGGCAAAACTTCAAACAATCCCATTCTGCCTAAATATCCGGAATTGCCACACTCAACATCCCCCTTACCTCTAAAAAGTTTTGCGTTTCCTGTTGGTTGCCAGAGATTCCCTAAAATGCTTTTTATTTCCTCCAAAATCTTAACTTCGGGAGAATAAGCTTCTTTACATTCAGCGTGAATTTTTCTGGCCACTCTTTGGGCAACAATGCAAGTCATTGATGAAGCCAATAGATAAGGTTCCGCCCCCATATCAAGCAGGCGGGGGAGGGCACCCGATGCATTATTTGTATGCAAAGTTGAAAAAACCAAATGCCCGGTAAGCGAAGCCTGAACCGCGAGATCAGCGGTTTCCCTGTCCCTAATTTCTCCAACCAGTATCACATTCGGATCCTGCCTCAAAAAAGACCGGAGTCCCGAGGCAAATGTAAGGCCGACTCCGGGATTAATTTGCACTTGATTGACTCCTGGGATTTTGTATTCAATTGGGTCCTCAAGAGTAACAATATTTACCTTAGGAGTGTTTAAGGCAGAAATAACGGAGTAAAGAGTTGTAGTTTTACCGGATCCTGTAGGTCCACAAATTAAAATTATTCCGTGGGGTCTTAAAATCGAATCTTGAAGATTTTTTAAGCCCCTGCCCCGTAGTCCCAATTCTTGAAGAGTGGGAACTCCTCCTGATTTTTTTAAAAGACGCATGACAATTTTTTCACCCCAAGTTGTTGGAAGTGATGAAATACGAAGATCGACCTCCTCCTCTGTTCCTTTGAAATTAAATCTACCGTCTTGCGGTATTCTCTTTTCGTCAATTTTCATTCCGCTTAAAATTTTTATCCTACTAATGAGAGATTCATGAAGCTGTCTTGGAATAGTTAATTTTTCACCTAAAATTCCATCAACTCTGTAGCGAACTCTGGTAGATTTTTCTTGTGGCTCAATGTGCACGTCAGAAGTCCTGGATTTTATAGCAAAATCTAAAATATGCGAAACTATTTCAGCAATTTTTTCCTCCCTGATAAATCCTCCCTTAGTTGCATCAAAAGTTGTAACTTTAAAATCCTCCGGTTCAGATTCTTTTAGAGCCGCTGTTACCTCCTGCGTAAGGCTTGTTGCGTACCTGGTCTCGATAAACTCTATTATTTTGGCGGGTTCGGCCGCTACCGGTTTGACTTTAAGATTTGTTTTTTGTTCGATAAACTCAATCGCGGTAAGATCAAGCGGATCACTCATTGCAAGCGTTAGAGCCTTGTCTTTTCTATCAAGGGCAACTGGAAAAATACCGAATCTTTCGGCCACTTCCTGACTAATGGCAGATAAGGCGTCGGGGGCAACTGGCATAGTAGAAAGATCAATATAGGGAATGTTATAAAGTTTGGCTTTGGCTTCAACCAATTTACTTTCCGGAACAAGTTCACTTTTTTTAATAATATCTTCTTGAGTAGTTCCGGATTGTATTTCTGTATCCTTAACTTGTTGAGCGCGTTTCGCGTCAAGTGCACCAAGAGTCACTAAAATATCAGCAAGAGTATTGGTACTTTGGGCAGTAACGTTGGGCATGTTATATACTTCCATTATGCATGCGTTTTTAATTATTGGCAATACGGGATGGGAAGAGCTAGCTCAAAAACTAAAGGCTAAAATTTTGGAATTTCCACTTAAAAAAATCGAAGATGTGCGAGAGCTAAATAATTTAATAAGGCTTTCTTTTAGTGAACCAACTCTGATAATTTGTGAGAATATAAATGAAGCGACAGAAGAAGCTCTAAACGCCTTCTTAAAAAATTTAGAAGAACCACAGGAGAATATTTACTTCGCCCTAACTGCTTCTAATGTCAATGGCGTTTTATCAACAATAGTTTCTCGCTGTCAAATAATAAAAATTAATAATTTAAAATTTAAAATTTATAATGAAGAAGAAGTAAAAAAGTTTTTAAACCTTAAAACAGCACAACAAAAAATCGAATTTTTTGATATAATTAAAGATAGAAATGAGGCTATAAAATTTATTGAAAGCCTTATTTTTTATTTTCACGAAAAAGGTGAATTAAAAAATATGGAGATATTACTTGAAACTCGGACTTGTTTAAAAGCAAATGGCAATGTAAATTTACATCTGACAAATTTAGCAATTAAATATGCCTAAAGACGATTACACAGCAGAACAAATTCAAGTTCTTGAGGGGCTTGAGCCGGTTCGAAAAAGACCTGGGATGTATATTGGCTCAACTGATAGTAGGGGACTTCATGAGTGCTTAAGAGAAATTGTAGACAATTCAGTTGACGAAAGCTTTGCGGGAGTAGCCAATACTATTTGGGTAACACTTAATAAAGATGGCAGTGCAACCATTCGAGATAATGGACGAGGAATTCCAGTAGAAAAACAAAAAAAGACAGGAGTTTCAGCGCTGGAACTTACCATGACCAAACTTCACGCAGGAGGGAAGTTTGGCGGGGGAGCATATAAAGTTTCTGGAGGACTTCATGGGGTCGGGGCGTCTGTTGTCAATGCTTTATCATCATACTTCAAAGTAGTTGTTTTAAGAGACAATAAAGCCTATTTCCAAGAATATAAGCAGGGGAAGCCGTTAAATAAAGTTTCGGAAGATCCAAAACTTAAAACCTTTGAAGGAAGCGGAACTATAACAACATTTTTACCTGATAAAACAATTTTTGGCGATATAGTTTTTGAAAAAAATAAGGTTAAAAATTTGTTAAGGGACCGTGCATATTTAATAGCCGGACTTACTTTTAACCTGTACGACGAAAGGGACGAGGAACGTTTGACGTTCTATTTTGAGGGTGGAATTAAATCTTTAGTTGCTCATTCAAATAGGGGTAAAAACACGCTTTCGGACGTAATTTATTTTACTAAAGATAATGGGTCAATTGCCTGCGATGTCGCTTTGCAATATTCGGATTCATATAGTGAAAATGTTAAAGGTTTTGTAAACGGAATTTATACTACTGATGGGGGAACGCATGTAACCGGATTTAGAACGGCTCTAACTAGAAGTGTTACAGATTATTATAAAAAGTCAGTTGGTAGTGGTAATGGTAAAGAGGAAAGTCTTTTGACTGGAGAAGATATGAAGGAAGGTCTAACCGCAGTAATTTATATCAAGATGCCTTCAGAATCACTTCAGTTTGAATCCCAAACTAAAGCAAAATTAAATAATCCGGAAGTTCAGGGCTTTGTGGCAGTCGCTGTTAAAGAAGGCCTGGACACTTATTTTGAAGAGCATCCGTCTGATGCCAGAAAAATTGTCGAAAAAATAAGTCTTTCGGCGAGAGCCCGAATGGCCGCCCGAGCCGCAAAAGACGCGGTTTTGAGGAAAGGTGCTCTGGAAGGCGCTACCCTGCCTGGGAAACTTGCTGACTGCCAAAGTTCTGACCCTGAAGTATCCGAACTATATATAGTAGAGGGAGATAGTGCAGGAGGAAGTGCAAAACAAGGAAGAGATAGAAGGCATCAGGCAATTTTACCATTGGGAGGAAAAATACTTAACACCGAACGTGCACATCTGGATAAAATTGTTAAGTTTGAAGAAATAAAGGATTTAATTATCGCAATTGGAGCTGGAATAGGAGACTCTCTGAACTACGATAAAGCCCGATATCATCGCATAATTATTATGACAGATGCTGACGTAGACGGAGCGCACATTAGAACCCTTCTTTTGACATTTTTTTACCGTCACATGCCTGAAATTATAAGCCGAGGATATCTTTATTCGGCTATGCCGCCACTTTATAAGGTTGCATCAGGTAAGGAAGTCTATTACACATATTCAGACGAGGAACAAGCTGAAATTTTAAAGAAAATTGGGGAAGCAAAATATAACGTACAAAGATATAAAGGTTTGGGGGAAATGAATCCTACCCAACTCTGGGAAACTACAATGGATCCGGCTAGACGTGCCCTTAAAAAGATAAATGTAGAAGATACTGAAGTCGCAAGCAATATGTTCGAGATGCTTATGGGAGAAGAAGTCCCACCAAGGAAGAAATATATCCAAACCCATGCTAAACTGGCAACTCTGGATGTTTAAACACAACACAACGGGGTGAGGCCCTGTGGTAGAATTAATTGTGCCGGCTAAAAATTCTATTAAATTTTATCTTTCTAATTCCATTTATCATATCTATAATCGAGGTGTAGAAAAAAGAACAATCTTCGAAGACAATCAAGACTATAACGTTTTCCTTGGCTACCTAAAAGAATATCTCTCACCATCACAAGGTGAGGCCCTGGGGTATCGTGACTATAAAGGAAAATTTGTTGAAGAAATTAAGCTACTTACCTTTTGTCTGATGCCAAATCATTTTCATCTACTTATTAAACAAAAAGGGAAAGACTCGATAAAAAAGTTTACTCAAGCGTTATTTACTAGATATTCAATGTATTTTAATAAAAAGTACAAACGAATTGGATCACTTTTCCAAGGTGAGTATAGGGCAGTAAATATAATTGATAAAGAACACTTGCTTTATGTATCCAAATATATTCACAGAAATCCTATTACTTCCACCTCAAATTTAAATGTTTTTTCCTCCTATTCAGATTATCTGGGAATAACAAATACACCATGGTTAGATAAAAAAGTGGTACTAAACGAATTTAATAAAAGTATTTATATAAAATTTAACAAAATTAACTCATATCAAGAATTTGTCGAAAAATGGGACAAAGATTTACCAAATCCTGACATATTCGATTTAAGCTAAATCACAGGGCCTCACCCTGTGATTTTTTCTCCACTTGAATTTTGGTAACTTCTAACTAGAATAAGTTAATGGACATTAAGGCCTATATAGAAATTCCTCTTGGCTCATCTGTTAAATATGAGGTTGATGAAGAAACTGGGGAATTAACGGTTGATAGATTTCTCCACACCGCAATGAGCTATCCATTTAATTATGGTTATGTGAAGGGGACAAAGGGTAAAGATGGCGATCCAGTTGATGTTTGTGTGTTTTCATCACAATCAGTTGCCCCAGGCGTTATTATGAAATGCCACGTTATTGGACTCCTTGAAATGGAAGACGAGGGTGGACCAGATGCTAAATTATTTGCTGTTCCAGACATTAAAATTGACCCCATTTTTGGAGTCTGGGCTTCAATTAACAATGTCCCCGAAATTATTAAAGCTAAAACCAAGCACTTTTTTGACCATATGAAAGAACTTGAACCAGGTAAGTGGGTTAAGACTGGTGGATTCAAAGATGCAAAAGAAGCCGAAAAAGAAATTGAGTCTTCAAAAGTATGAAGAGGATTTTAATTGTTATTTTGTTTTTAATAAGTTTATTTTTCCCCAATCCTTCATATGCCGAGACTGAAGAGAGAATAATTGTTAAATTTAGAGCTCCAACCTTAAAAACACAACGAGATGATTTCATTAAATCCTTAAATACAAATTTTGAATCGTTAAGAATAAAGGATGCCTTCGTTCTAAAAGTTCTAGTTTCGAAAAGATCAGAAATCCTGAATATAATAAACAGAAACCCTTTTGTTGAATATAGCGAAGTCGACTCAAAAGCATACTCACTTGAGATTCCAAATGATTCGGATTTTGGAAATCAGTGGGGACTAACTAAAATTCAAGCCCCCGAGGCCTGGAACATTAGCCATGGCAATAACCAGGTAGATATTGCTATTGTCGACACTGGAATTAACATTAATCACCCTGATCTTGGAGCAAAAATCACCCTCTCTCTTAATTGTACTGTTACAGGTTGCCCAGCAGAAACTTCGACAGATCCCGACGGACATGGAACACATGTGGCGGGAATCGCCTCGGCTATTACTAACAATAGTACTGGAGTTGCTGGTTTGTCTTGGGATGGAAGGCTCATATCAATTAAGTCACTCGATGACGGTGGATCTGGTTTTTATTCATGGATAGCAAATGGAATTATTGCTGCGGCTGATGCTGGCGCTGAAGTAATCAACTTAAGTCTTGGAGGAACATCCTCTTCACCAACTTTACAATTGGCCGTTGATTATGCATGGAGTAAGGGAGCTGTGATTGTCGGTGCTGCCGGAAATAATGGAAGAAATAGAGCAATGTACCCGGCGTACTATACTAATACAATTGCAGTTGCGGCAGTCGACCTAAATGACAAAAAAGCGAGTTTTAGCAATTATGGAACTTGGGTAGAAGTTGCTGCCCCTGGAGTTTTAATCTATTCTACTTATGGGAATGGCTATACAAATCTTTCGGGGACTTCCATGTCAACTCCATTTGTGTCAGGCCTTGCAGGACTTATTTTTGGACAAAATCCAGGTTGGACCAATACTCAAGTTAGAAATCAAATCCAATTAACTTCTGATGCAGTCACGGGGACTGGGACTTATTGGGCCTATGGGAGAATAAATGCTTGCCGCGCTCTTGGTGGATGTATTTCATCTCCAGCTCCAACTCCGACTGCAACTACAGTCTCAACCCCAACCCCGTCTCCAATCCCAACCCCAACTGCAACTCCATCCGTGTCTCCATCTCCAACGTCATCACCCCTTCCTTGGTGGTGTAAATATGTTCCCACTCACTCCACTTGCCAATAGGGTATAGAATAATATCATGAATTTTTTGGTGATTGGGATAGCGGCAGTAATAGTAATAGTCAGTGTCGTCTTTACTCCTAAATCTGCTACTCATGAACCCACATCAACCCCTCTTGCTTCTCCAGAGCCGACAGTAAATCCCACTCTAAATCCCACTCCGGGAGTGGGACAATTTCAATATCCGGGGAGTACAACCGATGATGTTGATAAAATTACCGATTGGTACAAAGAGAAAATAAAGTCGGGCGGGTATAACGTTAAATCTTTTATTACTACAAAAACAAACGGGTTAACTCTAAATAAACTGGCGGCGACAAACGGAGATAATAAAATAGAGGTGACTATTTCTCAAAAATCCCAAACATCACCAGTTGAAATTTCGGTGACCTATTGACAAGGCTACAGGCTTCTTGTAACATACCAAAGCTTAACAAAACTGCCTAGTTTTAAATGGAAATGAAAGAAAAAATATTGGTAGTTTTTAAGTCTCTCCAAAAGCTTGGAGCCAAAGGACTAATACCTTGGGCTATAATTGGACTCTTTCTATTAGTAACAATAGCCGGCATATTTAATTTATTATCTAAAAGTTCTTCATCTAAAATTCAAGTAAAATCAGCCAAAGCGACCCAAGAGCTTAATAAAGAATTCTCATTTCCTCTAAAAAACGATAAGGGTGAGGAGGTAAGTAAAATTAAATTTGTAGTTGAAAACACGGAACTGCGGGACGAGATAATTGTTAAGGGACAGCGGGCAACTTCAGTGGCGGGCAGAACATTTTTAATCCTTAATTTAAAAGTTTCCAATGAACACAATCAAGCAATTGAAATTTCCACTCGTGATTATGTCCGGCTTTTGAAAAATGGAAATACCAATGAACTCTTGGCACCAGACATTCATAATGACCCTGTTGAAATACAAGCAATTTCAACCAAGTTTACAAGAGTTGGTTTCGCGATCAACGATTCAGATCGCAATCTAGTTCTTAGAATCGGAGAAATAAAGGGAGAAAAACAAGAAATAGAAATTAAATTCTGATGGACGGAAATTCCTATTCGACCCAAAGTGTTTCACCACTTCTTTTAGAAGAACTCAAACGCGCGGTAGAAAGTGTCCCCGATTATGGAAGCGTTGAGGTCTATATTCAAAAAGGTCGCGTTACCCAAATTTCAACTAGACACATTAGAAAAACCGAGGTTGTAGGGAGCGCAAATGGTAAAAGTGCTTGACAACCGTGAAAAGTATCTATATACATTAAATTAGATTTTAGGCCGACCGCAAACGGAGGCTTTTGCACTGAACAAGTTTCAGTGTGGAAGCCTCCGTTTTTTTTGTAAAACGGCGGATAAAAAAGAAGTGTCTCTTAAATCCTACAAAGCCTTGTGCGAAGTAGGAGGAGAAAAAAGGAAGGGGGTGAAACAATATATGAACAAATTTCAAAAAGCATTAGCTTCTGCTTTAGCAACCGGTGCAATTTTGGCCAATACAGTTTTACCCGTTTTGGCTCAAACAACAATAGTTATAAGTGGTAATGGAACAAATAGCGATAATACATCCAATGTTTCTTTCACCCAATCAACTACAGTTGTTCAAAGCAATGTAGCTGATGTAAATAACGATGTTTATGCAGATGCAGATACCGGAGATAATGATGCTAAAGACAACACGGGTGGAGATGTTTCAATCAAAACCGGTGATGCCGACGTTGATGTCAATGTAGAAAACACCCTTAACAGCAATTCAGCACAAGTTGATTGTTGCCAAGGTGGCGATACAGAGATATTAATTTCTGGCAATGGTTCTGATACGGACAACGACGCAAATGTTACCTTGGACAACAGCACTACTGTTTTCCAAGACAACTATGCAGATGTGACCAATAAGGTCGATGCATATGCAGATACCGGAGATAATGATGCTAAAGACAACACGGGTGGAAGTGTTTCCATTGATACCGGAGACGCAGAGACCAGTGTAACTCTAGCAACAACAGCTAACGCAAATTCCGCAACAGTTGGGGGAAGCGGTAGTGGTTCCGGAGGATCCCTTTCAGTAAGGATTCTTGGTAACGGTACTAACAGCGATAATACGATTAACTTGGCATTATTGGGCAGTTTGGCCCTTATCCAAGGTAATGTAGCTGATGTACTTAACGATGTTTATGCAGATGCAGATACGGGTAATAATGATGCTAAAGACAATACCGGCGGAGAAGTTTCAATCGAAACTGGAGACGCAAGTGTTGATGTTAGCATTGACAACATGGTCAACTTCAACTGGGCAGACGCGGATTGCGGATGTCTTTTGAGTGACCTGTTGGTTAAAATTGCCGACAATGGATCTGACACAGACAATGATATAAACGCCACATTAGGCTCTCTTCTTACGGTTTTCCAAGGCAATTGTGCCGGGGATGGACCAAGTGGAGCAGGTAGCCTGGGAGATAGTGATTGTGGATTAGATAACATTGTTGACGCATACGCAGATACCGGAGATAACAAAGCGAAGGATAATACTGGTGATCCAGGAGATGATCCAAGCGTAGTAACCGGAGATGCCTCAACAGGTGTTGAGATCGAGAATTCTGGTAATTCAAATGTCTATGGTGCAGTTTCCGAATGGGAGCTTCCCGAATGGGATTTCAATTTCAATTTTTCGTTCGATTTGAGCGATCTTTTGGATTGGTTAAGCGATCATAGCTAACCTTTAGGTTTTTCTCGGCGAGCTGTTTCACTTCGACAGCCGCCGGAAAGACGAGGGCGCAAAGCGAATAGTAATTAGGTATTAGGGATTAGATAAAATGAAAAAAATATTATCGAGCATATTGATAGGAGTAATGCTATTTATAAATGGCGGGGGGTCTATTGCTTTGGCATTTGATTTTCCAACTCCTCCCCCTGCACCAACCGCACCACCAGCACCAACTTTAAACGCAACCGTGGGTCCAGCTCCAACCGAGCCCCCAGCACCACCAGCCCCTACGGCTCCTCCCGCCCCTTGGGATCCAACACCAACCCCAACGGAAGCACCAGCTCCCACAGAGGAACCAGTTACTGTTCCTGAATCTTCTCCTGAAGTTAGTCCCGAAAGTTCGGCACAAAGCACGCCTGCTGGAACGAGTCTTGATGGGCAAACTGGAGACCCTTCAATTACAACAGGAGATGCAAATAGTACCGGCGCAATTGTAACTGATGCGAATACAAATACATCAGCCACCTTATCTGGCGATGGATTGGGGGGAATAACAGTAATAAATAGTGAAAACGGTACGGGTTCAACAAATGATGGATCGGTTTTAATAGTCGAAAACAATAATACAATCCAAGACAATAGCGCAATTGTAATAAATGACTTAAATCAGAATTCAATTAGCGGACAAAATTCCACATCAAGCAATGTCGGCACTTCTTCGATTGAAACCGGAGACGCTAATGTAACCGGAACCATTATTACTTCTGTAAATACTAATGTCGACGGAATTGCGGTAGCCGAATTTAATGTAGTTGATGATCAGTTGGGAGATATAATTCTAGACTTTGGAACCGGCTGTTTAATAGGTTGTACTTCAGGTCCACTTTTAGCCAAAAATACGGGCAATGGAAGTGACTCCACCAACACTTCTGATATAGACACTATTACAAATAACAACACTTTCCAAAATAACGATGCGACTGTTGAAAATAATATGACGCTCTTGGGAGATTCGGGAACCAATACTGCCGATAAAAATACCGGTGGAGACTCAACCATTGAGACGGGGGATGCTAATGTATCTGCAAACGCTTTAACTTTTGCCAATAATAATATAGCAGGAAATGTAATTTACGCCGTTGTTAATATTTTTGGAGATTTAATCGGAGACATTATTGTTCCAGATGGATTTTTCGACTCAATATGCTGTGGTGGGGACGCCTCGGCAATTAATTCAGGAAACGGATCGGGGTCAACTAACACGGCAGAAATTGGCCAAACCACAAACGACACTACTTATCAGTTTAATAATGTTGGGCTTGATAATAATATAGTCATGAACGCAACAACTGGTGAAAATTCAACAAACGATAATACTGGTGGAGACTCTTCAATTACAACCGGGGATAGCTCAATTGACGCACAAGTATTAAATATCTTAAATAATAATCTCTCGGGTGGCAATTATTGGTTAGTAATAGTTAATGAGGCAGGACGCTGGATTGGAAGAATATTGGGAAGCGATGCTGGAACGGCCTACGGTGGATCAGAAGAATTTGAGTTCTTCGTGAACGAATTTGGCGAAATAACAGTGCTTAATTCGGGGAACGGTTCGGGATCAATCAATTCAGGCTCTGTCAGCCAAACTACAAATAACACACTTGTTCAAATCAATGATGCCAAAATCACAAACAATCTCGATCTTTCAGCCAATACAGGGGGAAATTCGGCAAGTAAAAATACAGGCGGGGATTCAACGATTGTAACTGGGGACGCTAAAATTATTGCCAATATAGTCAACTTTGTAAATAACAATATTAAAGGGACAGGAAAACTTCTTGTAACGGTTGTCAATGTATTTGGTAATTGGTTTGGAAATTTCGTAGGCCCAGGGTTTACAGCTGAAGTTGAGAGTGACGAGCAAGAACCTGCAATCGGCGGGGCTAATTTGAATCAGGGTACTGGTGGAAACGAAGAGGGTGGTGGTGCAACAACCACAACAACGCAAACAACAGGAGGCACAACTAACTCCATACCTTTTGTAGGCGGAGTATTGGCATTTAACCAGGGCGGCGGGCAAGCGCAAGTTGCCAAAATATCAATTTCAATTCCGAGCGCAACCGAAGCGGACGGAAAGAAAACAATAGATGTTAATTTTGCCTGGGCTCTTCCCGGTCTATTTTTTGGAGGAATAATCTCAATGATAGTAAGACGTAGGCATGCGATCTAATAAATCCTTGGTCCTGCCCCTTTTAACCACTATTGTTTTAGTGGCATCACAGCTCATGACTACCTTCGCCCGCGCGGAGGAATTTATAATTTCCGGAAATGGAGATGGGAGTGATAGCCAAATAACGGCAGAGGTAACAACCACAACAACTGTCGAACAAACCAATAATGCCAATGTTGCAAATTCAGTTGACGTAAACGCAGCAACAGGGTCAAATGAAGCAAATGGAAATTTGGGAGATACTTCAATCACAACTGGAAACATAAACGAGGATGTTACAATCGAAAACACGCTTAATAATTCTAGCGTTGAAACTCCATGTTGTCCCGATAAAACATCTCTATCAATTTCAGAGAATGGGGCGGATTCAGAAAACAATATTAATATAAATTCTCAAGATTCAAATACAATAAATATAAATCAAACTGCCAATATTACAAATTCAATTACAGGATCGGGTAACACAGGAGATAACCAGGCAAACAACAATGGTGGCAATGTAACAATAGAAACAGGCAGTATATTCGCAAATTCTAAAATCACAAACGAGCCAGTTAATTTTTATAATATAAGAGGTGGTGTTGGTGGATCAAACGGAATTTTTGCTAACAATATTTTTAGTACAACAAATAATGTAAATTGGAACTTAAATACAGGAAGAAACACAGCTAATGGAAATTTAGGTGATGTCTCAATTAAAACTGGGGATATTTTCCTTAATGTCCTAATTGAAAATATTGCAAATTTAGGCAGAGTAACAGTTGATTGCTGTGGATCAACTGATGATCCTGATGATCCGGGGGACCCCGATGACCCAAGCGATCCGGGAAATCCGGGGAATCCTCCTTCTAGCGTGGGTTCATCAAGTGGGAGTTCATCTTCTTCATCATCATCTTCAGTTGGACCTCAAATATTGGGTCTATCGGATACATCTGGTCCAGCGGCCCGTGCCTTGATATTTCTAGCAGGACTGGTTATGATGGCGGCCGGTCTTTCGATAGCCTCGAAGGAGCTATTGTATGACAAAGCAAAAACCCACTAGTTCCCGATTTTTCTTGGGAATCTCACTTCTAATTTTGGGTGTCATTATGGTATTTGGCAAAAGAGCTGATACTCTTAAAAGTACGCTAGCAGGAGAACCCGTTAAGGTTGAGGGCTTTAGTGAAGCCAAAAGGCAGGAAAATAAAGAACCAACCCGCATCATAATTCCCGAAATTTCAATTGACCTAATTGTTAAAAGAGCCGAAATTGTGACGGGCTACTGGCAAGTATTTATTGATTCAGCGGCTTGGGGCGCAGGGTCTGGGTACCCCGGTGAGCCGGGGAATCAAGTTATTTTTGCCCACGCAAGAGAAGGACTTTTTTTACCACTTAAATCTATCAAGAAAGATTCAAAAATTTATATATTAACAAAAGGCGAGTGGTATTTGTATAAAGTAGTTGAAATCAAAGAAGTTTATCCAAATCAAGTTGAAGTCGTAGAACCCACAAAGGACGAAACATTGACTCTTTATACATGTAGTGATTTTGAAGATTCAAAAAGATTGATTGTTATTGCAAAGCGTACTTAACGTGGGAACCCCTAGGTTAAATCTAGGGGTCTCCCATTTTTAGTTAAGGGTATTGCTTCCCCCTGTAACTGTTAAGTCAGTTGTGGATGTTGATACCCCAGTATTAACTGTGGTTCCTGTACCCACGTTCCCGTTGGCAGTATTCTTGCCAGTTTTTGCCTTAGCTTTTACTAAAGCTCCAACCGAAGTTCGCGCTCTTTGACGAATAGTCGAACTTTTCGTATTGGCTACAACTACATCATTTGTAGTATTTACGCCATTTCCGGAAATCTCTATGGTAGGCGTTGTAGGGTCAGGTGTACAACAGCAAGGATCTGTTGCTGTATTTGTCCCACCATTGACAGTCATTGTTGCCATTGCGTCAGCATTACCAGTTGTAATACTTGTTGTTCCACCCACGTTCCCATTAGCCGTATTTCCTCCTGTTGAAGCGGAAGCTCCGATTAATGCTTCTACATTAGTATTAGCTTTTTGAGAAACCGTGCAGTCACTACTGTTTGCGATAACAATAGTATTGATAGAATTTACGCCATTACCTATAATCTCAAGGTTGGCAGCAAATGCCATTGGCGCAAATGTACCCATTGCTATAGTTGCCGAAATTGCACCCATAGCCAATTTTTTTGTAAGTTTATTCATATTTATTCACCCCCTTGCCTCCGATTGCGGTCGGCTAAAACCAAGAGCCAGTTTAGCAAAATGGAGTTCTAATCTGTCAACTGTATCTTAATATATAAAATCATGGCTAAATTTAACACGGGCAAGGCCTGTTTGAGATAGCCATTGATATACCAGATTCAGTGGGGTAGAATTTAGGCGTGGATATCGGTCGAGTATTGCCTACAGAAATTACAACGGAATTATCTAAATCATATTTAGATTATGCAATGAGTGTTATTGTAGCCCGGGCTCTTCCCGATGTCCGTGACGGACTTAAACCGGTCCATAGAAGAATTCTTTACGCCATGCATTTAATGGGCCTTCATTATAGCTCATCCTCAACCGTAAAGTCTGCCAAGGTAGTCGGAGAAGTCTTGGGTAAATACCATCCCCATGGGGATATCGCGGTTTACGATTCGATGGTTAGAATGGCCCAGGATTTTTCAATGAGATATCCACTTATCCACGGTCAGGGAAACTTTGGAAGTGTCGACGGAGATCCCGCGGCAGCCTTAAGATACTGTATTATAGGGCAATCTTTAGTAGTTACTGACAAAGGCTTAGAAAGAATCAAAAATATCGGCTTTAAAAAAAATGTAAAAATTCTTTCATGGAACAATGTTACAAGGAATGCACCTAAATGGTTTGATTCAGGAATTCACCTAACCATCAAAATAGAAACATTTAGGGGCTATTCACTTCAAGGATCAATAAACCACCCCATTTTGACTTGGGGGTTAGATAATGACGGTAAACCATCTTTGGCTTGGAAAATGCTTGGAGGATTAAAGGAAGGAGAATACGCCGTAATAAATAGAACTCCAAGCTTTTTCCCAAAAAACCCACCTTTAGTTAAATTTCATCCAAAACTAAAGGATAAACGAACAAGAAATCATATTCTCCCTAAATCAATGACTTCAGAATTAGCTTTTATTCTAGGAGCTTTGGTTGCAGAAGGAAACGTATCAAAAGAGCAAATTGGCTTTTGCAACAGCGATACAGAATATTTAGATAGGTTTAAAAAGGCTTATAAAAAAATATTTCCAGACTGTAGACTCCATGAATTCATTAGAAAACCACAAGGGTTTACCAAAAAAGATTATTTTTCCTTAGAAATTCATTCTAAATTAATTATAGAGTTTCTAAAAAACTTAGGCCTTAATCCAGTTCGAGCCGCATACAAAGAAATTCCCGAAATAATTTATGCTTCATCTAAGAAAAGTCTTTCAGCATTCCTAAGGGGATACGCGGAGGGAGACGGTGGGGCCTATCTAACAGGTTCTCCTGAAATAAACTTTGTATCAAAAAGTAAAACTCTTCTTTTACAACTGCAAATCATATTGTTGCGTTTTGGTTTAGAAAGCTCAATAAGATACGATATATTTAAAGATATTCACAAACTTTATATAAGAGGGTATAAAAACCTAAATAATTTTAGCAATAAGATAGGTTTTGTCTCGCAAAGGAAAATCGATAAATTAAATCACATCTGCAAAATGAATGCTGACGAATGGAGTATGTCCAAAACAGATTTTATTCCATTTGTTTCGAACTATTTAAGAAAATCAAAAAAATACTATGGCAAATTAGAATGGCTTAAGAAGCATAATTTCGATAGACTCCCCAAACTTAAAAAGGTTTGGAACAAACTAACAACTTTCCTGGACAAGAAGGATAAATCGATTTTTGAAGAGATATTAAAAAATGATTTTTTGTTTGACAAAATAATAAATGTTCAAAAATTTGGCAAAGAAAGGGTTTACTCAATTGGTGTTGATAGTTCCGACCATTCCTTTATCTCAAATGGCTTCATTAGTCACAATACGGAGGCTAAGCTTGCTAAAATTTCGGACAGTATCCTACAAGACATCGAAAAAGAAACAGTAGACTTTGTTGATAATTTTGACGCAACACTAAAAGAACCCGTTTATATACCAGCACTTCTTCCCAATCTCCTCTTAATGGGTGCTGAAGGAATTGCAGTTGGGATGGCAACCAAAATTCCTCCCCACAATTTAAGGGAGTTAATCAGCGCAATCATTGAAACTGTTAAAAAGGGGAAAATAATAAAAGTCGAAATAGAGAAAGAGGCACATACAGATTTTATTATCAAAAAGATAAATTTGATAGCTTCTGGTGAAGTTAAAGATTTGACACAAGAGGAAGTAAATCCAAAAAACATAAGTTTTGAAAGTGATATAACAATTGATGAATTAATTAAAATTGTTCCAGGACCTGATTTTCCGACTGGTGGCATAATTTATGACGGTCGCTCACTTTCTGAAGTTTATTCAACGGGACGGGGAAGGATAGTTGTCAGGGGAGTAGCTGAAATAACTAATGGCGAAAAAGGTAAAAGCCAAATAATAATAAGTGAACTACCATATCAAGTGAATAAAGCCGAACTTGTGGCCAAAATTGCTGAATTGGTTAAAGATAAAAAGATAGTTGGGATTTCAGATCTAAGAGATGAGAGTGATAAAGATGGTATGAGAGTCGCTATCGATCTTAAGCGCGACGCAAAACCAAAAGCTGTTCTTAATAATCTTTTTAAACACACACGATTACAAACTACTTTTCCTGCTAATTTTGTCGCCCTTGTTGAAGGCACTCCACACACTCTTAATCTTAAACAAATTTTGGTTGAATATGTAAAGCATAGGCAAAAAGTAATAACAAGAAGAACAATTTTTGATTTGACAGAAGCTAAAAAAAGATCTCATATCTTAGAGGGGCTAAAAATAGCACTTGATAATTTAGACGAAGTGATTAAAACGATACGGGCAAGCAAAACCCAGGATGACGCTAAAGAAAATCTTGTTAAAAAGTTTGGCTTAAGCATTATCCAAGCTACTGCAATACTTGACATGCAACTCCGGCGCTTGGCCGCACTAGAACGCGAAAAGATAGAAAGTGAATATCAAGAAATTAAAAAGTTAATAGACCAATTAGTTGCAATTTTAAAAAATCCAGAAAAAATATTAGAGATAATTGTTGAAGAATTAAGTGGTCTAAACAAAGTTTTTGGGGATGAGAGAAGAACAAAAATTTATCAGAAAGCGATAGGAGAATTTTCCGAGGAAGACCTAGTTGCTAAAGAGGAAACCTTAATAACAGTTACAAAAACCGGTTATGTTAAAAGACTTTCTGCAAATTCATATAGAGCTCAGAGAAGAGGTGGCAAGGGAGTAATCGGAATGACGACAAAAGAGGAAGATGAAATAGAGCATCTCATATCATCAACTACTCACGACACTATTTTGTTTTTTACAAATAAAGGCCGGGTTTTTGGCATAAAAGCCTGGGAAATTCCTGAAACTTCGCGCCAAGCTAAGGGCCAGGCTTTAGTTAATTTACTCAATCTTGAACAAGGGGAAGAAATTAAATCAATTTTACCTACATCTAAAGAGCTGGGAATCAAAAATTTAGTCATGGCGACAAAATCTGGTCTTATCAAAAAAACAACAATAGAACAATTTGAAAACTTGAGAACATCTGGGCTAATTGCAATAAAAATGAGAGGGGAAGATGAACTAATTAAGGTTCATGCAACAATGGGGGACAGCCACATTATGCTTTTGACCAGAACCGGAAAATCAATAAGATTTCCTGAAATAAATGTCCGACCAATGGGAAGAGCTACGACTGGAGTAACTGGGATAAGACTTGACGGTGGAGATGAGGTTATCGGAATGGAAGTTTTTCCTGGGAAAGAAACAATTCCGGCCGACAAAAGAAAAAAGATATTCCGTGATATTTTGACAATTTCAGAAAAAGGACTAGGCAAAAGAACTGGTGTTCACCTTTTCCCTGTTCAAAAAAGGGCAGGTAAGGGCCTTAAGGCATCTATTGTTAACCCAAAAACTGGGAACTTAAAAACTGCAATGATGGTAACCCAAAATTTTGACCAAGTAATAATTACTTCTAAAATGGGGCAAGTAATTAAACTTCCTCTAAGAAACATCCCACAATTGGGTCGAGCTACCCAAGGGGTTATTTTAATGCGATTTGCAAATAAAGGGGATAGTGTCGCTGCCGCAGCAATTTTGGAGAAAGATGGAGAAGAAGAAAATTAACCCATATCAAATCTCACAGCAATCTCTTTTGCAACTTCCCCTGCAAGTTTTAATAATTTACTAGCCTCTTTCTCTGTTAGGCCGCCGACTCTTGCCATATTTTGTATTAGTGTTGGTGTAGCCATTTCCATATTCACCTGATCGTATCCAGAGGCTGGGGGTTGGGTTGTTCCATCAAGACCACTTCTTGCCTGGATCGCCTTAATTCTTGCTTCTTCTTGATCATACTTTTCCTGCATTTGGAGCTATTTTACTTCTTCTTCTTCTTCTTTGTCAAGCTCAAATGAGGTGGCTAAAAATCTGACACAGGAAGATGGAGATGAGATTGAATTTCGCGAACATCTTGTTTAACCCTTAAATAGTCTTTATCTAAAAACCCAATCAATTTATCAAACTTTTTGTCAATTTTTTGCAAGTCTTTTTTTGTAGATAATTCTTTTAGATCTTTTTTCGTAGCTAAGCCCTTTTCAGTAATTTTTTGGTCAAAAGTCTCTTGAATTAATACCTTTATTGCCCCTAAGTCGTTTTTAGTAAGTGACATATTTTAATTAAAGCACATTTGCAAAAGTTGTCAATTAACTATATATTTATACATATATGCCAGATGGAAACAGACTAAGAGATGCATTAAGTGGGCCTGTTTTTATGTTCTTTATACTTCTTTTTGTTTACTCAAAATGGGGGCCGGCAATTCCGCTAAACTTTACTACTCAAAGTAGGGGAGAGCCAATGACAGTTGAATCTGTTGGAAAAGTTGTAGTTACACCCGACATTGCTAAGGTTAATTTAGGAATTCAAGAGTCAGGATCTACATTAAAATTGGTTCAAGAAAGTGTTAACAAAAAAACACAAGCGTTGAATAAAGAGTTTGAAAAACTTGGGATAAAAGAAAAGGATATTAAAACAACTTCATATAATGTATATCCACAATATGACTTCACCAATCCAAATTCAAGAATAACAGGATACCAAGTGTCAGTTAATTATGAAGTTACTGTTCGGGAGATTGATAACGCCAATGATGTATTATTGGTAGCTACAAATGCTGGAGTAAATATCGTAGGGGGAATTGCCTTTGACTTAAGTGATGACGTTAAAACTAAAAAGACAAATGAAGCTAGAGAAATTGCAGCTAACTTAGCCAAAGAAAAAGCAAAGGGACTTGCCTCGGCCGTAGGAATTACACTCGGAAAAATTATAAATGTTTCAGAATCGCAAGGAGTTGATTTTGATAGACCAATTGCAATGCTAGAAAAAGTTGATTCTGGCCCAGGTGGTATTCCAACACCAGCTGATATCGAGCCAGGTCAAACTGAAATTGCAGTTACAGTTACCTTAAGTTATGAAGTTCGTTAATCTTTAAAAAATTTATTTATTAATTCAACGTCGATAATATCTTCTTCCTTAAAACAAATAACTTTATTTATTTGTTTAGGAATTTTTTCAATTATGTATGCAGCAACTAATGTTCCAATTGATTTTGCCATGATATTTATTTTGTCTCCCTTTGAATGTTTAATTAAAAGATTTGCTTTTTCGCTTGCATTAAACTTTTGAGTTGGATCGTCCCAATGTTCCCAAAAAATAGGCCTGATCTGACCTTCAAGGGTAAGTCCTTCCGCCACCTCCTGTGCCCAAGTTTTATTATTTGATGAGTATCCAGGAAGAATAAGTGTAATCATATGATAGAATCAAATTATAAATTGAATATGGACAAATATAAAGCGGTTTGGGTAAGCCACTCCTCAATTTCTGATTTTTTAAAATGTCCAAGGGGGTATTATTTAAAAAATGTCTATAAAGATCCTTTGACTGGCCACAAAATGACAATAGTGTCACCCCCTTTGGCACTTGGGCAATCTGTTCATGAAGTACTCGAATCACTTTCCAGTCTACCGGTTGAGGAAAGATTGAAAACAAGTTTAATTAAAAAATTCGATATAGTTTGGGAAAAAGTGACAGGGAAAAAGGGTGGATTTAAAAACCAAGGTGAGGAATCTGAATATAAAAGTAGGGGAGTAGCCATGCTAAAAAATGTAGAGGAAAACCCTGGACCGATACTTAATAAGGCAATCAAAATTAAATCTGAAATGGGACTTCCAAATTATTTTTTGTCTGAAGAAGATAATATAATTCTTTGTGGAAAAATTGACTGGTTAGAATATTTACCAAAGTCTGATTCTGTTCATATAATTGATTTTAAAACAGGTAAGGGGGTTGAATCAGAAGATTCTCTCCAGTTGCCGATATACTTACTATTAGTTAAAAATACTCAAAAAAGAAATGTAGAAAAGGCAAGTTACTGGTATATAAACCGCAACAAAGAACTAACCGAGAAAAAATTACCAAATGAAAAAGAAGCGTACGAAAAAGTTTACGATGTAGCTAAGCGAATCAAATTAGCTCGTCAGTTAAACCATTTTGTCTGTCCAAAAAAAGGGTGTATGCATTGCCTGCCATTTGAGAGAATAATTAGAGGTGAAGGAGAGAAAGTTGGGGTAAGCGATACCAGGCAAGATGTTTACATCACAGGGTGAAACCCTGTGATTACTTATTTTCCTCCATGTCCGTGGAATGTCTCGTGAATGTCACGAAGTTGCTTATTTGTCACATGGGTATAAATTTGAGTGGTTGAAATGTTTTTATGTCCTAACATCTCCTGAACCGATCTTATATCTGCTCCAGCGTTAAGTAAATCTGTAGCGTACGAATGGCGGATCGTGTGAGGCGTAGCCTCAAAAGGAAGTTTAATTTTTCTTGAATATTTCTTCAAAAGTCTTTGCATTGAACGTGGAGTAAGGCGCATTTTTTCATCAGGAGTTGTTGGATCAATATGCCCTTTATGGCGAATAAATAACGGTTTAAAGTGATCTGGCCTTTCATTTAAATATTTAATTATCCAATCAACTGATCTACTTGAAAGAAAAACGACACGAGCTTTCCCACCTTTTCCTATTATTCCAAATTCCCTACGATCTAAATCAATTTTATCCCGGTCAAGTTTAACAAGTTCACTTACACGAAGGCCAGTTGAAAATAAAACTTCTAAAATTGCCTTATCCCGTTTTCCTTGAATTGTTGAAAGAGTGGGGGTATTAAGAAGTCTATCAACTTCTTCTCCACTTAAGAACTTAACTTGTCTTTCAGCTACCTTTGGCAGTTCGATTTTATCAGGCGCCATGACAACATAATCATTTCTTATTAACCATTTGAGAAAACTCCGAAGAGCAATTACGTGATAGCTCTGGGTACGCCTGCCCAAATTTAGATTTGCCAAATAAACTCTATATGCCCTGACCACATCCTGATTAATACTTTTTAAATTTGCAATTATGTGTTCACTTTCTAACCAATTAACCAATCTTGTGAGGTAATGTTTATAATTTCTAATCGTTAGAGGAGAGGATCCCTTTTCCACCTGAAGATATTCAAGAAAGTCCACTGTTTTTCTTGCAATTTCAGATTGATTGGGAAGGGCAGAGTTGGCCATCAACAGTAAAAGTTTACACTTAAGCGGAGTGAAATGTCAAGATTGTGCGACATAATTAGTTTTTCGGCCTTTTGATTAACCAATTTAAAGCCTGTCTAGAGATAAAAACATATAAGTCAACATGATGTTTATGCCGAAATATTGGGAAAAAAGATATATAGGAAAGCAGGGGAGTACCTTCGGTATAGGTTCGGCAGAGTAAAAATGATAGACATAGAGAAAATAGAGTAATTAATAAAAAATAGGAACAGTAACTAGATACTAGTAACTAGCAACTAGAATCTAACGCGAAAACACTACACTCTCTGACCCAGAATCACACTGCGTCGCAAAAGTATTATTGTAAGACGTATATTAATTCCACTTGTATGCTCCTCTCTTACTTTTATACTGTCTCATTTGAGCTCTGATGGTCTGCAGTCTAATTAAGTCAGCTTCATCCCAATGTTTGTGCCCTGTCTCCCTTGCACTGTCGGTTTTCTGCACTTTGCGCCTATTTCGAATGAGTATCTTTATAGCCTCACACCAAAGCTGAAAATCTTTCGACTTCTTGCCATATAAAGCATGTTTTGTGAAGAAAGGTATCACAACCTTTTGTAAACTAATAGTGTCCTGGACTTGATAGCTGACATTTCCTTTTGTATAAGTTATATCGCCGTCACCAATGGTATCCCTTACAGACCCGAGAAGTGGATACTCATCCTTACGCATAACTATTGAGAACGATGCTTTCCATCTAAAGTACACTGGAGAACCTTTTCTTTCTCTTCGTACATCACGGCGATAGTTCAGAGAGAAACAGCCCTCACCATCCACTAAGCCGGAAACATAGTCTCCAGGTAAAATCATACAGGCATTAAATTAAGTATAATCACAGAAATGTCTTTGGGTCAAGTTCGGAGGATTATAAATCACAGGCATTTAAACTGGTAAGAGTTATCCACAGAGGTCAGAAAGAAGATAAAGTGATGATTTTGTGCCTATTAACTATATCAATCAGTATCTTCGGGTTTTCTACTTTGATGTTTACGTCGCAATTCGTGAAAATACTACTCAATATTCATGAAAACTTACTATACCAAACTATGTCCTATAATAATTATAGGGATCTAGGATACCACTCCTCTACTCCCCGACTTTACCCTCCCCAATGGGTGGCAAAAAACATGGCAAAGAAGACTAGGATTCCAACAATTACATGCTCACGCAGGATTGCTGGAAACAATCTTCCTTCAACCTTAGCTTGTCCCAGGCCAAGAAGTACATAAACTGCGACCGTAAGAAAAAGAGCTCCAACAACTACAGTAACAGGCCAAAAATATAAGACTGTCGCTATTTCACCAACTATGATTGAGGAGATTAATGATAGTACCACCAGATCAACTGAAAAAGTCTTAACCAAATTCACAGCCCAAAAGCCTTGAAAATATAACAGGAAGGCCACAAAAACAATAAGTGGGACTGTTAAAATAAGAGGTGCTCTAAGCGACAGTATTGTGTCAAACACAAGGAAAGAAGTGACTAAAGTGATCACAAAACCAACTCCCCTAGCCGCTCTAACAAGCGCAATTGTTCGAATGGCTGAAACTGAAAAAATATTAGTTGTAAGTGCTAAAACATAAATACCAATTCCATAAAATATAATAACTGGGATCCTGGCAAAAACACTGATGGGGAGTAAAAACCAAAACATTCCAACACCTAAGGTAAATATTGTCGGAAGTATAAGAGTTAAAAGGGTCATGTCTCTCCCCAATCCCTCCCAAAGCGACCAGGCAAACATAATTATTGTGAGTATTCCAAGTAGTCCAATTGTCCAAAATCTATTTTGGTTAGTTAAAAACTGAATACCAATAAATCCTAGGGACAAAAATATCGAAGTAATTAAAAACCTTTTGCGTTTACTCATTAATCAAAAATTTGTGTAGACTTTTTGAACATCGTCGTGTTCATGAAAAGAATCTAAAAATTTAGTAATTTTAACGGCCTCCTCATCAGTCACTTCTACTAAAGTTTTTGGTTTCATCTGGAGTTCAGTTTCCATCACTTCAAAACCCGCATCGAGAAACTTTTTCCTTTCTTGACTCAATTTTTCGGGCGATACATAGACTTCAAGTCCGTCATCAGAATCTGTAATATCCTCTGCCCCCAAATCGATAAGGCTTAATGTTTGAGAGTCGGGATCGTCGGATTTTTTAATCAATAAAAAGCCTTTATTATCAAAGTTATATGAAACCGCTCCTGGGCCGGCTAGCGTTCCTCCACCCTTCTCAAAGAGATTTTTAATTTCTTGAGCAGTTCTATTTTTATTATCTGTTGCAACCTCAACCATAACTACAATTCCCGAAGGGCCAAATCCCTCATACACAATTTCTTCTAATGATTTACCGTCACTTGTAGCCTTGGCAATTGCTCTATCAATATTTCCTTTAGGCATATTGTCAGCTCTAGCCTTATCCATTGCGACCCTAAGTTTAAAATTAGAATCTGGATCGCCTCCAGCTCTGGCCGCAAGCATTATCGCCTTTACGTGTTTCGAAAAAACATTACCTTTTGCCGCGTCTTTTACCTCTTTCTGACGCTTTATTGTTGCATAGTGAGAATGTCCTGACATATAATCCTCGTTAAGGCTTAAATTATATCATGGAAACTGCTCTCTCTCAAAAGGCCATTCAGGAAGCTTTGTCTGGGAACTGGAACGAAGCTTTAAAATCAAACTTTTTAATTTTAAAAGAAAATCCTAAAGAAGTTGATGCCTTAAACAGATGTGCACGAGCACACAAAGAACTTGGTCAGATTCTTAAGGCCAGGCAATTTGCACATAAAGTATTAAAGATTGACTCTGTAAATCCTATCGCACTTAAATGCCTGGAAAGATGGAAAACCCTAAAAACTACAGATAAATCCTTCCCATCCAGCATTTCAACAGAATCATTTTTAGAAGAACCAGGTATAACAAAAATTGTTCCATTAATGCATTTGGGTGATATCCAGGTCTTAGCCAAACTCGATTCTGGTGATGAAGTTAATTTTCAGGTTCACCCTCACAGAGTTTCTGTTATAACACAGGATAAAAAATACATAGGTCGGCTTCCTGATGATTTATCGGCGAGATTAAGAAAGTTAATAAAGTTAGGAAATATTTACCAGGTATTAGTTAAAAATGTAGAAGGTCACGATGTAAAAATATTTATCCGTGAATTAAAAACTACTGGCATCCCATCATTCCCAATAGAAAAAATCGAATATGTATCCTTTACCGCTCCCGAGCTGGTCCATAAAGAAGGTGGCCCATTAAGCTCGCTAGAGGAAGAAGTCTGATCCCAATCTAATTTCCAGATCAACTTTCTTTGTTCCCATTTCCTTTTTACACGAAAAAAGTAGAGAAATTTTGGAAATAATTTTTTTGTCACTACCTGCGATCTGACAACTTGATGCTTCGGCTGGTAATTTCTCGATTGCAGTAACCTTACCCCCCATTACCTCTATGATTTTCCCAACATTTTTGGCAACTCCGAAAGCGCCAGTTGCATCTTTTATGTAAATCTTTTTACCAACAAAAAAGTCATCTGCAAAATAAACAGTCAGACGATTTGAAATTTGACCATAAAGCTTATACCCCAATTCCCCATCGCTTAAGATACTTTTTTTTAGGAATTGTCCCTCTCCTAAATTTATTTCCGTCTTGTCTAAATTTTTTGTCTTAAGATTAAAAATCTTTAGTAAAAATCTATCTCCGATTGGTATGTTAGTCCCGCCATTTACATCTATCCACAACGTAACGGGAAACATGAAGTTACGAGTTACAGTTTGAGCCACAAGCGAACCTCCAATGCCTTCGTTAATTCCAAGTCTCCAAACGTTTTTTAGCCGCATAGTACCTAAATTTCTGGCAACACTTACCTCTGTGTCTCCTGGGATAATTAAATAAACAATCTCTTTTAGTTTCGGGTCAACCAAAACAACTTCAGTGTCCCCATTCTCCCTTTCGACCACGGTCGTTATTTTATCAATGCCATTCCAATATCCTGTGTTTAAACGAATAAACAAATATGCAAATAAACAAATTGGAATAATAAAAAACCAAAATTTTCTTTTTTTCACTTGCTGTGTAAAAATCTTAAACTTTTAATGCTTTTAGAAATTTCTTCTTTTGATTTACCCATTGAAGTTAGGATTCCTCTTACAATGGCAACTGCCGCCTCAAACTCTGGCTGAACAATTCTGTCAACCCTCATGGCTTTTAATTTTATAAAATCTTCATCCTGATGAACTCTAGAAATTATTTTGACGTTTGGGGCATAGGTTTGTACATACGCAATTAGGTTTTCTTGGGCTACACGATCAGGAATGGCCAAAATAAGCGCTTTGGCGTTTTGAATATTTAGCGATTCTAAAACTTCGGGTTCACCGGGATCTCCGTAAATAACTGGAATACCCATAGCTTTTAAGTTCCCTACAACTGTCTGGTTATATTCAATCACAGCAAAAGGTATTTTAAAGTCAGTCAAAACTTTCCCAATCCAGCTCCCAACCCGACCATATCCACATATTATAATATGTCCTGTTAAACCAACATCGGAAGATATATTTTTTTCCAGAGATGAGAATATCGAGCTAATTTTTTTAAGTTTCCTCCAAGCTGGAACAGTAATATTAAAAAGAATTGGTGCAAAGATTAATGTCACAAGAGTTACGGCAATCCCTAGTGACCCCACTTCTTGATTTACTAACCCCAAAGTAAGGGCAGAGGAAAAAATGACAAATGAAAATTCTCCGACTTGAGCTAAACCAAAAGCATTTGCAATCGCTGTTCTTCCCCTAAATCCTAAAACGGTGGATAGGAAAAAAACAATAAATGCCTTAAGTGTCATTACTAAAACTGCCAGTAAAACAATAAGTCCCAGCCTAGAAAAAATTATTCCTGGGCTGATTAAAAAACCTAGCGACACGAAAAAAAGTGCGACAAACAAATCTCGCAATGGTCTGGTTTCAGCAAAAACCGCATGGTTCTCTTGACTTTCAGAAATTACAACCCCAGCTAAAAAAGCCCCTAAAGCTGGGCCTATTCCAAAAAATGTGGTAGCTACTGCTGTTCCTAAAGCAAGTGCAACGGAAGAAAGAGTAAGAAGCTCCCTGGAATTAGCTGATGCTATTTTATGAATCAAAAATGGGACAATTAATCTCCCCAAAACAACTGCTATAAAAACTATAAAAAATGCTTTTGACAGCGCCCATAATACCGGAAGTAGTAGTGTAGCTTCTGGTTTCCCTAGTATTGGCAAAATTACCATAATTGGTATTACCGCCAAATCCTGAACCAATAGCCAGGCAAACATTATTCCCCCATGAATTGTGTCCATCTCTCCTCTATCACCTAAAATTTTTACTACAATTACTGTCGAGGAAAGTGAGAAACCAGAAGCTAAAATCAAAGATGCCAAGGGACTAAATCCAAAAATGGTAAGGATAAAATATAATATAGAAGCTACTAATATTATTTGAATCAATGACCCAGTTATGGCTACTTTTAAAAACTTGGAAAGCCTTGAAAACGAAAGCTCAACACCAATAGAAAAAAGTAGAAGGATTGTCCCAATCTCCGAAAGCCTGGCAACATCCTTAACTCCAGAAGGGAGTATGGCTCCGAATATCAACCCCGCTAAAATATAGCCGACAAGCATAGGAAGCTTTAGAATTCTTGCTAGAATCCCACCAAAAACGGCTGCAACAATAAGTAAGAATAAAGGCAGGGCAAATACCATTAGACTAATTCTAATACATCACGAAGCTCTTTGGGTAGACTGGATTTAAATTCCACAACTTTTCCTGTTGTAGGATGGGTAAATTTAATTGATGAAGCATGTAAAAAAAGCCTAGGACACCATTTGCGATCATTTCTCGCGGTTTTACGACCTGCGTAAAACTCATCAGCGACAATAGCGTGGCCCATATGTTTTGCGTGAATTCTAATTTGATGAGTTCTACCCGTTTTTGGGAAAAATTCAACCAACGTGTGCCCTGCGTTATCACCTTTATAAAACTCTAGAACTTTATAATGAGTTTCTGACTCCCTACCTCCAGGTAACACTCCAAATCTATCTCTCCTCCATGGCAATCTGCCAACCAAAGCGACTATGTCCCCTTCCCCATCAAGTTTCCCATGAACCAGAGCAATATAGCTTTTTTTTACTTTTCTTTCTTTAAACTGCCTCTGAAGCTCCTCAAATACCTCTTTAGTCTTTGCTATGACCAATATTCCACTCGTCTCTTTATCAAGCCTATGCACAATCCCGTTTCTAAATTGTAAATTGTTACTGTGTAGCAGGTTATTCATTGTAAATTGTAAATTGCGACTCAACCAACCCTGAACTGTGGGTTGATTACTGGTAGTCGTTGCGTCGTTCGTGATCCAACCTGAAGGCTTATTAATAACCATCAAGCTCTCATCCTCAAAAATAATTTCCGGAATCCCCATGAAGCTATTTTACTACAAAACATTTACTTTGACGCTTAAGAAAAAAGTTTTCGAATCAAGGCTTTATCAAACGTCTTAAAACCTGAAGCTTTCTTGTCTTTAGCGTAGACAAGATTAAAACAATCTACCAAACCCAAATTAGATTGTTCATAAATACCCAAAGCTTTACTAATTAAATCAACATTTTCAATCTCTATAAAATGAAACTGCAACAATTTATTCAATAATCCAATCGTCTTATCTTTTTGATCTTTAAATTGACCAAGAACCACCCAATAAACTTCGAAAAATACTATGGTCGAAGTGAAACAATGAAACTCCCCGTTAGCGGCTTTAAGGAAAAAATCTTTTGCCTCTTTGTGTTGCAAATCAACATCCGCCAAAAGGAATCTCAAAAAGAAATTTGTGTCTATAAAGATCATTTATGACTTTTGAAATAATCTGTCCGTGCTTTTTCGATCATCTGATCTAAGCTCAAACTTTTATATTTTGCGGTTATTGGAACACAGCCTGCCAACTCACTCACTAAACTACCCATGGGTTTCATTGTCACCGTGCCACTATTCGCATCAATCAAAGTCAATAAAAGCTTTTGCTGAGGTTTATAGTTTGCTGCCTTGAACATTTCAGAGGGAATCGTAAATTGTCTTTTACTGGTAATTGTCGCCATATATTGCATACCGCAAGGAGATTATAACATTACAAGGAGGTGCTGTCAATACAAGGAAAACTATTATTTCTCCCTTTTAGCCGAGTCTTTAGCGCAAAGTGTTGCTTCGGGATAAATAATAAGTCTGTCTGTATCAATCATTTGTCCACACTCTTCACAGATTCCATATTTGCCCAACCTTACTCTTGTTAGAGCTTTTCTAATTTGAACCATCGCTCTACTTAATTCTTTTCTTAAAGCCGAAGTTCTGGCATGGCCAAACTGCTCATCAGCTTCGGTATCGGTAGCTGCGTTATCAGTAACGCGGGATGGATCATTAAATGGATCTTCTTTTGAAATATCCTTTTTTCTTTTTTTTAAAAGCTCCAATTTATTTTGTAAGAAACGCCCTACTGGTGTTAATAAATTTGCTGGAAATTTTTCTGTCATTCTTTTCTTGCTAAATTGTAAATAAGTAAAAAGGTAACAAATGCTAGGCTACCTGAAACCAAAACTTCTGCCTTGCCGCTAAAGGATAGCACAGCGCTCAAAAAAATAGCAACACTAGATCGGATTAGAAAAAAAATTCCCAATGTCGCAAGTCCAGAAAAGCCAACTCTGCCTGACTTATACCAAGAAAGCCCCTTATATTTTAAGTCAAAGAAATAGTAAAGAAAAATAAGTCCCAGACAAACTAAAAAGGCTACAAATGAAATGGCTGATGAGTTATTTACAGAGTCTACAAGAAAAATAATTGCAATCCAAGGAAAAAGACTAATTACTATCGCTTCCAAAACTTCGTAAACTCTGACTTTAAATTTAAATGCTGAAGCCGCTAAGCCTATTATGACACCAGCGAATTCCAGCCAAAAAAACCAATTAGGTAAAAACCAGACAGAAATTAAATGGCCCAGCAAAATTCCAGCCAAAATAAAAAATCCTGAAGAAAAAATAATTTCTCCGGAGTAATCTTCTTTTAATTTCTTCCAAAATATAAACAGGAAGATCATTAAACCTAAAAAATTTATTAAAAAATTTGCCACTCTACCCTATTATACCCTACACTATATGAATGCTGGAAACACCACATGTAGCCGTAGGAATTGCCATTGCCACTAAATTTCCAAATCCCTGGGTATCAATCCCCCTGGCTTTGGCTTCTCACTTCATCCTAGACAAAGTCCCCCATTGGAACCCCCACACTTATACAGAAACTCAAAGACTTGGCCGTCCAAGTCAAAAAACTGTAACTTTAACTATAATTGATATTATTTTTTCTTTAGGGCTTGGGTTTGGAGCAGCAAATAGTGTACTTCCCAATATCCCACTTGCATTAACCATAATCACTTGCAGTCTAGCTTCAGTTTTACCAGATGTCAGTAAATATCCATTTTTCCTATTTAAAAAAACAAGAAAAGGATTTTACAAAAAGTGGGTTCTTTTCGAAAGAAGTATGCAAGTTGAAACCAAGAGTCCCTTCTGGGGTCTTCTAACCCAAGTCTTTGTTATTCTCGCCTCCTACATTTGGATTATTTAGCACGTTCTATATAGTCTCCCGACCTAGTATCTACTCTGATTTTGTCACCAATATTTATAAAAAGTGGGACTTTTACTTTTAACCCATTATCTAAAACAGCTGGCTTGTAAATATTAGTAGCAGAGTTTCCCTTAACCCCCGGGTCAGTTTCTTTTACTGTTAGTACAATTTTTGGAGGCAGCTCAATTGATAGGGCTTTCTCGTCCCAAAAAAGTACGTTAATACTTTCTCCATCTTTTGCGTATGCAATATCACTACCCAAAACAGCAAGCGGAACCTCGACTTGATCAAAGGAAATTGGATCCATAAATGTTGCATGTTTGGTGTCTTTAAATAAATATTGCAGAGATCTTTTTCTTAAATCCACCACTTCAAATGCCAGGTTTGAAGAAAAAGCGTGTTCGATATTGGCCCCCGATTCAAGATTTACACAGGAAACCCTAACAGTAGCGCCCCCCCTACCCATTTTAATCAGTTCATACTTTGTAACTTTAAATGGTTTACCTTCGTATAAAAAGGCGTTTCCTGGCCGAAGATCTGTAGCATTAGTCATTGTCATACGGGTATTCTACCTCAAATTTTGGTATAATTGAAGCTGTAAGTCGGGGTGCTGAAATGGTATACAGGATGGTCTCAAAAACCATTGGAGATAATACTCCGTGGAGGTTCGACTCCTCTCCCCGACACCATAGTGCGACTTGTCGGGTCGGCGCCTAGCGCCGACCATTGGTTTTGGGCTTCTCCACGGACTTTTTTGTTTTCAAGAAAGAGGTTCGAGCCGAAGATTTTTAAGGCGAGATCCTTTTTGGCCTGTTTATCCTCCCTTGATAGTATTTGATCTACATTTCTTGCCTCAGATATCCAATTTCTCATAGGTTCGATCCAATTGCTTTGATTGTTTTTTAAAGAAAGAATTTGTTCTTCTATGCTTTTTCTTTCAGATACTAATTCCAACTTTTTTTCCTGAAAACTTTCTTTATCTATTATCTGGTCTAAATAGCTATCTAAAAGAAATTTTGCTTTTTGGTTAATTTGTTCCAAATCCTTTCTTTTGGTGTTAATTACATCAAGGCAGGATTGGGTGACGTCAGATTCTTCTTCTTTTAATTTATTTAGCATCTGACTGGCCCAAACTTTTTTCAAAGAATACTTTTTGATGAGTGTGGTAAGTTGAGAATCTACATCACCTTCAGTTATATGAGGCTGAAGGCATTTAACAGATTTATTTTTCTTGGTACAACGGTAGTAACAGTAGGAAGCATGATTATCGGTTCTTTTGTAATATTTATTTTTGAAATCTCCGGTTATCATCATACCACACTCCCCGCATCTTATTAGTCCAAGAAATGGTTTAAAAACTTTCTGAATTTTACTTTCCTGCCACTGATGATTTCTTGTTTTTAACACTTCTTGGACTTCATCAAAAAGTTTCTTTGAGATAATTGGATCGTGTCTGCCCTCATACACCTCACCGGCATATTTAAAAATTCCAAAGTAGAAAGTATTTGTTAAAATCTTTTTAGTTTTATCTATCCTTAAATTTTTATTCTTTGAGGTGACAATACCTTTTGAAGCCAAAAAGGAAGAAATTTCTTTTAGTTGGATATTTCCTTTGGAATATTTGGTAAAACAATTGACAATTAAAGGTGAAATCATTTTATCAACAGCAATTGTCTTTGTTCTTGAATCGTTTAAATATCCAATTGGAACTTTCCCGGGATAATATCCATTTCTTGCTTTTTGGCGTAAACCACGACGGGTGTTTTCCGAAAGTGAATCTACATAATACTTTGATTGGGAAAAAGCGATACTTAGCATGAACTTTCCCTGAGGAGTTGGTTCAAACCAAAAGGTATTGAATTTGAGGGCAGACAATTTTCCTGTATCAATTAGGTAAATAATTCTTCCTCCGTCAACTGAATTTCTCGCAAGTCTATCAGACATTCTATGCAAAAATAGTGTATGGCTTACAGATTTCCTAATGACTAA
>JBBTWD010000020.1:0-27760 GCA_038062915.1 Patescibacteria group bacterium
AGCCTATGCTTACCAGAAGTTTCCTGAAGTGTTACCGATGTGCCCTGCCAGTACACAAACTGGACAAAGTAGGTAAGCAAGTTTATTATCCGATTAATGGCGATAGAGTTTGAACAAAGAAAAACACCCCCAGGTATCGAACATCAATACCTGAACCTTCTTCGCCATATCTTAAACAGTGGAACAGAAAGTGGAGATAGAACCGGAGTAGGAACAAGAAAAGTTTTCGGTGAAACTTTAAAAGCAGATCTTCAAAATGGATTCCCATTGTTAACTACTAAGGAAATAAGGTTTGAAAGTATTAAAGAAGAGCTTTTGTGGTTTATTAGAGGTGAAAGAAATATTAGACCTCTCGTATTAAAAGGGGTAAATATCTGGAATGATTGGCCATTAAAAAGATATCTGCAGGAAAATGGTCAAGGTAATATATCAAAACTTAAAACTCCAGATTTATGGAACGAAGAGATGAAAAAATTTAAAGAACAAATTAAAAAAGATGAACAGTTTGCTGAGAAATGGGGAGATTTGGGTCCAGTTTATGGATACCAATGGAGACATTGGAAAAATCCTGACGGAACTGAGATCGATCAACTGGCCAATGCTATTAATTTAATTAAAACAAATCCTAATTCTAGAAGAATTATTGTAACAGCCTGGAACCCTTCAGACATTGAAGAAATGGCTATATCTGGACTCCCCCCATGTCACATGCAGTTTCAATTTCAAGTAGATGGAGATAGGTTAAATTTGGCAATGTATCAAAGGTCTGTAGACACCCTTTTGGGTCTACCGTACAACATAGCCTCATATGCATTGCTAAACCATATCGTTGCATACATTACTGATAAAACTCCAGGTAGTTTAACTTTATTCCTGGCAGACACTCACATTTATTTAAATCACGTCGAGCAAATAAAAATACAGCTTGAAAGAGATCCCCTGCCGTTACCAAAACTTGTAATCGATAAACAACTTAATAGTATTGATGACATTCTAAGTGAAAATATCAAAATTGAAGACTATAACTCACACCCTGCAATTTTTGCACCAATAGCTGTATGAAAATATCAATAATTGTTGCTGTTTCAGAAAATAATGTGATTGGTAAACGTGGGCAACTCCCCTGGCACAGCTCCGAGGACTTAAAACATTTTAAAAGCTTAACAACTGGACATCATATTTTAATGGGAAGAAAAACACATGAATCGATTGGGAGACCACTTCCTGGTAGAACAAATATTATTTTAGCCAGAGATGAAAAATTTAAACCAGAAGGCTGTTTCGTTTTCCAAGAGCTAGGAGAGGCAATTCGATTCGCCAAAGACAAAAAAGAAAAAGAGCTTTTTATAATCGGGGGAGAACAAATTTACAGATTTACTCTCCCCTTGGCTGAACGAATATATCTGACGGAAGTAAAAAAGAATTTTGACGGAGATGCATACTTCCCTGAAATTAATGAGGAAAAATGGAATGAATTATCTAGAGAAGAACATTTAGATTTACAACCACCCATAATTTTTAGAACACTTGAAAGAAGATAGCTTATCTCTCATCTCCACTTCCTTTGATTTTTCCCCGAATGTGGCGGGAAGATAATTTATCAACATTGTGTTTTGCGACTTCTGAAAGTTTTAAACCAAGTTCGCTTGAAAGTTGGGAAACATACCACATCACATCCCCAATTTCTCCCATAAGCTCATCCCTTTTTTCTTTTGTAATTTTGGAGTTATCATCACGGATTATTTTTTTGACTTTATTTGCAATCTCTCCCGCCTCACCAACCAAACCAATTGTGGGGTAAATAAAATTCTTTCCAATGTTGGGGTAGATCGCAGTTTTTTTGCAAGCTTTTTGATATTCATCAAAATCTTTCAAATTCATATGGACTTTCTATCAAAACATTAATATCATAATTCACATGTCAAGTGAAGACCCAGCAATACGAAGCTGGACTTATGCATCATCCTTCTTAGGGGACTTCCAACTGGCGTATTTGCAATCGGGATAGCGACTGCAACCAAAAAACTTACCTCTTTTAGACTTTTTGACAATTACCTCTCCCACTTTACAATCCGGGCATTTTACTCCAATCTTTTCTAAATATTTTTCAGTATGCTTACATTCGGGGAAGGTTGAACAGCTTATGAACTTGCCAAATCTCCCAGTTCTAATTACCAATTCCCCATCCTTACAATCAGGACATTTTTTTCCTATTTTTTCAACTTCTATTTTTACTCTAACAGAATTTTTTGTAACATCTTTAACTTTTTTATCAAATGGCAAATAGAAATCTCTAATAGTTTTTACCCAAGCAAGTTTCCCCTCTGCCACTTTATCCAAATTGTCTTCCATTTGGGCCGTAAACTGGTATTCAAATGTCTCTGAAAAATTACTAATCAAAAAATCATTAACTGCAAATCCAATAGGGGTCGGTGCAAATTGTTTATTTTCATTCTTTTCCACATATTGGCGGATTTGAATTGTTGAGATGGTCGGTGCGTAAGTTGAAGGTCTACCAATTCCCAACTTCTCCAACATTTTTATTAAAGAAGCTTCATTAAATCTTGCAGGAGGTTGTGTAAACTTTTGTTCCCCCCAAACTTTTTCCAAATCTAGGTCCTGCCCTTTTTGAACTTCGGGTAAAATAACTGCAGCTTTATCTATGGGAAAAAGCTTACGCCAACCGTCAAATTTCATTACCTGGCCTCCGGCCCGAAGTAAATAAGGAGTTTCATCATCAGCTCTTTGAGCCGCGACTTCAACTACCGTTTCGTCGTAAACAGCTGCTGCCATTTGAGTAGCTATAAATCTTTTCCAAATTAGGTCATATAATTTGTTTTCTCCGTTGGGTATTTTTGAAACGTCCGTAGGGCGAATTGCTTCATGGGCTTCTTGTGCAACTTTAGATGTTGTTTTGTAGAAACGAGGTTTTTCGGTTAAATAATTTTGACCATAACTAGTACCTATAAACTTCCTAGCCTTTTTAACCGCTACTCCATTTAAATTTAATGAGTCAGTTCTGTGGTAAGTAATTAATCCCTCTTCATATAATCCCTGGGCGATTGACATAGTTTTTTTAGCAGACCAACCAAAAATTCTTGCACCTGCTTGAGTCAATGTAGAAGTAGTAAATGGAGGGTATGGATTTTTTGTGACTTGTTTTTTTCTAACGTCAGAAACAACATATTTGGATTTTTTTAGATTATCTAAAATTTTGTCGGCTTCGTCTTTATTTTTTACTTCCTTAATTAATTTTGCAGTAAACTTATTAAATTTCGCAAAAATCTCCCAATATTCATCCGATTTAAATTTTTCAATCTCTCTTTCTTTTTCAACAATCAGTCTAACTGCGACAGATTGAACCCGCCCGGCCGAAAGGCCGACTCGAACTTTCTTCCAAAGAAGTGGTGAAAGCTTGTAACCTACTAATCTATCCAAAACCCTTCTTCCAATTTGGGCATCAACCAAATTAGTATCAACATCTCTGGGATTTTCTAAAGCTTCTTCGACTGCTTCTTTTGTAATTTCATGAAAGACCATTCGTTTGGATATTGATGCTTGGTTATTGATTATTTGCCGAACGTGTTCGGCAATCGCTTCTCCCTCGCGATCAGGATCAGTTGCTATATAAACAATATCTGCCTTTTTACTTTCAACCTTTAACTTTTCTATCGTCACTTTTCTTTTTTCTACTTCGATATATTCGGGTTTAAAATCATGCTCAACGTCAACCCCAAGCTTACTTTTAGGGAGATCTTTAATGTGTCCCATGGTAGCCTCCACTTCATAGCCACTTCCGAGGAAGCGACTTAAAGTTTTAGCTTTTGTTGGACTTTCGACAATTATCAAATTCATAAAAGATTAATTAAATCCTTTGGAGATTTTACACTATTTGCTCCCTGATCTATTAGCCAATCAGTCGCTTCACTACCAGGAATTGCATATACCTCCTTACCCTCATTTGCCGCGTGTGATGCGGTTGAGAGTGTACCACTTCTTCTTTTTCCCTCAATAACCAAAACGGCTTTAGAAAAATCAACAATTACTTTATTTCTAGCTAGAAAATTCTTTCCAATAGGTTTTGTTTCTCTGGGAAACGGCGAAACAAGCGCTCCATTTTTAATTATTTCATTCGCCAGATCTTTATTTTCGGGTGGATATAAATAATCAAATCCAGATCCTAAAACTGCTATTGTCCTTCCACCGTTTTTTAACGCGGTTTTGTGCGCTATCGTATCTACTCCCCGAGCTAGCCCTGAAACAATTGTAAATTTATTTTTGACTAACTCTTTAACAAATTCTTTGGTCAATGATTCTCCCCGCTTTGTTATCTCGCGAGAGCCAACTACAGCTATGACATTAACATCCCCCTCAAGGATTTTTCCTAAGATATTCATAGTCCATAATAGAGCGGGCTATTGGCCCCGCAACTTTACTTCCTTCACCCCCTTTTTCAACCAGAACGGTCAACGCTAAATCTGCATTAAATAAAGTAAACCACGCATGAGTATCATCGTCTGTCCCAACTTCAGCTGTACCAGTTTTACAAAATACCGACTCTTTATAATCGAAAAAAGTAAAGCCCGTTCCGCCAGTTGTACCTGTCTGCGCAGGCAGGCATACTTGTCTCATGCCTTCTTTTACTAGATCTAAATTGTCCTTTTTAATTTCCGATTCTTTACATTTTTCGTTTTTAGTTTTTAGTTTTTCATTAATATATGGTTTACAAAATTTACCCCCATTTGCAATTGTTGCTGTCATCACATTTACCCCCAATGGAGTCAGGGCTACGTCTCCCTGACCTATTGATAGATGATAAGTATTGCCCAAAAACCATTTTTCTTTTTTTACTTTCTCTTTCCAATCGGGAGTTGGGATCAACCCCGCAACTTCCCCGGGAATATCTATCCCTGTTTTTTTATCAAGCATAAATTTATGCGCCAGTTCCGCAATTTTTTCTGGTCCAATCATTTCGCCAACTGTGTAAAAAAATGTATCTGTAGACCTAGCAAGAGCCCTAACCAAATTTATTGTTCCTTCACTCCTACCATACTGGATAAAGTACCAATTGGAATAAGAAAAGTCGCCATATAGCGTGTCTATTTTTATTTGTCCGGTGTCGTTATATGTAAAATCTTTATCGATTTGACCATCGGACAAGGCCGCAATGGCTACAACTGGTTTAAAAACTGACCCCGGGTGGTACGCCCCCCCAATTGCTCGATTAAAAAAGGGGAGGGTTTGATCATTTAAATAACTTTCTATTCTCAAAGGATCAAAGCTGGGATAAGAATAAAGTGCTAGAATCTCTCCTTTCAGATCCGAAGCAATTACTGCTCCAATTTTACCTTCCATACTTTCGGCTACTTTATTTTGAAGACCAAAATCTATTGTTGTATGAAGATCACTTCCAGGAGTAGCTTTTTTTTCACCCAGGGTTCTAATGGTCTTTCCTGATGTATCCACCTCAACAAGTTCTTCCCCGTCAATACCTCGTAATATACAATTATATTTTTCATTAAGCCCACCGCGACCTGTCATTTCCCCCAAACGAACTGGGCCTTTTTCAATACACCCAGGGTCAATTTTAAAAACCTCATCCTTATTTGCTTCTCCCACGAATCCTGTTATGTGTGCAAAATTTTTCCCCTCAAGTATTTCTCCACCACGGGCAAATATACGTCCACGAGGAGCCACAATTGGAATTCTTTTAATACGATTTTCTTCTGAAAGTGACCGGTAATAACTTCCTTTAATAACTTGGAGTTCAATAAGGCGTGATGAAAGAATTAAAAAACCGAGTATAAGAACCCCCCTCAAAAACCAACTAAGCCAAGACTGTGTAGTATTCATCCACTAATGATACCAAATTTAGTAAAGTCGACTTTACTAGATATATCCAGATTCTTGTTAGATAATACCCGCATATGGAAATTAAAATTCACGAGTTTCAGATTTCTATCTTAAGAGAGCTTCTTTTTAAACCAGAAGGGAAGGCTTGGTAGTGGAAAGGAATTTGCCAATCGAATGGATACTGATGCACTTAAATTGGAAAGGCAAGGTAAAATTGCCATTGCTCTTCACGCTGTTAGAAAAATAAATGGCGTAACCCAATATCTTGTGCACCAAAGATTAAAAGAGCCTTTTTATGGATGGTGCGGTTCACACAGTGGAAAAATCAGATGGGGGGAAAATCCAATTGATTGCGCTAAAAGAGAATTTTTAGAGGAAACCGGATTAACCGGAAAGTTTACACATAAAGGTATTGTTCATTACCTTCATTTTCATAAAGATGGAAGACTTTTGGAAGATAAATATTTTTGGGTCTATAAAATTGAAAACACTGAAGGTGACTTAAAAGAAAGCGTTCCGGAAGGAAAAAATCTCTGGATAACAGAAAAAGAATTTAGAAAACTTAAAAATGTTTTTGCAACACTCGATATAGGCCTTTTGAAATTATTGGTTTTGAAGAGAATGCCACTTTAGAAAGGGCAATGGGGGAAGCGCAAAAACATGATGCAGAATATCCAAATCACAAAATTATTATAAACGGCTTTGATACTGGAAAAATCCAAGAGGCTTTAGGTATTTGATAGCTTATTTAAGAGTAAAAAGTTTATAGGTGATAAAAAGTCCAACTAAAACAACAACAATCGAGGCGGTTTGTAAAATTAAGTTTATATTCATTTTTTTCTATTTTTTTTTGACTTAGGCGTCTTATTTAAATACGCAACACATAAACCTAAAACAGAAATAGTTGCCCCTAAAAATAAGAAGGCATTAATTGCCGTGTTAACCTTTGCATTGTCCATATTTAATTATAACCTATCTAATAATCTCAATGCCCCTACTACACAAAATGTGGCAGATAAGCTCCCGACTGCCACTATAAAAAATTGTGTATCACTAATAGCCATAGATCCAATGGTTCCAAGTAAAAGACCTTTTGCAATATCAAATAAAAAACTTGCGAGCCCTTCAATTTGTTTTTCGTTTAGTGCAATTCTCACTGAATTATTTTAACACCTTTCACCTCGTAACTCTTACTTTAGCAAGAAGATTACTATCATCCAATAGTCTCCCACAACCGCGAACTACACAGGTTAGTGGATCGTCGGCAATCCAAACAGGCATTTTGGTGGCATCTGCAATAATTTTTTCAATTCCAGGCAAAAGTGACCCACCACCCGCAAGGACAATTCCTCTTTCCATAATATCACTTGCAAGCTCCGGTGGAACCTCTTCCAAAACGTCAACAATATTTCCTACAATCTCCTGAATTACTTGCCCCAAAGATTCCTGGATTTCACCACTTGTGAGCTTTATCGACTTCGGAAGCCCGGTCTCTAGGTCCCGACCACGCACAACAGTGAACTTATTTTTTTGGACAACTGCTGAACCAATCCCTATTTTTACCTGTTCTGCGGTGGGTTGACCCAAAAGAAGAGAATATTTTAGTCTGGCATAATTAATTATTGCCTCATCCATCTCGTCACCCGCAACTCTTACACTTCTACCTATTACAATCCCACCAAGAGATATTACGGCAATTTCACTAGTTCCCCCTCCAATGTCAACTATAAAAGTTCCTTCCGGCTCCATAATAGGTAAGTTTGCACCAATTGCGGTAGCCATAGGTTCCTCTATTAGATGAGCTTCCCTCGCCCCCGCGTCAATTGTGGCATCGGCAACTGCACGGCGCTCGACCTCTGTAACACCGGAGGGAATTCCAATAACAACTTTAGGTCGGGGAATTTTGGGCATAGCGCTCCCCGATTCATGAACTTTCTTTATATAGTATGTAAGCATGGCTGCCGTTGCGTCAAAATCCGCAATTACGCCATCACGAAGTGGACGAATTGCCTCGATAGTGTTGGGTGCCCTTCCCAACATTTTTTTTGCAGAAGTTCCGATAGCTAAAATTTCTTTAGATTTTTTATGACGTGCAACAGCCGACGGCTCACGTATTACAATTCCTTTTCCTCGAACCCAAACTAATGTATTTGCTGTTCCCAAATCAATTCCAATATCGTGAGAAAAAAGGCCAAATAAATAATTTATGGGATTGCCCAGCTTAAACATTTGTAAGGCAGTATATATTTGATGTTAGAATGGTTCAATATGCACAAATTTCAAAAAATAATTGCGGGCCTTTTTGGAATATTATTTTTTCTAACCCCATTAATCCTTTGGCCATATACTTCTGAAGTTTTTGAATTTAATAAAATAATTTTTGTTTACTTGATGACAACAGTAATCACTACAAGTTGGGTTATTAGATGTATTACTGAAAATAAAATTATATTTCGTCGCACATTATTAGACTGGCCGTTAATTATTTATCTAGTTACTTCTCTACTTAGTACGGTATTCTCAATAGATATTCACACCTCAATATTTGGTTATTATTCACGCTTCAATGGCGGATTATTATCTATCGTCTGTTACTCGCTACTTTATTGGGCCTTTGTCAGCAATATGAATCGCAAATCTGCACTGTTCACTGTTCACTGTTCACTGTTCACTGCTACCCTGGTCTCTCTATATGGCATTCTCCAACACTTTGGGATTGATAAAAATATTTGGGTTCAAGATGTTCAAAATAGAATTTTTTCAACTTTAGGACAACCTAATTGGTTAGCGGCGTACTTGGTAGCCTTGCTACCAATAATTTATAATTTAAAATTTAAAATTTACAACTACACCGTTGCGATTTTGTTTTTTGTTACTCTTCTTTTCACCAAATCCCGCTCGGGACTTCTTGGTTTTATTGTTGCCGATGTAGTCTTTTGGAGTATTTTACTTTTCAGAAATTTCAAACAGAATTTAAAGTCTTTTTTTATTTTTAATATTTTATTTTTAATTTTATTTTTAGCAGTTGGCAACCCATTTCAAAATTCCGCGGCTGCTCCTGCATTAGAAACCGGAGGGACTGAATCTGGAAGTATCAGAAAAATAGTTTGGAAAGGGGCTATCGATATTTGGAAAAATTATCCAATTTTAGGAACAGGGCCAGAAACTTTTGCATATGCATATTATAAATATCGTCCAGTAGAACACAACCTAGTCTCCGAATGGGATTTTATATATAACAAGGCACACAATGAGTATCTCAACTTACTCGCAACGACAGGAATTTTAGGGCTCGTGAGTTATTTATTTTTAACAGGAGCATCGTTAATTACCTTGATTAAAAATGCAAAATTTGAATTTCTTGCTGGATATGTTGGGCTACTTATATCTATCTTTTTTGGTTTTTCTGTTGTTCCAACTCAACTTTTACTATTTTTATTCCCGGCGTTTGCAATTACCCTAAATGACTAAACTACAAAAATTTTTTATTGCACTAACTCTATTCGCTATGACCTATATGCTATACACTATCGCCAATTATTGGCGAGCCGACATTCTTTATGCCAAAGGAAAATATTTAAATAAAAGTAGCGATTTTATTTCTGCACAAAACGTTTTAACTCGAGCGATTAAAATCTCCCCCAACGAACCTTATTATCATCTAGAACTATCAGAGTCATATTTAAATCTTGATTTTCCAGAAAAAGCTATTCTTAAGTCTCAAAAAGCAATTGAACTCTCACCCGCAAACGTAAACCTAAAACGCGCTCTATTTAGTACATATATTCGCCTATCGACTGACGATCCAAAATACTTAATTAATGCAGTTGCCACATTGGAAGAAGCTATTAAAATGGCCCCAACCGATGCAAAACTTTATTACAACTTGGGTTTAGCTTACGTTAGAATCGGGCAGATAGATCGCGCTATTGAAATTTTAAGAAAAACCATAGAGATGAAACCAAATTATAATGAAGCAAAACTAGCCTTGGAATACCTTCTAAATGATATAATAGCCAAATGATCCAGAAGATTTTAAGATCAGGGGATCCGAACTTGCGTAAAAAATCAAAAGTTGTTATAAAAGTGGATAAAAAAATCCTAAATTTAATTGCTGATTTAAAGGATACTTTAGCGGTTCAAAAAGACCCACAAGGGGTTGGGCTTGCGGCCCCCCAAATAGGTAAAAATTTGAGGGTTTTTGTTGCAGATTTCGAAAAGTTCAAAAAAGTGGTTATTAATCCGGAAATTGTAGCGATTAGCGAAAAGCAAATAGCCAATAGTAAAACAAAAAATGAAATTATGGAGGGGTGCCTTTCACTCCCCAACTACTACGGCCCACTTAAAAGAAATCAGAAAGTTAGAATTAAATATTTAAACGAGAAAGGTGAAAAAATTATGGAAGAATTTAAAGATTTTAACGCTCAAATAATCTTGCATGAGATTGATCATTTAGAAGGAATTTTATTTATGGATAGATTGTTTGAACAAAAACAGTCACTATATAAATTAGACGGTGACGAATGGGAGGAGGTTGAGCTATGAAAATTATTTTCTTTGGTACACCAGATTATGTCTTACCAATTTTAATAAATCTCCATAAAAAATTTGTTACAGGACCGGGCAGGTCTCCCATTGTTGCTGTAGTTACACAAAGCCCAAAACCAGTCGGACGTATGCAAATTAAAACTTATTCTCCTATCGATAAATGGGCTCACGAACATGGAGTAGAAATTTATTACGATTTTAATAAAACACTTCCTGAAGCAGACCTTGGAGTATGCGCTTCTTTCGGTTCCATCATACCTAAATCTGTAATTGACCATTTTGGGTTTGGAATTCTTAATATCCATCCATCACTCCTTCCTAAATATAGAGGGGCTTCCCCCATCCAAACGTCAATTGCTGAAGGGGACAACTTAACTGGTGTAACTATTATAAAAATGGATGAAAAAGTAGATCACGGACCAATTATCTCCCAATTTAAAGAAGATATATTGCCGGATGACACAAACGAAACTTTACGAGAAAGACTTTTTGTGAGAAGTGCGCAAGTCCTAATTGACTTAATTCCCAATTATCTAAGTGGAAAAGTAAAACCAAAAGAACAAAATCATGATGAAGCAACTTATACAAAAATAGTCAAAAAGGAAGATGGATTTGTAGATCTAAAAAAAGATGATCCTGTTCAAATCGAAAGAAAATTAAGGGCTTATACCCCATGGCCGGGAATTTGGACACATCTTCCGAATGGAAAGAGACTAAAAATTTTACCAGGAGATATGGTGCAAATTGAAGGCAAAAATCCAATTACAAAGAAGCAATTCCAAGCCTCATACTCACAATTTTCCCATCAATCTTAAATCTGCTAATACAATCCGTACAAAGTTTCATTGTCGATTTTTTACCTGACAATATTACCCCAATTTTTTGAAGGTTGGGCTTAAAAGTACGAAGCGTCTTTTGAGCACGCTTTCTCCAACGCTTTCCAGCTACCCCTCTGCCATGTGTGCTTTGGCGACCAAAAACTATCCCCTTACCGCAATTGTCACAAATGTAACTCATGATTGGTGTATTATATTATAGAAATGCTAATTTTTGTACTGGCTTTTTTAATTACCATTACTATCCATGAAGCAGCCCATGCTTATGTGGCCAACAGGCTCGGGGATCCTACCGCGAGACTTATGGGTAGGTTAACCCTAAACCCAATAGCCCATATTGATCCATATGGCACACTTTTAATCCCCTTCTTCTTAATATTGATTGGCTCACCTCTTGTATTTGGCTGGGCCAAACCGGTTCCAATTGACCCATATAATCTTGCCCACCCCAGAAAAGATTCGGCATTAATTGCTTTTGCTGGTCCGCTGGTTAACATTCTTTTGGCAACTATTTTGGCAGTTTTTGTTAGATTAGATTTTGAGAATGAATTTTTAATTGCCCTAATTCGATTTAATGTGGTTTTAGCTATTTTTAATTTAATCCCAATCCATCCGCTAGATGGTGGGAAGGTTTTGGTTGGGCTATTGAAAGGCGACCAGGCTCATGAAGTGGAAATGTTTTTAAATAGATATGGAATGATTTTATTACTTATGATTATTTTCCCAGTCTTTGGGGGCGTCTCACTTCTTTCTATCATAATTTCCCCCATTATTAATTTTATATTGACTCTTCTGTTACAATATAATTGACCTCGTTGAAAAAGGGGGAGGTTAGAAATTCCTGACCGAGTTTTTAACTTTGGGAAAGCGGAGTCCCCGCGAAGCCTTGTGCGACGTAGGGCAGCTTACCCACCTGGGAATTCCCAGGAATATCTCCGAACCCTTTGATGCGAGGTCACGCGTTTTTACAAAAATCAGCTTCATTTTTCTGTTATAATAATATCGTGCCGGCGTAACTCAGTGGTAAGCAAATAGCTTGGCCTCTGATTTACTCCGTCGCTACGCTTGCCGGCGTAACTCAGTGGTAGAGTAGCTGTTTTGTAAACAGCAAGTCACTGGTTCGAGCCCAGTCGTCGGCTCAAGGTTATTGGCCAAGTTGGCAGAGTGGACAAATGCACTTGTCTGTAGAACAAGCGTCGAAAGACTACCCAGGTTCGAATCCTGGACTTGGCACAGGGATAGGATGGATATATCCTGGACTTGGCACATCGGCTTTTTAAGCCTAGATAGCTCAGTTGGTTAGAGCGCGAACTTGGTAAGTTCGAGGCCGCCAGTTCAATTCTGGCTCTAGGCTCAAAATATTATTTATGATAACATACTTCTCATATGGCAAAAAAGGGGGCTCGAGAATTAGTCGCAATGATTTGTTCCGTCTGTAAAAATCAAAATTATATTACGGAGCGTAATAAAATTAATATGGAGACAAAAGGGAAAAAGGGTTCAAAACTTGAAATTAACAAATGGTGCAAACACTGCAGAAAAGTCCAACTTCACAAAGAAACGTCTAAATTAAAATAAAAAAAGACTTACGAGGGAGGAAAATTATTGTTGAAAAAACAGAATCTGCGCAGTTGCAGTAATACTATTCTGTTTAAACAAACAACTCATCTCCTCCCCCAGGTTGCGCGCGGATCAACTACCCAATCTTCGTCGAAGTGTTTGTACCCAAACTGCGTTCGGTGCGACTCGCCACCAATGACAATGGCGGAGCCATGGGTTGCTGGACTCGAACCAGCTGAACTCTCCCGTTCACAGGCTGGAATTGTCCTACCCCTCCATCATCCAGTATTAATTGCCTTCCCAAATCACTGAGAAGGGGGTCTTCGAGCGAGATGCCCAAAACCGTTGGATTGATCGAAAAACCTCTTGACATTTTCGTCTCCTTTGTTTGTGTGCGCACAACCTAGACAGTATTATAGGCCTATTTTCCCAAATTTCAAGTTTTGGAGTTTTTGAAGTATAATTCAATTTATACTTAAAATTTTTAATAAAAGGGTGTCGGTCAGTGGTAGGCCTCCTGTCTCCAAAACAGGTAACGATAGTTCGATTCTATCCACCCTTGCAAAAAAGGAAAACTAAAAGATATTGTGCTAAAGCGCAGAGTGAGCTATCTCGTTTACCAACTTTTTAAAGTCCCATCCAGCATATTCTGTAGCTACTGTTAAGCCATAATTATCCTCGGGTAGCAAACTTGGATTAACATTTACCTCTAAAACGTAAATTTTATCTCCCCGAAGCCTCGTATCAATCCTAACATATCCCCTACATCCCATTTTTAAAAATACATTACTGGCAACATCCTGAAGCTTCTTGGTTAATTTTTCATCTTTAAGTATTACTGAACTAAAAGTCTCGCCCAAGGACCACTTTGCATTAAATGACATGTATCTTTCTCCCCCATTTTCTGAAACAAAAATCTCCTCTGCAGCTGGAAAAACATTTACTTTTTCTGTTTTTACTACAGTAAGAGTGAATTCCCTACCATCAATATATTCTTCAACTATTGCTGGCTGTTTATACTTCTTTATAATTAGATTTATTCTTGTTATCGCGTTCTTTTCATTTTTTAAAACTGACTTTCTATCAATTCCAATTGCGCAATGTTCATATGCTGGTTTTGCAAAAAGGGGAAATTTTAGTTTTTTAATCTTTTTCAAAATCTCAAATTTTGCCTCATCTGGAAGAACTGTTATCCATTTGGGAGTTAGTATTCCCTTTTTATCAAACATCTTTTTCATTAAACTTTTATCACAATCCCAAAAATAACTTTTAGAATCTGCCCCTGTATAATTAACTTTTGCCTTTTCAAGATTTTTCAATACCTCAACCCCCAACTGGGAATCTCTCCCAGACCACTCACAAAGATTGAAGATTACATCAGCCTTTAATTTGCCAACACTGGGGATATCTGATGGAGTTACCTTAACAAGTTTTACACTATTACCTGAAGATTTTAAGGCTTGTGCGATTTGTTTTGCGGTTTTAACTGTCTCTCTATCCGCTACCTTTTGTTCAGAGCCTTTTTCAACAGCCCCACCAAGGGAGTAAATTACTTTAATATTCATTTAGTAATAAGAAACATGGGTCTTTTGTCGATTTTTTTTCTTGTTTTTCTTGTTTTTTTACTTTTGATTTCGTTTACATCCCACCACCTTTTTTTAAAAAAATCAATTTTAAACTTTCTGTCCCTGCCTACATAATGCCTTTCAGGATCGGCAATTATAATTATACCTTTTTTAATATCTATCCCCGTAACAACACTGTAATGCCCTGGGTCGTCATCTTCCACTCCATATTTAGGATCAAAGTCGCCTTCTTCATAATCAAAAACCCCTTGCCACTCAATGCCAACTGGGAGTTTTTTAATATTCACGATATCGGATAGCTCCCTAATTGTTGAATTTTCTTTAGACCAAAAAATTAAATCTGGAAAGAGTTTGTTTACTGCCGTTTTTAAATTATCAACAGTCAAGCCGTATTTTTTGAACCAATGTACCCCAACTCCCGCATTTTCAGATATCTTTTTTTGATTTATTTTTTTTCCCAAGTACGAGAGAAGCATCTCAATTGTTGCCGGACCACAATGCACGGCAGTTTTTTGGCCTATACGCTTCATTTTGGGGAAAGATCTCATGGTTGCCTTATTCGAGTTTAATTGCAGGCAATTATAGGCTTTTACCGTATTTTGACAAGAGGGATCCTAGGGTCTCGGAGAAGTCAACTCCATGAATAGACATTACTTCAGTCATCGGAAGGCCCATATCAGGGCCAAAGGCGGTATTGGGGTTACTATCTGTGAAATATGGAATTCCTGTATTTTCATCTATTCGAACGTCAAACTTTGCATAATCTTTATGTTGAAGCCCTCCAAAAGCGCGAATTGCTAATTTCTTTAATTCAAACTTCAAATTTTCATCAACTGAAATATATTTATATGCTTTAGGATCCTCGTAGGACTCAAGCGAAGTAAAATAATGTTTACCATCAGCCTTAACCCTGAATGCCTTCTGTGACATAAAAACATGGCGTTTAGTTCCATCGTCAAACACTACTACAGTAATTTCTGGCCCTGATATAAACTTCTCGACAACTACAGGAATTCGATATGTTGAAATCATTTTGTTTACCCTAAGTTTTGCGGCTCTATAACTTTCTTTCACCGCATGATTATCAATTCCTACACTTCCCCCACCTTCGTTTAATTTGACTATTAACGGCAAGCTCAAATCCTCATCAATATTAGTTCCGGCCCGCCTAATAAATTGAAATGGTGGGGTTGGAATATCATATGCCATAAGTAGCCTCTTGGTTAAATTACGATTATTGCCAACGATTAACCCTTCCATTCCGGCTCCCGTATATGGGATTCCGGCAAGCTCTAGTGCCGCGGGAACAGAGGGTTGGAGTTGATCACGACCTTTTAGCGTATCAACTAGGTTGACAACCAGATCCGGTTTATCAACTAATAAATTTGTGTAAAAATATTGATCCCCGGGAAGGGTCCTGACTGGAATTCCCAATTTTCTAATTTCTTCAGATACTTCAAGTGCTCGTTCCTCAACTTCAATTTCTGCATCATATGCGTCTTTTGTGGCAAAATATTCCCTCTGAACTGAAGAATAGGCAACGACAACCAAGCGGAATTTTTTTAAAGCATCACGGTCAACGGCGAGCATTAAATAATGGTAACATATGAACAATGAAAACTGTACTTGTAGGTGGATGCTTTGACATTCTTCACTTTGGCCACGTTCATTTTTTAAGTGAAGCTAAAAAGCATGGCGATTTTTTAATAGTAGCTCTTGAAAGTGATTTAAACATAAAAAAGTTAAAAGGGGTTAAAAGGCCGTTTCATAACCAAGAACAAAGAAAAAAAATACTAGAATCACTAAAGTTTGTAGATAAAGTAATTATCTTAAAAGATGAAATGACTGACCTAGACTATGAAAAAATGGTAACCCTAATTAATCCCCAAATAATAGCTATAACCAAAGGTTCAAAAACCAAAACTCATGCAGATAAAATTGGCGCAAAAGTCATTGAAATCCCCAAAATCAAAGTCCCCTCCACCACCCAAATTGCAAAACTGCTGAAGCTGGAGTAGAATAATCCCCATGTCTCAGAAATGAGATAAATTTTTTCTCTGGAGGATGTGATGATAATTGCCGGTCTGATCGGCCTCGGCATTGTCGCTTTCGGGTACTGGATCTGTAAAAAATGCGGCGTCCAGAACGAAAATGGCAAAATATGTCGGGAGTGCGGCGAAAAAAATTAGCCGCACAGTCGGGGTGCGAGGGTATTCGAAAGATTAAAATTTTGCAACATGCAAGCAAAAAATTTTAATGAATACCCCCGCCCCCGACCAGAAAGACATAATTTTTCCCCTTGACTAAATATACATTTAAATGTATATTTGAATGATGAATTTAATTACAGCTACAGAATTAAGAACTAACACAAAAGGATTTATTGATTTCCTTCTTAATGGTGAAGAAGTCCAGATTGTTCATAGATCGAAGATTATAGGAGTTGTTAAGCCCAAAAAAGTAAAAGGCGAAACTTTTGATGTAGAAACATTTATGAGGCTGACGTCTAAAATTAACCTTCCTATTCTATCCGATAGGGAAATTGACAAAAAATACAGAGCGGCTATGATAAAAAAACATGGCAAACATCTTTCTGGACGCAAATATAATTTTTGACATTTTGATAAGAAATAAAAAGAAAGCAACCATGCTTTTTGGTCATATACCATTTATTTCTCCGCTTTCCTATCACATACTTTACTATTCTCAAAATATTAAAGTCCCGCATAAAACCACAATTGACCCACTCAAAAAAATGGGGATTGTCAATTTTACAAAAAAAATTCTTGAACAAGCCCTGGTCTCACCAACTAATGATCTTGAAGATAACATTCAACTCCATTCTGCATCTAAAGCTAATTGTGGATTTTTTCTAACAGACGATAAAAAACTTCTAAAAATGAAGTCATTTGGAAAAATGAAAATTGTTGACAAAATTACTTGAGTCTTGCAATATGGGCCTCGACCATTATCTTAATTAACTCCTTAAATGAAGTTTTTGCTTCCCAACCCAAAAGTTTTTTAGCTTTTGAGGCGTCACCTACCAGTGGCCCGGTTTCTGTGGGCCTTACAAAACGCTTGTCTATATAAACATAATCGTTCCAGTTTAAACCAACCTGTTCAAATGCCTCAACACAAAGCTCCTCAATTGAATGGGTCTTACCAGTTGCTACGACGAAGTCGTCAGGTTCGCCGTGTTGCATCATAAGCCACATTGCCTCAACAAAGTCCCCCGCATATCCCCAATCGCGCTTTGCTTCTAAATTCCCAAGAGCGACTTTTCCTTTAACCACTATCGGCTCCCCTTCCTCATTTAGATGCTTTGAATCTCTAATACCAAGTTTTGCGCAAGCCGCCGCATATGTAACTTTTTGAGTCACAAACCCTAAATGACGGCGCGGTGATTCATGGTTAAATAAAATTCCGTTTACAGCAAACATGTCATAGCTTTTTCTGTAAATTCGCGTCATGGCATGGGCATAAAGCTTGGCTGCGGCATATGGATTGGCGGGATTAAATGGTGTCCCTTCATTTTGGGGAATTTCCCTGACCCAACCATACATCTCACTACTACTAGCCTGATAGAATTTGGTTTTGGGATTAACGTCAAGTGTGGCATCTAATACTCTATGGGCTCCAATTCCTGTGATTTCAGCGGTATGAATCGGCTGTTTAAAACTTTCAGATGGGTGGGATTGAGAAGCAAGATTATATACTTCTACTGGATCTACTTTTTGAATAATCTCACGAAGGGAAACCGGATCAAGCAAGTCTCCCTGATAAAGTTTTAGCTCATCTTGAATATGGCCGATATTCGCATAGCTTTCATGAGAAGTTTTTCTGACAATTCCAGAGACCTCATAACCTTTTTTAAGAAGAAACTCTGCCAGGTACGAACCATCCTGTCCAGTTATGCCAGTTATAAGCGCTTTCTTTTTTACCATTAGAAGTATTATACTTTTATTAATGGGTTTTATTCAACACGTTAAAACACTACCTGTTTCTGCCAAGCGCCTTCTTGGTGTTGGTATTATTTTTGCATTCGTTATTGCTCTTCCCCTTTTTATCTGGTCAGTAATCAATTTAAGATTTGATGTTAGAGAAAGGGCGCGGGTAGGGCCCACCTGCCAACCAAGGCCGGCATGTCTTGACCAATTACCCCACCCATGCCAAATTGTTGAGCCAGAAGATGGCTGGTGCCAATCAACGACGGCAAGAGCAACAGCTACTGCAACGGTGACGGCAACGGTAGTAGCAACTTCTACATCAACGTCAACCCCAACCACACTCCCAATTGGGGGGCCCAATGGTGAACCAAACTCTTGTGGAGGAACTTGTGGAAGCAAATATAACTGCGGGGCTAACCTTTACTGCTACCAAGGATTTTGTAGAAACCCAATTTGCCCAAGCGATTCCAACTGTATCTGCGCAACTCCCACACCGACTCCAACTCCGACACCTAAAAAATCCGCGAGCCCAAAACCCTCTCCGACTATGGAAATTGTTTACATCTCTCCTTTGCCGTCACCGTCATCCTCACCGACTTTTAAGCCAACCGCATCTCCGACCCCAATTGCTATTGAAAGCAAATCCCCCAATCTCAACTTCCTCCTTTATATAGCGGGTGGATCCTTCTTTTTGGCCCTAGTTCTTTTGGGGTTTAACTCCATCAGAAAAATTTGATATAATACGGGGCAAAATGTTTATATTAAAAAAGAAAAAAGGCGAATCCGAAGACAAGCTTATTGCTCGGTTTAAACAAAAAACCATTAGAGAAGGGGTATTACAAGAATTTCGTGATCGCGAGCGTTATAAAAAACCAGCCGAAAAACGAAAAGAGGCTAAATATAGGGTTGCTCATTCTATTGAGCTAGAAAAAAAACGAAGTTTCTGATACAATCCAACTTCCAATGAGAAAGGTAATTTCATTTATTTCCGAGGTAAGAGTCGAGCTGACCCATGTCACTTGGCCCAAACGTGAGGAGGTAATAAAACTTACATTAATAGTTTTCATTCTTTCAGGTGTAATTGGAGGCTATGTTGGTAGTTTTGATTATCTTTTTACTAAATTACTAGAGGTGGTAGTTTCGAAATGATGGAACCTAACACACATGTAACCGAAAGAGGAACTGGAACTAAAAAAATTCCGGGGCATATTGTCGTTACTAAAACTGCCGACCCCAATGCTAAATGGTTTGTAGTTCATACCTCTAGTGGCCACGAAGTACGCGTCATGGAAACACTTCGTCAAAGAATTGAGACTATGAATTTGGAAGGAAAGGTATTTGAAATGTTGGTTCCCACACAAGACAAAATCATTATTAGAGGTGGTAAAAAAGCCACAATTAAGGAAAAAATTTTCCCGGGTTATTTATTAGTCAAAATGATTCTAGATGATGCTACCTGGCTTGCAGTTAGAACTACTGCAGGTATTACTGGGTTTGTAGGGGCAGGCAATAAGCCAACCCCGTTATCAGATGCGGAAGTTGCCAATATTCAAAAGTTTATTTCAGCCCCTGCCCCTAGATTTAAAACCAAATTTACTGTATCCGAGGCTGTTAAAATCACAGACGGTCCATTTGCAGATTTCTTGGGGACCATTCACGAAATCGATGATGAAAGAGGAAAAGTTAAGGTTCTTGTGAGTATTTTTGGTCGTGAAACTCCGGTTGAACTAGATTTCTTGCAAATACAAAAAGTTTAAATATGGCAAAAAAAGTTAAAACAGTAGTTAAAATCAACCTCAAAGCTGGTGAGACAACTCCAGCACCTCCAGTAGGTACCGCATTAGGACAACATGGCGTAGCTATCATGGACTTCGTTAAACAATATAACGACAAAACAAAAGACATGAAAGGTGAGGTCGTTCCTGCCGTTATTACTATTTACGAAGATAGAACATTTGATTTTGTTATTAAAAAGGCGCCAGTAGCAGACATGATAAAAAAAATCTTAGGTCTTGAAAAAGGATCAGGAAATATGCCCCGCGAAATGGTGGGAACACTAACCCGCGACCAAGTTAAAAAAATTGCAGAAAATAAACTTGACGATCTAAATACCAAAGAAATTGAAAAGGCAGTCAAAATAGTCGAAGGAACAGCTAAAAGTATGGGGATTAGGGTGGAAAACTAACATGGGAAAAACAAAAACAGCATTTGTAAAAGACACTGAAGAAGTAAAAACCTCTGAACAAAAATATAAAGAGAAGCGTGAAAAGCAAAAAAAGGAGGTCGATGAAAAAGTTCATATTTCCGGTCTTAAGGGAGGGCAAAGAGTAAAAATTATATCCACAGAAGAACCGGAAACTGCCACAAGTACATCTACCGAATCTTTAACAAAAGTCGAGAAAAAAACTATAGTAGAAAAAATTAGAGGTAAAAAATACCAAGAGGTTAAATCAAAAATTGAAATTGGAAAAAATTATTCAGTTAAAGATGCTGTAAAACTTGTTAAGGAAACTTCATATTCTAAATTCGAAGGAACAATGGAGCTTCATTTAGTTGTTAAAAAGATCGGATCGTTTATGCAAGTTACCCTACCCCACTCGACGGGAAAAACAAAAAAAATTGAGGTGGCATCGGATGACACTATCGCTAAATTGCGTACTGGTAAAATTGATTTTGACATCCTTCTTTCAACTGCCGATATGATGCCAAAACTTGTTGCCTTTGCTAAAGTTTTGGGGCCTAAGGGCTTAATGCCAAATCCGAAAAATGGAACGATTATTAAAAATGCAAAAGAAGCTGATAAATTCGGTGGAAATAGCATAAATTTGAAAACAGAAAAAGATGCACCTTTAATTCATACTATCGTAGGTAAGTCTAAACAAGATGATAAAAAGTTGGTGGAAAATATTGAAACTATCTTAAAATCTCTTGGAGGAGAAAAGCAAATCGTAAGAGCTTACCTAAAATCTACCATGAGCCCTTCAGTTAAATTGGCAGTTTAAGTCATTCAGGTTTAACTCGCTTTATAAGTTTTTCTGCAAGATTACTATAAAATTTTATAAGTTTATTTTTATCTAATTTGACAAGCATTTTAGGATAAATCGATATGTTTTCAATTTGACGCATAGAATTTGCCAGATAAAATTCTGATAGTCCAAGATCTTTTTGAATAGCTAAATTATATAAATAATCAAATCTTAGCTTTGTTTTTTGAAGTATAAAATACAAATCAATAAAATCTTTTGCATCTCTTCGGCCAAAAATAGTTAATACTTTATTTGAGCCAATATTTTCTATACTATCAACCCTGGTTTTCCCAACTATTTTAAATTCGCCGAAATGAACTGGGATTTCCTTAACAAAATCTATTTTTAACAAGTCTCCTTTCTCATCTTTTGTAATATACTGCAAGAAAGTATCAGTATTTATTTGTTTTATTATCTTTAAATTTAGTTTATTTAATATTCTTAACACTAAAAAGTTAACATGACTAAAATCAATTTTTTGGTTTTGAGTAAAGAGATCAATATCGTCACTTTCCCTATGGTTTAAATAAAACCTTGAAAGGGCTGTGCCTCCTGTTAAGTAAAAATCAGATGCAAAACTTTCTGAGAAAAATTCTTCTAGAAATTTGTCTTGTAATTTATAATCAGCCATAATTTAGTTCCACACAGAAAGTGCATAGTCCCAAGCATCTTTAACTGGTTTTTTCAGTGTTAAATATGGATATATCTTTTTAATATCAGATAGGCTTAAAAACCTCCAAATATCTTCATATTTTGCACTTTCCAGGATTCTAGTAGTTATCCAAGATTTCTCTGTTTCGTTTTTAGAATGTAAAATTCTAATTACATCAGCCTCAGTTAATTCATAATCCCACAAAAAGTAAGGTGTCTTGTTCATGTAGTTATTATACCAAAAATTCTGCCTATTTATTTAAAATAAATTGTGGATATAATACAGACATGGCAGATTTATTAGATAGAAGAGTATATAAAGTGCTGAACGAATCAGTTGAAGAGCTTGCATGGACGCCTAAAACTGTAAAACCGACCAAAGAAGACGCTGAGGCAACTGCCTTAAACATAGCGAAGGGCGCACTAAATCAAGCTGGAGTAACACAAAAGGTTGAACGACTAACTGAATCTCCTACTAATCTCCCCTTGCCTCAATAATTTCTGAGTGTTACAATGCCCTTTGTCCCAAGAAAGCGCGCAATCAAGGAGTTCAATTACTCCATAATTGTAAGTCACGCAGAGGAATATGAAAAAAGCAGAGAAAGTTACATTTGTAGAAAATTTAGTTCGTGAGCTTCAAGGTGCAAAGTCCGTAGTGTTGGTTAATTATGCTGGTCTTGGCGTTAAGGCTCAACAAAACCTTAAGGCCAGACTTAAAGAAATTGGTGGGCGTATGCTTATTGTTAAAAACACCCTCCTAAAACTTGCGGGCAAATCAGCAAAAATAGATAAAGAAGTATTGGCTGATTCTGTCCTTTCAGGTCAAACTGCATTAGTTTTAGCAGATAGCGACCCTATCGCCCCATTACAAGTCTTGGGTAAATTTGCTAAAGAATCAGAAACTCCCAAATTTAAGGTTGGTATAATTGATGGCAAGTTTTTCGACGCTCTATCTTTATCTCGGCTCTCGAATCTTCCTGGACGCGATGCGCTTTTAAGCCAGCTTTTAGGAAGTTTAATGTCCTCTATGTATGGTTTAGTTGGAACATTACAAAGCCCACTTCAAAAATTAGTATATATAATTGATCAAAAATCGAAAGGTGGTGAGAATTAATGGCTAAAAAGGTTGAAGAATTAGTTAGTGATGTTTCAAAATTGTCTGTTCTTGAGTTGTCAGAATTAGTCAGTGTACTTCAGGAAAAACTTGGAGTATCTGCTACCATGCCAATGGCATCTGCGCCAGTTGCATCAGCAACTACAGCAGATGATGCCAGTAAGGTCGATGAAGGTGGAACAAAAACAGTTGTAATGACAGATGCAGGTGCTAATAAAATTAATGTCATCAAAGCACTTCGTGAGATAAATCAAAATTTAACTCTAATGGATGCTAAAGGAATGACAGAGGCGCTTCCAGCTGAAGTACTCAAAGATGCAAAAGCAGAAGACGCTAAATCAGCAAGTGATAAACTTACAGCGGCAGGAGCTAAAGTAGAATTAAAGTAATTCTGACTCAAAGAACTCTGCAATTTTAGAAAGTTCAGGAGAAACCGAGGTGTCATATTCAAGACCTGGCCCTCGGTTTACCTCAAAAACAAAAGTTTTCCCGGTACCTAACTCTCTACAAATATCCACGCCGGCAATTTGGATGCGTAAGACGTTTGCTGCTTTAATGGCGGTTTCTTTAATAACAGCAGACACGCCATTCAAATCTAAAAATTCAGGGAATTCTTGGTCATCTAAATATCCCACCTGAAACCCAGTATTGTCTCTTACAGTTTTTGTATGAACAATCCCGATTGCGTCCCCCAATACCAGTAGCCTAAATTCTTTATCAAAATTAACAAACTTTTGAAATAAATATCTTGCACCATTTCCATTAAGAGTTTTATCTGGTAGCTTATCAAAGTCTTCTAGACTCTTAAGTAAGAAAACACTTTGCATTCTTTGAGTTGTCACCTCTTTAGCAACAATTGGAAAACCGAATTTCTCAACAATTCTTTTTTTTGTTTTATCAATTGCCCCCTTCCAACAAAGAAAAGATGGAACAATAGGAAGATCATTTACGGCAAGTCTCATAAGGGAAGTGAATTTATCTCCCATAAAACTTCCACTGATGTGAGATTTATCAAAAAATTTTACTCCTGTACTCTCTAAATAAATTGAAAGTGCAGCGGCCATTGATTGAAAACCAGAAGTGTTTCTGAAATAGACTAAATCAAAATCATTGATATTCCTGCCATCGATTTCAACCAATATTTTTCCACCTTCGATTTCAAAAATTAAATCAGAAAAAATACCAAGAACAACTTCAGCTTTTTTACTAAAATATTTCTCTAAATAGGAAATTAATTTTTCTTTCTTTTCACTTCTTTTAGAAGCAAGTACCAAAATCTTTTTCATTTCTCCTTGTACATTAATATTGTAAAGTCTTTGGGGTGGTAGTTGGCGCGCAAAATCACGCGGTGGGTAAGTGTCATGCAATACTCTAAGATTTCTAAACTGTCTGCATACCAGACGTTGGAATCACTGTTATTATTGGGTTGAGGATGACCCCCCAACATATTAAAAGCTAACACATCATCAGTTAACTCGAACATTTTTTTGATAGCGTCTTTTCTATATTCCATATTATTTTTAATATTACTATTTAAAACACCACTTGCTAACACTACATCATAAGATTCGGTGTTTATTAGGTCGTGAAAATCAGCAACATTAAGGTCAAAAGCTGGGTATAGTTTTTGTCCACTTTCAATAAATTCTGGCGTAATATCGATACCTTTATAGTCTACGTTTTTATACCTTTTGGCCAGAAAATTCCCCATTTCACCAAACCCACAACCGATATCTAAGACCTTCTTGTCATTAAAATCTATTTCTGCCCAAAACTGTCTGAATCTCTGATGAGCCGCTCCACTACTTTTCCAGAGCAAACTTTTAGAGTCAACTCCAAACTTTTTAAACTTGGTTTTGTATATATTTAATGATTTCATTTTCTATCAAGACCCCGCAGTACTTGTTAATTAATTTCCAGGAAGGAGCTGCATTTGCCTCAATTATAAACATCTCACCCATCTTATTTATTAGAATATCGACTCCACTTATATCAAGACCGGCCGACCTGGTTGCAAAAAGAGCTAACTTTTCCATGTCACTAGGAATGGGGTTTAGCACTTCTTTAGTCCCATCTTTATTCCATTTGGTTTGTCTTAAAATCCCACCAATCACCTTTTCTCCAATTACAAGCAGTCTTGCTCTTTTGGCATTCGGAATAAACTCTTGAGAAAAATAGAACTTTCCTTTTTGGAATTTCATTCTTAATTCTCCCATCTCTATCTCATTTCTCACCAGCCAAACCTCTCTCCCCTTTTGGCTATTTGTTGATTTAACGATAAACGGGTATGGCAGTTTTTTTAGATCCCCGAAAACTGTTTTGGGGACAGATACTCCAGCATCTATTAATTTTTTTAACTCGATACTCTTACCCAATGAAAGTGGCATAAGGAGGCTGTTTTCATAAATTTTGTCTATTATTTTTATTTTATTTTTGACTGCAAACTCCGCAACAAGAGTGGCAACTTCTAAACTTTTTCCCACCATTCTAAAATAAATTATTTCGAAATCTTTTAAACTTTTATCATTCACGAAAATATCACCAAATTCTGAAGAATAATTAATGTCATCGAACGAGGCCTTAAAAGGAACATCAAATGTGTCAAGCTTAGAAACTTTACCACTAGTCAAAATCAAGATTTTTTCTTTACTTACCATTTCGCTTTAACTAAATCTTTTTTATCAATTTCCGGACTTACCAAAAAACCCCCCAAATCTACCCTGCCTACTAAAACGTCGTACCTTAATAATTTTCTATTGGCTACTGTCATGTTGGTTTTAATTTTTTTCCTACCTAACCAAAAAGTTACCGGGATAACGGGGCGACTTTCTTTCCCTAATGCACTTAATTTGTCTCTATACCATAATATCTTATTTCTAGTTAGAAGTCCTAAAGATTTTGCAAATTTTCTGTCAATTGCCGATGACCAAGCTCCTGTATCGACCTTAGCCAAAACTCTTTTTTTATTACCATTCATATCCCTAACGATTATTTCCTCAACAGCCTTAATTTTAATTATATCTTCAAGTCTCTGGGGAAGTGGGTGAGAAGTAAAAAGGGCCTTAGCAATCGCCACTCCATGTTCTGCATCTCGAACTTCAAGTTCATCCACCCTTTCCAACCGCCTTTTAAGCCCCACTCCATTAGCAAGTTGGATTTGCAAGCCAGGCTGTGCATTTAACTCCAAAATCATCGGTCCTTTATCTGGGTGTAATACAACGTCTACACCACAATATCCAAGTCCTGCAGCAATGGAGGCATTGACCGCAGTATCCAAAACCTTAGTCCACATGGGTACTTTTATTCCTCGAAGTTTGTAAATAGAGTCTGGTTTATAAATTATTTGCTCTCCTTCCAAAATAGCTTTCGTGGTTACTCCGGTACCGATATCAATCCCCACCCCAATCGCCCCTTGATGCAAATTAGCTCTACCACCCGACTGTTTTGTGGGAAGTCTTAACATGGCCAGTACAGGAATTTTATTAAAAACAATAACTCTGATATCAGGTGTCCCCCGAAAGGCCCATTTTCTAAAAATCGTATGTCGACCCACATATTCCTGAATAAAAGCTACATCAGGGTCATTACCCATAGAATAGGCACCTTCTAAAATATCAGAAATATGAAACTTAATATCCGCTATTGTCACCCTCTTTTTTTGCGTAGTCAGCCAACCATCATTTTTAAGTTTTTTCTTAACAACTATTATTCCTTCTCCACCCAGGCCACGGCTTGGCTTTACCGCAAACCTATCTGGGAGAATTTCAAAGTCAAAATTGTAAACATCTTCCAGGTTCTTGAATTTTTTATAAATCTTTGGGTGAGCCACCCCTGCAATCTTAAGCACTCTTGCGGTTTGAATCTTACTATCAGCTATATTTTTTCCAGTATGAGTATTGTACCTGTAGGCATAAGTTTGAGTTCGGGCATTTAAACCTAAAATACTTGATAGTTTCATGGATTAATCTTTTTTATGAAGAAATTAGTTTTCTAAATCGATACATCTCCATTATACGAAGACCCGAGTATTTAGCTAGTAAAAAGTCCAGTATCCCAATAGTGATCAGGCTTATTTCTGGGTTAGTTAATACAAAATTTTGAAGAGGCACTAGGGTTAAGAAAAAATAGGATATAAGCGCTAAAACCAAAGTTTCCATAGTTAAGCCTAGAGCAGTCTTAATACTTTTACCAGATTGAACCCTTATGAAGTCTTCGGCAAGAAGTATGAGGATTAGAACCGCAAAGATGGATACATTCTGTGGGAAGGTAAGCATTACAGCCAAAACACCAATAACTGAAGCCCAAAGGATAAGTGCCATACGGGGAAGGTATTGAAGCTTAAGCTTGAACTTTCGAAGCATCATTCTTACCATCGTCGACACGCTAACTATAACCAAAAAAAGACCAATGCCCGTAGCGGGCCCAGTAGCTACAAATGAAATAGCAAGAGCGGCTGGCAAGAATATCCCAAATCCCCTAATTCCGACTACGTTGCGACTAAAAGCTATCACAAAAGCTACAACAGGCAAAAGTAGAAGTAAAACTAAGGTGTGCTCGGGCACGCCCATAGAAATGGCTTTTTCAATAGCGCCTTTAACAGGAAAGTTAAACATGAGAAAATACTCTCGCATTATACCAG
>JBBTWD010000021.1:0-1141 GCA_038062915.1 Patescibacteria group bacterium
TCCTTTTCCCTCCCAAGCTGGGCCACAGAAAAATCGACTGGAAGGAAGTGGCACCTTAATGACATCCTTCCCGCCCTTCAGGCGGGGTATCCGTCTAAACGAGGATGACATATCAGCGTTCAATTCATCCACGGGCTTATCGCCCGTGGTTTTCTTGAATGCTGTTATAAAAACATCACCGAAGAACTACTTTCTAAAAGACCTTCCCCTGTCTTAAAATAAACACATGAATCTTATAAACAAAATATTCAAAGTTAAAAATATACCTAACCCCAAAAACTGGACAACCTGTTAAGATACAAAACATATGACAGGAAATACAAAATCAGTTAGAAGGGTTCATCCAACATCTTTTAAAGTTAACGTGGCTTTGGAACTTATCAAAGGCTCTGAAACTGTGGCTCAAGTATGTTCAAGGTTTGGGGTTCATCCAACACAAGCTACAGCTTGGAAGAACAAGGGGCTTATTGCTTTAAAAAGTGGCTTTGAAGAAGCCAAAAGACCAGATGTTATCAAAGATGAGTTAATTGATGAACTATACAAAACAGTTGGAAAACTCCAACTAGAACTTGAGTGGTTAAAAAAAAAGACTGGTAATACCAGTTACTGAAAAGATTAAACTGATTGAGCCTGAAAACAACAATATTTCAGTTTCAAGACAGTGTGCACTTTTAAATTTAAATAGATCCAGTTTTTATTACAAAAGACAGGAAGTTTCTGAAAGAGATTTGTATCTAATGGGTCAAATTGACATTCTCCCATGGACGGCCAATTATGTATAAAGAGGCAAAATCTATTGGCCTTAACGTTGATCTGTTGAAAAAAGACGATGAACGCTGGAGTCTGTTACTGCAAATCTACACACGCTCGAATTTTGTTGTATCAAGTTCGGGCGCGGTTAAAATCATTGAAAGTCCGCAAAATAGTTTTTCTGCTTCAGCTCCCCCACAGAACCAGGGTTAGTTTCCCACCGATACTCTATGTTGTGGCTTTTTGGAATTGTTCTGCGGTATTTTTCTTGGAACTCTTTAACTATCTTTAGTGGGTCAGTTATCTGAGATTGTTGTTTTCTGCTTTCAGAGTTCTTTTTCATTGAGCGATACTAACACTTTAGTATAGTAAAAGAAAGTTTGCAAGGATC
>JBBTWD010000022.1:0-8254 GCA_038062915.1 Patescibacteria group bacterium
AATTTTTATCAATCTAATTATAAATAAAATTAGGGCGACGACGACCGGAAAAACCAGGAGAGTGACAATTATTGGTGTGCCGATTGTGATTGCGGTTGCTCGCCCGATTGTCCAGAAAAAAGCGCCAATTCCAGCCCCAATTCCAGCGAGTGAGGCCCCACCCAAAAGTGCTGTTCCCACTCCACCGGCAATTGCGGCTATCGGACCCAAAAAAGGGAAAAGAACACCCCCCACGATATATGGCAAAGCCTTTTTGACTTTATCCCAGGGAATTTTCTCTAAGACTTTTCCAATAATAGCTCCGATTATTAGGCTTAAACCAAAGGTTGCCCAACTCGCTAAGGCTCCGGCACCCATCACGACTTTTGAGATGACTCCACTTAAACCCTTTTTGACAGCTGTACCAGCGACTGCTTTACTCACGGCTTGACCGCCTGCTGTGCTTACAGCTTTTGAAATTCCTAAATTCCAGCCAGTTGCTGACTGGATGGTTCCCAACAAGGGGCCATAACCTGAAGAAACTGCGAATTTCATAATTGGGGAAGCGCCTTCGGCAACAATCCATTTGACGGGAGCGCCCAATCCAAAAACCCCGAGAGTATTACTTACAAATTCACTTCTTAAAAAATGTCCTTCGGGAAGAGCAGTAATTCTTTTATCAATTAAACTTCCAAAGTGGGAGCCAATTCTCGCCTTTGCTTCGTCTACACCCAATCCCTTGATGTTCTCAAGCAAATTATTTTGATTAGAAAGATTCTCGCTATATTGTTCTGGAATTTGAGAAAGAGAAAATGTACCTTCATATCCAGGTTGAGCGAAGACTCCTTTTGAAGCCTCATCACCAAAGGCTTGGCCAAAAATTTGTTTACTTAGTTCTAACTGTGTAATCTTTTGATCTGTCAAAAGCTGGAGGATGTCTTTAACCTCTTTTTCCACTTTCGGATTTTTGGAAACTTGCTGGTAAGATGCGATTTGTACAACGGGAGAACTACTGCCGCCTTGTATTGTTTGCACCACGTCCAGCGCTGTTTGCCCTGATATAGCATCAATTATTTCTGGGGGTGTATTTTCTGCTATTCTTGTTTTAATTTCTTCTGCAAGTTGTTCGGTAACCGCTTTTTGGTTTTGAACAGCTTCATTTTTAAGGTTTTTGATTGCTTCGGCCTTGTTTGCTGACAGTTCCACTTCTACTGCTTCAGCTTCAATTTTTACACGAACCTCTTTGTTTTTGATAATTTCTTTTAATTTTTCAACCTTTTCTTGCTCACGTCTTAAAAACTCTTGCGCCCTATCAATCCCCACCTGTCTCGTTTTTGCTTCCGCCCTTTCTCTAATATCGGCTTTCTCCAGAAGTGTTTCTAAATCTGCTGGTTTTGTCGCCGACGGTTGTTCGGCGGGTTTTGTTGACTTGGACCTACTTTCTATTGTTTCATTTACAACTGCGTAAGCCCTTCGTACATTTTTTTCTCCCGTAAGGTCAGTTAATACTTGGCGCAGAGTTTCTTTTTCGGAATTTTTTATTTCTTGTGTTTGAGCTGCTTCATAGACCAATCCAATTTCAGGGATCGACCAAGTAGTTTGACCTTCCGTGTAAAAATCTTGTGTTCCAAGTTCAGTAACAAAAGTTTTGTCACAAGCCTCTAGAATCTTTTGCAGTACGTTTATTGGTGTTTCCGGTAAATTTAATTGTTTTGTCACTTTACTTTTTCTTGTGGATTGGTTGTTATTAATTTATATTCTTCTTCGCTAGCTACCACCCTAATTGGGGCGTGATGGGGTCCAGCAAAAAATATTCCTTCACCTACATTTGCAGCAAGAAGAAGTTGTTTTTCACCCTGGCTAAGATAAAAAACTTCTCCGATTTTGTCTATTGCCGCGGGAGATTGTTTTAGTAACACTTGCATGGCGCTGTTTGTAACAATTGCCTTACCAATATCTTGTGCCAAAAAGTCCTCAACGTCCTGCGTAATAGTTGTTAAGCCTAGAAAGTATTTACGAGCCCTTTTAACAACACTCCAAAGGAATTGTGCGGTATCGGGGTACCTCATCATGTGCCAAGCTTCATCAACGACTAGGATGCGCCGCTTTAAGTCTTTTTTAACCTTGGTCCAAATAAAATCAAGAATTATAAACATGGCAATAGGGCGAAGCACATCCTGTAAATCTTTTACAGAAAAAACAGTAAAAGGATTTGTAATATTAATGTTTGTTTGTTTATCAAAAATTCCAACGAATGACCCTCTGACATATTTTTCGATACGGGCGGAAAGATCAAGCGCATCCGGAACTTCCATTCCAATCAGTGTTTTATAAAGATCTTCCATTAGGGGCGGTTCTCGCCCTTGGGTATCAGGATCCATGGTGATTCCTTTACCCCGATAGGTCATAACAAGCGCGCGATCAAGAAGCGCTTCCTGGGTTGGCGTTATTGCTCCCATAATTACCTTTAGAAGAGAATGAAGAGAGAGAATTTTAAGTCCCAGCTGGTTTTCTCCTTCCTCTCTGATTTGGGCAAGGTCAAAGGGGTTAATTTTGCTGGACGTGCCAAAAGAAAAGGAAATAAATTCACCACCGACGGCATCGGCCAGAGTTTTATACTCGCTTTCCGGGTCAATAACTATTACCTCAACCCCAGTCATAAGCGACCTTAAAGCCTCAAGCTTAATGCTAAATGACTTCCCAGCCCCTGATGTGGCAAAGACGACACAATTGGCGTTGGGCAGACTAAACCTGTCAAAAATAATAAATGACTCGTTTTGGGAATTTATTCCATATAAAACCCCAGTATCACTAGATAGTTCGGTTGAGGTTAAAGGAAATGTTGTTGCCACACTGGTTGTATCCATATTCCTGGTGATATTTAATCTATCCATTCCAAAAGGAGCAGTTGAAAGAAACCCCTCTTCCATATCCAAAATGGAATGTTTGGCAACAATAAGAAGAGAGCCTAATTGGGACTCGATTTGACGAGTTACGTTGTTTAATTCATCAACCGAATTGGCCGGAATTGTAATGTAAAACGAAAACTCATAGAATCTTTCGATTCCTTTAACTAGTTGTTCCTGTAAACTTTTGGCGTCTTCAAGTTTGGCAGTGGTTGAAGGGTCAACTATCTTCCCGCGTTCAATATCGGTTGATAGTTCTGCTTCCATCTCTGCAATCTTTCGCCTTAAATCATCAAGAACAGATTTTCCATCGACCGGATAAACATAAAAAGAAATATCTAAGGATGTATCGAAATTAACAACGGGTTCAAGCCATCCCGGGGCAACAAACCTGGGATAACCTCCAACAAAGAGAGTTCGGAAATAAACGTTATTAATTTTTATATAGTCAAAGTCTTCCTCGATTGATTGTGGTGCAATGGCGTCAAGAATACTCATTCCTTGAGCAATGGCTAGATTTGGATTTAGTATTTGGGGTTTCTGCTCCCCACTGGAGACTGGAGACTGGAGATTGGAGACTGGTTTCTGTGGCAGTTTTGCCGTTGCTTTGTTTACAAATTTCCCCACAAAATCCTTAAGTCCCGACATCGGACTTGCTATCTTTTTCATTTGAGGTGTTACTGCTTGTTGTGTTTGTGAGTTTATGTTCTCCATATATTAAAAATTATTTTACTGTTACCTCCGGCTCTTTTTTAACAGCAGGTGGTTCGGGATTATAAATTCGATAATAAAGATCGATTATTTCAGAAGTTGAGAGCTGTCTTAGTTTTAACCCGACCCTGCCTGACTGTCTGATCAGGTGATCTCGCCTTGGATATAAAATTATTTTTGTTTTTTTAATAACATAACTTTTGGGATAAGGAAGTGGTCCACCCCGACGAGTAATGGCTTGGATTGATTTGCCTACTCCAAGTTCAAGCGGAGATAGTGGAATTACTATAAAAAATCTTTTTCCCAAAATCACTCTTTTTTTAACAGAATCATTAATAAAGGCTTGATAACTGTCCATAAGTTGCAAAAGTAGGGAGGTTTTTACTTTTTCTCTCTCTTTGGCTAGAAAATTAAGGTAATTACTAATATCTTTTCTTTGGGTAATAACAACAATTTGAATAGAGAAAGAAAGGGAGTTGATTAAGGCCGCGTAAGCCGCAATTACAGCCGCCTGTTCTTTTTCAGAGAGAAGACCGAAGTTAAGAGAGGTCGATTCCATTACAAGTGCTGCGCCACCGTCTTTGTAAATAACAATGTCGTTTGTAATATCTGCAATCGGCAAATGTTTTTGGGTGGTTGAGGTTATTGGACTGTCAGGAGTTGACAGGTATGGAATTTTGATCATACATCCTCCTTCCTACTATTAAAATTGGTGGAATTAATTGCCCTACTGCCTCAAAATTAACTGGTCGAAATTCAAATTCATCTTTTTCGGTAATAATGTCGTATTTCCCATTGTCAAGCGGTGTGACAATTGTAAAATGCCCCAGTTTATTGCTTTTTAAAGCCCTAATAGGTCTACCGTTTGAATCTCTTATTTCCATAATCGCACCCTCAACAATTCTTCTTACCTGATCAACAACCTGTCCAACAATAATATTGGGGGCAGTTGGGGGATTTGGAGGAGCTGCATCAACAGAAAATTCTGCCTGGTGGGAAGAGATAATCTCCTCACCCGCTATCATTGGAGAAACTACTACCCCACTGCCTGTAATTTTTATGGACTGAACCTCTGGAACCCTTAATTCTTGCTTAACTTCGCCAGGTCCGACTACGCTAGCGACTGGCTGTTGGCTTTGGTGTGTCACCCCTGCAAAAAGGTCGGTTAGAGTTGATAAAAAGCCTTTTTCGGCTTGATCCAGTTTATTAAGTGGCATAGTCGGAACTTCAGCGGTTGGCACTGCCTCCGGTTCGTCCTGAAAAAATTTAGGTTGAGTAGCTAACTTTTGCCAGAAAAATAGAGTCGGAGAATAAATGGCGCGGAAAAAAGCAAATATCCACCTTTCTAGTGGGCGCTCTTCAAGAGGAAGAAAAGCTAAAGCAATTCCAAGTACAACAGAAATAATTACAAGTGGCCACTTAATTATTCCAAGAAGTGGGGCTGAATAAAAAATTAAAGCAACTAGAAATCCACCTGCTAGTTGGAAAAATTGCTTAAGGGTCATATCTCCAACCAACCTAAATTGGTAGCTACTTATATTTTGTGGTATTGGATGTTGTTCCATAAATTTAATGCGAGAGAGTGAAAGAGTATAAGAGTGTAAGAAAAATAAACATTTATACTCTAGCTCTCAAGCTTTTTTGAAAACTGTAAATTAATTTCTTAACTTCAATTAATAAATTTTGCGCATCATCAAATTCCTGATTTGTAAAATACCCAAGTTTTAAACAAAGTTCGAAGTAAAGTTCAATTTCAGTTAAAGAACCTCGACTAATATCCAAAAATCTAATAAATTCCTTTGTCGAACTTTTAGAATAACCTTCAACAATATTTGCCACAATCGAAATTGCAGCCCTTCTGATTTGAGGTAATAAAATATAAAGTTCCTCTTTGGGAAGTTTTTTTGTTAGTTTATAAGTTAGTAATAATAAATCTAACGACTTTTGATAAACAATTAATTTGTGATAGCCTTTTTGTTCCATTGGCAGTTTTACTTACACTCTTACACTCTCACGCTCTTTTACTCTATCTCTAGACTACATCGTGAAGTAACTTGTGCAAGAAGAATCCCTTTTCACACCCTGCCTTATACATCATTATGATATAATGGAGTGTGAAGAAAAGTTTAAAAGTTTTCGAATATAACGCTGTTTTTACCACTGATTTAGATGGTGGTTTTTCAGTTTCTGTACCTGAATTACCAGGTTGTTTTTCTGAAGGGGATTCTTTTGAAGATGCACAGAAAAACATCAAAGAGGCTATAGAACTTTATTTGAAGCCAGATTTAGACAGCAAAAATATTTATTCAATTAATCCTAGGGATCAGTTTATGACCTCAATTAAAGTTCAATTAAATGCCTAAATTGCCACAAATTTCCGGATGGAAATTAGTTAAGTCTTTAGTAAAAGATGGATGGCAAGTTGTAAGCCAAAGAGGAAGTCATGTAAAACTCACAAAAAGGTCTATCGATTTTGGAAACATAACAGTAATTATTCCTCAGCATAAGTTTTTAAAAAAAGGCACACTTTCAAACATTCTCAAACTATCAAACCTGAAAATTAGAAATTAGGTTAATTTTTCCCCAGCACTTGAATTAAAAGCCCTAATAATGCAATACTTAGGTATATGGCAGAAAACCTATTTCCAGAAGGAAATATCAGCCAAGGCCCCGGCACTCTTGGCCACAAAGATCGAATGGTTAATTTTTCATTAGATGACGATGAAGAACAAGAAAAATCGAGAAGACATAGGGCCCAGCAAGAGTTTAATAAAACTAAAAGTAAAGAAAATTATCGCGAGATTGCAGAAGGGAAATATGACTCGATCGTAGATTTAATAGTTGAGGCTAAAACAGAAGAAGACCGTAAATATTGGACATACTTTGCCCTCGAGCGAATAGTTGATTATAACGACGATTGGTCAGCAAGAATTAATAGGGAAGATTTGGCAAAAAGGGTGGCAATGTATAGCCCCGAGAGGGCCGAACTGCAAGGTAAAATATGGGATCCGGAATCACAAGAAGCAAAAAAATATGAAAGTATTCATAAGTCATTGACCATAATTCAAGATGTTGATTTAGTATTTGATCAATGGTTTGGTTTTTTTAAAAAAATGGCTTCATCAGGTAAGATTTTTCAATTGGCGTTTGGGCAGGAACCTGAATACATGCCCCCTGCGCGTTTTAAAAGGATATATGCTGATCTACCTGGTTTTAAAGAGGGGGATGGGGAATGGAAAAGTATATCAGAGCAAATAGATATTTCTCTCCGTGCCTACATATATCTTGCTCTCCAGTCTGACAGAAGATGGGTTGAAGATTTTGAGTGGTATAAAAGTGGGGATGGTTTTAAAAAACTTTTCGTCAATGACGCAACAAGATTGGAATGGACCAGACAATTAAAACTTAAAACGTTGCCCTACGAACGAAATAACCTTGCCTCCTTAAGGGGTAAAACGTTAGAAACGTTGACACCCGCAGAGCTTGTTAAATTAGACGAAGAACCAGCAATGAATAAGTTTGCTGATCCCGGAATGGGATCGTCGATCAACGCTATATCAGAAGCCATGATCGATATACTTTGTGAAGGGAAATATAAAGACAATATGGCAATGAAAATGCAAGCCCGAATTGCTTTGAATTTTGCCGAAAAAACAATGAGGTATTTTGGTTTGGACGCAATGTATGGAACACGCAGATTGGATTATGGCGATGGTGATAAGGCTACTAAAGTTGCGGCAGAGGACTACCCATGGTCAAGCTATTTAACCGATCTTATGCGACCACAGGACGAAGTCACTTATCGAAAACAGAGTTCATATTTTCCTGGTCCTGTTGGCTTTGCTAATTTTGCACCAGACCATATTATGGTTGATTTTTTGAGATTTTTGAGAGTCGCTGACCCAGCTTATCCAGAATCTAAATCAATGGCCAGGTCGGGTTTTGAACTGTTTAGGGATGGCAAGACTGTTGGAGAAATTATGGCAATGGAGGACAGAATTGGAGATTGGGATTATCGAGCCTATTTGATAAGGATTCTATTCGCACTCCGTGAAGATAGCGGGGCGTGGTTAGCATTAAACGGAGATTTGGTAAGGGGTAAAAATAAAGACAATGTATTTGATGAGAAGTTTCTGGAAGATATAGAAAAATCTATACATATAGTTTGCAGAGCTTGGATTCCTACCAAGGGCAGGATTGAAAAATGGACACGCGATAATCGAATCGAAATTGATAAAAAAGCTAAAGATGATGATTTTTTGAGAAAATTAGATGAAAATTATGTCAGTAGGAACGACGTCCTAACAGATGAGGCTATTAAGATGGAAGCCGCTGATAGCGTTCTTTCAAAACATGTAAAAATGGAAAAAAATAAATGGAAAGCCATTGTTTTATTAAACGTAGCCCCCTATCTTTCAAAGGACAAAAGGAAGATTTTAGTACAACGGGCACAAGAGGTGGGCTTTTTGGATGGTGCAATTTTAAATAAACTTCTAAACATTAATTTTGAATTAAAGCCTGAACAAATAATTGGTGAAATGAGGGAGTTTATAAGGCAATCCAAGGATTCTAAAAATTAACTTATTTAATTAAATTACTTCCGGTGGCAGGTACCCCATAAACTAGACGTACGATATTTCATTTTTTGATACGATTTA
>JBBTWD010000023.1:0-15055 GCA_038062915.1 Patescibacteria group bacterium
ATGTGGAAAAGAACAAAACAAACAAACTAACAACTAACTATTGACACAAAAGGATACCAACCCGATTCAATCTTGCCTTGTTGTCCTTTCTTTACCTCTTCACTCAAATTATCAGCATAAAATTGAGCTACAGCCACTTTCATATTGAGGAGAAACTTCTCATGGGATTTGGAGTCTCTATTGATAACTAACGACTCTTTGACAAAGTGAAGCTGTCTCTGACCGTCTTCTATGAGCCAATCGTGAATCGCTGCTGCCTCTTTGATGCGTCTTGTGAATCTATCAACTTTTTCACTGATGATGTCTTTTACACCATGCTCATTAGCGTATTGCATCATTTGGTCAAATATCTTGCGTTGTTCTGACTTGCTTGCGGATTCGGAAACAGAGAAAGACTTTATATCATCAAACCCAGTTCTTTTAGCATATTCTCCATTACCTTTTGCTTGAGCCTCAAGTGAGTAACCTTGCTCTTGCTCTCTTGTGCTTACTCTATTCCAAATTACAGCTTTCATAGAAGTATATTTAGCATACCAAAATATAAGATAATGTCAAGTAATATAAAGTTATTCAAAGCTATTTCTAATCTAATAAGTCAGTCGGTCAAAGTTTCAGTAGTCTATATACTCAAGAATTTTGACTTACTCCTTAATTAAGAGGTCAAAGTTTCTATACATATAGTAGAGATAATTTTGACTGACTAGTTTTCGTCTCCATTCAATACTATTTGATTTTCTTCGAATGGTTTTATCGAACAGAAGACTTTATTTCTTTCACCAGACTTTGTAAAAAGCTCACCATTATCTATCAGTTCTTGGATAGCAGCTTTGAAAGTGGTGTATCCGCCTTCGAGACCCATTGCTTTGAGCTTTTCGAAAATTTCTTTTTTGTGTAATTTATCTTCTTTACCCAGTAAATCCTTTATTGCTTCTTGGAAATCGGTTTTTTTATTCTTTTCTTCATCCACTTCACCTGCAAACTCAAAATGGAAGGTGTTGTTTTCTTTAATTACATTGAGCTTGAATGGTTTGAGTTCTTCGCTCTTTCTTGATTTGGTTTGAGTAATGACCACTGATTCTTCTTTGCGGTCAACAGCCAAATGACAATCAACTGCTGCAAGAATATCTGATGAACCACGCATGTCTTGTGAGGGGTTTGAGGAGCGGAGAATACCTTGCTTTCGATTATGGTGAGTAAAAATAACAGTAACACCAGCGTTTGTCAGCTTTTGAAAAAGACTGAACACTTTTGCCATTTCAACCGCATTGTTTTCATCTGATGCAGTGTGTATACGAAGTAGTGAGTCAAAAATAACTACACCTATTTCATGCTTCCTGATAAATTCAACGAGTGTGGTAACTGTTTTGTCATTTAGTTTGAAGCCAGTTTTTGAGAGCAGATATATTGGCAACTCAAAATTATTTGACAGTTTTACTATTCTTTGTTGAATCCACCGTTCACCTGTTTCCTCATCAATAAAAAGCACACCACATTTGTTAGTATCAAATTTATCAAAAAGGATAGTTCCACTTGCTACTTTAATTGCCAAGTCTAATATCAGCCAGGTTTTGTATGCAGATGGCATACCAGATAAGGCCACAATTCCTTCAAGTGGTATAAGTTGTTCAACAATCCACTTTGTTTCTGGAAATTCTTTTCTCATTAGTTCATCAAGTGAAATTGGTTGGAGCGGTTTTTCTGATTCCATCCCTTTTTCAATCTCTTGGAATTCTTGTTCAATTTTAGGCTCGTCAAATTTGTAGTTTGTCATAGTTTTCCAATTAAAAACTTAACTGCATCGGGAAAGTTGTATTGATGTAATAAGCGGACTAGGTTTATACCATTTCCACCTTGATTGCACCCAAAACACCAGCATGAGTTAGTTTCTGGATAGATAAAAAATGATGCCCTTTTTTCTGTATGTAGTGGGCATAAACACGCAAGATTCCTTCCACTGTGTCTAATTGCTCTATCGCTCGCTAATAAGCTCTCTATGGGCACTTGAAGGGCTTGTTGGATGTCGTCTTCTGTTACATGGTTATCATCGCTTCGATTTATAATCGTTCTAGGCTTTGATACCCATTGAAGTCGCTTCAAACGAACAATCTGGTTTTCTACTTCCAGTAGCTCTTTGCCCTCACAGGCTTTGACCCATTCTCGCCAAAACATGCGAGAGTTTTCATCTTTTGCTTCTCTTTTAATAAGAGCGAGTTTTGATTTAATAATTTTAATAAGCTCATCTCTTTGTGCTCCCCACTCAAAAATCTTTTCAGGGATGATGTCTTTTGCTTCAGGGAAAATATCCAAGAGTTGAGAGTCAGTATATTTTGGCTGGGTTCGTCTCCATTCTTTCTCCAATTCCAGAACATAGTCATAAAAATCATCATCAATATCTGTAATTAGGTTTGAATTTGTCATGGTTGCGTTGTTTCTATAATTTGTTTTTCAGGTTTGTTTACGGTTGAAAGAGCTTCAAAAATTTGAACTAGCATATTCCCAAATTCCGATAAGTCTTGCGGTTCGGGAACAACCCCAAACTCTTCTTGTAAAATTTCTTTCAGCTCTTCCAATAATTGTTTACTAACCATATTTTTGAACAAAAAAAACACGCCCATTCAGGCGTGCGTTCCATCACGAATTGGTGTGCAAAACCTATTTTTCAGCCAGGCGTTGACCCTACTTCGGCTATGATTTAACTTTTATATCTATTGTTTTGAGTTTTGTTTCAGTTCCGTCTTTGTGTTTTACTGTTCCTTTAATTTGAGTTTGCGAAATGTTTATTGTGGCAACCCCACCAATATTCCCTACACTTAAAAAAGCGTTCCGATTCATCTTTACTTTTAATACATAATCTTCAAGATTTTCGAATAGAGAATCCACAAATGTTTTAATCTTCATTATTTTCGTTCTTCTAATACTGCCTTAACTGTTGCTTCAAGTTCTCCTAGTTCACTCTCCAATAAGTCCTTATTTAGCTTCCAAACTTTTCTACGACTACCAAATTGAGGAACAGAAATTGTAATTCGTTTACCATTTACGAGACTTCTTGCCACGCCAGAAAATAAACTACCCAATCTTTTCCCTTGAATATCAGGGAATTTTTCTTCGAAGAGCTCAAAGGTAATTTCTTTATCTTTGTTTAAGAGAAAAATGAGGATTGCTGACAAAACTTCGTTTGATTTTTGCCTTAATGTAGCTTGCAATTCATTGTTCATAAAAAGACTATACCACATCTTCTACATGCTTATCAAGTAGTAATACAATCCCTACTAGGGGTAGTTCGAGTTCAACAAGTTCAATTGAATTTGCTCTCTTTTGATGTATACTAATAGCAACAAATATCAAAAAACTATGAAGAAAGATAATGATGACGGTTTAATCAAATTAAGTGAGGTATGCAAGATTCTTAATGTTCATCCCCAAACACTTCGTGCCTGGGATAAAAAAGGAATTCTCAAGGCTGTTCGCTTTGGTCAAAGAGGAGATAGAAGATACAGGAAGGAAGACATAATGAATCTAGTCAGTAAATCAAAATAGATATGGACGACAATCAAAACACACCAAAATATTTAGAGAACGCAACTAAAATAGTTGATAAGTGGGTAGAATATAAACGCTTCTTCAAGCGAGTTCCAGGAATAGCAGTAGGTATTGTTTTCAAAGATAGCCTAGTTTTTTCTAACGGCTATGGTTATGAAGACTTGAAAACCAAAAAGAAACTCACTGATAAAACTTGTTTTAGGATTGCCTCAATATCAAAGACATTTACCGCAACTGTAATGATGCAGCTTGCCGAACAAGAGAAACTTCAATTAGACGATAAAGTTCGAAGATATCTTCCTTGGTTCAAGTCAACAAAAGACAAAGAACTAGACAAAATTACAATAAAACAGTTGCTAAGTCATTCCTCTGGAGTAAATAGGGATGGTGATACTTCTCATTGGGAAGATGATAATTTCCCAAACTTAGAAAGTATAAAAAAGCAGGTTCAAGAAGGTGTTTCTATTTATGCTCCTATTGAGAAGTTCAAATACTCAAATCTTGGTTTTGCCATACTTGGAGAAGTAATAAAAGCCGTTAGTGGGAAATCTTACGAGAACTGTGTAACAAAACAAATTATAGCTCCACTACAGATGACCAACACCTATCCTGATTTAGTAGATGAAGCGAAGAATAATCTGTCCACAGGTTACAGTATGGATATTCCTGGACAAGATAGAGAGGTTTTTCCTTTTACCAATACTCAAGCTATGGCTTCTGCAACAGGTTTCATTTCAAATGTAGTTGACTTGTGTAAGTATCTTTCAGCCCATTTTGCAAAAAGCAACAAACTACTAAGTGATGGGGGTAAGAGAGAAATACAAAGAGTCCATTGGATGCGAAAGGATAAAGATGAGCATTATGGTTTAGGTTTTATGATTTGGAAAAATGAGAAAATGCAACTTGTTGGTCATGGTGGTGGATTTCAAGGTTACATAACACGAATCGCAATGGATACAGAAGAAAAAATAGGTGTGGTTGCTCTAACTAATGCTATTGACGGCCCCGCCCTCACAATAGCCAATGGGATTTTTCAGGTGATTAGATACTTCAAAGACAATCAGGACAGCTTCAAGACTGGGAAAAAGAGAGAAAACTTTTCGAAATACGAAGGATTGTTCGCTGGTAGATGGGGACATCTTCAAATAGTTGAGGTGAATGGTCATATTTTTGGATTTGCTCCTAGCGAAGACAAGCCAATGGAATATACCTACAAGTTAGAATATTTAGAAAAAGATGAATTCAAGATACTAGAAACTGATGAGTTTGATTATATTGGAGAGAAAATAAAATTTACATTTGATAAAGATAAGCGATTAGCTGGGTTGGTTTTAGGTCCAAACCCAATGAAATTATTCACTATTCCCAAGTAAGTATGGAACAAAATGTCTTTCCTTCACAAAAAATTTTCATTTCAAAGTCACCCATTCCAAATGCTGGGAAGGGAGTATTTGCAAGTAAGAGAATAAAGAAAGATGAGGTAATTGAAGAATGCCCAGTTTTTGTTCTTCCTCAAAAAGATTATCCCGTAGCTAAGAAAACAATATTGAGAAACTATTATTTTATGTGGGGCAAAATCACTGCTGCTATTTGTTTTGGATTTGGTTCATTTTATAACCACTCTTATGAACCTAACGCTACTTACAAGAAAAATATAAAAGAGCAAACGATAAACTTTATTGCCATAAAAGATATTGATAAGGGTGAGGAAATTGTAGTCAATTATAACTATGGCAAACCAGAAGATAAAAAGACCTTATGGATAAAAGAAATAAAACCAGTCAGCTAATACAAGTATGAAAACAGCAATTGTTACAGGAACTTCTACTGGTATTGGTAGAGCAATAGCTTTAGTCCTCGCAAGAGAGGGAATGAAAGTTCTTTTGATGGCAAGAACAAGGAATCGTTTAGAAGAAACAAAACAACTTATTGAACAAGAAAAAGGTAATACCGAAATATTTGTTGCTGATTTGAGTAATGTCGATTCAATCAATACTCTTATTTCAGACATAAAGGGTAAATACAAAAGTATTGATGTTTTGGTGAATGTTGCAGGTATATGGCATGGAGACGATGAAGTATTTGCTGGTAAGGATTTTGACACCTTTTCTCAAAAAGTCATACTCGACACCTACTCTGTGGGCACGATTGCCCCTACCTTACTTTGTATCGAAGAAAGCAATTGAAGATTTGACCATTGGTTTGGCTGAGGAGTTGAAAGATAGAGGTATAACAGTCAATGCTATTTCCCCTTCTGATACCGCTACGGAAGCTTACAAAAAGTATTTTCCTCAATACTTCCCAGATGCTATTGAACCAGTAGAAATCGCTAAGTTCGCAGTATATTTATGTTCACCTGAGGCAGGCGACATATCGGGTAAAGTGTTTGTTTTGAAAAAAGGTGAGGAACCATATGAGGGCTATCATGCCTAGAAATAAATATGGATAATGTATCGCAACAATTATTAGTTCAGGGATTTAGTGCTTTTGCTGGTGCTTTCTTTGCCTTTCTTTTTCTAAGATTAGCTGAATTTTTCTCCAAACTTTATACTCGACAAGCTAAACATTACAACTCTCTTGTCATTCTTGAGACTCAACTGAATGAGATAATAGGTCTCATCAATGACAATCTGTATCTTCTGCCTGACTTCAGAAGAGTAATAACTTCTGGGCATATTTATTTTAATAGTCTCCATACCTTGCCTATTGACAGGTCACACCTTGAAAGCCTCCACGACCTAGACCTAATAAACGAGCTGTTTTCTTACTTTTATCAAGTGAGAAAGGTAAACACTGATATAACGACAATGGCTGCTGGGTATATCGAGATAAAAAACGCACTTATCCAAAAGAATATTGAACCTCAAGACTACAAAGTAAATGCAGGCTTACAGGCTGAGAATCTAAAGCTACTTGAAGTTTTTCTAAAAGACTTGGAAGAAAGAACCATAAAGCTTATGGCAAGAATCAGAGTGCAAACGAAAAAAGAGATTCCTCTAGGAACACTACTTCAGCAGTTCTTCATTAGAACCTCAGAAGGAAAGTTAAAAAAAGAGGATATAGATAAGGAAATCGTAAAGCTAAATAGTGAGATTGAATCTGAAAGGGAAAAAAGCCGAAAAGAGATTGAAGAAGCATTGCGAAAGCACAAGGAATAGTTGTTTACCCGAAATGTCAGGTGAGTGAGAGTTGTTAATTTTTAACAGAGACACAAGCAAGGTTAAGACTTTCAAGGCTAACACTCTCCAAAATTAAGTGGCGTATCTCTCTTTATAATACATACTATATATTCTATATAGTGATGGTTAGCCTCAAAGTGTCGCCATTGCCTACCTAAACAGCAAGAAGGTATCTTTTATTAGCTGAAAGGTATTAAAAAGGTAGGAGTTTTGAGGAGTCGACTTTGAGAGCCTTTGCTACTTTATAAAGAGTACGGATAGTAGGATTCCTTTCTCCACGCTCAATCATACCAACATAGGTACGATGCATGGATAGCTTTGCAGCAAGTTGCTCTTGGCTTATACCCTGCTCCTTTCTTATCTTTTGAAGTCTTTCTCCAAACTTCACAAGGATATTCCGATGAGTTATTGGTTTACCCATACTAAAAGTATGGATACTGACAGTCTCATATTCGACATACTCCTTGTATGCATTTGTGATATAATCTGGGTAATTGCCGACTGCAATCAGAGGCAACTTTCATAGAAGAGGGTTGCTTTTTTTGTCGAATAAAAAGGTATGAATAAAAGGTATCTTCTACCACTTACTATTGCTTGGGGGCTGCTAGCTTCTGCTGCTCTCTATTTGTGGGTAAATAACCAAAAACTTGAAGTACGCAATAAAACGCTTACAGATTCAAACGAGATACATCGAAGGCTAATTGAAAACGAAGTCGAATCCTATCGAACAATTTATGATTGCTTTGTAGTAAACCGAGGCCAATGCAATCCTGATGACTTCAAGGATAAGTTACAAACATTAGGAGATGAAGCGAGTGAGTTTTATAAGCAAATTGAGATATTTGACCAACGATTACAGCTTCTGAGAAAATAATGAAAAGACTTGATAGGTTAAAAGAATTTTATAGGGACGATATAGGAAGCCCTATCGATGCGATACTCGTTATTGGAGGGGTTATCCTGGTAGTTATATTGCTTCTAGGAGTACCAACCTACTTGGAGACGCTCTATGAGGAAATTATAATCCCCATCTGGAATTTGAGAATTGGTGATGTAACCATTACCGTTTTAGGGTCTGCTCTTTTATTTGGAGTAATCGTGGTGGGTTATCAAATACAATACAAAATTGAAAAATGGCGGGAAAAAAGAAAAGAACAGATTTATAACAAGAGATAGTTCCACTTTAACGACTACCAGTTTCAATTTTTATATCGCAGATTTTTTCGAGGTCTAAATGGATTTGGGGTTCGGGAAAATAGGGTGTATGCCCTCCTGGAGAGGTGAAAACTAGGCGATTTACTTTGACAATTCCGACAAATGAAGCTGCTGAAGTCGCTCCAAGATTCTCAAAACATCACTAGCCTTTGGTTCATAACTTTTTGAGGGATACACAAGCTCTTTATACTTTAAGATAACAGCTTCAATCGTAAGACCATGTTTAATAAGTAGTCTTTGAATCTCTTGCTGAACATCTTGACGCTCTCTGACACCCTTTTTTGATAGTTGTTTGGCTGTTAGATTATGTCTCCCATTGCGAATACAGCTTACTTGTATCTGCATGTATTGAGTATAACTGTTTGAAGTAGGGATTATTGAGCGTATTGAAGGGCTAAAACCTCTTGAGTCTCCTTGAGTGTAAGCTCTGGATAATCTATAATGTCTATCCAGGGAGCGGTTCGAAAGTTATCCCAGCTTTCCCGCTAGATTCAGATTATCTTCGGACGGGAGTGATATAATCAGCCTAGGATGAATGATCAGGTTGAAGAAGTTAAATCAAAAACGGATATAGTTTCTGTTATAGGGGAGCGAATAGAACTTAAAAAAGCAGGAAGAAATTTTAAAGCCAATTGCCCCTTCCACGGAGAGCGTACCGCTTCTTTTATGGTTTCCCCCGAACTGCAAATTTTTAAGTGTTTTGGGTGCGCTAAAGGTGGGGATGTTTTTACATTTTTGGAAGAGTTTGAGGGGATGGATTTCCCAGAAGCACTAAAATATTTAGCAGATAAAGTGGGGGTCAGGTTAAAATCTTTCAAACAGGAAGGTGCTGGCGAAAAAGAGAAGCTAATAGAAATACATAGCCAAGCACTACGTTTTTATAACTATCTGCTTTTAAATCATGAGCTTGGTAAAAAGCCTCTTGAGTATTTACTAAAAGACAGGGGTCTTAAAAAACAAACAATTGAAGAATTTCAGCTTGGGTATTCACCAGATAACCCACTATTTCTAAGAAAGTTTTTAGTAGATAAAAAACGGTTTGCATTAAGTGATGTCGAAAAAGTTAGGCTTGGGATGTTTAGCGGTCGGATAATATTCCCACTTTTTGACCACAGAGGAAATCCGATTGGCTTTTCGGGTAGAGTTCTGCCATGGGATAAACGCGAAACGGGTAAGTATATAAATTCTCCAGAAACACCAATTTATCACAAAAGCTCCGTCCTTTATGGCCTAAATCTTACAAGACAATTTATAAAGAAAAAAGGTATTGCCATTATAGTTGAAGGGGAACTCGATGTAATTTCTTCTTATCAAGCGGGTATCAAAAATATTACAGCCATTAAAGGATCTGCCCTAACTGAAGACCAAGTAAGACTTCTTTCCCGGTTTGCCCCAAAGTTTATTTTGGCCCTTGATGCTGATTTAGCCGGGGACTCCGCGGCAAGACGTGGTATAACAGTTGCCACGAGTCTAGGAATTGAAGTAAAAGTTGCCAGAATGAAAGATTCTAAAGATCCGGATGAAGCAGCAAGACACGACCTTGAAGGATATAAAAAATCCTTAATAAATTCGGTCGGAGTATGGGATTTTCTAATAGACTCAACGTTTGCCAGGTATGACGAAAAGAGTGGAGATGGTAGCGCAAAAATTTCCAAGGAATTATCCCCAATCCTTGCAGAGATTGAGGATAAAATTGTTCAGGCTCATTATTCAGGGGTGGTTGCTAAACGGCTAGGTGTTCCTATTGAAGCTGTTTTTGAAGAAGTTTCAAAAAGTCGAAAAAATACCTCTGCGTCTACTGTCCCTGAACTAACCAAGGTTGAGAAAAGAGATCGTCGGGTGCTTCTCGAAGAGAGGCTTCTTGCCCTGTCTTTTCAATCTGACCCCAATTTTTTACTTCAGAAAGATATTTTTGATCTGATTACGACATCTTTAAATAAAAGAATATTGGAAGAATACGAGAAGTTTTCTGGTAAACACAAGGTGTTTGACCTCACCAAGTTTTCAGAACATTTGCCTGGTGAACTGTTTAATGGGTTTACTGAACTGGTTTTAAAAGACCCCGGAGAAGAGATGAACGATCCTGCCGACTTAAAAAAGGAACTTGATTTAGTTTCAAAAGAGCTTAGAATACTAATTGTCAAGCAAAAATTAAAAGACTTGGCAAATGAAACTAAAAATCTAGAGGAAAGTGGCGACAATAACAAGCTTCTTAAAGCTCAAAATAAATTTAATAAACTCGCCCAAACTCTCTCCAAACTAGACAAAAAGGATATCGGTATATTTATATGATACGTAAGCAGGTACTAGATCTAATTAAAAAAGGCAGGGATCAGGGATTTCTTACCCAGGAGGAGATTCTTGAAGTTTTTATGGATGCAGAAGAAAGGATTGAAGAACTTGACGAACTTTATGAAAAACTTCTTGCAGAGGGGGTTGATGTTTTTGAGTCTGTTACCCCTGAAGAAATTGAGAGTGATGAGAAAGCAAAAGAAAAACTTGACCGCGAAATTGAGCTTCTTACAAAACTTGAAGGGATAGAATCTACAGATCCAGTTAGACAGTATTTAAGAGAGATCGGCCGCGTTCCACTGCTTGGGGCCGAAGAAGAGATTGAGCTTGCCAAAAGATATGAGAAGGCAGAAAAAAAAGCCAAGGATAAATTAACGGAAAGTAATTTGAGATTGGTTGTCTCTATTGCTAAAAAATACATCGGCCGAGGACTATCTCTTCTTGATTTGATTCAAGAAGGCAACCAAGGATTAATCAGGGCAGTAGAGAAATACAACTGGAGAAAAGGATTTAAGTTCTCAACTTACGCAACCTGGTGGATAAGACAGGCAATAACAAGAGCAATTGCCGACCAAGCTCGTACCATTAGGATCCCGGTTCATATGGTGGAGACTATTAATAAGCTCTATAGAACAAGTAGGAGACTTATGCAAGAGTTGGGAAGGGAACCAACCCCAGAAGAAATTGGTGAGGGACTGGAAATCGATGCAGACAGAGTTAGGGAAATATTCAAAATTGCACAAGAAACAACATCCCTTGAAGCACCAGTCGGGGAGGATCAAGAAAGTTTCTTAGGAGATTTTATTCCGGATGAAACAACTCTTTCACCTGTTGACCAGGCCAGTAAGCAGCTTTTAAAAGACCATCTTGAGGAGGTTCTATCAACTCTTTCTGACCGTGAGGCAAGAGTTCTTAAATTGAGATTTGGTTTGGAAGGAAATAAAGCTATGACACTTGAAGAAGTTGGCAAAGTCTTTGGTGTTACCAGAGAAAGAATTCGCCAAATTGAAGCCAAAGCTTTGCGCAAACTCAAGCACCCTTCCCGCCGCAAGAAGCTTCAGGATTACTTGGATTAATTCAGTCAATCTTCGGATTTGCCATTGACAAGTGTAAATATGTTTTCTATTCTGAATTATGACAAATAAAACCCGAAAAAAGGAGACAAGAACCTATAAAGATCGGGCGCATTATTTAGTACTTGCTGTAGCAAAAAGAAGGCGGAAAGTAAAAGAGTTGGCTATAAATCTTAAAGGTGGAAAATGTCAGGTTTGTGGATATAACAGATATCAAGGGGCGTTAGATCTGCACCATGTAAACGGCACGAAAGAGTTTGGTATTAGCGATAAAGGCTACACGCGCTCGTGGGAGAAAGTGAAGGCGGAGATTGGGAAATGTATGTTGGTTTGTGCAAATTGCCATAGAGAAATAGAAGGAGGCTTTACAAAACTGTCTGAAAATTACGCCCTGAGATGATATAATTCAGCTCGTACCTTGATATTCAAGCTCCCCTGTAGCTCAATGGTAGAGCGGATTCCTGTAGAAGTCTGCAGCGCCCCGAAGCGATTCGGGATGTAAAATCAGGCTAATTCGGGGAAGTCCTAGATGGTGAGTGGAATCGAACCAGAAGGATAATCCCGAGCTAAACTCCAATGAAACATCGGAGAAATGTGTAGAGACTATATACCTGAGGTCCTATTGGGATCGTGAGATAGTCCAATCCTTTTGGTAACAGAAGGGCTATTGTAAGAATAAGGTTGGAGGTTCGAATCCTCCCGGGGGAGCTGGGATACCAAGGTCGCAAGATTCGTCTGCCGCTGGAGCCAGTTGGCACTTAATACCAGCTTGATGGTTAGTTTGGATGTGAAATTATGGAATTTTTAGAAAGACTTGGTTTAGTCAGAAAATCAACCGTAAAACAGGAAGGCCTTTCTTTTCCTCAAGCAGATACGAGACAAGCTTTGCTTATAAGAGCTGGTAATAGTTTTTTAATGACCTTAACCGCCCCACCCAAGAAAGAGTAAGTGAAGTATTTGCGGCTCGAGATGAAGATGGTCTCAGGTTGCTGGTTGAAAAGTATGATGCACCAACAATTGAAGCAACGTCTCTTGCTTTGGATGATGCGGTGAAAGGTGTTATTGGTGAGGAAAGTTCATATCATAGTTGGACAACGGGTGTATTGCAGAATCGGAGGGAGCAATCTTCTAGGGAGTGGCAAAAGCAAGACTTGGCTTCACTCTTTCTATCTCCTCTCTGACTTGAGCTGCAAGCCTGAAGTCAGAGAAAGCCTTGAAAATACGGGATAATTCTTGAGTTATATTAGTTGAACGATTGTCAAGCCAGAATACTAAGGTTTCAGATTTGAGCATGTCGACAATTCACTTTAAAACTAAACTGTTTAAAATTGGCTCATGAACTATTAATGACCCCCACTTTCAACCGAACCATATGCACAATTCCCAAAGTGTCCAACAATGGTGTACTTCAAAATTAGGTAATTAGCCCATAGGGTGATATGATGACTAAGTAAATAGGAGGGGGGTGGGTATAGATGAAAGGTACAATTAAGACAAAAACAGATAAAGGGTTTGGATTTATTTCTCGAGATGGAGAAGTAAAAGATCTTTTTTTTCACTCAAACGATTTAGTAGGTGTTACATTTGATGAACTTCAAGTTGGAGCAACCGTTACTTTTGAAGTCGTAGATGGAGAAAAAGGACCAAGCGCAAAAAACGTTAAACTTGCTTAAGTTCATTAATTAAAGCAATACGAAAAACCTTGCCTTAGGCAGGGTTTTTTGGGATTCTCTTTGGGTAAATTGCAAGTTTGGGTAGATTTTCTCCAAAAACAAATTTAGTTATTTTGGTCTTTTTCTTCATTTTATTTTGAAACTTTTGCCATAAATCAAATTTCTTTTGGGACAAATGCATTGTTCCTGTGCAGTTTTTGCTTCCACAAATGCATATATGTGTACAATTTTTATGACTTTTGCTTTTAGGATTAAGTAAGTATGAAATTGTAAGCTCTTCACTGGGCTTAATATTTCTTAAAGCAAAGAAAAGGGTGTGGCCATGATATAAATAAATCCAACAGTTAGGTTCACAGGAGTGATTAAAAAGATGAATATCATCTTTTTTTAAATCAGGATAGATTGAAGCTTCATCTGTTAAATACATTAAATAAAGACCGTCTTTATCTTTAGATAGATCATAATCGGCTGTTTTAATTACTTTCCCAAGATAATCTCCAATTACAGTTCCCTTTTTAATTTCTTTTTTCGCAAAAACACCCAAACCTTTGTTTTTTGTTTGTTTTATTTCCCACGAATCACTTTTGATTAAGAACATGAGCTAGTTTAAACCAAAGAAGCTATTTTTTCTTTGGAGATACTTTTTTGGTTTTTGGAGCAATTTTTACAATTTCTTCAACTTTTGTTTCGACTTTTGGCTCTAATAAACTAATAATCTTGTCTAGCTTAATATTTAAGACGTCAAGTTGAGTTTTGAACTGTGTATCAACCCTGGGCGCTGCTTGTGGTCTATCAAATCTTGGCTCTCTATCTCTATCTCTTCCACCCATTTTTTCAAAACAGTCAGAGCAATAAACCGGTTTGTCCCCACTCGGCCTAAAAGGAACTTGGCAAGCCTTGCCACAATTACTACAAATAGCGTCAAACATCTGTCTGTCGCCCCTATCTCCACCACGGCCCCCAAAATCGTTTCTTCTAAAGCCTCCACCACCGCCCCCACTTGACCCTCTATCCCTATTAAAATATGCCATGAGACAAGTATATCAGACTTATGGTCTACTTGATATAGGGAACAACTTTAAAAATCAAATCCTTCGAGCGGAGTTTTATCGTCTGGTTCACCATTATAATTAACGGTTATTTCTTCCCCTTTTTTAATTGATCGCAATGCACGATAAACCATTGTTTCCGATTTAAAATTTTGTTTCCAATCAGCGTTAGGATCAAATGAATGATTATAAAGCGATCCGCAACCAAGAACCAAAGACCCACTTCTGGTACTGCGCCATGGATAGATGTAGTAATTAAAAATTGTTTTTTCAACACGCTTTCTCTCGTTTGGAGTGATGTTAATTACGGGGCAGTCCTCAATTATTTCTCCGACCCCAAATTCTTTTAAGGCGAATACGCCCCGGCCCCTACCTGTGGCTCTTTTAACTTCTATCACTTGATGCATAGAACAATTATAATATATTTTATGTCAATGCAGAATTCTGATACTAACTTTTATGGAAAGCAGGAGGGCGAGAAAATTCTTTATACTGTTTATCCTCACATCCTTTCACTTCTTATCAAGTTAAGCAAAATTTATTCTGTTTCGTTTATAGTTTTTATCGCGCTTTTTATTATTGGCCAGCAAATCGCTGGGATTGGAGGAATTTTTAGTCTAATGGGGGTAGTCTTGGCATTTTTGGTGGTTATCTTGGGAACAAAAATTGTAGTTGATTATCAAAAAAGGAATATCTCCTACATTACAGATAGAAGAATAGTACATTTTGAGCCCACCACTCTTTTTGCAACAAATTCGAGAACTTTATCGTGGGATGAGGTTGTTAAGGTTAAAACCTATCCACCAAATATATTTTGGAAGCAAATGGCAATAGGAAATGTCACCCTACATGCCAGAACACCCGCAAGATCAACCGAGGATGGCAATGGTTATGAATCAACAAGTGTTGACGATATTGAACTAAAAGATGTTTATTATTACAGAGATTTAGGAAACTATGTTGATAAAATCCTTTTTACATTGTATAGGACGGGTACATTTCAGACTTTTAAATAAACTTTTTCATATACTCAT
>JBBTWD010000024.1:0-35264 GCA_038062915.1 Patescibacteria group bacterium
TAACAATTCGATCCTAACATCTCTGATATCCAGCGATCCGCAATTAAACGATGAATTGGTAAATAGGCCAAACACCCATAAAGATGTTAGTAGAGGAATTGGGTTAGCTTTGGATGAAGGTTTTTCGGTAGGCGTAAACATGGTAGTAACTAAAAAGAATCTGCATGATATATATGCAACTGCTGAATATGTCAAAAATTTGGGAATTAAAGCTTTTTCTGCCACAAAAGCATCCACTCCCATAAATAGTAGAGGTTTTGAAAAATATACCCTGTCTCCACAAGAGCTTAGGTTTATGATTCAGGAACTTATTCGAGTCAGAGATAGCTTAGATCTAAGCACAGACTCATTGGAGTTTTATCCTGTCTGCATTTCTGATACTCAACAGATCAGAGATTTTACCGCAAATCATTCATGTAATGCCGGCAAGACAGGATGTACTATTGTCAAGTACCCCTTTCGTTGCACAATGTTTCTAAACGGTGGGATTTAAAAACATGTGCTTGAAAGATAAAGGTGGCATTTGTAGGTTTGTGTGAATTCTTTTGTTGTTGTAGTAAAAGATTGTTTGGTGGATAGCTTCAACAAATTCACCGATTGTTTCAAATCTTTCAAACTCAGCTCCTAGGTCGGTTTTAAAGTTGTCGTAGAAACTCTCTTGATATCCATTTTCCCAAGGGCTGGCTTTGGCAGACATACTGATTTTAATTCCCAGGCCTTCCATAAACTTGGCGTAATCCTTGGAGCTGTACTCACTGCCTTGATCGGTATGGACAACGAGAGATTTTCCGACTGTCCGGATAGTGTCTAAATAGGCTTCGATAACAAGCTCTGTTGTGTGTTTAGTGGAAACTGACCAGCCTACAATTTCCCTTGTAAATAAGTCAATAAAAGTTGCAAGATAAATAACTTTCTCGTTCCAAATAAGCCTTGTAAAATCTCCGGCAAAGAAAATGTTTGGTTTAATTGGACAGCTGCCTTTGATAAGGTTGGGAAACTTTGAGGGTGGGTTACCATAATCTTTTTTCTTTGTCCATCTGGCTTTTCTTTTGTAGGGTTTAATCCCAAATAGCCTCATTACTCTCCGAGCTCTCTTTTTTCCAATTCCCAAGGCTAAAGCAACTCTCCGATGTCCGTAACTTGGGTTAATTTCCAGAACCTTTAGAATCTGGTCTTTTAGGATTAGGTCAACCTTTTCCTGTTTGGTGTTTTGGTTGTAAAGATTTCTTTCCCCGATACCAAGAGCCCGGGAGATAAGGGGTTTACTGACTTTGGGAAGTTTAGCCTCCAGTTCTTTACCTACCTGTCTTTTTTTTTGATTTGGCTACTTCAAGGGATAAAACCCCAATGATCTCCTTTAGTTGCTGGTTTTCTCTTTTTAACTTGGCGTAATCCAGCCAGCTAACTCCCTTGACCGTATTCCATCTCAACCAGCCATAAATGGTTTTAACTGAAACACCAAACTTTTGGGCAACTGATGCTGCGGTTTCACCGGTTTTGACTTTAGCTAATATTTCTTCTTTGACTTCTTTTGCGATAACAGGTTTCAAAAATAATCACCTCCTTAAAATTAGGGTTCCTAATTATATAGAAACTTCTTGCATTTTAAGGGGTACCTGTCAGGTCATTGGAATCTGGGCTGGGAGACTTGGATTCGAACCAAGATAAATAGATCCAGAATCTATTGTCCTACCGTTAGACGATCTCCCAGCTCAAACCCCAGCAATACAGCGTATTATAGCAAAAAGAGAAACTATTCTATTATTTCTTCTTCCTTTTTAACCGAAATGAATTGAACCCAGGAATCAAGGAATCCTAGAATTATTTTAAATGGTGCTTCTAATATAAAATCAAATGCAAAAGCTAGAAAATTTAGTTTAGATAGTCCTCTGGAGAGCCTACTGCCTATTGCTAAAATTGGAAGCGAAATGATATCAGTTAGGCTCGATCTTTCTGCATTACCTTTCCAGGTATATACCTTAGCAATTTGGCTAATTCTATATGCAAAAAATGCAATTATGGTTAGGAAGAATATAAACATTAATTTGCTGGCAAAGCTAAATCCGATTCCTCCTAAAATAAAGTAAATTAATCCAAAGATTGCAAAAAATATTATTATATATAAAGCCGAAAATACCGAATAAATTGGGGATGATTTTTCTTTAATTGTATCTGTTAGGTCATCACCCTCACCACCCAATTTATCGAAATCAACGAGCGTAAACCAGGTCCTTTCAACCAACTTCTCTTTTTCACTTTCTTTAGGAAGGTGGTTCTGCAGGGTTGTAAGCCACATAAGAGCAGGGGGGAAAACAAGGTTAATCGCAAGTGGAATTTTTGAAAGTTGTCCGTATACAAAAATTTCAAATGGAACTTCTAACCCAATCGCTATAACCATTTTGGTTAGAAACACATAAATAATGCTTCTAACACTTGCCGTTGCGATTCTTCCCGACATTTGGGTTAGTTGGTTTTCTAACACCTCTGTTGCGGTTTTTGTAAATATTTCTTTATTTGAAATTACATTTTTAAACACACTTGGAGAATAAAAATAAATATCGCGAAGGAGAATAAGTGGTGGTATTTGACGGCGAACAAACTTGATTATTCGAGATAGATCTTTGTGCTTTTTCGCTAAATTAAAAAGCTGATACGCCTCGTTAATTTTATCTTGGGTTATAGGGGTCCCTGCAAGTTTCAAAATGTGGTATGCAATTTGTTCATCGTCGCTTCCTGCATAAACTTTGTCTACTGCAAAATAGACCAAAAGGTCAGAGTTTTTATCATCTATTTTTACTTTCTGCTTAATTACTTGAAAGGCTAGGAGTGAAAAATCGTTATAATCGGTATTAAGATTAAAGGTTTCTTCGATTTTGGCCGAGGCAATTTTTATCACCCATTCTTGTGGAATTTGTCCATCTAAATAATTTAGATATTTTTCTAAAGTTATTTTTAATGAATTAGTAAGGGTCGTATCAATTTCTACAAATGGTAAATACCTAGCCCATTTAAGTTCTGTCAAAAGATGTTTGGCAATTGAATTTGGATCTTTGTCTATAACGGCCATTCTTTTAATTATTCTTTCAATTGCTGCCCGCCTGACTAAATGATCGGCTCTATATTCAAGAGCGTTTCTGGCTCTTTCATAAACTCTTGCCAAAGATTCAATTACGCCATTTGATCCTGTTTCTTTTTTAATATTTTCACTTTCACCATATGTGAGCCTGGAAAGAAAAGTTTCTATTACTTTATTCATATCGTGGCAATTGTATACTTCCTAGAAGATTTTGGGAAGAAAAAGAAGGAGTCCAATAAATACCGAAGCTATCGAAGCAATAAGAACTGAAGCAGCTGCCACATCCTTGGCAATTTTTGCTTCATTTCTGATTTCAGTGCTCACGATATTTACAATTGATTCGAGTGATGTATTAATAAGTTCCAATATTAAAACTAAAGTGATGGTTATAACTAAAACAGCCCACTCGTGAGGAGTAAGTCTAAGTATAAGTCCAAGAATACAGGCGAAGACACCTAAAATAAATTGAATTTTAAAGTTTCGTCCTTTTATTAATGCAACCTTGAACCCTTCAAAGGCAAAACTAAAACTCTTAAAAAGAGTATGTTTTGATTCCATTAAATATATGCTAGCATGAATTCATGACCAAAAGAAATATTTCTGTTCGAAAAAAGTTTTTTACTTTTTTTATCATTGCATCAGTGTTTATCCTTGGAGTAATCATTCTGGTTTCCAAAAATAAATCTACAACCCTAGCCTCTGGTTGTGGTGGAAATGATTTGAGCCAGGAAGTTTCAAATGATAAGTTTGCCTATTTTGAAGGTGAAAAAATAGAGGCTCCGATAATCGCAAATAGAGAACTGCAGGGTCCAGTTTTGGGGGTAAGTAGTGGCGAAAAGTGGGTTGAGGTTGATTTATCTGAACAAAAGATAAAAGCTTGGGAAGGGGATAGACTCTTTTTAGAGAGTTTGGTTTCAACAGGCCTTCCTTGGTGGCCAACCCCACCCGGGGAATATAGGGTTTGGTCCAAAGTAAGGGCTACTAAAATGGAAGGTGGAAGTGGTAAATATTATTATTACTTACCAAATGTTCCTTATGTAATGTTTTTTGAAAATAGCAAAGTCCCAGGATGGAGAGGATTTAGCCTCCATGGGACTTATTGGCACAATGATTTTGGGAAGGTCCATTCTCATGGATGTGTAAATTTACCAACATCAGTTGCCGAACAACTTTATTTTTGGATCGGTCCAGTTATGCCTGAAGGGAAAAGTTATGTAACTTCAACTCCAGAAAACCCTGGAAGTCGCGTGGTTATACATGAATAATATAGTCATAACTTTTTTAGCCAGTTTTTTAATATGGATTCTTTTTTTAGGGCTCTTTGTCTTTTGGGTGATTGATGGAAAAATAAAAAAGGAACAAGCAGTTCATGGTTTTTTTGCCTTTAACATAGCTTGGATTCTAGCCGACATTCTTAAAAATTTTTTCCCATCGGTTCGACCCTTTCTTGCGAATGGCAACCCAGCCTTGGTTTTGTCGCCCGGAGAAAATGGTGCATTCCCTTCGGGCCATACTGCAGCAGCGTTTGCCCTGGCTGTTACTATCTTTATGCATAACAGAAAAGTGGGAATATTTTATATAATTGCAGCTATTCTTATCGGTTTTGCTAGAGTCGCCGCCAATGTTCATTATCCAATTGATATTTTGGGTGGGGCTTTATTAGGGACATTAATTGCCGTTTTGATAGAAAAAGTACACTTCCCATTGACAATTAGCAGACGGTGATTTAGACTGCTAAAAGAATATAATGAAAAGTCAACAAATTTTAAGACAGGTTCCAATTGTTGCAGTACGAGGTTCAGTTATTTTCCCTAGAACCGATACACTTCTCTCGTTTGGTCGACCAAAATCTGTTTCAGCTATTAATTCTGCATTTCAAGAAGATCGTGTAATTGCAGTTTTTTCCCAAAAAGACCCTAGGGCAACTGATCCAGATATAGATGGACTATATGAAGTTGGTACTATTGCCACTATAACCCAAATGATGTCGACAGAAGGTGAGATCCACGCTCTTGTTCGAGGTCAGGCAAGAATAAAACTAAAGGAAGTAACGGCCCATGAACCTCATTTAGTTGGTTTGGTTGAAGAAATGGATGATAAAGTTCAAGATTCGCCAGATATTAAAATTTTTGTCAAAAAACTTCAAGAGCTTTTCAAAAAAGCTATAAGTCTAGGTAAGCCTGTAGAAATTACCACAGTAATGAAACTAATTGGTGGGTCGGTTGATACTCCAGAACTAGTTGATCAAATTGCTGGCATTTTAGAAATTAATGTACCTGAAAAGCAAAAACTCTTGGAAGAAGTAGATTTCAAGAAACGTATTGAAAAAGTGTTAGATTTATTAACAAAAGAAGTTAACGGTCTTGATGTTGATAGAACCATTTCAGTAAAGACTCAAAAAAGATTTGAAGATCAAATGAAGAGAAACATGCTTCGTGAAAAGAAAAGAACAATCGAGCAGGAGTTGGGGGAACTTAATAGTGATGATAGCGAGTTTGGTAGTAGCGAGGAAGTTAAGGAATATAAAGCGAAAATAAAAGCGGCAGAAATGCCAGACGAGGTTAAGCAAAAAGCTGAAAAAGAATTGAAAAAATTTGCCCAAATGTCTCCACATAATCCGGAAAGTGGATACGTTCGAAATTATTTAGATTGGTTGACAGATATGCCTTGGAGTAAAGTAAGTTCCAATAATGTTTCCATGGGGAAAGCCAGCGAAGTTTTGAGTAAAGAACATTATGGGATTGAAAAGGCAAAAGATAGAATTCTGGAATTTTTAGCGGTAATGAAAATAAAGAAAGATCAGAAAAAATCGGCGGATTCAGTGTCTCACCCAACAATTTTATGTTTTATAGGTCCTCCCGGAGTTGGAAAAACTTCGATCGGTCGCTCGATTGCCAAAGCTTTAAATAGAAAATTTGTCAGGGTTTCCTTGGGTGGGGTTAGAGATGAAGCTGAAATAAGGGGTCATAGACGAACCTATATAGGGGCACTTCCCGGACGTATTATTCAGGGTATTAAAAATGCGGGAACAAAAAATCCAGTTTTTATGCTTGATGAAATAGACAAAGTAGGTGCTGATTTTAGAGGGGACCCCACCAGTGCGCTTTTAGAAGCCCTTGACCCTGAACAAAATAAAGAGTTTTCAGATCACTATTTAGAAGTTCCTTTTGACCTTTCTGACGTAATGTTTATTTGTACCGGAAACATGCTTGATACTATTCCCAACGCCCTTCGAGACAGAATGGAAGTTATAACTTTTCCAAGTTACACAGAAGCTGAAAAGTTCTATATTGGCCAAAAATTCCTTTGGCCCAAAACTCTAGCTAACCATGGATTTGCGGAGAAAAAATTTGAAATCACTGATAAAGCATTAAAAGAAGTTATTAGTAGATATACGAGGGAGGCGGGAGTTAGAAATTTGGAAAGGAACCTAGCCAATATTAATCGAAAAGTGGCAAGACTTGTAGCGGAGGGAAAGAAGTATCCTAAAAAGATTGAAGTTTCTGATATACACAAATTCTTGGGGGTTCAGAAATTTAGCTCAATGATTGCAGAGAAAAAGGATGAGGTTGGAATGAGTACAGGGCTATCTGTCACGCCTTTTGGGGGAGAAATACTTTTTATAGAAGTTTCTTTAATGCCAGGAAAGGGTCATCTTACATTGACCGGTCAGCTTGGAGATGTAATGAAGGAAAGTGCAAGAGCAGCATTTACTTGGACCCGGTCTCATTACAGGGAACTTGGTTTAAAAGAAAGTTTTGCAGGGAAAATAGATGTTCATATACATGTTCCAGAAGGGGCGGTCCCTAAAGATGGACCTTCGGCTGGGGTTGCTATTACCACCGCTCTTTCTTCTGCCTTAACTGGAGTTCCTGTGAGACGAGATGTAGGAATGACTGGGGAAGTTACACTTCGCGGTAGAGTTTTGGAAATTGGGGGTCTTAAGGAAAAAAGTATCGCAGCTCATAGAGCAGGGCTAACAACTATAATCGTTCCAAAGGAAAACAAAAAAGATTTGGAGGATATTCCGGCACAAGTTAAAAAAGATCTAAAATTTATTTTTGTTGAAGGAGTTGAAGAAGCCCTAAAAATTGCCTTAGTTGGATGGCCAACAAAACGCAAAATCGAGAGTGAATTTATCCCTATCTATTCTGTCCTCGCCGCAAATTAGGGTATAATACCTCTATTGACACTATCGTCTGTGGCAAAACCAAAAGCCGTAGGCGATGTGGCCCAGGACACTTTTAAGTCGCCATCATCTAACGGTTTAGGATACTTGGTTCTCATCCAAGAAATTGGGAGTTCGAATCTCCCTGGCGACACACTCCGGTGAATAACCAATTTCAATTTGATTGGAATTGTCAAATCCGGATAGCGTCACATAATTTGATCTATTTTGATTTCTTGACAGGAAAGTTTCTTGGGTTTACAATCACCTTCGTTAACCTCTCTGGCGAGGGGTTTTTTAATGAGTATGAATATCCAAATTACAAAATCTGGTTTAGAGACTTTAAAATCCGAACTATCTGTTTTAGTGGATGAAAAAAGGCCAAAATTGGTCGAGAGACTGGCATATGCCAGGTCACAAGGAGATTTATCTGAAAATAGTGACTATCAGTCAGCTCGAGAAGAGTTAGAGTTTTTAGATGGAAGAATTGACGAGGTTCGTGGGGTCATACAAAAAGCCAGTGTGGTCAGCGTCAAAAATGGTGCTAGTGAGATTGGAGTCGGTACCAAGGTTACCTTAAAAGTTAATGGAAAAAATCACCTTTACGAAGTTGTGGGAGAGTGGGAAGCTGATCCTGTTAACAAAAAAATTTCTCATACTTCGCCTTTAGGTCAAGCACTTTTAGGTAAGAAAAAAGGTGATAAAATTGAAGTCGAAGCTCCAGTCGGTAAAATCTCATATGAGATTCTTGCGATTACCTAGCCTCTCGGAATATACTTAAAGCCATGGATGATCGAATCTCAAAATTAGAAGAAATTAAAAAACTCAAAATAAATCCGTATCCTTCTAAATTATTTTTTAAAAGAATAGAAATTTCAGAAGCTTTAAAAAAGGAAAGTAGAGAAGTGGCAGTGGTTGGAAGGATTCTTGGCTGGCGCGGTCACGGGAATGTTATTTTTGTTGATTTGGTTGATGAATCTGGAAAAATACAATTATTTTTCCAAAAGAAGTTGCTTGGTGACAAATTTAAAACCTTGAAGTTAATAGATATCGGGGATTTTATAGAAGTAAAAGGTAAAGTTTTTGAAACTGTTGCAGGAGAAATTTCAGTTGATGTTGGTAAATTTCAACTTCTTACAAAATCAATTAGACCACTTCCTTCTACTTGGTTTGGACTTAAAGATGAAGAAGAAAGATACAGGAGAAGATATTTAGATCTAATCTTAAGTGAAGATTTAAAAGACATTTTTAGAAAGAAAGCGGTTTTTTGGCAATCAATGCGGAACTTCTTAATTGAAAAAGGTTTTCTGGAAGTCGAAACTCCAGTTTTAGAAAATACTGCCGGGGGAGCTGATGCTAATCCTTTTGTAACACATCATAACGCACTTGATATTGATCTCTATCTCCGTATTTCAATGGGGGAACTTTGGCAAAAGAGGCTTATGGTTGGTGGATTTGAAAAAACATTTGAGATAGGACGCCAGTTTAGAAACGAAGGACTTAGCCGTGAACATCTTCAAGACTATAGTCAGATGGAATTTTATTGGGCTTACGCAAATTATGAAGATTCAATGGCATTGGTCGAAGAAATGTATAAACATGTTGCAAAAAGTGCTTTTGGAAAACTTGATTTTCAAATTGGAGAGCATAAAGTAGATCTTGGTAAAAAATGGGAGAAGATTGATTATAGGCAAACACTGATTGATAAAACTAAAGTTGATATTGCTAAAATTAGTGATAGTGATTTGAGAGAAGAACTTAAAAAGAGAAAAATTGGATTTGAAAAAAATGATGAACGTGGAAGGCTTATTGATTTACTCTGGAAATCTATTAGGAAAGAAATTTCAGGACCTGTATTTTTAGTTGGTCACCCCGTTGAAGTTTCGCCACTTGCAAAAAGAATGGAAAAAACTCCAAATTTCGTAGAACGTTATCAGATTATTATTGCTGGAAGTGAAATGGGAAATGGCTATTCAGAGTTAAATGACCCAATAGATCAAAAAGAAAGATTTGAAAGTCAGCAAGCCATGCGTGATAAAGGTGATCTTGATGCCCAGATGGAGGACGATGATTTTGTAAGAGCTTTAGAATACGGTATGCCGCCAGTAAGTGGATTTGGTGTGAGCGAAAGACTTTTTTCTTTTTTAGCTGGTAAACCAATTCGTGAAACTGTATTATTTCCTTTGTTAAGACCAGAGAATCGGGGTGATAACTAATGAATGAAAATTTTTTAATGTCTATTGCATTTTCAGTTTTTGGAATGTTACTTGTTTTTGGCCTTGGGTTTATATTTCCAACAATGAATCCATACATCGTTATAAAATGGATTATTATGGTTTCTGGAGCAGTTTTTGTGTATGCAGTTTTATCTCACTTTATTGGAGCTTTTAAAATGATGAAAAAGTCAAAAAAGAGCAAAAAGTAATGATTAGACAAGAAGCTTTAGAAATTTTACACAATATGGTGCAATCGCAAAATTTGCGAAAGCATTGTTATGCGGTCGGTGCAGTTATGGCTACACTCGCCCTTAAATTTGAAATGTCAAATGACAAATGTCAAATTTGGGAAATTGCAGGACTTCTTCATGATGCAGATTATGAAAAGTATCCAAAAAAGCACCCATCGGTTACTATTGAGGAGCTCGAAAAAAGAAAGGAAGATCCAGAATTAATTGCTGCTATCAAAGCCCATGCTTGGGGCTATAGGGAGGGATACCCTAAACCTGAATCAAAATTTGAATGGTCGCTTTATATTTGTGATGAACTTACAGGACTGATTGTTGCTTGTGCGTTAGTTCGACCAGACCGAAAATTAGCTTCCGTTGACGTTGCTTCTGTTATGAAAAAGTGGAATCAAAAATCATTTGCTGCGGGGGTTGATAGAAGCCACATTGAATTATGTGATGAAAAATTAGGAATCAAACTTCCTGATTTTATTCAAATAGCTTTGTCTGCCATGCAGGCAATTGCAATTGATTTGGGATTGTGATATAAAATAAATAAGAAAAGCGTTTGAGGGGTAATTCCATACCCCAAAGCTAAGAAGGGTAAAAAACTTCTTCGGGTAAGACCGTAATATCTTAAAAATTAAGTATCGCTTCAAGGTGGCACCTCTTAAAAGCCGGAAGCTTCGGATTTTTGCTGTATAATAAAAATATGTTAGATATACAAATAATTAGAGATGATCCTGAAAAAATAAAATTAGCTACAAAAGCTAAGGGTTTTGATGAGACAGTTATTGACCAACTACTTAAAGTTGATGGTGAAAAAAGAAAATTGCTTCAAGAAGTTGAAGAATTAAGGGCTAAAAGAAACAAATTTACAAAAGATGATATTGAAGAGGCTAAAAAATTAAAAGTTGATTTAAAAGAAAAGGAGGACGGTCTAACTCAAGTAGAAACTGACTTTGATGAGTTAATGCTCAAAGTTCCAAATCCCGCAAGCGGCGATGTCAAAGTTGGGACGCCTGATGACAATGAAGTAGTTAAAACCGTTGGAGAAAAAACTAAATTTAGTTTTACTCCAAAAGACCATGTTGATATTGGGCTTTTGACTGATACGATTGATTTAGAACGTGGTGCAAAAGTTTCAGGATCCGGTTTTTATTATTTAAAAGGTGATGGGGCACTACTTGAAATAGCTCTTATAAATTTTGCCATTCAAAAACTTGCAGAAAAAGGGTTTACTCCAGTAATCACCCCCAATCTTGCAAAAGAAAGAAGTATCGTAGGGTGTGGCTTTCAATCAAGAAGTGAAAAAGAAAGGCAGATATATCATGTCGAAGATGAAGACCTTGATCTTATCGCAACAGCAGAGATAACCCTGGTTGGATTACATACAGATGAGGTTATTGATCTTAAAAAGTTACCCTTAAAATATGTTGGATTTTCCAGTTGCTACAGAAAAGAAATCGGTAGTTATGGAAAAGATGTGCGTGGAATATTAAGAGTTCATGAATTTAGAAAAGTTGAGATGGTTGTTTTTTGTGATCCGGATGAATCAGAAAAAATACACGAAGAATTACTGGCAATTGAAGAAGAAATTTGGCAGGAGTTAAAAATTCCTTATCAGGTTATTAAAATGGCTACGGGGGATTTGGGAAACGCTGCAACTAAAAAATATGATATTGAAGCTTGGATGCCCTCTCAAGAAAAATATAGAGAAGTAACTTCAACTAGTAATACAACTGATTTTCAGGCAAGGAGGTTGAATATTAAATATAGGCAAGACAACCTGAATAAGTATCTCCATACTTTAAATGGGACAATTTTAGCTTTGGGGCGAGCCATGATTGCGATCTATGAGAATTTTCAAAATGAAGATGGATCGGTCAACATTCCCGAAGTTCTTCAAAAGTGGATGGGAAAGGAAAAAATTGGTGTAAAATAGCTTCATGATTGGAACAAAGGTTTTGGAAGAGAGAACTTCAAAGTATAACAATGACATAAAAGTTGTTAAAACTTTTGGAATGGGGACATATATTCAAGTAAATGGCCTTACTCAATCTGGTGGAATTGTTGAGTCTATCTGGAAACGAACCCTCAAAAAAATTCATAGTTCATACCCTGTAATTCATAATTCACTTATTCTAGGTCTAGGGGGTGGGACGGTCGCAAAATTAATCCATAAATACTGGCCACAGGCAAAAATTATTGGAGTTGAGATTGATAAAAATATGGTTGAGTTAGGAGAAAAATATTTAGAATTAGATAGGTCAAAAATGAAAATAGTAATTGGTGATGCATCGAAATTTAAAACTAATAATTACGATTTAGTGATTGTAGACACGTATTTAGGCGATAAAGTTGTAGATATCACAGGGTCTCACCTTGTGAATGCTGGAATCACTATATTTAATAGATTGTATTTTGGTGGTAAAAGGCCAGAGGCTGTCAGGTTTGGTAAAAAACTAGAAAAGATTTTTACAAGAGTTGAATACTTTTATCCCGAAGCTAATTTAATGTTAATCTGTTACAATAGTTAGGCTCATGTTTAATATATTTTCCAAATTTCTTGATCTTAATAAAAGAGAAGTTGACCGGTTGTCCAAGATTGTTGATAGAGTAAGTGGATTTGAAAAAAAATACAAGAAATTCAAAGACTCAGATTTCAAGCAAGAAACTGAAAGATTTAAAAAACTAATTGCTAACGGCCAACAATTAGAAACAATTTTACCCGAAGCTTATGCTTTGGTTCGAGAAGCTACAGACAGAGCATTGGGACTAAGACATTTTGATGTCCAATTAATAGCAGCCACCGCCCTTTTTGAAGGGAAAGTTGCAGAACAAAAAACTGGAGAAGGTAAAACATTATCTGCAGTTCCAGCACTCTATTTACGTGCCTTAACAGGTAGAGGGGTTCATTTAGTTACTGTTAATGATTACCTGGCCCGGAGGGACGCTGGCTGGAATGCTCCAATATTCCACCTTCTAGGGATGTCTACAGGAACAATTATTCAAGAGGGAAAGTCGTTCGTATATGATCCAAAATTTAACGATTCGAGCCATGGAGATGAACGACTGGCACATTTAAAACCGTCCGAAAGAAAACTTGCTTATCAATGCGATATTTTGTATGGAACTAATAATGAATTTGGTTTTGATTATCTTCGTGACAATATGGTCCAAAGTTTGAATGAAATGGTGCAAAGAGATCATTATTTTGCAATTGTTGACGAGGTTGACTCGGTTTTAATTGATGAGGCGCGAACCCCACTTATTATTTCAGCTCCAGACACAGAGCCGACCCAGAAATATTATAAGTTTGCAGAAATCGTAGAAAAACTTAATTCCGATACAGATTTTAAGATTGACGAAAAAGCAAAAAGTGCCTCCTTAACCGAAACTGGTATTACCAGGGTAGAAAAAATTTTAGGAGTAGATAATCTTTATGAAAAAGATTTTGACTCAATTCACCATATTGAAAATGCGCTTCGGGCTAAAACTTTATATCTACGTGATAAAGAATATGTTGTTAAAGACAATCAGGTGACAATTGTCGATGAATTTACGGGCAGACTTATGTTCGGGCGACGTTGGAGTGATGGTCTTCATCAGGCGGTTGAGGCTAAAGAGGGAGTTGTGATTCAACAAGAAAGTAAAACACTGGCTACAATCTCTTTTCAAAATTATTTCAGAATGTACGAGCACCTCTCCGGGATGACTGGGACTGCGGCGACTGAAGCAGAAGAATTTAGAAAAATTTACAAATTGGAAGTAGTTGTAATTCCTACCCATCGATCAATGGCAAGAATTGATCAGTCGGATATGATTTACAAGACACTACGTGGTAAATATGGAGCAATAGTTGAAGATATTGGTAATCTTTATAAAAAAGGCCAACCGGTTTTGGTTGGCACAACTTCAATTGAAAAAAACGAAATAATCTCTGAATACCTTAAAAGAAAAAAGATTCCTCATCAGGTTTTAAATGCCAAAAATCACGAGAAGGAAGCAAGTATTATTGCCCAAGCAGGTAAACTGGGTGCCGTAACAGTTGCTACCAACATGGCAGGGCGTGGAGTTGACATCGTGCTTGGAGGCGCACTTATCAACAAAGGAAATAAAGAACTAACGAAATGGAAAGAATTACATGAGAAGGTGGTAAAAGCAGGCGGGCTACATGTGATAGGAACCGAAAGGCATGAAGCAAGGCGTGTTGATAATCAGTTAAGGGGTAGATCGGGTCGTCAGGGGGACCCTGGATCGTCTAAATTTTATCTCTCACTCGAGGATGATTTAATGAGAATTTTTGGTGGAGAGCAAATTTCGGGCCTTATGGATAGACTAAAACTTCCCGAGGATCAGCCAATTGAAAATATGTTGATTAGTAAAGCCATAGAGCAAGCGCAGGTTAAAGTTGAAGGATTTCATTTTGATGTCAGAAAACGTCTTGTCGAATTTGATGATGTGGCAAACCAACAGAGGGATATTATTTATAAAATGCGTCGACGCATTCTTGAATCAGATAACTTAAAAGATGAAATATTAGAAAAAATCCAAAAAAGATTAACCCCAGATACGTTATTTGAAATTATTCCATTTGATGATATTTCATTGAAAAAAATAAGTCAGGAATTAGAAAAGATAGAAAACAAAGAAGAATTTTTAAATAAAATCTTAACGGATATTTATGTTAAAAGGGAAAGAGATTCGGGAGAAACTACAATACGTCAAATTGAGAAATATGCTTATTTGGGGTCTATAGACCATCTATGGATGGATCATATCGATCACATCGATGATTTAAGAGAGGGGGTTTCACTTCGGGGTTATGGACAGCGGGATCCATTGATTGAATTTAAAAACGAAGCCTACACCTTATTTGAAAATTTAATTGATAGAATTGATGAGGAGCTTTCCCATAGAATATTTAGAATTGGAGTAACAACTCCTGCAAGTGAAATCCCATTAAATCTTGCAAGAGAAAATATTGATACATCTGATATGACCGGACTTGTTGAACCGGATAACCAATCAACTAATCAACCAATCAGCCAATCAACCAAAATTGGTCGCAACGATCCCTGCTGGTGTAATTCTGGAAAAAAATGGAAACGTTGCCATATGTATAGCGATTTGGCCCGAAAATAAGGAACAATTCCAAGCTAGATTTGACACGATCGTCTCAAAATGAGACGATATTGGCATGTGAATGAGACGATGTTAACAAATAGACAAAAATCAGTCTTGAATATAATAAACCAATCGGATGGTGTGTCTCGCGAAGAGATTCAGAGACTTCTTGAAAAGATAGAGCCAGTTTCAAGACCAACTTTAATTCGGGATTTGAATATTTTATTGGACGGAAAATTAATAAGGGTGGAAGGGAGGGCTTCTAATACAAAATACTTCCCGAGGGGGAACAACCCGCTTTTGAGATATTTTGACTTGGATACATATTTCAAACTTGATCTTGATCAGAGGATTGGAACAAAGAAATCGTTTGATTTTGAAGTTTTTAAATATCTAAGAGATCTTTTTTCTCAAATTGAGATAAAAGAAGTCAAAAATATCAGTAAGAGTTTTTCCGATCGGGTTTCAAATTTAAGTTTTGATATATATAAAAAAGAACTGGAAAGATTTGTAATTGAGCTTTCGTGGAAATCGTCGAAAATTGAAGGTAATACTTATTCCTTACTTGAAACTGAAGAGTTGATAAAGAAGGGCGTGTTAGCCGATGGGCACTCAAATGATGAAGTGACAATGATTCTAAATCATAAAAGAGCATTTGAAGAGATCTTAGAAGGTAGGGGTGGATTTAAAGAGTTGTCAGTTTTAAAAATAAATCAGTTACACAATATCATTGTCCAAAATCTAAATATAAATACTGGAATTAGGAATGAAGCGGTGGGAATTACTGGCACAGTTTATATACCTCTTGATAATAAATTCCAAATTGAAGATGCAATAAAGGAGACACTAAATTTAATAAACGACGATAAAAACCCACTTGAAAAAGCTTTTATTGCAGCTCTTATGATTCCTTACATTCAACCATATTCAGATGGAAACAAGAGAACAAGCAGAATGCTCGTAAATGCGATTTTGCTTGCAGGTGATAATTACCCCCTTTCTTATAGAAGTGTTGATGCAGATGAATATAAAAAGGCGTTGATTCTTTTTTATGAGCAGGGAAGTTTATTCCACTTTAAGAGAATTTTTTTGGAGCAGGTAAATTTTGCCTATAAGAATTATTTCCGATAATGAATCTACAAGGAAGATTTATTGATGTATAGTGGGTTATTGCAAAATTATGCAACAAAACACTGAAAACAAAATGGGATTTGAGTGGGGGAGATTAGGACTTTTTATCTTATCGTTCTTCTTGGTTTTAGGGGTTGTAATGCTAATTGATCAAAAGTTAAAAATAGGTCAAAATACTCCCATGCAGGAAAATGTTGAAGAGCTAAAAACTGAAGATTTGACATTTGGAACTGGAGACGAAGCCATTTCCGGTAAAAAAGTAACAGTTCACTACACAGGAGCTCTGATTGATGGAACAAAATTTGACTCATCTATTGATCGTGGCACCCCTTTTACTTTTACACTTGGGGTGGGTGAGGTTATACGGGGTTGGGATCAAGGAGTAGTGGGAATGAAAGTCGGTGGCAAACGTAAACTTACAATCCCTTCTTCGTTGGGTTATGGCGAGACTGGATCTGGCGACACGATTCCAGCAAATGCATCTCTAATTTTCGATGTTGAGCTTCTTAAGGTCGAGTAATGGGGCCTAAATTCTTTAGATTTAGAACAAGGCCTTGACAATCACTTTTCTTTAAGCATATACTTGCGCACTTGTAAAATTATGGAAGAAAATCAGGGTGAGACACAAACACAGGTTGTCCAAGAAACAACACATACGACAGAAAGTTCTTCGAGTGGCGTTTCATTTCCCACAGTTGGTCAACCAAAAAAATCTGGTGGACCCAAGACATTACTTGTTCTTGGTGTTCTTGTTCTCCTTGGAATTTTAGGATTTGTGATTTTTAAAAATTCTTCAAAAAAAGTAGAACCGGAGCCAACTTCTTCTTCAACCTTAACACCTGTTGAAATGCTATCACCAAGCGCGTCTTCGACGGCAAAACCTGCAGACAAGAGTAAAGTTAAGATCCAAATCCAAAATGGAACTGGAATTACGGGTGAGGCGGCTTTTCTTCAAACTCAACTCAAGACCTTAGGATATACAACTGTAACCGTAGGAAATGCTAGTTCGCAAGATCAAACTGTTACAACTGTTACTTTTGCAAAGAGTTTGTCATCTGATTCAGTTGATGAATTAACTAAAAAGTTAAAGGAACTTTATAAAGAAGTTGAAGTTAAGACAGTGGCAACATCAACAAATGATGTAGTGATCATTACTGGTTTAAGAAAAGGTGCAACTGTAAAGCCATCAGCAACTCCAACTCTCAAAACAAGTGCCTCACCAACTGTAAAGGCAAGTTCAAGCCCAACTCCAACTCCAACCCCAACTTCGACTTAAGTAGTATAATTAGTGGATGCAGTATCTTAATTTTGATTTTTTGAATCTTAATTTAAGTAGTTCGTCATGGAAAGCCTTTGCAATTGTTGGATTAATATTTTTACTTGTCTTAACTTTGGCACAAGTCAGGCGTCATTTTATAGACTGGTCTTTTAAAGGTGCAGTTTTTGGAATATTTTTTGGATTTTTACTTGCCTTATTTTTAGAAGGATTCTTGATTATTGGCGGAAGAACTGCGGTGACGGAATTACTTGGATGGAAAAGCGCTCCAAAACCAGTTCAAACTGCAATTGATGCGGGGCGAGCTAGGCTTGTTGATGTTTTGGGTATCACCGATATGGTTCCACAATCAAATGCCCAAAGTGATTTAATAGATATTTTTCAGAGTTTGAATCCAATAGAAGCAAAAAGAATAAAATCCCTCATCTGCGAGCCTTGACAAAAAGTAACAAATATTGTTAAATATTAACAATATGGCAACTTTTAGCATTTCACTACCTGATCAAATAGCCCAAACTGTAAATATGGAGAGCAAAAAACTTGGATTTGCTACTCGCTCTGAGTTTATACGTGACATATTGAGAAAATATTTTTCCCAAGAAACTGGGTTTGAAGTTTTTAAACCAGTTTTACTGGATGAGGTTAAGTTCCAAATGGCAAAAACTGGCAAATATAGTCAGAAATTTATAGAAGGTGTGACTAAGGGTCTATCAAAATCTTCAGTTTATGCAAATTGAGCCTCTAAGAAGTGATTTATTGATTTATTTAAAAAAACGAGGTTTGTACAATAAGTACATCAAGCAATCAAATCTTTATAAATAAGACTAATAAAATCCCATGGATGTATTTCAGTACCGATGAGCCTAAAAAGGCGAAAGGTCAATGCTTCTTCTGATATACTTCAAAATATGGATGATTTAGTTGATAGACTAGAAAAACTTAAAACGGCAATTAAGATTGGAGACAAAAAGAAAAAGATTGAGATTTTGGAATTTGAGAGTGCGGACCCCAATCTTTGGGATGATCAGGATAAAGCCAAGAAGGTTATGCAAGATCTTTCTGACCTCAAAAAAGAAGTTGCTGAAATTGAAGAATTGTCTGAAACCCTCGAAATTCTAAGAGAAGTTTCAGATGAGAATGAGCTTGCAAAAGCCAAAAAGGTTTTAGAAAAACTGGAAATACTATCTTATTTTTCAGGAGAACATGACGCAAAAAACGCAATAGTTTCAATTCATGCCGGTCAAGGTGGAACTGAAGCTATGGATTGGGTAAGTATGCTTTTTCGTATGTATAGCCGTTTTTGTGAACGAAGAGCGTGGAGTATGGAAACAATAGATTTTACAGCTGGAGAAGAGGCTGGAATAAAAAGTGTAACCTTTGAAACTCGAGGTAAATACGCTTACGGCTATTTAAAAGGTGAGGCAGGGACTCATCGTTTAGTTAGACAGTCTCCATTTAACGCAGATAAACTCCGTCAAACTTCATTTGCACTAGTTGAGGTAATGCCACAGCTCGAGGACATGGATTTACCGGACATAGAGATTAAAGATGATGATTTAGATTGGGAATTTATTAGAAGTAGTGGGCATGGGGGTCAGAATGTAAATAAAGTTTCAACTGCAGTAAGGCTTATTCACAAACCATCAGGTATTGTCATAAATGCTCAAACTGAAAGGTTTCAAGAGCAAAATAGAAAAATCGCTTTAAATTTATTAAGAGGTAAGCTCTGGATTCTTGAACAGGAAGTTGCAAAAGGACTTAAAAAAGAATTAAAAGGAGATTATAGGCCAGCATCGTGGGGGACTCAAATAAGAAGCTATGTTCTGCATCCCTATAAAATGATTAAAGATTTAAGAACAAATGTCGAAACCGGCAATACTGAAGCTGTTTTAGATGGGGAAATTGACGAGTTCATTGATGCAGAATTAAAAAGTGTGGTATAGTTGATTTGTGACTTTTTCGAAATTAGAAATTAAAAAATATTGGCCATATATCGCAGGGTCACTTGCAGCTGTTCTTTTGGGAGTCGGTACTGGTTGGATGCTATCTGGCAAAGCAGGGTTAGGTGGATTTTCTTCTGCGCCAAATGTAAAAGTGACAGCCAACGAAGCCGGGATCCTGGATGAGAGCACATTTAAAGGGGATACGGCCGAAGGGACCCTAAAAGATGGTGGTGTAAACGGCGAAGGTACACATCACATTGAAAGAGAAGGGGGAATATCACAAACTGTTTATTTAGCTTCAACCGTAATTGACCTTCAAAGTTTTGTGGATAAAAAAGTTAAAGTTTGGGGGGAAAGTCAGGCTGTTAAAAAAGCTGGTTGGTTTATGGATGTAATCAAAATTAAGGTACTTGAATAATATGCCCAGATGGTTAAATTTAAGAATGTTACAAAGAGATATGGCGAAGTATTAGCTTTAGAAAAAGCATCTTTTGAGGTTTCTAAGGGTGAGTTTATCTTCATAACAGGACCTTCCGGTGCAGGAAAAACAACAATCCTAAAATTAATTTTGGGCGAGATGTTGGCCGATTCCGGTGAGATTGAAGTTGATGGCGTAAATATTGCAAATGTAAATGAAAGGGATATTCCAATTTATAGACAAAAAATTGGGACAGTTTTCCAAGACTTCAAGGTTTTACCAGAGAGAACGGTTGCCGAAAATGTCGAGGTAGCCCTTGCCGTTATTGGTTTACCTCAAGATGATTGGGATCAACGTGTCAAACACGTCTTAAAACTTGTGGGGTTAATTAACCAGATAGGCCTTTTTCCGGCCCAACTTTCGGGCGGTGAACTTCAGCGAGTTTCGTTGGCTCGTGCATTGATAGTCAATCCTAAACTGCTTTTGGCAGATGAACCTACCGGGAATCTTGATTGGCAAACATCGGATTCTATAATGCAGATTTTTGAAAAAATAAATAAAGAAGGTAAAACTATAATGATGGCAACCCATAATCAGGAGATATTAAAAAAATATAAAAAGCGTGTAATTCACCTTGAGAGTGGTAGAATCACTAAATGAGCATTCACTTTAAAACAGCTAAAGATTATATTAAAAGATCACCTTTTCAGACTTTGGCTGCAGTATTTGTTTTAACTTTAACTTTTTTTGTGGCCACCCTTGTCTCGATTTTAACCTATTCGTCGTCAAAAGTACTTAGATATTTTGAGACCCGTCCCCAGGTAATCGCATTTCTAAAAGATGGAGTTTCAACCGAGGTGGTTGTGGCACTTCAGGACAGGCTTTTAGCTGATGTTAGGATTAAAGAGGTCAAATATGTAAGTAAAGAAGATGCTCTCTCGATTTATAAAAAGGCAACTAGTGACAACCCATTATTAGGAGAGCTTGTAAGTCCTACAATTTTTCCTGCATCTTTGGAATTTTCGGTTAAAAATCTTTCTTTTGCACAGGCAGTGATTGATGAAGTTAAAGCTGAAAACATAGTTGATTCTGTTGGTTTTACAGCTGCGCTGGGGGGAGAGAGTGAATTAAAAAATGTAGTGGGGAGACTGCGAACCATAACGGCTTATGTAAGAATTGGTGGGGCGATATTTACAGGTATTTTGGCTATGGCATCATTTATGGTAATTCTTTTTACAATTAGCATGAGAATGACTACCAGGCGCGATGAAGTTGAAATTTTGAATTTAATAGGTGCAACAAAAAAGTTTATAAGGGGCCCAATAATAATTGAATCGTTAATTTACGCCGGAGGCGGGGTACTAATAGGTTGGACCGTGGCATTTATTGCTGTACTTTATTCTGCTCCTGGGGTTCTTTCCTATTTTGGAGAAATCCCGGTCCTTCCTAAGAATACATTCGACCTTCTATCTGTCTTTGGAATAATTTTAGGTTTTGAAATTATCTTTGGCTTTTTATTGGCTTATTCGGGAAGTGTTATAGCCATTTCCCGTGTAAAAAAAGCGCGATAATGTTTTTCAAAAAGTTATTAATAGGAATTTGTCTTTTTATCATATCTGCGGGATTGGTTTCGGCTAAAACAGCTACAGAGCTTCAGCAGGAAATCGAGCAATATGAGGCAGAGCTTCAAAAATTATCTTCTCAAGCAAAAACACTTTCTAACCAGATTGCACAATTTGATGCTCAAATAAAACTTGCGACTCTTAAAATTTCTCAAACTGAAGAGAAGATACTACTGTTGGGTGGAAGAATTAACCAGCTTGAAGATTCACTTGGAAGTTTGGAAAAAGCTTTTGGATCAAGGGCGATTGAAACTTATAAACTATCTAAATTTGAGACCAACTTTGTTTACGTCTTGACTGCTCCAGATATTAATAACGCCGTTTCAAGATTTCACTATCTACAAAAAGTTCAAGAGGCAGATAGGAATCTTTTTGACAGACTTCAAAAGGCACAAACTATTTATGTCGGAGAGAAAGATGATCAGGAGCAATTACAAATTAAACTCAAAGAGCAAAAAATTGCACTAGATTCTCAAAAAATAGCCAAAGCTAAACTGCTACAGATTACCAAAAGTGATGAAAAAAAATATCAGGATTTACTGGCAAAAGCCAGAGCGGAAATTGAAGCTATCCAATCGATCGTTGCCGGTCAAGGAAAAGAAACTGAAGTAGGAAAAGTGTCCGAAGGAGCAAGAATAGCATCCATTATTCCAGGATCGTCTGCTTGTTCTTCAGGAGGACACTTACATTTTGAGGTTGTGAGGGATAAGGCTCATCAAAATCCTGCAGCCTATTTAAGTAGCAAGAGTGTGGTTTGGGATAATTCGCCTGATGGTCAATTTTCCTTTTCAGGAAGTTGGCCCTGGCCAATCAATGATCCTATAAGAATTACTCAAGGATATGGGATGACATATTATGCAGCGAGTTTACATTATTACGGGGGTGGTCCCCATACAGGTATTGACATGGTAAATACTGGAGACTATACAGTTAAAGCGGTAAGGCCTGGAACTTTATCTTTAGGGTCAATCGCTTGTGGCGGAGGAACCCTAAAATATGTTCATGTAAGACATGACGATGGCTATGATACGTACTATCTCCACGTTAATTATTAGTTTATTTTTATTACTAGCTTCCACGTCAAAAGCTCTGGCAGTGACTGTGGTTGTGAATAGTTCTCCTGCAACAATTTCATCAGACGCTTTTGAGGTTAACGCATCCGTATCTGGTGTCTCTGATGGAACAAACTTTTTGAGAATTGATTTATATAAAGATGCAACAACGAACTATTTTGGTGAAACTTACAATGGGAGTACGTGGATTAGCGGTTCAGATGGAACTCAATATTTTCCAATTCAAATTCAAAACGCAAGTGCCTCCGCGACATTTCAAGGTAGGTTAGGTAACCCAAGTGTTGGGGATTATCCTGGCCCAGGAAGTTATAAATTAAAAATTAGGCGTTATACTTCTAGTGGTTCGAGTTACACATTTAGTGAATCAGTTGATATTCAAATTACTTATTCTTCACCAACCCCCAGTCCTACTCCAGTTGCCCAGACACAAACTCCGGCGACGAGTCCTCCGACGGTTGCTCCGACAAAATCACCTACACCACTACCGACAAAAACTCCCACGCCAAAGCCAAGTAAAACACCCCCTCCAAGTCCTTCGCCAGAAGTTCTAGGTGAAGAAGCTAGTCCCGAGCCTGAAACTCCTACGCCTTCGCCGCTTGTTACAGAGCCACCTAAAAAGAAATTACCCATTGTTCCAATAGTTCTTATTTCTTCTGGCCTTTTAATGATAGGCTTCGCCGTATTACAATTGATACGTGCGTCAAAAAATTCTATTCAAACTTAGTCTTTGGGGGCCACCCGCTATCTGGGCTTTAGTTATTTTCCTATTTTCTTCACTTACTGTAGCCCCAACCTCTGAAATTTATTGGAAAGATTTTATTGTAAAAAAAGTCGCACACATTGTCGAATATGGAATTTTTGCAATACTTCTTTATAGAGCACTTCGGGGAAGCGGAATCGAGAAATTAAAAGCGTCTTTGCTTTCAATCTTTATTTCGGTGATTTACGGGGCAAGCGATGAGTTTCATCAAAGTTTTACTCCCGGTCGTGAACCTAGAGTTCGGGACGTTGTTTTTGATACAATAGGAGCAGTCGTAGGAATTTATTCATGCAAAAAATACTTGTAACAGGTGGGGCGGGCTACATAGGCAGTTTTATGGTTCGTGAGCTTCGAAAGAAAGGCTTTGAACCGGTAATTATAGAGGATATGTCTTCTGGTCATGATGAGGCAGTTAAAGACTTTGAATTACACAAGATAAATTTGGTTGACGATAAGGAGAAATTAGATCAGCTTTTTTCGGAAAATAGTTTTTTGGGTGTAATACATATGGCTGGATTTATCCAAATGGGAGAATCATATAAAAATCCAATTAAGTATTTCGAAAACAATTTAAGGTGCGCCCAAAACGTTCTGGGTGCAATGGAAAAATATAAAGTACCCTACTTTATATTTTCTTCTTCGGCAGGAGTTTATGGCAATCCAATAAATACCCCTATAAAAGAAGATGATCCCAAGAATCCAGAAAATCCATATGGTGAGACAAAGCTAATGATTGAAAAAATGCTGTCCTGGTGCCATAAGGCTGGAATAATTAAATTTATGAGTATTAGATATTTTAATGCTGCAGGAGCGGCACTTGATGGTTCAGTTGGAGAAGACCATTTAGATGAAAGTCATTTAATTCCAAATGTAATTAAAAAAGCGATCAGGGCAGAAGAGATTGAAATTTTTGGAGACGATTACGACACCCATGATGGAACAAATATCAGAGACTATATTCATGTATTGGATTTAGTAGAGACTCATAGTCTGGCACTCGAAAAATTAATTGGCGGAGCTAAAAGTGATTTTTACAATGCTGGTATAGGAAAAGGTTATTCAAATAAAGAGGTAGTAGAGATGATAAAAAATGTGACAGGAATTCTTCCAAAAATTAAATACGGTTCCAGGCGTGAGGGAGATGCTAATGAGCTTGTGGCATCAATCGACAAAATCAAGAAAGATTTTAATTGGTCTCCCAAATATGGTTTAAAAGAAATAATCGAATCTGCATACCTCTGGCACAAAACCCACCCAAGTGGGTATAATGTGAAGTAGTATGTCTTTTGGTAAATTTTTAATTCATCTTTTTTTGCCACACGAGAGCAATAATCAAAAGGCAAAAATTCTCCACGTAACAGGGTTAACACTCCTTTCTTTATTTCTTGTTTTTTTTCAGCTTGCAATAAATTTTGCCCCCAGAGTCTTTCCTAGAGTTTTGGGTTATGCGGCAAATATTTCTCCTAGTGAGGTAATTCGCCTTACTAACGAAAGAAGGATCCAGGCGGGGTTAGGAGCACTAGAAGAAAATGGAACTCTTTCTTCGGCTGCACTAGCTAAGGGGAATGATATGTTGGCGAAGGGTTATTGGGCACATTCTGCTCCGGATGGTACCCCCCCTTGGAGTTTTTTTAATCAGTTTGGATATAAATATAGATATGCAGGGGAAAATTTAGCTAGGGATTTTTCAAGTCCCGGAGGCGCTGTTGAGGCTTGGATGGCTTCCCCGACACATAAAGAAAATATTTTAAATGGAAATTACAAAGAAATTGGGATTGGGGTAATTGAGGGAAATTTATCAGGAGTTGATACAACTATAATTGTCCAATTTTTTGGTACAAGAAGTCAGGCCCAAGCTACCATCCCCGTCGCACAAGCGGCTCAAGTGGCACCAATCCCAACATCAACTCCAACACCTACACCCACAGTTTTGCCGACACCCACTCCTACCCCCGTTCTAATTTCTCCATTTACGTCTACAAAAAATGTTTCCTTGGCGGTAACTGGAATTCTTCTTTTGGTTTTATCAATTGATTTAATGGTCATTAGACGCCGAAGGATAATGAGAATTGGGGGAAGAACCTTGGCCCATATGGCATATCTAGGAATGATTTTTGCGGTATTATTAATTCTAAAGGCGGGTCAAATCATATGAAGTCATTTGCAAAACATCTTCCTCATTATCTTTTACTTTTTGGGATATTATTATTCGGTTTTTCTGGCCTAGTACTTTTTTCCTATGACAGAAATTTCCAAGTTGGTGTTGGACTAGCTACAGCAATTGGCTATGTAGCATGGGGAGTGGTTCATCATTTTTTACACAAAGATTTATATATCGAAACATTTATAGAATATGTGGCGATTGCGACACTTGGCCTTGTCATAATGTTTTCTTTGATTAGCTCATAGAGTATAATTCCTATTCAATGATCAAAAAAGTCCGTAAAGCAGTAATCCCCGCCGCAGGGTTTGGCACAAGGTTTCTTCCCCAAACCAAGGCCATGCCTAAAGAAATGCTTCCGATTGTAGATAAGCCTGTTATCCAATATGTAGTTGAGGAAGCTGTTGAAAGTGGAATTAGGGACGTAATCATTGTAACTGGAGCTTCTAAGCGGGCAATCGAGGACCATTTTGATATGCCCAATGCGGATTTAGTAAATAATTTGATCGCTTCCGGAAAGGATGAGCTTTTAAAAGAAATAACCCGAATTGCAGAAATGGCTAATTTCGTTTATGTCCGTCAAAAAGGGTCTTATGGAAACGGAACCCCAATCCTTTCAGCAGAGCCAGCTATTGGGGATGAAAGTTTTGCCATTATGTGGGGGGATGAATTTATTAAATCAGATCCACCAAGACTTTCTCAAATGATTAAAGTTTGGGAGAAATTTGGGGGGGTTGTAATCTCTGGAGTCAGGATTGAAAGTAAAGATAACTTAAGTAGGTACGGAATAGCTGACTTAACTCCTGTTGAAGACGGGGTATTTAAAATAGAAAAGATTGTAGAAAAACCGCTACCTGACGAGGCTCCATCAAACCTTGCGACTCATGGGGCATATATTGTTCCACCTGAAATTTTTGGTGCCTTAAGAAGTCTCAAACCCGGAAAAGGAGGGGAGATATGGTTAGTTGATGCCATTAATATTTTAAAGGAAAAAGGTGTGCCCATTTATGCTTGTGAGATTAAAAATGGTAAGTACTATGACACTGGCAACAAACTTGAATATTTAAAAACAGTTATCGAATTTGCATTAAATCACAAGGGATTAAATGGCGAGTTTCGTGAGTACCTCAAGAATTTAAAAATCTGATGACCCAAGCGAATGATTTATTCCATAGCCCTACAAAAGGCGACTTAAGTGTTGATGATATGATTTCAGAGATTTCAGGTTTTATAGATGAAGTCCCTAACGATTTTTATAGGATTGTGATAGGCTCTGATTCTCAAGCCAAACGAGTAGGAAAAAAAGCAGAAATAGACTTTGTTACTGCGGTTGTTATTCATAGACGTGGGAGGGGTGCAAGATATTTTTGGAAAAAAGAAAAACAAATGAAAAACCCGGTTTTACGGGATAAAATCTATACTGAAACATTAATGTCGCTTGCCTGCGCCCAAGAGATAGTACCACTCTTGAGGGCTTCAATAACGCCAACTAAATATGATTTTGAGATTCACATTGACGTTGGCCCACTAGGGCCCACTCGTGACATGATTAAAGAGGTAGTTGGAATGGTACAGGGAAGTGGGTTTACTGCCAAAACCAAACCAGATTCTTGGGGAGCCTCATCTGTAGCTGACAAGCATACATAGATAAATTATTTATTTAATTTTCTTTTGGTGCCCAATCAAAAAACAATTTATCGCCTTTGGGGCTATAGGATGTTTGACCCTTTATTTCAAAACATGAGAATAAATCAGTTAGTGGGACTAGTGTATGAATAGCTCCCGGCTTAATCTCCACGAAATTTGCCTTAAATCCAGTGCCAAAAGCCAATTCATTTTTAATCTTTCCGTTTTCTTCGAATTCAATTAGTTTTGCCGCACCTCGAATAGCTATAAAATCTTCTGTGGTGTTAGGATTAATGTGTTTATGGGGAGGCGCATATGTGCCCTTATATAGGGTATTTATCATTCTATGTACGGTTTCTTTTAAATCATCATGGATAAGAATCAAAAATCTTTTTCTTGGGGAAGCTTTAGCCAGTTTTTGGGCTAAATCTAAAACTTGGTTTTCTAAGGAAAAAACTTGACCTGTTTTTTTGCCTAATATTTTACAGAGATCTTTGTAATGAATTGCTGGTGGGATTTGCCCGTATTGTTTTTTGACCAAACTAACAATATCCATACTTTCAAGTATACATCAAAACAAAAAAGTACCCTATAATGCTTGACTTCTTCTTCTTCTTCTTTATGTATCCTATAGCCAGGTTTGTTCTGGTGTTCAATTCATCTACCCCAATAAGGAGAATTAGAATGGACACGAAGTTTTCTAGGAGCGATTGGCAGGTTCTGCTCGAGCCTGGAGAGGAGATCGAAAATTTTCTCATCCAGAGAGTCAAAGGTCAGCACTTTCACATCTCAATGGTTGGCGACACCGCTGTTAAGCCTGATGGTGATGTTGCCAACTTCCGCCAGCCTTTGATTTTTGAGCATGATCAGGGCCTAAACAAAGCGGGCGACGTGGTTAATCAGATTCGGAAACACCCGTCTACTGGACGCTATATGGTCCGAGTGGAACAGGAAAATGTTTTCGAGACTGAAATCATGGTCAAAAAGATCTGGCGTACCATTAAGAGTGGAGTCGACAACATTGCGCAAGCAGTGAAGAAGACGGTTGTTCACTCCGGTTGGATTTACTCCAATCCTCGCCGTATTGGTGGCATGCCGATCAAAACCCACTACGTCATTGCAGGATGGGCGCCACAACTTGTGGATCAAATGATGGATGTGTACGATTATGTTCAATCGTTTGATACGATGGGATTGGCCGCTTTCATCAAGGCACTGCAAAATATGCCAGATCGTCCGCACGTGCCATCTTTAACCAGATGCGCACACCGCCCAACGGGAACGGCGGATAAATAGTTCCGTAAAATGCCTGAACAAACCTACCACGCTGCTTTTGCAGACGATTAATCCGCAAGCTGGGTTAACTCGTGAGCGATTAAAGCGCAAAATTTCTGCCCTCGGGGAACAATAAATTTTGGTCCAAAAGATCAAGATTTACCCCGGGGGCAAGAGAAAGTTTTCTCCAAAGACGCGAGAGATTATTTTTTCGGTTTTGGTGCAAAAAGAAGATATACAACTATCGCAACAAGAACCCAATAGGTCCACGGATTATTTACAATTTTCAATAAAATATCCATCACTTTTCAATTTTACTGTTTCTAAACAAAGTCAAAACAATAATTGCCAGTATCATTGTGAAAATTGAAGCTAAATTAAACATGGTTGATATGGAAAAAGAATTATTCATTATATTATAAATTTCTCGCTAAATAATAAGAAATTATAGCACAAATAACCCCGTTTATTATTCCAGACATCGAATTTACAAAACTAGTTGGTGTAACGAAACCTGCAATAAACCAAGCGATAGAAAAATTTGAGAAGAATTCAGAAAGCATTCTTGTTTGACCCTTTGTAATAGCGGTTATCACAAATTTATTGTAACATACCCTGTGATATAATTTTTTTATGGATATAAATAAATTAAGAGATGAATTGGTTAAGGCGGTTAAAGAAAAATATCCCAAAGATTTAACTCCGGAAAACAGATATATAAACCTTACTGATCAGGTTGCCGGTTTTGGTAAATCCCTGCAATTATGGTTGATCTTTTTATGTTCAGTGATTTTTTAAAAGCCGATTTAGAAAAAGAAATTATTGCTGTAATAAAGTGGTTTAAAACTGGAGAAAAAGGTGTATAATTTTGACTCATGAAGGCGATTATTCCCACAGGAGGAATGGGGACAAGGATGAGGCCGATGTCTTTTTATATCAATAAGCACTTTCTTCCTGTTGCCAATAAGCCCCTTATTTTTTATCCAATAGAAGCTGTTGCCGACTCTGGAGTTAAAGAAATTTGTATTACTTATAATCCTGGTGGGCTTGACTTGGTTAAGGAGTATTTAGGTGACGGTAGCCGTTGGGGTTTAAAATTTAATTATGTTGTCCAGGAAAGTCCTCGTGGAGGCTTGGCTGATATTGTTCGAGTTTGTGAAAAGGATTTGGAGGGAGACAAATTTTTACTTCATTTAGGTGACAATATTTTTACTGATGGCATTAAACTTCAAGTTGATAGATTTTTAAAAGAAAAATTAAACGGAATGGTAACTATGGTTAAGCATAAAGACAACAAACGCCTTGGTGTTCCGGTTTTTGACAAAAATGGAAAATTAACGGATTATTTGGAAAAACCAGAGAATCCGCCCAATGATTTTGCTATCCCTGGACTTTATTTTTTTGATAACAATGTTTTCAAGTGCTTTGAAGGCAAGGGAAAAATAACCCCTTCAGATAGAGGCGAGCTGGAAATAAGATCCCCCTATATGTGGTTAATTAAAAACGGATTTAGGATTGATGTCGTAGAGTACAAAGGTAAATGGCTTGATCCTGGTAAATTTGATGACTGGATTGATTCTAACCAGTATCTTTTAGACCGAACGCTCGATCCGAAAATATTAAGTGATGTAGGCAATGACTCAAAAATTAGCGGTAGAGTTTATGTTGGTAAAGGCTGTGTAATTAAAAACTCCGAAATTAGAGGCCCGGTTTCGATTAAAGATAACGTATCGATTATAGATTCATACGTTGGCCCATATACATCGATTGATGAAGACTGTTTAATTGAAGGATCTAAAATTGAAAATTGCGTTTTAATGACAAATGTCAAAATCCTAAAAGTAAAACAGCAAATAGATAATAGTCTGATTGGACCCGAGGCAGAAATTTCTGGAAATGGCGGGCATAAAGATTGTTATGAATTCTTCGTTGGTGAAAAAGCAAACATTAAATTATGAAGCTTCTTGTAACCGGAGGTGCTGGGTTTATTGGATCTAATTTTATACGCTTCTGGTTAGATAAATATCCTCAAGCTAAAGTGATCAATTTAGACAGTCTGACTTATGCTGGGCATTTGTCTTCAACCCGGGACTTTAAAGATAATCCAAATTATGAGTTTGTAAAAGGTGATATTTGTGATCCTAAAATAGTAGATAAGGTGATGAGCCAGGTCGAAGTCGTTGTCCATTTCGCCGCTGAAACCCATGTCGATAGATCAATAGTCGGGCCACAGGTCTTTTTAGAGACTAACGTGATTGGTACACAAGTCCTTCTAGGCGCTGCTTTAAAACATAAAATTAAAAGATTCCACCATATCTCTACAGATGAAGTTTTTGGCGCTTTATCACTTGGTTCTAAAGAAAAATTTGGCGAAGAAACTTTGTATAGTCCCAGAAGTCCATATTCAGCCAGTAAAGCAGCTTCTGACCATTTAGTTAGGTCATATTTTCATACTTATAGACTTCCAATCACGATTACTAATTGTTCAAACAATTTTGGCCCATACCAAGACCCTGAAAAATATTTTTCCAGAATGGTAACTAATCTTATCGATAGTAAAGCTCCACCTATATATGGAGATGGCTTATATGTCCGTGATTGGCTATATGTAGTCGACCATTGCCGTGCGATTGATTTAGTTCTAAAAAAGGGGATTATTGGAGAGACATATCTTGTTGGAGGATTGACAAGCGATATTAATAATCTAGAAATCGCAAAAAGATTAAATAAAATTTTTGGAAAAGATGAAGGGTTTATAAATTTTGTAAAGGATAGGCAGGGGCATGACAGACGCTACAGTGTTAACTGGAATAAAATAAAAAAACTTGGCTGGGAACCTGAATTTGATTTTGACAAATATTTATCCAAAACTGTAGAATGGTACAGAGCTAATGAGTGGTGGTGGAGACCACTTAAAAAGGTGGCAGAAGAACTATATCAAAAGACTGGCCAAAAATGACAGACGATATTAAAATCATACAAGAAACTTCAATTGCAGGACTTTTGATCATAGAAAGGCCAACCTTTGCTGATGACCGGGGTTTTTTTAGGGAGGTTTTTAGACTTAATGAGCTTGAAGAGTTTACAGGTGAAAAATTTAATATTGTTCAAGCTAACCATTCATGTTCACTTCCAAGAGTAATTAGAGGGCTTCATGCTGAAAATTGGAACAAATTAGTTTACCGGGTGACCGGTAAAATGTTTGTAGCCCTGGTTGACATTAGACCGGAATCAAAAACATTTGGAGAATATTTAACATTTACATTTGATGAGGATTCCCGAAAAGCACTATTTATTCCAAAAGGTTTGGCCAATTCTATTTGTGTAATTGGGGATTCTCCAGTTCATTATTTTTATTTAGTAGATGCTTATTATGATGGTAAAGATACACGGGCCATTGCTTGGGACGATCCTGATTTGAACATTAAGTGGCCACTAAAAGATCCTATTATTTCTGATCGGGATAGAAATAATCCAAAATTAAGAGATCTGTTTCCAGAAAAATTCAAATAACATCTGGTTATTTTTTCCTCCACTTTTCTAGAAATTCTTTTTGTTCCTTTATCATATTTTCCGGAAGCCTTTGAAAGATTTTTATTTCGGATGATTGGCTGTCTGGTTTTAGCTTTCCAGAGAGTTGTTTTACCAAAAAAACAAGGCTAATTGTATGACAAAAACCATTTGGTTGTGTCCATTCAGGTATTTCCCAAAATCCTAAGAATTTTTTAATTTTTACTTTGATACCCAATTCTTCCAAGGCAACTCTTTCAACAGCATTTTTAACTGATTATTTGTATAAAACACTCCCACCTGGAGTGTGCCAATCCTTTTTATATGGATATATATTTCTTAGTGTTAACGTAACTCCATGTTTTGTTAATAGAACTAATTCAACTGTCACGCGAGTAACCTTACTATATATTCTTTTAAATTCCTCGTAAGGAATTTTTGTTAATTTTTCTTTCTCCATTTTCAATTTTTTTGTGATCCCCACATTTTATTTATGAGAATTGAGTGTTAACTCTCCTGTTTTGAAATTTATTTCTACATTAAAATTTTTTATGTAGCTCAAACCCAATAAGCCATCGACACCTGATCCTTCTGGTAAATCTTTTACAATCGCTTTAACATTTTTAACTTCTTGTCCCAACACGCTTATTTTTGGGATTGTAATAATTGTGGCAGTTTCGACACTTGATGCTGTTGTGGTTTGAATTGTTTTTGTCGGATCGATTTTGATTCCCAATGCTGTTACTATCTTCCACGGCAAAATCACAAGTGATGCCCCCGTATCGAAAACCAATTGTGCGGTGGTTGCTAAACTTGTGCCCCAAATCTTAGTTTCAAGTACAATAATATTTTGATTGGGGTTAAATTTTAAGCTTGGCATTAAAAGCGTAAACCATTCCTTTTTGGGGAAGTTTACCTGTGTAGATTGTCGTTACATGTTTTTTCCCTTTAACCTTGGTTAATTCTTTATAAACAACAGATCTATCACCACTATGAGCAATTGGATTAGCTTCAGTAACCTGGTTTAGCTTATCTTCTTTAATCACTTCGGCAAGTATCCATTCGTTTTTATATTTCTTTTTTAGTTCTGCTATTTTCATCTCAACTTTATTTTAACACATTTCTCCATTTTTCAATTTCTTTGTGGTTGCCGGAAAGAAGGATTTTTGGAACTTTCCAATTATGGTAAACTTCGGGCCTAGTATATTGAGGATACTCTAAATAACCAGGCTTTTTATGTGATTCATCGAATGAAGACTTGTCTTTACCAAGAACCCCAGGAATTAGGCGAATTATGGAGTCAGTTAAAACCATTGCTGGTAACTCTCCCCCTGTTAAAACATAATCACCAATTGAAATAACCTCGTCCACCAAGTGTTCATGAACTCTATGGTCCACGCCCTCATAGTGACCAGCAATTAAAATTAAATGATTTAGTTTTGAAAGTTTTTTGGCCTTAGCTTGTGTATATTTTTCTCCCGTTGCATCCAGCAGGATAATTTTAAATTTTAAATTATTAATTTTTAATTTTAGATCGTGCAGTGCTCGATCTATCACGTCAACTCTTAATATCATCCCAGCTCCTCCACTATACGGCCTATCATCAACAGTCTTCCTTTCTGTCAGCCCCCATTTCCTTAAATCATGAGTTTCAATTTCGACTAAAGACTTGTCTTGTGCTCGTGCAAGAATAGATTCTTCAAATGGTCCTGTAAACATTTTAGGGAATAAAGTAAGTATGTCTATTTTTATCATCATTTTGTATTATACAAGAAATGCGCGTTGTAATAATCATTCCTACCTATAATGAAAAGGAAAATATAGAGAAGCTTCTTTTAAATCACTTAAATATTCTAAAAAATAAAAAGGATAATTACCTTTTTTTAGTAGTCGACGACAATTCACCGGATCGTACGGGTGAGATCGTAAAAGAGTTTAGTTCTAAACATAAGGGAAAGATACAGCTTTTAAAGGGGAAAAGAAGGGGTCTAGGTATTGCGATGACTAGGGGCTATTTATTTGCCTTAGAAAAATTTAAACCGGATATCGTTATTTCAACGGAGGCAGATTTTGCATATGATCCGAAACATATCTCATTTTCAGTCGATAAAATCAAAGAGGGTTATGACGTGGTTGTTGCCTCGCGCCATATTGGAATTGGAAAAACTAAGGGTTGGACTTTGAGTCGTAAATTAAATCACTGGGTGGCAAATCAATTTTTTGCGACGTGGGTAGCTGGGGTAACTGAAGTTTATGATCATAACGGCGCTTTTCGCGCGATAAGGGTGAAGGGGGTATTGGGTAAGCTAAACTTAAAGAAGTTAAAAGTTTCTGGTTTTGGTTTTTTTAACTATTCACTTTTCAAATTAACTCAAGTTACAACTAAGTTTTATGAATTTCCTGTGACCTATAGATTTAGGACGAGAGGAGAGTCAAAAGTATCTTTTAATCCAAAATATTTTGGCACATATTTAAAGGATGTTTTTGAATATATAAAATTGTCATTCAAAATAAGGATGGAAAAGAGTAGTATTAAATTTAGATGAAAAAAGTTGTAATTGTTATGCCGGCATGGAACGAGGCTGAAAACATAAGCCGAATGGTTGTGGAACTTGTAGATGGCGAGTTTCCAAAAATTAACGCCCAGATGCACCTTCTAGTTGTTGATAATTATTCAAAGGACGAAACCAAAAAAATAGTAGATGAAGCTTCAAAAAAGAGAAAGAATTTACATTTTATACAGCAGGGTGATAAATCCGGTCTTGGCTGGGCATATGTTAAAGGATTTAGATATGCAGTTGATGTGTTAAAGGCTGATGCTGTAATGGAAATGGATGCTGATTTTCAGCACCCTCCAAGATTTGTACAACCAATGATTGAAGCCTATCTAAACGGGGCGGACTATGTTATTGGGAGTAGATACATTAAAGGTGGTTCGATTCCTAAGGAATGGGAACTAACCCGTAAGCTTATGAGTTATTTTGGAAATTTATATGCGAGAGTTGTTTTGACTAAATTTAGTATTCACGATATGACTACCGGTTTTAGATTAACCAAAGTTAAAGGAGTTTTGGATCAGATTGACCTAGAGAATGTAATGGAGCTTACAAGATTTGCTTATAAAATTGACCTTTTATACCAAAGTCTTAAACATGCAAAAAATGTTAAAGAGGTTCCGTTACAGTTTGAGTCTAGGACAAATGAAAAATCAAAATTTAAGATTAAAGAAATGATTGTTAGTTACAAAACAGTTATGATTCTCGGAATTAAAGACAAAATAAGATTTATTAAATTTGGGATAGTTGGCTTTTTAGGTTTTTTGGTTAACTTTTTCTTTTTGAGATTCTTTAGAAGTTTGGAGTTGCCGGAAACTTTATCCTGGTTTTTTTCAACAGAGTTGGCAATTATTAACAATTATGTTTTAAATAACGTTTGGACATTCAAAAGCGATCAAATCGCAGGTTTAAAAAACACTATTTTTAAATTTTTGCAGTTTAATTTAACTTCAGCAGGGGCACTTTTAATTCAGTCAATCTTTGGCCCGCTAGGGGTTAAACTTGTCGGAGTTGAGTATGATGGGTTAGTTTTGGCTTTTGTCGTACTCTTCTTGGTTATGCCTTACAATTACACTATGTACAATCTTGTTATCTGG
>JBBTWD010000025.1:0-29726 GCA_038062915.1 Patescibacteria group bacterium
ACAGCCATTGCACCACCAATATTTAATTTTGATAGATTTTTATATATCCAAATTTCTTGTTTTGGATTTCCAAAGGCGACAAAAAGAAGATGGGGTCTATATTCATTAATTTTTTTAATAACATCAATCTGCAACTTAATATCTCTTTCTAATACAGGTTTAGCCTCATTATTCAAAATTGGACCCTTAGCAAATCTTGCTCCAAGTTTTTTAGCTGCTAATTCCGCCTCGTTATCTAATCCTCCCAAGAAAAATACTCTCCATTTATTTTTATAGGCTAGTTTAACTAATTGCAAAAAAAGAACACGACCCTTAATAATATTTAAATTACAAACAGCCGTTCTTAACCCAACCCCATCTGGAATTGAGAAATCTGCGTTGTTTAAAGCATCTTTCAATTTTTTATTTTTTGTTGAAGCTAAAATAAGCTCGGGGTTAGGTGTGGTTATATAAAATTTAATGTTATGGGATACTTTTTCTGCCACGGCCGTTAGCACTTGGCTTATATCAGTGCTATCGACAGTAATATCTAGTATATTGACTTGTTCTCGGGCCGTTTTATTTAATTGTTTTTTTATTTTTTTCATCTCTTTATATCCTATATCAATCAAACTACAAGTCTAAATTTTAAATTTTTATACCTACTAAATTTAACACTTTGTGTGTATTTTTGTGTTCGTTTTTTAGTCACAAGTTTTTATACTTATCCTCATTTCTTAAACATTAATTATTCAAAATTATATAAGTATTATAGGTTTTAACCTATCTCATCCTCTAGTACTTACACTTCTTTTCCAAAGCTCAATATTTTCGAGAACCAGCCCCGTACCTCTAACTACACAAAGAAACGGTTCATCGGCAACGTGAGCAGGAACTCCGGTTTCTTGAGTCATTAATTTATCAAAATTACGAAGGGTTGATGTCCCTCCACTCATAACTATCCCCTTATCTATGATATCAGAGGCCAACTCGGGTGGGGTATCTTCTAAAACCCCTTTAACGGCACCAATTATTTGAAGAAGAACTGGCCGAATGGCCTCACTTACTTCACTCGAACCAACCGTAACACTTCTGGGTAGCCCAAAAACTAAATCTCGACCACTAATTTCTAATTTTTCCTCTTTGATAGGAGTAATTGCCGATCCGATTTTAAGCTTAATCTCCTCGGAAGTACTGTCTCCAATTATTAAATTATGTTTTTTCTTTAAAAAATTTTGGATAGCTTCATCAATTTTATTTCCTGCAACCCGCGCCGATTTGTGGACTACAACCCCACCTAGAGAAATTACAGCAGCTTCAGTTGAACCACCACCAATATCCACTATCATATGCCCGGAAGGCGCTGAAACTGGAATCCCCGCCCCAATTGCGGCGGCTAGTGGCTCATCGATTAGATATGCATGTGCGGCTCCAGCAGAGAGTGTGGCGTCAAGTGCCGCCCTTCTCTCAACTTGAGTACAGCCCGCAGGAACACAAACCATAACTTCCGGCTTAAAAAACTGAAATCTTCCAACAACTTTACTAATGAAGTATTTAAGCATAGCTTCAGTTATTTGGTAATCAGCAATCACTCCGTCACGCATCGGGCGGCTTGCAATCAAAGCCTCTGGAGTTCTTCCTAGCATTTTTCTAGCTTCCTCACCTACCGCAACCACCTTATTATCATCCGCAGAAATAGCAACAACTGTAGGCTCATTAACCACAAGGCCTTCTCCGGCCACCCAAACCAAAGTATTTGCGGTCCCCAGGTCTATTGCGATGTTCTTCCTAAGCATTTAGAGGTATTATATAGCAAATGGCAAGACTAAGAGTCTATATTTTTCTTTCAACTTTGATCGTGGTTGGAGTACTTGGTACTTTTGTATCTTTTTATGCCAGAGGCTACAGATTTAACCTGACATCCTTAAAGTTCCAACCCAATGGGATATTAGTAATCAAATCAGAACCCGATGGAGCTTCGGTTTATGTAAATGGGGATTTAAAAACAGCCACAAATGCAACTATCTCGCTTCATCCTGGAACATATGATGTTGAGGTCAAAAAAGACGGATTTTCCCCATGGTATAAGAGACTTGTAATTGAAAAGGAGATTGTAACTCAAACAACTATTTCTCTCTTTAAGGTAGCCCCATCACTTTCTCCTGTCACTTCGTCAGGTGCACAAAACCCAGTTTTATCGGAAGATGGTGGTAAAATCGGCTATATCGACAAAAAGGGTTTTTGGATAATTGATGTTGTCAATCTCCCATTGGGATTTGATAGAGATCCAAGGCAGATCACCGATGGAGACCTCACAGATTCTTCTTACCAATTTTCACCAGATGGAAGTGAGATATTGTTAACTACATCGCAAGGTTTATTTCTACTTCAGACCAATTCATTTGTTTCCCAATCTCAAAGAACCAATATTGCTTCAAAAAAAGATGGGGTGCTAACCGAATGGGAAATAATTAGAAAAACAAAACAGGCAGCAATTTTAAGAAATCTACCACCACAATTAACCGAAGTGTTCCTAAGAAAAACCTCAAGACTAGTTTTTTCACTGGATGAATTAATGATACTTTATACTGCATCATCGTCAGGTGTATTAGAAAAAGATTTAGTAAGACCACTCCCAGGCGCATCGACTCAAAAAGAAGAACGAAATATTACAGATGGTCATACATATGCTTACGATATCAAAGAGGATAAAAACTTTTTAATTTCGAGCGGTGAAGATGTAAATTTACATTGGTTTCCCAATAGCCATTTACTCATGTCTGCAGAGGAAGGGAATATAATCGCAATGGACTATGACGGAACAAATAGTCAAATTGTTTATTCAGGAGCTTACATTGTCCCATTCGCCTATCCATTTAGTAATGCCAGTAAAATTTTGATATTAACAAACCTAGGAAGCAATTCCTCAACCTCAAATCTTTATTCTCTTACGATTAAATAGTGTAAAATATCTATAAGTCCTCGTAGTTCAACGGATAGAACGGGGGTTTCCTAAACCCTAAATCCAAGTTCGATTCTTGGCGAGGACACAAATAACAGGATGTGGTGAATCGGTATCACGCTGCTTTCGGGAAGCAGAGGCACTGGGTTCAATTCCCAGCATCCTGACACACAGAGAATGAAGCAGTTAAATTAAACCTCTTAAAAACATCAATGTTTCTTGTTTCAAAACTTTTCTAATTTTATTAAATTTGGGAAGAGGCAAAAGCGTGTTTAAATCTTCAGTTATTATCTTATCTGTCACTTTTTCTTCTATAAAATCAATTAATTTCTTAATGTATTCTTTTGATTGTAAACCGGTTCTTTCTTTTATAATCTCTTCTTTAAATCCATACCCTTGTGAGGAAAAGTAATGGATATCATATATATCACGGCCTGCAACTTCTTTGTGTCTATTGTATCTGTCTATCACTGTAACTAATTTATTTGCAAACATAGTCTCAATAGTTTGACAAGTAACTAATCTGTCGATTTCTCCTATTTTGACCAAGCCATAATCATTATTTTTAACAGCACCGTCGAAAGCACTTATTTTAATTGTATTTCTCAAACCGTCTTTAGCTTGGTATTTAAGAGTAAAAAATAAACTTTTATCACCACCCTTTTCGACTTTGTAGTCCAAATTTTGGAATATTTTATTGAATTCTTTTCTTACTTTTGAAACATCTGAGCCTTCTTTTAAATCAAAATCCAAGTCGACTGAAAAACGATCCAAAAAGCCAAGCATAGTGGCGGCAGTTCCACCTTTGAAATAAAGTGTTTGAGATAAAACTGGATTATCTACCACGGCAACTAACAATCTTTGTAATTGTATTTTGTGCAACCTATCCTGTTCTCGTATAAGTATCATTTTTGTATATTATCGAAGTAATATTTGGGATTAAAATAAAGCATATCAGAAATTGCCCTTTCTCTTGTAGCTATAAAATAGCCTGCTTTTTCAATTATTCCATTTGAATCCATCAAAATTTCTGGCTTTATCTGTCTATAAATGTATTGTGTGCCGTTAAATTCAATCTTTTTAGAAACCGACGATACAAAGGTAATTGGGTAAACTATTTGGTTTATTACCCCTTCGTTAAAGAGTACTGTTTCACAGCTAACGTAACAAAATTTGTGAATAAGTGCCGTCCCTAATTCAAATTTATCTAATTTATTGACTGGAACACTTGAATATAAACCCCGTGTAATACTATTCAATATTCCCTTTTTGATGTAACGGGAAATGGTTATTCTTAGCGTGTGCCTATTTTCAATAGCCCAAAGTAAGGCTAGATCCTGGGTATGAAATAAGGATTGTTTGGATTTTAATAACAAACTAAGTCTGTCCATAATATACAATTATGTATACTATAATAGAACACCATAAGTTTGTCAATGGATTTAAATATCTAACGCCTCAACAAGCTGTTTGACTAGTGAAATAAAAACCGGGGCGGCAAGAAGGCTCACAGATTCTTCTCCATTATCATCTTTAACCGTCCAGGGCTTTTCAATTACCTTAATTTTATCCCCGCTTCTCTCAAATGAGTACTCGGGGGTGATTTCATAACTATCAAACAGTTTATCTGCATCTTTATAGGCCACATGGTTTCGAAGAAGTACTTTGGGTATCCCATGGAGATTGAATGCTTTTTTTAGAATCTCTTCGTCTTTATTTAACCTTTCTCTAATTGGACCAATCCCCTGTTCGTCTCCCTCTTTTGGCTCCATTCTAAATCCGCCTTTACATCTAGGACTATCGCAAAGGAGATGATATTTGTCTGTTTTTCTATCGTATTCAACTCTACTCGTTATTAATAGCTTTACATTTCTTGTATTTTTACATTCTGGACAAACTGCCCTATATTTTATTCTTTCATCTATCACCGATTCTGGGATATCGATAAGAATAAACATGTCAGGATCCTCTCTATAGCCAATAAGGTCTCTAAAGTAAAGTGAGTACGATACTTGGTCGAGCTCGCGAGGTAAGCCATCAATAAAAAGAGTTTTGCCCTTATGATCCTCAATTGTGAGCTTGAGAAGAGCTAATACAAATTCTGTCGGAAGAAGTTTTGATTGTGATCGACCAACTAATGCATCGCAAGCGTCATCAAAAGAAATATAGCCCCTATAGAGCTTTTTGAGCCTCTCAAATCTGTCAGTTTTTTTGAAACCATCCCAATCAAGACTAACATTTCTAACTATATCGCCAATAGAAATAAGGCTTATTTTGTCTTCACCAAAAATTTCTGTGAATATTTGTGAGTAGGTGCCTTTTCCGGAGTTTTTCTTACCAATGAGATAGGCTACAAATGTGTTTTTCTCTAAATATTTTTTAATTCGCCCAATCTCCGAACCAACTTTGGCTTCAAAATACTCCCCGCGCCCTAGAGGGCTATTTATGTCAAATTTTTTATTTAAACCTTTTACCTTTGTTGTTACTGTCGGGAATTCTAAGCCTTTCATTTAATTAATCCTAAAAACTTTTGTTCATCTTTGTAAGGACCAATTATTGCCAGGTTTAATTTTTCTTTTTTAAATAGCCTTTTGGCTTCTTCATAAACTTCATCGAGACCAACTGAATCTATTTTTTTAAATAGCTCTTCCGGAGTAATCACCTTGTCTAAAAATAACTCTTGAAATGCAAAAAATTCATTAACAGCACTTGTGTCCTCTAGACCTAGCGCTATATGCCCCTTCAGATACTCCTTTGCTTTCGCAAGTTCTTCATTGGAAATTGGAAATTGGCCATTGGAAATTCCGTGATACTGTTCCAGTGTCACGGCTATTGCTTCTTCAATCTTTTTAGGATCAGTTCCAATATATGTGCTTATGTAACCCGTCTCTTGATATCTTTCAATTCCGGTTTTGACGGCATAGGCCAGGCCCCGTCTCTCCCTAACTTCAATAAAAAGTCTTGAACTCATTCCCCCACCTAGAATTGTAGATAGAACAGATTGTGCGTACCTATTACCATACTCTCTACCATCACCCATGAATCCCAATATAAGATGAGCCTGATCACTTTTTTTATTTCTGATCTTTACTCGAGATTGACTTTGACTCACTTGAAATTTTTTATCTGCCTTGAATTCTTGAGTTTTTGAATTCTTGAGTTCTTTAAAGTATTTATTAACCAATCCTAAAACTTTCTTCTCACTTATCCCCCCAGCAACAGTTATAATTATATTTTCTGGATAGTAATATTCCCTTCTATATTTTTCAAAATCACTTTTTAAAATACTTCTAACAGACTTTTCATTTCCACCTACGTCCCAAGATAATGGATGATTGTCAAACGCCAATTCTTCAAAAACATCGTTAATTTTAATCATTGGAGTATCTTCATACATGGCTAGTTCCTGAACAATCGTTCCCTTTTCTCTTTCTATTTCCTCGACTTTAAGAATGGGTGAAAGAACCATATCAGACAAAACATCAAAAGCGGTTTCTATTGAAGCATTCCTGCATTTTATATAGAAATTGGTCCAGTCTTTAGAAGTTGCTGCATTGAATTCACCCCCAAATGAATCAACAACTTCAGATATTTCCTTTGCACTAGGACGCTTGGACGACCCCTTAAAAACCATATGCTCAAGGAAGTGGCTTATACCATTTATCTTTTTATCCTCGTTCCTTGATCCTGTTTTAACCCAAATAGTCAGAGTGGTTGATTCACTCGAAGCCATTGGAACAGTAATTACTCTTAATCCATTCGAAAGTTTTGTGCTGTTGTATTTCATCTTCTGGTATTCTAACATAATTCAATGTCGACCATAATCAAAAGCCTGGAGGCCAGAGAGCTCAAAAAAAGACCAGGGTCGATTCGACTGGCGGATCACCTAACTTCTACCTTCGGCAGTTTCAGTTTTTTGACTATAAATATTCTTTTTTTTGTGTTTTGGGTACTAGTTAATCAAGGTAAAATCCCTGCCATCAATGCCTTTGACCCATTCCCCTATCCATTAATGACAACGATAGTTTCGCTTGAAGCCATAATATTAACTTTGATAGTTTTAATGAGCCAAAACAGGCAAAGCTTTATCTCATCTCTCCGGGAAGAGGTGGATATGAATGTAAACCTAACTGCCGAGCGCGAAATTACAAAAATTCTTCAAGTCATAGTTAAAATCGCAGAAAAACAAGACATTAAACTAACCGATCCTGAAATTGAAGAAATGTTAAAAGACCTTAAAGTGTCTTTCATTGAAAGAAGATTAGAAGAACAATTGCAGGAAAGGCCTAAAAACATCGTTGAGAAAGTAACAGAAATTGCCTCACATCCTTTCAGGAGCTTGGATACCAAGAAGGTTTAGACCGTTTTTAAGAACTTGACTCACCCCAGAAGTTAGCTCAAGTCTAAAAACTTCATTGCTAGAACCAATTATCTTGTGCTTGTTATAAAAAGTGTTGTATTTTTGCGCTAGTTCATACAAATAATTACATAAAACGTTGGGTGAGTAATTTTTGGCGGCATTAATGATTATCTCCTGAAATTGGGATAATTTGCGAAGAATTGAAAGTTCCTGTTCATTTGAAGTTAAAGTAATACCTTGTAGGGTCACACCCTTAAAGGTAGGCGCTTTCTCTATCAAACTATTACACCTTGCAATTGTGTATTGAATATACGGACTTGAATTTCCTTCCATCGCAAACATTTTTTCCCAGTCAAAAACTACGTTACTTTGGACTGAATGCATAAGATCAAAATATTTTATCGCTCCTATGCCTACTTGCGTTGCTATTTCCTGATTATTATTCCCCAACTTTTTGGCTCTTTCAATTGCTTCCAATAAAACCTCATCTAATTTAATTGTTTTTCCTTTTCTTGTCGAAAATTTCTTGCCGTCTACATCTAAATAAAGCCCATGGGCAGTATGAACAAGCTCAACCGATTTTTTTACCAATTCCATCAGTCTGGCGGAAGCAAAAAGTTGCTCAAAATACAATTTTTGCTCTGCACCGACCTCATAAATAATTATGTCGGGATTATATTTTTTTTGCCTAAATTGCAGTGTCGCCATATCTCTTGTTGCGTAAGTTGTTGCACCATCACTTTTCAAAAACATCAAAGGCGTCTTAATCCCCATTTTTTCTAAATTTATAACTTTTGAATCTCCATCTTCACCGTTTGTTAAAAATTTGTTTATTTTGGGTTCAATAAGCATATCTTTCATTCCTTCGAGATAAAAACTTTCTCCAAAAGTATTATCAATTTTTACTTCCAATAAATCATAAATCTTCTGAAATTCATTTAAAGAAACATTTACGCACTGTTTCCAGGTGGTTCTGGCGTTTATATCGTTATCTTCTAGTTTTTTAAACCATGCACGAGCATGAATTTCCAGTGTTGGATCATCTTTTGCTAAATTATGAAACTCCACATACATCTTCTCTAAATTTTCAATTGACAAATCCTTTGTTTTTGTTTTGTCGATCATGTACAGAAGTTTTCCAAACTGTGTCCCCCAATCTCCCAAGTGATTATCTCCAATAACTGTGTATCCTAGATATTTATATAAATTATAAATTGCTTGACCAATTACGGTTGACCGAAGGTGGCCAATACCGAAAGGCTTAGCGATATTGGGTGCAGAATAATCAATAACTACAGTTTTATTCTGACCAATATCCGATTTTCCAAAGTCCTCTTTTTGACTATCAATCTCTATCAAATTACTAAGTAATATGTCTTTTTTTAACCAAAAGTTGATAAATCCAGCCTTCATTTCAGCTACAGCCGGCAAGCCCGCTCCGCTATTTATTTTTTCGACAATTTCTTCAGCCAACTCTCTTGGACTTCTTTTTATTTCATAATCTAACGAGAACAAGCCTTGACTTTTTGCCTCTAATTTGCTATAAAATTCTTGGGTATCCTGAAGTGTGGAAAATCTGCTTCCACCACCCCGTGAGATAGCCTTGTGCCATCTAATGGGGGCCAGGATCGGGGGTATGGCAGTCCCCGCAGGCTTACCCACTTTCTTGTGCTTCTCACAACTACCTTCTCTGGATTGTAAGTATCTGTCTTTAACCATAAAAGAACTGACAATAAACCCTTGTATCTTATTAAAATCCACCTCAACCACCACAGCAAACTGTTTATCTAAATGGCCAACTAATAAATATCTTGCTTCATACTTTTCGATTCTGATCAGATGTTCGGGATTGAATAAAACATACGGAAAAGCCCGAAAATATCCACGCGTAATTTCAGGGTGCCCTTCAAATTCTTTTCTGAAGCCTCTGATTTTGGCGAAAGTCGACCCTCTGAGATAAATTGGGGAGTTTTTGAGCTTACCAACCGGAAGAGAAGTATCGTAGTACTTTGAAAAATTGTTCTTTTTTATATTTTTCCAAAACCATTCAATATTCTCCAAAAAATTACCACTTTCGCCCTTTTGTGTCATCTGCATTGCAATATTTGAAGAATAATCTCCAAAAGCCTCATTTTCCGGAAATTCAATTTGAGGATTCTTAACCCCACTTGCCTTCTCTAAAGCCTTAACAATTTGATCATTAACCATCTCCCCATTTTAGCTTTTTTGACAAAAAAATGATAGAATGCGTCTATTGTGTCAGATTTAGGAATCCAAAAAGTAATTGCTGCTGCGGCGATAAGCAGAGAATTCAGAAAAAAACTCCTCCAGGTCGAGGGCAGTCTCACTCTTCTCAAAAGTGGTTATGGGGGGAAGATTTTGATTTGACAGGAGAAGAAATTGTCCAATTAGTAATAACCGAGGCAGAAAATCTGCCGGAATTCGCCAAAAAACTCTTAGGCACGGAAAGGCTCTAAATCGAAAATCTTTCTAACCTCTCTCTCAACCTCTTCGACCCTCTCCGGATCTAAATCGAACCGATCGGGATCCGAAATCCACTCTTGAAGCTCACGTTCGTAGCCTTCCTCATCGAGATGACGTACTAATAATTCCGCAGTGTTCTCATCCCACGGACCAATTTGGTTAAGCCCATCAGGGTCCAACATTCTCTCTATGGCATGAAGTTTGGCAACTCTCTCAATTTCACCCTCAGAAGCACCCCCGGTAACTTGGGCAATGTAGCCAACGAAGCCGCGTTCGTGCTCAATTATCCCTGCCAGTTCCTCATCAAACTCCCGAAAAATGTCTTTTCCCATTGAAATTCATTAATAATTACAATATAATACGGCATATTATACATGGAAACAAAAAAAACAAGAACTTTTTAGGGTGTTGATAAATCAAGGAGCCGTTAGAAGCAACGAGGTCGAGCCCCTTTTGAAGGCTATTCAGGCAACCGATCAAGAAGCAATTGATACGAGTCTTAAAGAACTTAATCCTGGTGGTACTCCCCCAGAGCGCGTAGCCGGAGAAATTTTCAAGTCCGTCAGCTAGAATTCAACTGGCGTTAGGATCCCCCTTTCTTCCCTATATGATCTTGACAAATCTACCACCCAATATTTCTTTCCATCTGTTACTACCTCAATATCCCCCTCCAAATCAGTCCTGTAAATATTTATCTTTTTGTCATTTAGCATTTGTAGTATTTTTTCGTGTGGATGGCCGTAGGAATTTTTACCAAGTGAGACTACTGCCAGTTTAGGCATGGACACCTTGATAAGGTTTTCAGATAATCCGTTCTTGCTTCCATGATGAGGTACTTTGATATATTCAATGGTTCCTTTTGTCCAATTTCTTGCAATTAAATCACTGACAGAATCTTCAATATCTCCAGTGAAAAGAGCCTCAAATTCTTTATATTTTACCAGTGTTACTATCGAATAGTTGTTGGTTTTGGAATCTATGAAGTCATTCGATGGGTGGAGTATATCCAAATATATCATACCCAACCTTAACTTCATACCAATAGTTGATTTAATCACATTGATACCCCGCCCCCCCACCTCTTTCTCTAGCGCTTTATAGACTTGAGTGCCAGAATCGACCCCATTTTCAAGTAAAGCACCAACATTGTATCTTTTGATTACATCAATAAGGCCAGTAGAGTGATCTGCATCAGGATGGGTCAAAATAACCAGCTCAATTTCTCTATCCCAAAAAGGAGTATGTCTACTTAAACAATCAATTACTTTATTGTTCGGTCCGCCGTCTGTGAGAATTTGCAAATTCCTATAAGTAATTAGGATCGCGTCTCCCTGGCCTACATCGCAAGCAATTATACGGAAGTTGGAATCAGGAATTTGGAATATGGAAACCCCAATTCCAAAAACAACCAAAACTAAAAATCCAACAATGTAACGATAGAAACGAACCACCATAATAAAGGATAGCTAATATATAATATCAGTTTGCCTAAAATTGGTATAACTAAACCTAACACACCTCCAATTACCCCTAAAATCATAATAAATGGTACGGTCCAAAGAATTAATCCGTTAATTATTGGCGAGAGTATATTAAACTGTCCAAATGTAACAAACAGTATCGGAGTGACTCCGATTTGTGCTGCCAATGAAGTCGACAACCCTTCTTTTAGAACTTCAGGCAGAAAATTGAGCTTTGATCTTATTTTTGGTTCAAAAATTAAAATCGATCCAGTCGCCACAAAAGATAAAATAAAGCCAATGTCAATTAACCATTCAGGTTTTATAATCAACATACAGCAGGCTGATAAAATCAATGCCCGAGAAGCAGATACAATCCTACCCGTTTCTTGGGCGCCAAAAACCACAATCCCCATTATGGCAGCACGAACAAGTGGTGCTTCAAAACCTGATATAAACAGATACAAAAGAATACCTAATATAACAAAAGGTATCGACTTTCGACGAGGTAGAAATACAACTAAGAAATTTACTAAAAACGCTGTCACAAAAGTAACATTCATTCCCGATGCAACAACAACATGGGCCACCCCAGTATTTTTGACTTTGTTCCAAAAATCATTCGTTAATCCACCCTTACTCCCAATCGTTATTCCGGCAAGAAGCCCCGCATATGGTTCAGGTAAAACTGATTGATAAAATGAGATAATTTTGTGTCTTATTCCTAAAAAATTATTTTGTCCCGCTTCAAGATTTTTTAAGGTTGGGTTTATGAGTTCCCTATCGTTAACCGTTCCTTCAATAACAATTTTATCTCCGTAAATTATTTCAGGGATTAAGGGAAGATAAACTTTCAACCCCGCAGTTTTAAAATATTGTGATCTCTCATATTTTATAGGGTCTACCAAAACCGTTGTCGTAATTCTTATGTTTTGTCCATCTTTATATACAGGTCTTGTCGTTATAAAACGAAAGGTAATTAGAACAATTAAACTAATAAACACCAACCATGTCTTTGATTTTTTCGTAAACATTTTTCTTCAAAATCCCTTTTGACAATAATTCTTCGACAGTTGAGTAAGGTCTGTGATCAATGATGTTTTGGCCGTAAACAGGGCCGATTCCGGGTAGTTTATCGAGTTCTGAAAGACTAGAAATGTTAATATTGGTTAACCCACTCCCCTGACTCGTAAATTGCGATGATCCACTTTGATCATCCCCTATTTCTTTAGCAGTCAAAATCTCTGATTGCGAAGGTATATAGACTTTTTGCGAGTCGATTAACTTTGCTGCCCTATTTAAATATTTTTCAACCCAGTTGCGATTCGCGTTAGCAGATAGACCTCCAGAGATAGTTAAAAGGTCCTCAACTCTCGCGCCAAATGACAATTTATAAACGCCAGGAGTTTCAACTTCTCCCGCAATTTCTACGGTAATTTCTTCGCCACCTTCTTGACCCTCTGTAGTCGCATTTAAAACCTTAACCTTTGTTCCACTGCTACCAATATCGCTTTTGAAAAAAAATATACCAAAACCTATTAAAATGGCTCCAGAAAGAAAGAAAATTAGAAGGTTCTTACGCGACGACAAAGTTAACAAGTTTTCCAGAAACAAAAATTTCTTTTTTAATTCTTCCACCCTTAAGCCATTTTGCTACTTTTTCATCACTTTTTGCAAGTTCTATTACAAATTCTTTGTCTTTTGATCGTGAACTGTCAATTGTGAGCCGTGAACGTAGTTTTCCGTTAACCTGTAATACAATTACTACCTGTTCTACTTGTAAATACTTTTCGTTGTATTTAGGCCATGAACTTTTGTGAATTGAGAATGGTTGTTTCAAAACTTCCACCCACACCTCCTCGGCCAAATGAGGCGCAAAGGGAGCCAGAAGCAGGGCTAAAATTTTAAAAGTTTGTTTGTCAGCTCCATACTTGCCAATAACATTTGTTAGCTCCATCAAACTAGAAATGGCCGTATTAAATTTATAATTCTCAATATCCTCCCCCACTTTTTTAATAGTTTTATGCATCTTTGACACAATAGCATCCACCCCCGAGGTGTTACTGAAATTTATGAACAGCCTCCAAACTCTTCCTAAAAATCTACTGGCACCCTCAACTCCAGTCATACTCCAGGGTTTCATAACATCAAATGGCCCCATAAACATTTCATAAACACGCAGTGTATCCGCGCCAAATTTAGGTATAATATCGTCAGGCGTGACAACATTTCCCCATCTTTTACTCATCTTTCTTGAATCTTCACCCAAAATCCACCCAGGAGCTCGAAGCCTTAAAAACGGCTCATCACCCATTTTTTTATCAATATACCCAAGATCAAATAACACTTTCCAAAAAAATCTCGCGAATAATAAATGTTGGACAACATGGCCTCCACCAACGTAATCATCGACCGGGATTATTTTTTCTTTTGAAGCAAATTCTTTTATGTTCTTTGGGTCACAGAATCTTATAAAATACCAAGATGAATCAACATAGGTGTCCATCGTGTCTACTTCGCGCCTAGCAGGTTTGCCGCATTTTGAGCACTTAGCTCCTTTTTGGAAAGTTTTTGAGCGAGCAATAGGGCTTTCACCATGAGGTAAAAAGTCAACGTCTGAAGGTAACATAATGGGTAAATCTGTATCAGGTACGGGCTGCCAACCATCGTCCTCGCAGTAAACCATCGGAATCGGGCACCCCCAATAACGCTGTCTACTTATCAACCAATCATGAATATGGTAGGTTATTCCTTTTTTACTTTTTTTCCTTCCTATCCAATTTTTTTGCTGGATTTTGACTTCTTCTAACCAATCAATACCATCCAAACCGGATATTAATCTATCAGCATAATCTGTAATTTTGAAAAACCATTGATCAAGATCTTTTTTAATTACAGGTGTATCGCACCTCTCACACTTGCCATCTTCCACTTGTTCATTAGCCAAAACCGTTTCGTCTTTCGGGCACCAATTAACTGGAGATTTCTTTTTATAAGCTAAGCCTTTTTTAAATAGTTCAATAAATAACCACTGTGTCCATTTATAAAATTCTGGGCTTGAAGTATCTATCTCTTTATCCCAATCGTAAGACAAACCTGAAGCTTTTAGCTGTCTTTTAAAAATTTCTATATTTTTATGAGTCTCTTTATCGGGATGGATTCCTGTTTTTATTGCATAATTTTCTGCCGGAAGACCAAAGGCATCCCAGCCCATTGGATGAAGTATGGAGTATCCTCGCATTCGATAATACCTTGAAAGAATATCAGTGCCAACATAGCCCTCCAAATGCCCGACATGCATACTAGCTCCCGATGGGTAAGGAAACATATCAAGAATATATTTGTTTTTGCCACGCGCTAGGGATGTTTTATAAATCTGGTTTTTTGCCCACTCTTCTTGCCATTTCTTCTCAATCCTGGTATGATCATATTTGTTCATATTAAGATTCTAGTATCCAAAGCTCCAAAAAGCAAATCTCCCAAAATCAAGGGATAAAAAGACGCAAGCTTATTTTAGCACTCAAAAAATGTTATTGCCAATTTCAATTTTAAATTTTAGAATAATTCATTAAAAATACTTAGATGTGTATGATATATTTGGATATATAGCTACTTTACAAGCATTAAAGCGAATCAATAAGCAAATAATTAATTTATATAAACTCCGCAGTTCTCCGCAGTTTTAATCTAGCCAGGGTTTATTTGCATAAATAAGTCAATAATTTAGGTTACAGGGTGATTTAATTCCGTATGCGGATTAATTTACGAACTTAAAATACATGCGGTAATTATACTATTTACTTCGTGAAATTATAAATTATAAATCGTAAATTATTAATAATAATGGCCATTGACAGGCTGGTTTTTCCTTTTAATAATGGTCTAATCAGTATAATTCGTATAATCTAGCCATGTTACAAAAACAATTTGAAAATTATCTTTCGTCAACAGGTATCTCTGCAAAAAGTCTGAAGAACTACAGATCAGATATCTCTCATTTTCTTTTCTGGGCAATATCAAATCTAAAAAAATTTGGTACGTATATACAAAATTTAGGTGAACTGCCTCCTTTTTTAACTGTTGAATTTGTATCTAAATACAAGAATTATATGGTCGGAAATTCAATTCCACTTAAAACTGTAAATAGGCATCTCTCTACTCTTAGACATTTATCTAAGTTTTTGATCTCATCTCAAATACTCGATTTTGATTTTATGGATGGAACTCAAAATATAAGTAATCCGCTTAAGAAAAAAACTGTAAATTCATTCTCTTTGGTTGACGATTTTGCGTCCCAATTAGAGGATCAAAAGATATCAAAAAACACCATTAAAAATTACGCAAGCGACGTACGCCAGTTTCTAACCTGGCTAGAAAGTAACCATGCCCATTATTCCTAATTTATCACCAGAATTAATAAAAAAATACCAAGATGAGATTGCACTAACCCACTCATCTTCAACTGCAAAGAGAAAATCCATATCACTTAATAGATTTTTTGATTGGGCAACGTCTGTGGGACATATGACCCAGAATCCCATTCAAAAAGTATCAAACGAAGTCAAAGTATCACAAGTACCGAAAACTATTGCTCTTTCTGGTATGAGCGTGGGAATGGCGATTCTAGTTTTTGCACTTGCCTGGAAAACTCAATTTCCAATTAAATTTATAACCAACTTGGCAAGCGTTGGGATCCCCGAATCCAGTATTCAAACCCGCCCGGTCGTAGAGCCCCCTAGGCCGGAGGCAACTCCCGAACCCACCCCTGAAGAAACTTTATTGCCCGCAATTGGAGGGGCCAATAATTTAATATTTGCAGGAAACGCACCTATTATCGATGCCTCAATTGGAGATCTTTTAATTGAAGGTAAAACTGTAACCGTAAAAACCACAGATGGCGCCGATGGAAATATTGAAATCAATCCTGACGGGTTTGGAATTGCCCATTTTCTCTTTGAAGGAACAGGAAAAAATTTCCTAAATGCTCAAGCACCAAATTTAACTTCAGGCTCTCTTTATTACGGAGTCGTCGCCAATAACGCTGTCGGTTATGATCTCTTAAGGCTTCAAAGTGGATCAAAGCCAACCACAAAGTTTTCTATTGATGCGGTTGGAAACACTCTTGTTGGAAAAGATTTAAATGTCAAAGAAGATATCGCAACCAATGGGATCGATAGATTAACCACAACTGGAGCCTTGAAAAATATAACAGGATATTCCCAAAACTCAGGTAATTTCACAATAAACCAAAACCTGGGTGATTTTGCTTCAATAACTAAAAAGGGACCTGCACTTAGTGATGTTTTAAATCTAACCTTAGACGAGCGAGGAGCCGCAAACGCAAGCACATATTCTGCTCTAACCCTTAAGCGTTATAACGGAATTGACGATATTGCCCTTTTTGTTGATGAAGGTAATGCTCGTTTTGATGGCCAAGTCCAAATAGGTCGATTTACATCAAACCCATCCTCAATAGGTCAAGGGTCATTAGTATTTAATACTTCAGATAACACAGGCTATGTCTGGAACGGAAGCTCATGGGTCGCCTTTGCCGGATCCGGAACTAACGCCGACACTCTTGATTCGCTCGACTCTACCCAATTTCTTCGATCCGATACAAGCGATAATTTTACCTCCGGCACTCTGACAACCGACGCAGGCACCACGCTTGATGTAAACGGGGATCTGACAATTGCCGATACCAATATAGCTTTTGACGGAGCCACAACCACCTTTACAACGACGGGAGATTTGACAATTGATTCCGGCGGAGGACAGATTCTTTTTTCTGATACAGATACCCTAAACATCGGCGGCTTGACAAACACTGCATACAACGCTTTTGCCAATGCCGCAGACACACCTGCGGTAACCGCAGCAATTACAACTGATAATGACTTATTTGTAGGCGGAGATATTGAGTTAAAAGGAGGCTTTTATCTAACGGGGCATAATATTTATAATGTCATCTCCGGAACCGGTACGGCTACTATCGCTTTAGCCACAAATCCGACCGGCCCGGGAGCCTCCGGAGATTACAACTCCCTGACCTACGGCGCATGGCTTGTCCAAAACACCACCAATAACGGAATCGCAGCTCTCATGGTTGACCAGACTAAAGGCGGAGATATCTTCACGGCAAGCTCTTCGGGAACAACCAAATTTGTAATCCAAAATGACGGAGACATCGGAATCGGAACATCCGCCCCAACCACAGGAAAGCTTGTCATTGCTCAAACCGATGCTGCAAATCTTGAGGCGTTATATATTGACACAGAGGAGCCCACCACCACTCAAAGCGTCTTTTCTATCGAGTCTGATACAACGAATGGCTCCGGCGCAGATACGGTTAAATTTAAAATTACCGCTGACGGTAGCGTCTATAGCGATTCCAATACCTACTCGACTCCGGCCGATTTAGCCGAGATGTACTATACCGTAAATGATGTCGGTGTCGGAGATGTTGTCGAGGTCACTTCCCTAACAACCGGTGATCCAAATTTACCTTTTTATTTGCAAAGGTCGCAGCAAAACTCGGGCAACTCGATCATCGGGGTTGTTTCGACAAATCCCGGGTCGGTAATGGGATATGATTGGAATAACATGGAAAAGCTCAACCGGCAAAAACCCGTCGCTCTATCCGGACGGGTGCCGGTAAAAATATCTCCATCATCTCCCGCTATCGATATCGGCGACCCAATTGCCCCGTCAACCGATCCCGGCAAGGGGAAAAAGGCAACCAAATCTGGAGTGGTGGTTGGAAAAGCCCTCGAATCCTGGACACCGGGCTCCGGCAAGGACTCTGTCCTCGTTTTTATCAACCTGTCCAGTTACGATCCCGGCTTTTATCCAACCGTCATAGACCAATTTGAGATTATGGCTGATGGTTTAATAAATCAAGCCGGAGAGATTGTTGACCAAATTGGGGCATTCGCCCAAATAATCGCGTTAAACATCAGAGCGGGAGCAATCGAGGCACAGAATCTGGAATCCAGATTTATCAAAACAAGCCTCATTTCCCCAATCCCCGGGGATGATCTGGCGATTGAGCTGCCACAAGATTCAAGATTCAAGATTCAAGATTCCAACAAAACAGAAGTCGCAAGCATTGACAACTATGGCAACGCCACTTTTTCAGGAGAAATCAGGGCGCGCGAAATTCACTCTGAAAATCTTGATGAAATTGAGGCGCTTTTGGCCCAAGTCCAAGTCGACCAGTCGGTTTTGCTCGCCGCGACTGCTTCAGCCTCGCCTACCGCGAGCGATTCAGCTGAATTCGCCCAATTAATCCTATCCAACCTATTCGTTATAAATCATGCGGCGATCAGTTCGCTTCTTGTCAACGAAACTCTAACCACCCAAAACCTAGACTCTCTGACTGAACCCCTAAGAATCCAGTCTCTTGCTGCAGCGCCGGTAGAGATCATGGCGGGACTGATCAAGATCGATATCATGGGCAACATGCAAATAGCCGGAAATTTGGAAGTTGCCGGCAAAATCACTGCTCCGGAGGCAGATTTTGCCAAACTCTCGGTTGAAAATTTGGTGATTGCAAATCCTGCGACTTCAGCCACCTCGGGAGAGCCGGGGATCACTCCCGAGGTGTCCTTGCCCGAAGTGTTAGCCGGCAACATCACTACCAATTCGACCGTCGGTAAGGGAATAATCCCGGCAGAAGCTGATCAAATAACAATCACAAATCCAAAAATTACGGATTATACATTGGTCTATATAACTCCAACGTCATCGACTCAAAACAAAGTTCTTTACATCAAAGAAAAAAGTGTTGGCTACTTTGTTGCCGGATTTACCGACCCAATTGACACTGATACCGAATTTAATTGGTGGATAATTGAAACAAAATAATGATACACTGGATATGATGAAATATATTCTCTACGGGTTAATTGCAATCTTGCCTGTTTTTGTTCTTCCTTTCTTCCCCGCGGTGTTTGTGTCCCCAAAACTCGCGCTGCTTGCCTTCGGCCTAGGCGCTGCAATTCTTGTTTGGATAATAATATCCATTATTAAAGGTTCGATTTCCTTTACAACCGGAGGTTTTGATCTTGCCGTAGTAGTTTTAATGCTTTCTTATCTTGTTTCTACCTTTGCGACCAAAGTTAACAAAATGGAGGCATTTTTCTTCCCGGGAACAGTAAGCTTTATCCTGACAGGTGGAGTTTTATATTTCTTACTAAACCAAGTCCGAAAGCCCGGTAAAGAAGGGGTAAGTTTTGCCCTTGTTGCCTCCGGAGTTTTACTATCATTGGCGATAATCATCGGTAAAACCAAAATTTTGCCCCAAATTCCCATCTACTATTTTGATCCGCTAGGAGGACTAGTCCCCACAGTCTTATATCTAGTGGCTATCTCCACGATTTTGATCAGTCTTTTTATTCAACAAAAGGATCTGGCAAAAAGGGCTTTTTTGGGAATATCGGCACTATTAATAGTACTCGCGGTAGCATTTAGTGTTAAAGACGCCCCGAGATTTTTGAGTTTCAAGACTTCGTGGGAAATCATGATTGACTCGCTCAAGGAGAATCCTCTTTGGGGAGTAGGACCGGGAAATTACCCTACCGCATTCAATAAATATCGTCCTCTGGCATACAACCAAACCGATCTTTGGAATGTCAAATTTACAAGCGCAGGCAATTTCTACTTTACTTTAATTACGGAAGTTGGCTTGGCCGGCCTTTTTGCCCTCGGGCTTCTACTGTTTTTAGTTTACAAAAAGATTTCAATCCCAGTGGCCGCCATTCTCATTCTTTTCGCAATACTTCCCGCCCCCCCAACCTTGATAGTTCTGATGTTTATCCTTTTGGCAGTAAGCTCCAAAGAAGAAAAAAGTGTCGACGTAGCAACGGGAAGAGTTGCGTCTATTATACTATCGGGAATTATTGTTGCCGGAATTGCAACTCTTACTTTTTTTGGATCAAAGGCTTTTGCGGCGGAGATTAAATTTAAAAAAGCCCTTGATTCCTTGAGCACAAATAATGCCAAGGCGACTTATGACAACTTGGCAAGCGCGGTGAGATTAAGTCCGGGGGTAGACAGATATCACGCAAGCTATTCTCAAATCGACATGGCTCTTGCTTCATCCATCGCCGCCAAAAAAGATATTACCGAAACAGATAGAACAACTATTAGCCAGCTTATAAGCCACGCCATAAATGAAGGGAAATTGACCGTAAGCCTTAATCCGCAAAGATCTGGAAATTGGGAAATTTTAGCTAGAATTTACAGGGCCATTATGCCATTTGCCCAGGGGGCTGACAATTTTGCCGTACAAACTTTTTCCCAAGCAGTCGTTCTCGACCCAATTAGTCCAAATCTTCGAATTAATTTAGGGGGAACATATTTTGCACTAGGCAGATTTGATGAAGCAATTGAAGCATTCAGATTAGCAACACTTACCAAACCAGATCTTGCTAATGCACACTATAACTTGGCTATCGTCTATCGTGAGAAGAAAGAATTTAAAAAAGCCACCGATGAAATGAATATCGTTTTATCGCTCGTTGGCAAGGATTCTGCCGACTATGAAACGGCAACGAAAGAACTCAAAAATATAGAGGATTTAACTCCTCCCCAGCCAGTCGAGGAAACCAACATCAAGCCTCCCATAACCCTCCCAGAAGATTCTAGCCCTCCTCAATAATTGGGAATCTAAACAATTAGATTCCGGCGAAGACTTCCACAATATTCTCTTTCACCCGTAAAATACCTCTTTCCATATCAAACTTTACTTTATTGTCGGCATTTTTATGAACCACCACGTACTCCGCCACGGTCGATACAAAATTGGCATGCTCGCCCAAAATATCAAACACCCCAATTTCGTTTTTCGAAGAAACGGCAAAAGCCTCGCCCTCAAAAAGAACCTTCTCCCTATCGCTAATTTTTACCTGAAGTTTTTTTAGATCCATCCGCAATACCTCCTATGAACAGAAATTCCTCGGGATCTTTATCTTTATATTTCCCGGAAAGAATATCCTTTACGTCGGCAACTGTCTTTGCCAGAGAAACATATTCCCCATTTCTTCCGGTTTGATTTTCGGCTACAAAAAAGGGCTGGGTCATATAATTTTTAATTATCTTTGCCAAAATGTAAATCCGCTTGTTTTCAACAGAAAGCTCTCCCTCCCCGACTAAGGCAACCATTCTTTCAAGGCTTTGAGCACTTTTTAGAACCGATAGGGCTTCCAAAACCGTTTTGTAATGTTCCTCGCCGACCATTTTCGGGGATAAAACTCTGGAACTGGTTGTCAGAATATCAACTGCGGCGAATCTGCCTTCCTGATAAATGTCGCGGGACAGGGTAATTACAGAGTCAAGATATGGATAAATCGCCTGAACCCCGGCATCCAGCAAATCATCCGAAGGAACATATATTGCCTCAATGGCGCTAATGACCTCGTTATTTTTCGAAACAACTCTTTCGTGGAAAAGCGCCATTTCGGAGGCAAGTGTTGGCTGATAGCCATCCTCCGAAGGAATTGTTTTTGTCAGAGTCGATATTTCGCTCCCTGCCTGGGCAAACCTGAAAACATTATCGATAAAAAATAAAACATCCTTCTTCTCTTCATCCCTGAAATATTCGGCCAAGGTTGCCGCGCTCATCGCCGTTAAAAATCTAACCGACGCATTTTCTCCCATTTGTCCGAATATCAAGGCAACACTCGGCAAAAGTCCGCTTTTCTCCAATTCTTCGTATAACTCCTGCCCCTCCCGCGTTCTTTCCCCCACCCCCGCAAAAATCGAAATCGCCCCCCTCGCTTTTGACTTTTGACTTTTACCTTTTGACTCTAATATATTGTGCATTATTTCGGTTAATAAAATCGTCTTCCCGACTCCCGCTCCGCCGAAAAGCCCCATTTTCCCGCCTTTTACAAGCGGCGCAAAAAAATCTATGACTTTAATGCCCGTTTCCCAAATTTCATTTTTGGAAGAAACGTCTTTAAATTCCGGGGTAGCGGCAAATATTTCCTTTTTCGCGTTTGACTCGATTTCACCTTTGCCGTCTATGGGACTTCCGAAAGCGTCGATCACTCTCCCCAAAAATTTATTTCCTACGGGAATGGAAAGCCTCTCTCCCGTCCCGAGAACGACACTTCCCTGCTTTAATTTTCGCCTCCCAATAAGTATCGTGCAGTAAAAAATATTTTTTCCGACCGATTGAAAAGCATAAAGGCTGACTTGAGGGTCGCCTTTGAGAATCAATTTCTCGTTTATCTCCGGCAATTCTCCCTCAAACTCCACTTCCGCCACCTGCCCCGTAACTGAAATTATTTTTCCAATTTTTTTCATAATAAAAGTCCCGCAAAACTTGCCAGCTGTTTTCTCTCACTAACCCTCTTTGCTACCTTGATTCTCTCAAAAAAAAGGTTTTTCAGTTTTTCATTGATCTTTTCGAGAGCGGTATCAAGATGCATCAACCGCGACGCGTATTTTGCAAGACGGCTTTCCTCGATGGTGTTATCAAAAACCGATCCCGCAATCTCTTCTGAAAACACCTTGGCAACACTCTCGACTCCGGGCTCGTAAAGATATAAAAACTTTTTGTCAGATACCTTTCCACCCTGAATCTCTCCTAAAACTTGCCCAGAAATTGCCTGTGTCCAAGTTTCCTGGTTAACTATATTTCTAAATTTGCCGTAAAAGAGATATATCTTTTTATATCGAACCAAATCTTTTATCAACATCGAAAGTTTTTCAGCCTCTATTTCTTCATCCACCAAGTCATAATACTGATAAGTGATATCTTTTGCCAAGAACTTCATCATCTCATCTCCCAGTTTACCGATAACCACTTTATCAATCCTAGGATTTTTCTGTACAAAATCCATAAACCCGACAAAAATCCTGTCAATCAAGTCCCCATAAAGTCCTGTTCCTGCGGATACAAATACGGCAACGTCTCCGGTTCTCCCCAAACCGGCAGTTTCCAAATCGGCTCCGACTTCGGAGGAAAGAGTCGCAAGCCTTTCAAAAAAATCTCTGGCATTCATAATGCTTTCCCTTATTTCCTGCATTTTCCCAGCCGCAATTTCCTCATAAACCTCAACCAAACCTTTAATCTCGAGGGTTTCTCTATCTTCGACAATAACTTTTTTGATAGATCTCATTTTTGAATTATCCCCTCCACTTCCTTCACGCTCTCCCCAACTTCCCGTAATTCTTCCGGCATTTGATTGAAAAGCTCGTTAACTTTTTTGCCGCTTTCCAAAATTTCGGCAACTTGCGGCGTTACTTCGGGGCCGAATTTCAAAAATCTCGACATTTCGTCGTTCTTCTTTAAAAGAATCAATATCTTTCTTCCCAAATCCCGCGCTTCGGGAGTCTGGGTTTGCTTGCCGACTCTTGTAACCGACAAAAATACGTTGACCGCGGGTCTATGGCCCGAAAAAAAGAGCTCCGAATCAAAAAACAAGTGCCCGTCCGTCATACTCATTAAGTTTGTCTGAATATATCCCGTAATATCCCCCGCAGGAGCTTCGGAAACTGGAAGGCAGGTAATTGAAGCTTTTTCAAAATTTCCGGCCCGCTCCATCAACTTCGAATGCAGGTAAAAAATATCCCCTGGATAGCTCTCACGCCCAGGAAATCTTCCGCCAACGAGTGAAATTTCCCGGTAATATCTGGCATGAGTGGTCAGATCATCAAAAATAACCAAAGTATCTGTCCCCTGATCTCTGAAATATTCGGCCAGGGTCATGGCCGTAAAGGGAGCGATATAGACCTCCCCGGGAGAATCTTCGGCGGACGCCGCAACAATAATAGTATATTTCAAAACATCATGAGCCTTCAAAAAATCATAAATCTCTTTAATTTCAGATTTTCTTTTCCCGACGAGTGTATATATACAGACTCTTTCTTTTTTAGTCTGAGATAAAACCGTCTGAAGAAGAAATGAGGTTTTGCCGGTTTTTCTATCGCCTATCACAAGCTCCCTCTGGCCCATCCCCAGGGGGACTACCAGATCGACTATCGACACTCCCGTTTCCAAAAACTTATCTATTTTCCTTCTTTCCGAAATGCCCTTTGGACGGGATTCGATGGGCATAAGAAGGGATTTGACGCTGTCTTCACGCTTATCATCGAGTGTATAGCCAAGGGCATTGACAACATGACCCAAAAGCCCCTCTCCCGCAGATACGGACAGAGCCTCACCCGTCCTCCCAACCTTGGCCCCAGGAGTAACCTGCTCTCTGGAAAAAACCAAAATCTCAACTAAATCCTTTTTTATGGAAAGAATTTCGCCGTGCTCCCCGCTTTCAAAAGTAATCCCCTCACCTATAAAAGCATTGGAAAACCCGGAAACCATCACAAGAGAGCCTTTTATCTGCTCTATTTTCCCAATTTCCTTGTTTTTATCGACGCAGTACTTATAGCTATGAATCATTTTACAAATTCTAAATCCTAAATACTAAACTCTAAACAAACCACAAATCAGAAATTACAAAAAATAAACAGCAACAAAATCACTTCGATTTCTCAATTATCGCACCAAATATTTTCATCAATTCGTTGCACTCATTTATTAAATTTGCGCTTGCCCCTAACAATCTCAACCAGAATCTTGATTCTTTTGCTTCTTTCTTGCTTATTTTAATTCTTAATACGAAGTCTTTTTTGCTCAAAGACTCATTCGCTTCGATATAATTTGCTCCAATAGAACCCGAAGACCTGACAAGCTGTTTGCCATCCTCGCTATTCGATACTGAATATGGTAAAGATTTAACAAAAAATCTCACGTCTTTGGCAAATTTGAGTGTTCTATCTTCCAAATCGTATTGTTTGATATTTATTGTTTGTGTCATTGTAATTTGTTTAGTATTTATATATTAGTGTTTAGAATTTGATTTTGGTTATCAGATAACCAAAATCATATAAGCCACAAAAACGCTGGCTCCCATAATAACAACTGTTATTCCCATATTCATAATAACACCTGTTTGTATCGCCCGGCTTGCCAGAGGATTTCTTCCTATCGACTCTACTCCGCTTTTGGCAATTTTACCAAAATGTATAAATCCAAATATAAATATAACAGAAACTATCAAAGCAGATACTACATATCTCAAGGCAGAAAGAGGCGATTCAAAAGCCCCTTCCACTCCGTCTTTAATCATTTGCAGTAAATTCGCCTCGGCATTTTTCTTTAGAACCGCGGGCTTAACCGAAAGGGAAACCATAATTTTCCCGATTTTTTGAGGATCGCTTTCATTATATTCTTCCGTCGCCGATCCCAAAATGTAGCCGCTTTTCGTAGCTTTCTGGGAAACGCCGGCAATTTTCGAGCTTGTTATAAAATCTCCGATAGTAATGGTGCCGTTGACGGAGGAAACAAGCACATATGCTTTTCCGGAAGATAACATGGGAACAGTACCGTCCATTTCTTCGACAATAAAAGACACCGCCGGATTGACAGTTATAACACCAATCATATTGGGGTCATACTCCCTATCGCAGATTTTGTTACTCCCGCCACCAGTGCCACAAATTACGGATCCGTCTGAATATTCTCCCGATAAGGAAACATAAGTTGCCACCCCCGCGCTGTCCTGGGCAAAAACCACTCTTGTACCAATACCAAACAATAAAACTAAAAATCCCAATACTTTAGACATTAATTAACTCTGAACTATTAATTTCTCCATGTCAAGCAAGTTTTGGTCCAAAACTTGCCCAAAATACCCTTGACAGTTTGAATTTGAACAGCCACAATGAATATAGAAACTTAGACAATGCCCAAAAACCTGTCCAACATTAGAATCCAGGAAGCTGCTGACTTTGTTGGTGTGTCATCAAAAACACTGCGAAGGTGGGAAAAGAAAGGAAAGCTTGTTCCCGAAAGGTCTGTTGGAAATCAAAGATATTATTCAAAAGAAGTCTTAGATAAGTTTGTAAACTCTAAAAATCTGTTTAGCATTACTCCTCCGGTTAATGTTAATAAACCTTTTAATATTCTCAAATGGTTTGCCGTTCCGGCAGTTATTGCGGGATTGGCGGTTTTTGCGGGTATACTCAACACCTCGGAGGAGTCCATTCGGCCACCATCCGAGGAGTTTCGCTTGGACTCTTCCGAGATGGATGGTTCTGTTCTTGCAACTTCAACGGGTCTTTCAGGATCGGTGGGTCAAACATACACATTCTCTGTCAATGTTCCTGCTCTTTTTAACGACAAAGTAACATTCAAAAAATCAATTACTGCTCCCAATCTGGTTACATCCGTTAATGACGAAACGGGAGATATCGATTTAGTACTAACCGCAGGAAGCGGAATTACAGTCGACGGGTTGACCGTAACAAATGCAGACAGGGGAAGTAGCGTCAATGTATTTAAGACTCTTTCTATTTCGGGACAAAGCGATGTTGTGGCTGACGGCAATACCGATACATTAACATTTGTTGCTTCGGGAGGAATAACATTAACTACCGACGCGACCAATGACAAGATTACGATTAACAGCGCCTCCCCCGATTACACTCTTTCGGGATTTACCGACGGAGGAACTTCCGTTTACCTTTCAACATCAACCGATTCTTTGGGGATAGGAACATCATCTCCCAGCTATAAACTGCATACGGTTGGAACGGGATATTTTTCCGATACCCTGACGGCAGGAGGAGCTCTTGCCGTTACGGGGGCAACTACCTTAAACGGGGCTGTAACCTTGGGAGATGCCGCTACCGATTCCATAACATTCACGGGAAGAGTGGCAAATGGAACTTCCCTTCTTCCCAATACCGATCTGGGGAGTGATTTGGGAAGTTCTGCTCTTCGTTTCAATAATCTCTGGGTGGCTAATATTAACTCCAATAGCAGTCAATCTTTTTCCGGTCAGACCACCTTCTCCTACGCTCCCACAGATACGACCATCTCACAAGCCTCGGTTCTCATTAATCCAACAACAGCAGCAGCTAATGGCCAACTTTTAGCTTTTGGGGTTGCAGGATACCAAAGAGCTGCAATTGATGAAGATGGGGATATAATCCTAGGCTACAACTCACTAACTTCAGCTCCGGCTACTGACTATCCATTAACTATCTATGGACACTCGGGAACTAATGTGGCCTACATTGATACGGCAGGACTGGGAAATTTTCAAACTGTTAATCTTACAACTGGTAATGCCTTTACAATTAACAACTCCTCTGTTTTAAATGCCACTACCTTGGGAACAGGAGTAACAACCTCATCACTAACAACAACCGGCGCTCTTTCGTCTGGCTCAATTGCCACAGGCTTTGGGACAATATCTACCGGAAATACCATTACCACAACCGGAACCATGGGGACGGCCAGCACTACTTCATTTACAGGAAACGGTTTAACAATTAGTTCCATTACCACGCCTTCAGGAGCTCTTTCAATCTCTCCCGCTTCAGGGAGCAACTTAAATGTTTCCCTGGCAACAACGGGTGACTTTGTTGTTAATACCAATGATTTGGTTGTTGATACTTCAAGCGGGTACATTGGCATAAACACAACAGCACCCACGGCTCTGCTTGATCTAGCGGGAACCAGCGGGACAGATGCTTTTAGACTGACAAACTCTGGAAGCAAAGTCTTAGGTTTAAAATATGAAACCAACGCAGTAACCTTTGACCAAACATCAACTGACCCGACCAACAAACTAAGTAACGGCACCTTTGACTCTGACTTAACCTCTTGGTCCGAAGTCCCCTCATACACCTTAAACGACCAGTTTACGACCGATAGGGCTGCAGGAGCAGTCAACGGCACCTCCGCCGAACCTACTGGGGGAACAAGGACGGTGGTGGATACGGAAAGTAAGTTATCAATCGCTTCAAGTGCCTTGACTTTTGCGGGAGGTAAGACAACCCCTGCATTTGCAGATCCAATGTTATATTATTCCGCAGTATCCCGTACAGCAGGATTAACATTTGTCTCTAAAGTTAATGCTTCTACGCTTACCTCACATTATTTCAGGCTGGGATTTGACGATGGTCTAACTGGAGATTTGTTGCATGGTATTGGTAATTCATTTAGTTCATTAGGAGTTATGAAAGATGGAACAGAAGTGTTGGTTGGCGCTTTATCTACAGCCACAGATTATTATTTAGCAACCGTTTTGCGTAGCACTGGTGCATATTACTATATTAAGGGAGGAGTCTACACCAATTGGACACTACTTGGTTCATGGGGAACCAATTCTACGGCAACGCTTTATCCTGAAATAGATAATTACAACACTGCTTTTACCGTAGACAACATCCGTATCCCTACCTCCATCTGGCTCCCGACTCCTTTGGCGTATGATACCTTTACCCGAGGAGATGGAGCGATTGGCTCAAGCGAAACAACAGGGCCCGACTCCCAAACCACGCCGTCTTTAGCCTGGACCGGCGGAGCCATCTCTACAAATAAAAATGTGATTACACCGAGTTTGGGGAGTGAACTAAATGGTGATACAGGATTTGATAATAATGCTTATTGGGAAAAAGGGACTGGTGTAACTGTTTCTGGAAGTAAGTTAAACTTTACATCTGTAACCGCAACTGGTGCTTATGCTACACCTCCACTAACTACTAACACTTGGTATACTGCTAGTTTTGATATTGAAAGTAAAAGCAGCGGTGGAAATTTTTATGTTTATCCATTCACGCCTTATAAGTATTTTAATACTGTTGCAACAGGAAATGTAATATCAGGTAGGCCTGCCAACGGTAACATGGGCATATATGCAGACAGCTCTAATACGACAGGTGTTGTAGATAATTTTTCAGTTAAACCCCTCACTCTCTCCTCCCTTTTCTCCTCTGTCTCAACGAGTGATACCGATGTCATTGCTGATGCCAATGTTACTTTAACTGCAGGGACGCAGGCGGGATTGGTATTGAATTTGGATTCTACTTCAACACCGGCTAACTTCCTGATTGCCTACCATGATGGCGCCAATGTCAAGCTGGATAAAAATGTGGGAGGAACGTATACCAATTTAATCTCGGCGGCGGCAACGTATTCGGCAGGAGCCACTTTGCGGGTGATTACCTACACTTCAGCGGGTGCTTTGAAAGTGCGGGTGTATTACAACAATGCTTTGGTGGGGAATGAACAGACGGTATCTGATGCAGGGATAATCAGCAATACCAAACACGGGTTATTCTCCACCTATTCAGGCAACTCTTTTGACAACTTTACCCTGTTTGCACGAGGGACGGGAGCTGAATATACAGGGGCTCCGTTTGAGGAACTGACGGCAACGAGGGATACAACCACAAAATATGCGGGTGCGGCGAGCGCGAAACTGGTTACAGCGGGAACGGATGCTAATTATTTACAGAGTGTTAATGTGGGAGATACTTCTACATATAACTTAATAGCATATGCCTACACAACAGGAGCGGCAGTTACCACGGCAGACGTAGAATTGTATTATGATACCGCCGTACTTTCCACAACCTTTACTCCCATGGGGGCAACAGGCTGGTACAAACTAACAGGCAGTTT
>JBBTWD010000026.1:0-30339 GCA_038062915.1 Patescibacteria group bacterium
GGCCGAGCCGGAGCTGCGACATTACGGGTTTTCGCGAAAGGAGGTTCTGACTTTTTCAAAAATCAGCTCCATGAAATTTAATATTCGTTTACTTTATTTATATCTTTTTTCTTTTATTGGACTACTAATTGCAATCATAGGCACTGTCCAACTTGTCGACCTGGCAATTAAAGTTTATGTCTTTAAAGGGGCCGACAAATATGAAAATTATCCCATGCTTACAAAGCCTGTTCCAAGTGGTGAAGAAGTAGCACTATCTGAAAAAGAAATTAAAGAGCAAAAAGATTTTCAAGAACTCGAAAGTAAAAGGCAAAGGCAGAGACAAGCTTCAACAGCACTTTCTATGCTTATAGTTGGCCTTCCACTCTATAAATACCATTGGAGTTTAATCAAAAAAGAAAAGAAATGAGATTTACGCTTGTTAAAAAAATAGATGAATCCCGAGGAACAAAATCTTTTTTCTTCAAACCAGAAAAACCAGTTAGCTATTTGCCCGGCCAATATTACTACTTTACTCTTCCAAAGCTAGATTTCCCCGACCCTAGAGGAAATACAAGGCATTTTACAATTTCCACTTCACCCACAGAAAAAGGGCTATTTAGGTTTACAACAAGAATTAGAGAAGAATCCGGGTTCAAAAAAACTTTGGACAATTTACCAATGGGAATCATTATCGATGGTGAAGGCCCAACCGGAACTTACATTCTTGATGAAGCTGAAAAAGATAATGTTCATATATTTATAGCTGGTGGAATTGGAATTACACCGTTTAGATCTTTCATCAAATACAACATCGACAAAAATTTAAAAATCCCCACGTATCTGATCTATTCAAATTCAGATAGTGATTTTGTATTTGGCAAAGAGCTTAGATCGTGGCAAAAAGAAAATAACTTTTTTAAAGTAGAGTTTTTCGATTCTTCTAAATTTGGTCATTTGAACTATTTGAAAATTAATGAATTAATTGGTAATTGGTCATTGGTAATTGGTAATTTAATTTGGTGGGTCGTTGGTCCTCCCGCCTTTGTAGATGCAATGGAAGACAATCTTTCAAAACTAAAGATTTCTTCATCCCAAATCCTCACTGAAAAATTTACTGGATATTAGCTTCAAATGATATAATAGCTTTAGAGGTAAAAACGCCAAGGTAGCTCAGTTGGTAGAGCAGCGGTATCGTAAACCGCAGGTCGTGGGTTCAAGGCCCACCCTTGGCTCCATGGTAAGCGAAGAAAAAAGAAATAAGCAAAAAGCACTTAAATTTGTAATACTTACAGTTATAGCTGGAGTTATTATGTTCTTTTTTGGTATTCCAGCGCTTGCCAAATTTACAGGTTTTGTTGCTGAACTGGTTAAAAGTGATAAACCAATAACCCAAAATGATAAAACACCTCCCGCTCCACCTCAAATAGAATCTACTCCCGAATTTACCAATCAAGAAATTTTAAAGATAATCGGTAAAAGTGAAGAAGGTGCTGTAATAAAGCTTGTCTTCAATGGGAAAGAGGATGAGGTTGTTACTAATACAAATGGAGAGTTTAGTAAAAACCTAGATCTTCAAAAAGGAGAAAATACACTTGTAGCAAGTGCTAAGGATTTAGCCGGTAATGAAAGTCAAAAAACCAAAAATTTTACAATTACATTTGATAGTGATGAACCGGATCTTACTATTAATTCGCCTTCCGGCGGAACTAGTTTTTTTGGGTCAAGACAAAGACAGGTTGATATAAAAGGATCAGTTGACGACAAGGATACAAAAGTTACTATAAATGACAGGTTTGTGGCAGTTGAAGATAGTGGTGATTTTCAATTCACTACAACCCTTAATGAAGGAGAGAATAAATTTACCATTAAAGCTGAAGATTTTGCTGGAAACGTTAGCCAAAGTGAATTAAGTCTTAACTTCACGCTTTAGAGTAATTGCTAGTAAAATCATTAAGTAACCCATTATCCATGGGTAAAAAAGAGAATTAGAAAAAAGACTGTGAACAAAGATTGCGATGAATGTAGAATGTAAAATGTAGAATGTAGAATTGCGCGAAAGGGATCCTCCGACTTTGAAAACAAAATAAACAAAACTCACAAATCCAACAACACCAGTTGTCGCAAGTAGAAACAGCAAACTTGATTCGGAACCGGAACAAGAATGCGAACTGAAATTCTTGTCTTTTGCCAAACAAATATTATTAAATCCCACTCCAAATAAAGGACTTTCTTTAAATACGGAAAAAGTTGCGCCATAACTTTCAAGTCGAGCAACAATACTACTTGTTCTTTCAAGCCTTACACCCTCACCAGCCTTTTTGGGTAGGAAAATTACAATAATCAATAAGCAAATTACAAACAATAAATAATATTTTAATTTTTTAAATACAAAAAATGAAGGTATCAAAAGAGCTAGATAGCTCGCCCTGGAATAAGTAAATAAAATGCTAAATGCTAAAAAACCAAATGCTAAATATTTTTTTTGATAAAAAGCTAAGATTGACCCAAGAACTAAAATTAAACCTAAAAAGGTAGGGTCTAAAAATGTCCCAACCATTCGGTATAAATGGTCATCCCAGCCATAATAAATTAAAGCTCTAACGTCAGGATAGAGAAAGTATTGAATCCAACCAAAAATGGCAGAGAAAATTGATAGTGATAGGAGTGAATTTAGCAAAAGTTTTTTATTTTTAAAGTTAGAGACTAAAGTAAAAAAATAAAAATAAGCGACCAATCGTACTAGGTACAGTAAACCATATACCAAATCAATTTCTTTGATCAAAAAAATCGAAACTATATAGCTAAATGAAACTACATATAGAAAATTATTAAAATATTTAAAAACTGATGGGTGTTTGTTTTTTTTTAGTATTGCCCACAAGGCTCCAGCGCCAACAACAATATCAATCGGGTTAACTATTCCAATTTTTATGATTTGACCAAAGGGAAATAAAATTAGGAATGTAAAAAGTATAATTTGCTCCATGATAAGTAAGAGTGAAACGCCTGCATGATACTAAAAACCATATTTTTTGATTTAATAAGAGTAACAATAAACTTGGCGATCGGATAAAAAATGATTTTGAATAAATTTGATTTTTTCTTTTCTTCTTTATTAGCTTGTGCATGCAAATCTGAATAGTAGTTAATTTTTTTAATGTACTGATTTAAGTTACCTGCTGTATTGTGAATAATAACTGGGTTGTTTATGTATCCGACTTTCCCATTAATTTTCCAAATTTCGTGAACTCTTCTTTCCCACTTCCCAGCACTTTTTTTAGCTAGTCGTATAATTTTCTCGCTCCCCACGTATTGCCCCAAGAAATAATTATCTCTACGTATTTTATAACCTGAAAATTTATTATTAATTGTAAGCGAAGCTTGGCCTGCTTTGCCGGTAAATTCTAAATTATTAATTACTTCATCACTATCGATGAAAAAAACCCATTCTTTTTTTGCTTTAGAAAGAAGAAGGTTTCGCTCTTTAGCAAAATCAGTAATATTTTTTTTTGAAAGTGTAATTATCTCAAGTATTTCCATGTAAAATAAGTAAGAATAGGTAGGCTCGAAAGTGTGGCGATAATTGCAGCATATCCTGCCCCCAAAATACCAAAAATAGTAATGAGTGGATAGATAACAATACCTAGAACCAAAGCCCTAATAAAGGTCGTCAGAGTCACTATTTTTTGTTTTTCGATCCCTAAAAATAATGAGAAAAACGAATTAGAAATTGCTTTTATTACTCCATAAATAGCGAGAATCTGGAGGATGGGAACGGCAAATAACCAGTTATTACCCAATATAATCATAATAATTTGTACAGGATAGTAAAAAACAAATGCTCCAAATAATGCTACAAATGTAGTGATAACCAATAATGTCTTCAAAAACGCCGTTTTCACCCTTTTAATATCCCCACCTATAGCTGTATAAACCGGAAAAGTGACCTTGTTAAATACCTCGCCAACCTCTGAAGCTGGAATAGATGCTACCTTATATGCCTGTTGATAAAATCCTAAAGATTGTGTGCCTAGTAACCTACCTACAAAAATATCATCGACATTCTCAAACAAATAATTAAAAATTGAGGCGCCAGTTATCCATTTACCCTTACCCACCACTTCTTTGACCTTAGCTAAATTTAATAAAAACTTTGGTTTGGGTGAGAAAATCAAAAAAGATAAAATTACTTCAATACTGGTAGCTATAATCATCCCCCAAACAAGTGAGTTTTCAGATCTTGTCAAGAATGCTAATAAGACCGCGATTAGTGTGTCAATAAAAAATAATGAGGCTTCGTAATAAAACTGTTTATTAAACTGGAGTCTTTTTTGAAATTTAACACATGCAGGATTAATAAACCCTCGAATTAGTGGAACAATTGATGTGAGATATAGAATTGAGATCGAATTCGGTGAGTTAAAAAAATTAGCAATAAATGGTGCAAAAATAAAAATTGCAAAAGAAATTAACATTCCTCTTACAACCGAAACAACCCAGGCACTATCAACATAATCATCAACATTCTCTTTCTTTTGAATTAAAAATATATTTATTCCAGTTTCAGTTAAGGTTTCAAGAAACCCTAAAACAATTGTAGCTATTCCATAAATTCCAAATTGAGAAGGAAGAAGAATTCTGGCTAGAATCGCGGTTTTAACGATTACAAGGCCACGAGTACTAACTCTTAATGCCGCCATCCACTTAATTCCTCTAAGAGCTGTTTGAAAATACCCCATCAGTTGATTATACCCGATATGAATCCATTCATAACAGAAAAATCAGTGACAAATTGCAATGGGATTCCCCATAAACCGGCTTTTTTATAGGCAAAGATTAAGTAAACAAATAAACAAATAAGAAAAAGAGTAAATAAATAGGGAGACTCAAATGAAAAAATTAACAACAATAATCCAATTAAATATCTAAATATAACAAAAACAGCCTTGATATTGTGCGACGTAAAACCTTTTCCAGGGAAAAACCATACTTTTGTTTGCCCATCCCATTTCGCATAATTAAAAATTGAAAAATAAAAATTAAAAATTGAGTCTGGCATCCCCCACTCTACTATTGCACTTTTCACGCGTGCATATTTCACGCCAAATTTAATTGCATTGTAGTTAAAGTATGTATCTTCTGCTGAATTTCCATTTTCTTCAGGAAATCCCCCAATTTCTTCCCAAACGTTTTTTCTAAAAGCCATTGATCTAGTTGAGGGAAGAAAATTATTATCAAAATTGGAAGGTTTGGTTCCAAGAAAAACAGACATTGCTTTTTGAAGTTTTGTCTCTCCTACCATCTTGTAAAATCCCGCAACAACATCAATCCCACTCCCGGAGTGGGATTTAAAAGGTTGTATTAATTTTTCTAGCCAGTCGATCTTAGGGACACACCCCGCATCCGTCATAGCAATAATTTCATTTTTGGCAATTTCGATCCCCAGGTTTCTACCTCTTGCCCTGAAGCATTTTTCTTTAAGAAGTCTGATACGCCTATCTTTTTTTTGATAATGATTTATTATTTCGATGGTTTTGTCTGTCGATCCACCGTCAACAATTATTATCTCGTTAGCCTTCAGGCTTTGATTTATAAGTGAACCCAGGAGTTTACCTATAGACGACTCTTCATTTAATACTGTTATACAAATTGATATATTCATCTGCTACTTTTCCCCATGTTGGGAAGTTTTTGACCAACCTGATTTCATTCCAATAATCTTCCTTTAAAGGATTGTTGGCAAAGGTCATGATTTTACTGCCATATGACTTAGCCTCAATATAACTTAAATATCCTCCCGGAACACAATATTCTGCTTTCCTTAGATATTTTTCTGGATTTAGTTCGTTACTTACATAAGTTACTAGATACTTTTTATTTTGCTTCTTAATCCATTTTTTAAATTCATTAATTCCAGTATCTTTGTCTTGTCTACCTAGCCAAACGATCATGTTTTTAATCTTTCTAGTGCCTAGTGCCTTTTGTCTGGTGCCTCCATACATTATTCTATTAGCTTTGATTCCATAATATTTTTCGATATATTTCCCAATTACAATTGACGCCCAAGAAAGCCGATTTGCTATACGTTTTAGAAAAATATTTTTCCATGGGATCGGATAAACACCTTCCCATCCATGAAAAGTAGTAAATACTGGCTTTCTGGGATATAAAAATCTAAATGGTAGATACCAAACAAAAACATCGTGTATATGCACAAGGTGAGACCCTGTGATTAAATTCCTATTTTTAAATAACCAAAACCAGATATACAATAGCCCCAAAAATTTAATTTTAGGATATTTAATATCTTCTTCTGAAATTATTTTAACATCATAATTTTTCTTTCTTAATTCTTCACTAACCGCTCGAATATGTTTTTCAACACCACCTATGTGTGGCCATTTATGCTGTGCCAAAAAAAGTATTTTCATTTTTTCTTGCAAAAAATAATGACTAAATTTGGTCTTTTCAAACGAAAGATTCTTGCCAATAATGACTTAATGACATATCCATTCTTAAATGCAAACAATAATTTCTTCTCTGTGATCTCAAATCCGCTTTTTGAAAGTAACTCGATTATGCTGTGATCTGTAAAAGAAATCATATGTCGATTTATCCTTTTGTCTTTTAATGATTCATTCAATGGAACCGAAACAATCAAAATACCTTTACCTTTTAATACTCGTTTAACTTCAAGTAATACTTTTGTTAACTCTTTGGGGTAAAAATGCTCTAAAACATCTAGAACAACCACGTAATCAAAAAACATATCTTGAAATGGAATTTTCATAGCGCTTGCTACTACAAATTCACCCTGTACGATCTTACTGACTTTTTTTACCGACACAGGTGAAATGTCGATTCCAAAAAACTTCAAACTATGGATTCTGTCCTTAAGTAAATTTTCTAAAACTCCATAACCTAATCCAATATCCAGAAGCCTTCCACGTAGATCGCGAAAATACCTTTCGACAATCTTATTTTTATCCAAATAAATTGGACTGCGTAACAACAAACTTTCTCCTCTTATAATTTTTTTATTCCAAAATGAAACAGTATTTATATTCTTCATACATTCTTATTGACAAACAAACATTACCTTGTCAATACTTAGTAAGTGACATTAATTTTCAAAAAGGTAACTTTTTTTATTGCCCTTCTTTTTCATTTTACAATATTTAGTCTCGTTACACCCAGCGTTATTAATGCTCAGACATTATTCTCTGATAACTTTGAAGTGGGTAATGCCACCTTTTGGGGAGTCGCTACTGGAATATGGAGCGTGCAAACGATCGATACAAGTAATAGATATGGGACAATTGTGTCAACTTCCAGCACCTGCTGTTCCGAAACTGTAGCCGGAGATACATCTTGGACAAATTACAGATATGAGCTTGATCTACTTGGTAAACAAGGGGTGGATAAAAATTTAATGTTCAGATATATCAATTCCCTTACTAAGTACGGAATTCATATGACAGGAAGTGTAATTTCACTTGAAAAACACATACCGGGTTCTAGTGTTGATTTAATAATAGTTCCAGGAAGTTTTATAAACGATGTGGTTTATCAGGTTAAAATTGAGGCAATTGGAAACAACATTAAAGTTTTTGTAAACAATGTGTTATATATAAATTATACCGACAATAACTCACCAATATTGAATGGTAAAATAGGACTTAGAGTCGGTACGGGTGCCACGTTCCCATCACAAGTCTGGTTTGATAATGTTGTGGTGACACAGTTGGATTCGCCAACACCGACTCCCACAATCGCCCCAACACCTACCCCAACACCCACAATCGCCCCAACTCCAACTCCAACTCCAAGTCCACTTCCTAATTTAAATGTTCCTGATATTAAACAATTCACCCTCCCTTGGGGAGATGATATTTATGATAGCGCGAATCTATGGAGCATAAACCCCGTTATTTCAGCCTGGGGATGTGCCTTAACCTCTGCATCAATGGTTTTAAGATATTATGGTCACGATGTTTGGCCTGACTCACTAAATAATTGGTTAAAAACTCAATCAGATGGATATATCAGAAATGGACTGATTAATTGGCTCGCAGTTTCAAGATATACACGAATAAACGACTCCGAATCCTCCCCCACTCTTGAATACAGGCGACTATCTCCAACAGAAGATAATTTAGCCGAACAGATAGAAAACAATCGTCCCGGAATATTAGCCGAACCTGGACATTTTGTCGTAGCCAAATCTCTTCTTCCCGATTCATTTGCTATAAATGACCCGGCATATTCAGATAGGCCAACACTTAGTTCTTACTCAAACTCCTTCTTGGCACTTGGTGTCTACACTCCAACACATACAGACCTTTCCTACATCTATCTGGTAATTGATGCTAACTTGGATATTAAAGTCTTTGATGCAAACGACATTGAAATTATTGGTTTTACTCAAATCGAAGAACCAATTATCGACCCGGAAAATCCAAGTGTCAATAGCGGCGAGTCAGTTAAAACTTTTATGTTTCCGGCACCTCCCGATGGCATTTATAAAGTTGTAATTTCTGGCTTGGGTACATATGAGTTTGATTCATATATCTATGACGAGGCTGGAAATGTAGAAAAAGATAATTTTATCGGAATCTTAGGAAATTCTAACGAAGAATTTAATTTAACTTTAGGAGAAACTTCTGATATTACCCACCCAATAACAATTGGTAGCATTATCAAAGATTTAGATGAAGCTTATTTTGGGAGATTAATCAAAAATAGAGCAGTTTACCAAAATATAAGAGTCCAACTAATTCTAGCCCAAAGAATTGATCTTGCAAGATCAATTCCTAGGACAGAAGTGGTTAAAAGAATTTTGGCCTCCGCAAGAAGAACAATCCAGGTTTACACTCCCCTATTTATTAACCCCGAAGCTTCAAATGCTTTGCGAGAGAATCTGCAAATTTTGATAACTTCACTATAACAATTGCCGAAACGATAATTATTGATGGACCATGAAAGTAACCAAATGGAGGTGTTCCTACATCCTGCCCTAATTTAATAGAATGAAACCAAATGACATAAAAGGCAACATAATTTAAAACATGGAATTTTTTCCAGTGAAGTCTCAAAAAAGGAGTTGAAGTTCTAAAAAGTGCGGCGATAACTGCAATTGTGATTAACCAAAAGCCAATTCTTCCAAAATTATATAGCCACTCAAATTTTCCATCACATAGGATGCAAACATCAATAAAGACATAAAAGGGGTCAAGTCCACGGCCAGTAAAGTAGTTAACAAATACCGTCATTAGAGGATGTAAAAATATTAAAATGTAGGCAATGGGTTCTTGGGTTATATGAAATTTAAAAATCCAGGCTCCTAATTTTTCGATCCATTTAGACATAAACGAACCTAAAATTATTTGAATAAAGATAAGGGTAAACGCGGTTAAGCCTAAAATTCGCTGGAAAAAATTAACAAGTAAAACTTTATTTACAACCACAGATGCAAATGGATTGACACCCAAAACTGTAATTGGTCCAAGAGAAATTAACCCCAGCCAAATTAAATAAAATGTTATTTTTTTGTAATTCATACTGTGCTCGAATCCCGATTCGAACGGGAGACCTTACGAATGTGAATCGTACGCTCTAACCAGCTGAGCTATTCGAGCAACTCTTTATTTTACCATCTTGACAGGGGTTTGTGAAAAAAATACAGTTACTTATGTTTTCCCAAAAATGCAAAATGTTATGCCACTTGGACTCTCGTACGATGATGTTCTTTTAATTCCTCAATATTCCGAAGTAGAAAGTAGAAATAATGTAGACCTATTCAGCCAAATATCTCCAAACATAACTTTGGATATTCCAATAATCAGCACCAACATGACCGATGTCACCGGTTTAGAAATGGCAATTGAACTAGCAAAACTTGGAGGTCTTGGAGTAATACCCCGTTTTCAGTCAGCAGAAGAACAAGCAAATTTAATAGAAAAGGTAAAAAAACAAAATTTACTAGTTGGAGCGGCAATTGGAATCCGAAATGGAATGTATGATAGATTAGAGACCTTGATTAAAGCTGGAGCAGATATCTTTTTTCTTGACGTTGCTCATGGACATATGAAGAAAGTGGTCGAAGCCACTCGTGATATTAAAACTAGATTCCCAAAAATTAAATTAATATCAGGGAATGTGGCAACGGCTGACGGTGCTGAATATTTATTTAAATCAGGAGCAGACGGTGTTAAGGTTGGGATCGGGCCTGGATCAATCTGTACAACCAGAATTACAACAGGATCAGGGGTTCCTCAAATAACTGCACTACTTGAAGTTGCCGCGGTTGCAAGAAAATATAAAAAAACTTTTATAGCTGATGGTGGTATTAAAAATTCCGGTGACATAGTTAAAGCACTTGCAACAGGAGCTTCTGCTGTAATGCTTGGCAATATGCTAGCAGGAACCTCTGAATCACCTGGCAAAAAGGTAAAACTGGAAGGAAAGTGGTACAAAGTATATAACGCCTCTACTTCAGTTGCAGAAAAAATAAATCATGTAAAAAGAAATGGTAGTGAGTTTGAAAAACATTATGTAAGGCAAATTGAAGGAATAGAAAGTGTTGTTCCCTATAAAGGGTCTCTTAAAAACGTGATTGAGAGCTACACAGCCAACATGAGATCGGGTTTTAGCTATTCAGGGGCCTCAAATATTAAATCTCTTTGGAAAAATGCCAAATTTATTCAAATTACTGCGATGGGAAAACATGAGAGTGGCGCCCATGATGTACTTGTAATGCCGAGTCAAAAATAAATATAATGACATACACATATGTTTAGACGGCTTGGGTCATTTTTTTTGGATATTTTAGAAGTTGTTGTCTTTGCTATTGGCATATTCTTCTTTGTTTACCTTCTTATAATGCGCCCCCACAAAATTAAGGGTCAGTCAATGCATCCTAATTTCCCCGATGGCGAATATCTTTTAACCCAAAAGGTGTCATATTATTTCCATGGTCCAGAACGTGGGGATGTTATTGTTTTTAAGCCCCCAATTTCACAGGATGACGAATTTATTAAAAGAATAATCGCCCTCCCCGGAGATTCAGTAAAGGTGATTGGCGGAAAAGTTTATATTAATGGCATTAAACTTGCGGAAACCTATTTAGCCGATACACTTTTTACATCTAGTTCAAACTTTTTAGAGGAAGGTGAGGAATATGTGGTGCCAACTGGCAACTGGATAGTCATGGGGGATAATCGCCCACATTCTTCAGATTCAAGATCCTGGGGACCAATTACAAAGAAGGAGATTTCAGGAAAAGCCTGGCTTGTTTACTGGCCGCCCAAACAATCCGGATTTGTAGAAAAAATTAATTACTAGTTAAGGATTTGTATATTCTTTGAAGATTATCTTCAGTTTCGACCAAACTACCTTTGAATGCAAAGTTAATCTTGGTTTCTCTTTGAGATCTAACCAACTTAACATTAACTCGACCGTCTAAACTTTCGGAGCCTTTAGTAAACGAATTTTTTAGATCTTCTATCATTTTATCTATCTCTTCTGAAACTACTCTTATTCTTGGTTCATCTCTTTTTGCTGGCTGGTTACCTTTAACTTTCATTCTTCTTGCTAACTCCTCTGCTCGCCTAACCGATCCGCTTTCGCGTAAAACTATCTTATAGGCCTCGATCATTAATCCAGGATCGTCAATCGCCGCAAGTGCCCTAGCGTGGCCTTCCGTAATAAGACCCGATAAAAGTCCATCTTTTAATGCATCGGGAAGAGAAAGAAGCCTTAGGGAATTACTAACATAAGCAACTGATTTTCCAATTCTAACCGCAATTTCGCTTGTAGTTAGCCCAAACTCATTCATTAATCTTTCAAATCCTTTAGCACGGTCCAAAGCATTAAGATCAACCCTCTGAACATTTTCAACCAATGCCATCTCAAGCATTCCTTTGGGAGAAGTTTCTCTAATTATTACTGGCACGTGAGTTAAACCTGCAAGTTTTGATGCCCTCCAGCGCCTCTCACCAGCTATGATTTGGTAACCAGCAGGAGTTTTAGCTATAACCAAAGGCTCTAAAATCCCATGTTCACGGATAGAGTCTACTAGGTCGACTAAACTCTCTGGAGTAATAGCGCCACGAGGTTGAAGTGGGTTAGGTTGGAGCTGGTTAATTTCTAATTGTATTACTTCTTCGGCCATGTTTTTGGTACTACACTAATTATTTTTTTGCCGAGTCTTGTACCGAATTTAACTACACCTGTAATAATAGAGTAAACCGTGTGGTCACGGCCTAAAGCCACACCCTTTCCTAAGCTGAACTTTGTACCACGTTGCCTCATTATTATCATTCCCGGAGTCGCCTTTTGACCATCGCTCATTTTTGGTCCTAATCTTTTACCTGCGGGCCTTACATGTTGGGCTGTTTTTCCACCTGCTTTATGAGTTGACATAAGTTAGACCAATATAAATGAAGTTTTCACAGATGTCAAGATGATAGAAAGATGTATTACGATATCTTTTCAACCAGAAGTCTAGTGTGTTGGGATCTAAATCCTGTGTGCTTTCTATATCTACTTTTGGCTTTAAACTTGTAAATTTCAATTTTCTCTCCCTTTTCAAGTTCGGTTAGAACCTTCAGTTTAACCTTTATGTCTTTAAGCACTGGTTTACCTATTTTTACGTTACCTTCATCAGAAAGAAGAAGCACTTCGGGCTCTATTTTTTTTAGATCAACTATTTTGTCCACTAAAATCTCATCGCCTTCTGAAACTTTATATTGTTTGCCTTGTATTCTAATAACTGCGTATTTCATATTTGACTATTTTACCTTTTATAAGCATAGCTTGCAAGGCAGATTACGCCTTATAGGCTCCAACCGCAATACCTAAGCCAATCATGGTGGCGAGGAGTGAACTTCCACCAGCAGAAACTAGTGGGAGAGGAAGGCCGGTAATCGGAATTAGGCCCAAGTTCATTCCAATATGAATAACCACTTGGATAAAATATGTTAGAAAAAACCCTGCTACATAAGCTCTAGCTATTGGGCTTACCGAATGTTCTATAAAAATAGTCAGCCGCCAAAGGATAATAAAACTTAATAAAAACAAAATAGACGACCCGATTAACCCCAATTCTTCCGAAACGCTAGCAAAAACAAAATCTGTATGCTTTTCAGGTAAAAATGCCAATTGAGTTTGAACACCACGGCCAAGTCCACGACCGGTAATCTTGCCTGCACCAACTGATATTTTCGATTGAATACTATTATAACCAGCCCCCAGTGGGTCACTTTCAGGATTTAAGAATGTTTGCAGTCTAGCTTTTTGGTAAGGTTGCATAACCAGCCAAAAAAGTGGTAAAAGCGCTAAGACTATCAAAACTCCGCTTAAAATATGTTTTTTATTGAAATCTGACGCTATCAAGATTCCAAAAAAACCGACTACAATTAGAACCGATACCCCAAGTGAGGGCTGAACTAAAATTAAAAAAGTAGGAATAATTAGTAGTCCGACCGCTTTAAGTAACCTTTTAATAGTCAATTCAGCACTTGTTAGATAGTTAGCAAAAAAAACTAAAAGTAGGGGTCTAACTATCTCGGCTGGCTGAAAAGTTAAGTTGCCAATTGGAATCCATCTGATTGTCCCCCTTGTCACTTGACCAATAATAAGTGTCAAAAGTAAAAGTAGTAGACTAATTATATATAGGTGTTTTGAAAATAATGAAACCACCTCAAATCCTACTTGAGAAAAAAACCAAAATGCCAGAAGTGCTACTAAAACATATATTAAATAAGAAGGAAAAAGAGATGTAGATAATGAATTAAGCACAAATAACCCAAAAGTGATTAAAAAAAATACCGATACTGTCAAATATATATCAAACTTTGCGAACATTAAATTTCCCTTGAATTAATTTATTTATTTGGGCTTTCTTAGTTATCCATTGAATAAGTTTTGTGTTCACTGGAAGCCAATCTGATTCGACATTAACTCTTTGGGTAAGATTTAGACCCATTTGCTTCCTTTCATCCTGAATTGTCCGGATTAGCTCTCTTACTTTCATTTCCTCTTCCAACTCTGGAGTGATTTTTGTATCAAGCTTGTCTGTTTTTGAATTCCAATTCACACTTTTAACATTTATTTCGTCTTTGATCAAATACTCAAGATTTTTTGAGACAGGTTTAGAAGTGGTTGAAAATTTATTGAGTGGTTGTTTAACCGGTATCAACTTCTCTTTTCTAATTGCATGGGCCTTTTCAACTATTTCTCTTACAATCCCCATTTCTTCAATTAGTTTAAAATTAAGATTTTTTAAGTTTGCGACAGGATAGTCGCTAAGATGAACTGATTCCTTTTTGGTTAAATTAGTGTAAATAAGATCAGACATAAATGGCATGAAGGGGGCGAGCAATTTGGAGAGAGTATATAGTATGTAGTATGTAGTATTGTAGAAGGCGTTTTTATCTGATTTAGATTCCGCGGCGGGACCCACACGATCGCGAGACCGTCTGATGTACCACAAAGATAAATCATCTACAAACTTTTCAATTTCTCTTGATGCAGAGTAAGCATCATATTTTTCCAAATTTTCAGTTACTATGCCAACAGTTCGATTTAATCTAGATAAAATCCAATCATCTAAAATAGATAATTTTGAATTTCTAGTAGGCTTAAAACCATCAAGATTGGCGTATGTAATAAAAAAATTATAAACATTCCACAGCTTAAGGTGGAATCTTCGTCTTGTTTCATCGGCCACTTTATAACCAAAAAGCATATTATCTACCGGGTTCCCACGGACAAACATCCATCGCATAACATCAGCTCCAATTTTGTCTGCGGCTTCATTAAATTCAATCGAATTACCCCAACTCTTGTGCATTGCTCGCCCATCCTCACCCAAAAGAGTTCCATAACCTAAAACTGATTTCATAGGCTCTTTATTCTCCATTACAGTACTCATTGCAATGAGAGAGTAAAACCAATTCTTGAACTGTCCCGGGAAGCTTTCGGTAATAAGATCAACCGGAAACCAATTTTCCCACTGTCTTTTGTTTGACAAATAAAGTGGTGTACTTTTGTTATCTTTACTGATTGTTGAGTAAGCCACTATCCCAGCATCCAGCCAGGGGTTTCCAACCGGTTCAATCCGTGACATTTCAAAGCCACATTTACTGCAGGTTATTTTAATTTTATCTATTTGTGGTTTATGAGGAGAACCTTTAAGTTTTCCTTTAAGGGACCTCTCGTCAAGTTCATTTTTGGATCCCAGGACTTCAAAGTTTCCACATTTAAAGCATTCCCAAATAGGGAGAGCAAGTCCCCAATACCTGTTTTTCTTACTAATTAGCCAGTCATGCATATTCCCAAGCCAATCAAGTTCACGATCTAACCCAAAAGACGGAATCCAGTTAATCTTGCCTGCCACCTCAATCATTCTTTCGCGTAATGTTCTATTGTCTTGTGTTTCTTCTTGCTTTTCGTTCCCAATTTTAAATTTTAAATTTTTAATTTTTAGTTTCGATGGAGAATCCATCGAGATATACCATTCATCCGTAACTTTCCATACAAGTTCGGTTTTACATCTCCAACAAGCTGGATATCTGTGGGTATAATTTTCTACTTTAAAATAAAATTTCTCGCCTCCAGAGTCCAATTTCTTTAAGAAATCTATAATTAATTCAGGATGTTTTTTTGCATTTTGCCCAGAAAGAAAATCAAATCCTTCCATATATGAAGCATCATCATTAATTACTGGAATCATTGGTAAATCAAGTTTTTTTCCAAGTTTAAAGTCTTCAGTGCCTGCTGAAACCGCTGTATGAATAAGCCCTGTTCCTTCGGTGGTGGTAATTGGCATAATTAAATTATCAGTTGCGACTACATTGTGGAACTTTTCATTGGCAACCTTTTTAACTGCAGGAAGATCGTCAAAAGCACCACGATATTTAAGGCCAACCAGCTTTGACCCTTTAGTTGTTTTTAAAACTTTATAATCTTCGCCTTTTAATACTCTGTCTTTCGTCTCACTAGCCAACCAATATTTCACACCCCCAACTTCAACCTGTGAATATTCAAGGTTTTCATCAACTGCAACGGCAATATTAGCGGGGATCGTCCAAGGGGTTGTAGTCCAAACAAGTAGATATTCATCTGCCTGTCCAATTAGAGGAAAGGCCAAATAAACAGACTGATGTGACACCTCTTTATAGTTTTCGGTGAGTATTTCATGTTGAGAAATCGCAGTTTCACATCTTGGGCACCAGGGAACCGAATCTGCCCCCTTATAAACCCAGCCTAGTTCGTGACACTTCTTTAAAAAATGCCAAATCATATAGTTATTGTCATCGCTCATTGTGTAGTAGGAATTATCCCAATCGGCAAAATAGCCTAAGCGCTTACTTTGTTCAGTTTGAATTTGGGAATACTTTTTGACGCGTTCCTTACAAAGGGCAACAAATTTATCTACACCGAATTTTTCTATATCTTTTTTATTTTTAAATCCGAGTTCTTTTTCAACTTCAACCTCAACCCAAAGCCCTTGGCAATCAAAACCATTTTGGAATCTCTGCCGAAAACCCTGCATGCTTTTAAATCTTGGCCAAAGATCTTTATAAGTTCTGCCCCAACCGTGGTGAACACCCATGGGGTTATTGGCCGTAATCGGGCCATCCAAAAATGAGAAATATTTCTTGGAGTTTTTGTTCCTGGCTAAATATTTTGAAACCACCCCACCATTTTTATACCAATCAGAAAGAAGTTTTTTTTCCATTAAAGGAAAATCAACCTTAAGATCCACAGGCTCAAAATACGTTTTAGATTTTGCCATCTTATAGCTATTTTACACCAAAAACAAGGCACTTTAAAAGGGAATGTTTGTTACCCTATTTATACTGCTTTTATGCCAGGGTTTAACTTTTACCTCAAATTCAGCGGTAATTATGTATCTAACAATGAAGAAGGCAGGAATTGGTAATGTAAATATTACATAAAACAAACCGATCAAGGCTGAAATTTCCACCATTTCTGAGGCAATTATACTACGTCTTCTTTTTCCACCAACCTCCGAACACATCTCTTATGTCATATCCAAAATAGACAAGTGCGGATAACACCAAAAACGTGGCGGTTGCTTCATCCAAATTTCCTATGAAGGGAAGGTTATCAGGAATAAATTCAAATATCCCAAATCCAGGATTAAGAAGATATAGTCCTGCTAAAATGCCGACACCCGCAACCAAAAATTTCTTCATCTGAGGTGATTATACTACCCAAATTGTTTCATTGCTTCCCTATACCTGCAAAAATCACAATTTTCTGCAGACTCGAGGACCTCATCCCCCTAAACACTTGACTGGTAACCACCGATTCGGGGGTTAGATTACAAAAGCCAAATTTATTCTATATTGGCCGATTTTTGCAAATTGTGTTTCATGCACAACAACCTCACATTTTTTGCAGTCAGACTCGTTCCTCCTTTAGAAAAAGGCAGTTCATGGTCAAAATGCAAATTTTCAGTACTTTCGCAAATTACACATTTTCCGCCGTCACGTTTCCAGACTTCCTTTTTAACCTCTGAAGGAATTAATCTTGTGTGATTTAATTCAATATTGTTTTCTTCATCGTGAGCAAATTGCCTATTGGAAAGCCTAAGTAAAAATCGGAAAACATTCCTATCCCCATCCCGAACAACTCTATACTCAATCAAATCAAAATAGCCTTTTAACGACCAAACGCCATCCATTATTTTTTCGTACACTTTTACAGGCTCCGGTTTAACATTACCTTCGTTGAATTTTTTAACAGCGTTAATAAACCTTCCATTCTGTGTCAATTTTCCTGAAGGGAGTTTTTCGGTTTGATCCAGATTTTTTGGAATGACATTGCCAATTTTAGAAACGTCGTGACCTTCATATTCAATCGAAAAACCGTCAGAGTAAATCCTGTCTTTGTATGGCGCGTTTGATCTTTGTGACATCAAAAGAACTGAATATGAAGGATTTAGACGAAAATTCATTCCGCGCTGGAGTGCTTGTTGATTCTCGGCGTCACACATCTCGCGGTAAGAAAGAATATCGTCTTTAATTGCGTTCATTTTATTGAGCTTATTTTAGCAGCTTATACCAGCCTTGCCCAATAAAATACTCCCACTTTCTGAATAGAAGTGGCCAGGATCGTGAGTTTTGTGTGTCCACCTCTAGGTTTTAATGCGTTTGACGGTTCCGTGATTAATGAAAATTGCGGGCATGCCTTTGACAATTTTTATCCGGCCAACTCTCAATTTGCACTGAGGGGAGACTTCTAAACCGAGAGTTGTTTTAATTAAGTACCGCAAAAGCCAAATTATAACGACGTTAGTGGATTTTGCGAAGGAATGCGGGGATTTCGAATTTTTCTCCAAAAACATCCTCATCAGTCCCACCGTTATCATCGTCGTCTTGTGACTGGGTTCTTCTTTCCTCCATACCCTCGTCTGGCATTTGAGGAGGTTCACTAACAACACCCTGAACAATTGGCGAGCTTACAGGCTTACTCATTTGAGCCAAGCGGGCGCGGGTTTCATCAAAACCCGTTGCAATAACTGTAATTCGAACCTGATCAACTAGATCCTCTTTAACAACTGCTCCAAAAATTATATTTGCATCAGGATCTGCAGTGGAGCTTATAATCCTTGCCGCCTCATCAACCTCAAACATGGTAAGGTCGGCGCCTCCCGCTATATTAAATAGAACTCCACGGGCTCCCTCAATTGAAAGATCAAGAAGTGGGGAAGAAATCGCGGCCCTTGCCGCCATTTGAGCTCTATTTTCTCCCACTCCGGTTCCGATTCCAAGAAGCGCAGTTCCTGCATCTTTCATTATTGTCTTAACGTCTGCAAAATCGACATTAACAAGACCCGCAGTTGTAATAATATCTGCAATTCCTCCAACAGCCTGACCCAAAACTGAATCAACCACCTTAAAAGCTTCAATCAAAGTCATTTTCCTATCAATTACATCCATCAGTCGTTGGTTAGGAATAACTATAAGAGTATCAACTTGATCTTTAAGCTTTTCTATTCCTTCTTCTGCTACAACCATTCTCCTGGTTCCTTCAAAGGCAAATGGCTTGGTAACAATGGCGACTGTCAAAGCTCCTGCTTCTTTTGCAAGTCTGGCTATAATCGCTGCCGAACCAGTACCAGTTCCCCCACCCATTCCAGCAGTTATAAAAACCATATCGCTATCAAGAAGTAATTCTTTAATTTTTTCTTGAGATTCTTCTGCGGCTTGTTCACCAATTTCAGGATGACCACCAACACCCAATCCTTTTGTTAATTTTTCCCCAATTTGAAGTTTTGTTGGAGCTTTAGAAGCTAGAAGAACTTGTGCATCGGTATTTAAAGCAATAAATTCAACTCCACTAACACTACCTGCGTCTATCATTGAAGTAATGGCATTCCCACCACCACCACCCACTCCAATTACTTTTATTTTTGCTATTCGTGCGCTATCAGGTTTTACAAGAGCCATAGTTTTTTAAGTAGGCAGATTGTATAGTGGGCAGAAGAAAAATACAAGCTAAGGTAATAGATCTTTAATTGTTGTTATAATTTTCCCAAAAATTCCCTTAGTAGGTAGTTTTATCTTTTTCCCAAAACTTGTCAATCCTTCCTTTGGCATTTCATGGCCAGCATAAATCAAAAGCCCTACTGGTGTTGAAAATGATGGATTTATAATATCGTCAATTAGCCCGCTAACTCCCCTTGGAATTCCGATTCTTACAGGTAAAGATAGCATTCGTTTAGCAGATTCTAAAACTCCAGCAGTCTCGGCTCCTCCACCCGTAATAATTGCACCCGATGGGATTCTATTTATAATTCCCTCTCGCTCAAGCTCAAGCCTTACCATGGTAAAAATTTCGTTTAAACGGGGTCTAATTATTCCTTCAAGTAAAGTTTTTTTGGAAACTTTTTTAACTTCTGTAACCCCAAAGGCCTCTAAATCTACTTCGTCTGATTCATCTTTCTTGGTCTTGGCAGAAAGTACTAATTTAATTTTTTCGGCGGTCTCGAGGGACACACGAAGCCCAATTGCTAAATCATTAGTAACATTTCTAGCCCCGACAGGAATCACACCGGAATATGTTAACGACCCTTCTAAATAGGCAGCAATTGAAGTTACACCGCCACCTATGTCTATTAAGACACATCCCAACTCCTTTTCAGTTGGAGTTAGACAGGCCTCGGCTGATGCCAGTCCCGAGAAAACCAGATCTTCGATATTTACTCCAACTTCATTAATGGCTTTCCGTACATGTTTAATAGCCGAAGTTCCCGCAGAAATTAAGTGTGTATCAACCTCTAATCTTACCCCACTCATCCCGATTGGGTCGCGAACACCACTCTCACCGTCAACTACAAAGCCGCGCGGTAAAACATGGACCACTTCTCTTGACGTTGGAATAGAAATAGCGGAAGCGGCTTCAATAACACGATCAATATCGCTTTGTGTGATTTCGCTGTCCGGATTACTTATAGCTACCACTCCATGTGAATTTTCCGATCTGATATGCGCTCCGCCAATTGCAATATATGCAGTCTCTATTGAATACCCAGCCATTCTTTCGGCTGCTTCGACTGAAGCAATTGTGGCTTCAACAGTTTCTTCTATGTCTACAATCTGACCCTTTTTTATTCCTTTTGATTCAACTTGCGAAGCCCCAACCACATTAATTGATGTTTCAATACCAGCAGGGTCAACTACTACTTGGGCCACAAGTGTGGCAATTTTTGTGGAGCCAAGTTCTATTCCTGCAATTATTTTTGATTTTGTCATGTATCCTATCTTAATACGGGATTTGCAAAACGCAAGTCTATTTCCCTGTCTTGAACTTTGGAATATATTAGTCTCAAACTTCCAAGTAAAATATCCCTGTCCCCGTCTAATGGGAATATTACATTGTTACCCTGTGGAAGTTCAACGAGCAAAGATGGGCCCTCAACTCTCCCTAAACCAACTTGATACATAGAAAAAACACCACCAACAAGATTTAGAGCTAAAAGTTCAGAATCACTTATTTTCTCACCAACACTTTTTATTTGTTGGTCAATTTCAATTCTGGGAAGGCTGGAACTATTAGAGATCCCTAGCACTGTCCCTGTGAAATCTACCAGCGCAAAATTTTCAGTCCCTTTTTGTTTAATGGCATAAGTAGGTTTTTTAACTAAAATCTGCACTTTAAGAGAATTGGGGATTTTAAATTGAGCTGAAAAATCAGAAACATAATAATAGCTTTTCATAACTTCCCCTATTTCTTTTTTTGCTTTCTGCAAATTTGTAAATTGCCCGCCTGCCGGACGGGCAGGTAAATTGGTAATTGTAAATTGCATGTCCTCTGAACATGTTCCATATTGCGTCGCACATTCAATCTTCTCAATTTTTATCAGTCTGGGAATAGAAATGGGAATTAAAATAATAAAAATAATACTTATAACAAAAAGGATCTTTTTAATCACAAAAGTTTTACCAATAAATCCACCAATTTTTTAGAAGCGTTGAGGTCGGGGCTTACTATATTTTTTATTTTCTTAATTATTTCAGGATAATCTCTAACCATTTTCTCTATTTCTATCTCAAGTCCTTCGGGTGTTAGTTCATTTTGGGAGATAATTCTGGCGACTCCGAGACTTTCTGCAAATTCGGCATTTTTTGTTTGTTCATTCATATAACTCCAAGGAATGGGAATTAAAATGCTTGGTTTTTTAGCGGCAATTATTTCTGAAACAGTGTTTGCACCTGCCCGAGCAATAACAATATCAACGATTGTTAGAGTTTTGAGCATGTCAACTTTGCCAAAAGCACGATATTTGTGGGCATGCTTTTCACCTGCTTGATGAATAATTTTGTATTTTTTCAAAAGTGTTGGCAGAATTTTGACTAGTGTCTGATTTATTTTTTCAGATCCCCTTGATCCACCTGTAATAAATATTGTTTTTACTTCATCCCTGTTTCGAATTTTATTAAAGAGCGGATTTATAGGGTTTCCGGTTAAAACTATCTTTTTGCTGTCAAAAAATTCTTTCGAACTTTCTCTTGAAATTGCTATTTTTTTAGCAAATTTTGCGGTTAACTTATTCCCTCGTCCCATAACTGCAGTCTGCTCATGAATTACAACCGGAATTCCAAGCAAAAAAGAAATAAAAGAAACTAAAGAACCAGAGCCTCCACCAAAAGATAAAACCAAATCAGGTTTAATTTTAAGTACTACAAAAAATGATTTTAATAACCCTAATGGGATTTTGAATAAATCTGGTAAGGTTGATTTGGTAAAAATTGTTTGAATTTTTCCCGGAACTGCTTTTTCATCTATCCATACTGTCTTCCAATTCAGTTGTCTTCTTTTAATCTCTGTTATAACTACAGCAGCAGTTGATCCCGCATGACCACCGGTTAGTATTATTGTTTTTTTGTCCATTTGCTTATATTAAGTAGTATACCGCAGGCTGACAAAATCATTACGAGTGAACTTCCACCATATGAGAAAAATGGTAGTGGAACACCGGTTAGTGGAACAAGCGAAACCATTGAAGCAATATTTAAAAATGCCTGGCCCGCTATCCATGACGTAATCCCAACGGCAACTACTTTAGAAAATTTGTCAGGAGCGTTTCGGGCAATTTTGAAGCCCTTAAGTAAAAATAAAATAAAAAGTGAAATAATAATAGTTGCTCCAATTAATCCAGTTTCTTCTGCAATAACGGCAAAAATAGAATCTGATGAAGCTTCAGGTAAAAATAAATATTTTTGGCGGGACCCTCCAATCCCAATGCCAATTAGTCCCCCTGAACCAAGTGCCAAAAGAATTTGTCTTATATGATAACCCTTACCCAATGGGTCAGACGTAGCTTCTAAAAATGTCGTAAGCCTGTCTCGCCTATAAGGTGAAATTAGAATTAGGCCGGCTACACTCAATAATCCCAATACTCCAGTAACAATAAGGTGCATTAGGCTTATACCAGATACAAAAATTTGAGAGAAGCTAATTGCGCTAATTACTAAAGCTGTACCTAAATCCGGCTGAAGCATAATAAGTCCCAGTATTGCCACAATCGGGATCAAATAGGAAGAGGTTGCTTTCGCATTATTTGCCAACTTAGCAAAATACATAACTAGAGCCAGCTTAATTATTTCTGTGGGTTGAAATGAAAAAAATCCCAAATCAATCCAGCGCCTTGCCCCAAAGGCTTTATAGCTTAACCCGGGAATTAGTACCAAAACTAAAAGTGTTACTGATGTCCAAAAAAAAGGAGTGGCAAACCTTTGCCAAAATGTATATTTAATTTTTGAAAAAATAAAAAGTGCTATAACACCAATAACTGCCCACAAACTTTGTTGCTTAAGAAAGAAAAATTTATCATCAAAAGAGGCTAAGGCTTGGGGAGCTGATGCATCAGCAACGGCAATAAGCCCTAAAAAAGTTAACGTAAGAACAAGGTAAAATAAAGTCCTGTCTAACTTTCTCATATTGTAGCTAGCCAGAGTCCGAATATGGCAAGAACTACTCCAAGTAACCAAGCCCTCATCACAATTTTTGGTTCCTCCCAGCCAATAGCTAAAAAGCTATGGTGAAGTGGTGCTAGTGGAAAAATTGGTCTTTTAAGTATTTTCCAGCCCATTATCTGGACTAACGATGAGGATATTTCAATTACAAATATCCCACCAATTACAATTAAGGCAACAATGCTCCCCGTTAAAAGACCAATTACAGCCAAAGTCGCACCAAAAGACAATGCCCCAGAGTCACCTAACCAAAGCCTAGCCGGCCAGATATTGAAATATAAAAAGGCCAAAAGAGTACCCATCCAAAGTGCTATAAAAAGCGAGAGTGGAGTGTCCAAGTTTCCGGCCACAATTACTCCAAAGACGGTAAGGCAAATTAGTAAAAGACCAGATGCGAGCCCATCAAGCCCGTCTGTTATATTAAAGGCATTTGTAAATGAAACGATTATAAAAGCAGAAAAAGGAATATACCAAACACCAAGGTCAAAAACACGATCAATCATAGGAATGTTAATTATATGAATTCCTAAATATTGATATATCGCATAGCCAATAAATCCACCCAAAATCCATTGAAGAATAAACTTTTGTCTTCGCCTTAAACCAAACCACTGGCCAAGTACACCACGAGTTGGCTTTGCAAAAATCTTAAGCAGATCGTCAAATAAACCCAATATCCCAAAAGAAATAAATGTAAAAAAGATGACAAAAAGCTCTGATTTCATCGCATAAGCGCTTTGAACATAAACTCCTAACCTTGAAGCTAATGGGAAAATAATAGAAAAAAGGACAACAACTGAAGTAATAATAAATACCCCACCCCCCACTGGGGTACCTGCTTTACTATCATGTAGTTTATCAAATAGAGGAATTTTTCCAGTTTTAGGAGCCTCTTTTCCCCTTTGTAGCCGTAGTTTATAAAGTAGATCGATAAAGGGAACTATCAAAATACTTGAGATTAAAAAGGAGAAAATTATAAGTCCTAAGGCAAGGGGTAGAAAGTTTATAGGTCCCATTGAATTAAATTATAACAGCTTATCAACAAGCCTGTCTAAACCGAAAGATCGTGATGCTTTAACTAAAATGTATGTTTTCGGTTTTAAGTATCTTTTTAGTTCTAACAGCACATCATCAATACTAGAATAAACATTGGGGGTAATTAACCTGACGAAACTGCCAATTCCAAATACTTTATCAAAGTTATACTTTTTAATTTCTTTTCCAACCCTAATATGTTCACTTTCTGCTAATTTACCTAGTTCTAGCATATCTCCCAAAACTGCAATTTTTGTATTTTTCCCTGCAAGCTCACTAAATTTCTTAAGTGTGGCAAGAAGTGCTTCGGGATTACTATTATAGCTATCATCATAAATTATAGTTCCTGATTTGTGTTTTATAATTTCGTGTCTATGCCTGGGCCTTTCGTAATTTTGTAACCCTTTGTTTATTTTATCGCTATCAATATTAAATAACTTTCCTACCGATTTGGCTGCCGACTCATTTTCCCCGTCAAACCAAATAATTTTCACCTTTAACTTATTGGCAAGAGTTATTAACCTAGAATCATTTTTATTAAGAACCGCAATTCCATTTTTAGGAAGACCAAAAACCAGTTTAGCTTTTTCTCTTAATACGCCATCGGCATCTCCAAAAAATTCTGTATGGGTTGGGAAGATATTTGTGATAACTGCAATATCTGGTTGGGCTAACCAAAGGTAAAAATCCATTTCACCAGGATATTCAACACCCATTTCTAAAACTAAATACTGTGTCTTTAAATTACATCTCAATATTGTTGATGAAATATTATAGACAGGATCAATATTCTCACGACTATTCACAGTTGGTCCATCAAGTTTTAAAATTGATGAGACCATTTCTTTAGTCGTAGTCTTTCCGGAACTTCCTGTAATTCCGATTACTTTTATTCTAGTAAACTGTTTTAAAAACACTAAATAGAACTTAGCTATAAAATTCTTTAGGGGGTGATAAATGTATTTTTTAAACGTTTTAATAATCAATTATTTTAACATTATGCTTGTAACAAAACCTTTTGTTATTCCGTTGTGGCGAAAGGAAGGATATTTTTTATTTCTAAATGTTGAAATTTTGGAATTTTTTATATTTTTTGACAATATTCCAAGAGACGATAACTGCTTAATATTCACTCCAGCCAAATCAAATTTCCAGCGATCAATATCTACTTTTTCTAAAGATTCTGGATACTTATCAATAAAACGACTTGCAACATCTTTTTTAATTAAATAGTGATCTTTATCAATTGCAGGACCGATTTTAATTTTTATATCAATGGGACTAGAACCAAATTTTGAAATCATTAACGATATTGCATTTTTAACAATATTTTTTGCAGTGCCCCTCCAACCCGCATGAACAAGTCCAACCACTCTTTTATTCTCATCGTAAATTGAGATAGGAACGCAGTCAGCAGTGTGAATACTTAACTTTACATTTTTTAGATTAGTAATTAATCCGTCACAGTTTAATATCTTGTTATTAATATCGTTTTTTGTTACAACGTGTATATTTGTAGAATGAATCTGTTGGCATGTAACAAAATTTTTAAGTTTCATGATTTTAATTTTTCAACGGCCTTTTTAAACTGGTTCCCGCGATCTTTATAATTTTCAAACATATCAAAACTTGCTGCTGCTGGAGAGAAAATTACAACTCCTCCTTTAGGGGTAATCTCATAAGCTTTTTTAACTATTTTATTCATATCAGTTTTACCTAAATTTATAATATTTTTGTTTTTAATATTCCCTGCAATTTTTTGGCCAATTTCACCAATTAAAATTAAGTTTTTAACATTTTCTCTTTTCTCTATCTCCCGTCTCAACTCTTCGTAGTCCAATCCCTTATCGCTTCCTCCCAAAATTAATGTTTCTGGAACTGTGAATGATTTAATTGCAGCGATTGTAGGCTGAGGTCCTGTAGCAAATGAATCATTGTAAAAGGTTACGCCGTTAATTGTTTTAACAAGCTCAAGTCTATGTTCCAAACCTTTAAAATTTAAAACAGTATCTAAAATAGTATTATCGGTAATCTTTAAAATTTCGGCAACTCTTACTGCCGCTGCAATATTTTCTAAATTATGCTGTCCCCTTAAAAGCAACCCCTTTTTATATTTTTTATTGAGACTGGTTTTGGAGAAATATATAACTTTTCCTTTAGTTAAATTTCCAAAGTTTTTAGAACTAACATACTCTTTATTAATTACAGCAAAATCAGATTTTGACTGATGTAGAACGATATTTCTTTTGGCACTAATGTATTCGTCTTGATTTTTATGCCAATCCATGTGGTCAGAGGTGATGTTAAGCACAACTGAAATATGTGGTGAAACATCCATATCAATAAGTTGAAATGAAGACATTTCAAGAACCACATATGTCTCGGGGTCAATGATTGGCAAAAGTTCAAGATATGGTTTACCTATATTCCCCGCCAAAAAAACTTTTTTAGCGCTTTTTTTTATGATTTCATAAATTAATGTAGACGTTGTTCCTTTTCCTTTCGTACCCGTAACACCAATGATTTTTCCTTTACAGTTTTCAAAAAATAATTGAGTGGGTGATGTTATATTTATATTTTTAAACTCTGGTTTATAGGGATAAACTCCAGCCGATCTTACAACTAGATCGTATTTATCTAAATTTTTGAGGTAATTATTATCGAACTTCTGATCCAATATCGTTACATTGGCCTTTTTAGTTTTGAAATATTTTTCAGCATCCCGACCCTCAAGGCCATAGCCTAAAATTGCAACTTTTATGTTTTTATTATTCATTTTAGATAGTTTTGTTTGGTAATTATACTTTTGCCAATTTCTTTTTCAGTTTCTAATCTTGCTCTACCTGCAACAGAACCAGCACGATTGGCTACTTTTTTATTTTCATTGAAAGCTTTTGGTTTTTCGTTTTTTGATATTTCAGTAGTAACTCTTTCACCAAGCATGGTAAAAATTAGTTCCAAATCTGTCATATTGTCACGTAGATTGATTTTTGATTTGGATGGTATTTGTTTTAATTTTCTATATTCGCTTGGAGTCATCCCAAAAGTGGCCTTAGATATTTCTGATGTTAAGATTGCGTAATCAGTCTGTTTATTAATCCCTCTTTCTTTCCATTCATCAGTTAATCCTTGTCTAATAGCAATACCTCTAAGTCTTTTTTCAATCCAATCTTTTGAATAACCCTTCTGCTCGTAAATCTGTTTTGCCCTTTCCTGTGATAGTTCTGGATTTTCGATTTCATCAAGTCTTTCTTTACCTACTTGTGCAAGCCATAACTTGAATGGTTCTGCTTTTGGAGAGGGGATTGATTGAATTAAACGAAGTAAGGTTTCGGTGTTAGCAGTATCAGTAAGTCTAAATTTACCATCTTCAGCTTTTAACTTCAACTGGTTACACCTTGTAACCAGTTCACTTCCCTCATTGTTTAACCTGCTTTTGAGGACTTTCCAATAGTTTCTTGATAATTGAAAGCTTGATTGATTGGTTAGAACTTGAATAACGTCCACAACAGAAAAATACCATTCACTATTATGCCACTTACGTCTAATTTGTTTTTCTTGAAAAATAACTAAACTATTATTGACATTCATATTAAAAATTTATTAGTTGTACTTCCCTTTCTAATTTTATTCCAAATTTATCGTTCACATCATTAATAATCTTTTGCGAAAGTTCAAAGATGTCGCTTGCTGTAGTTTTTCCATTCGGATTAATTAAAACAAGTGCATGGTTAGGTGAAACAGCAGCCGATTTATAACTTTTCCCCTTCCACCCAACATTTTCAATTAACCAACCAGCTGAAATTTTGTTACCAAATGCTCTTATATCAGGGTATTTTTTCTCTAACTCATGTCTCTTTCTCGTATCTACTATTGGATTTTTGAAAAATGAACCGGCGTTGCCAACCTCTTTTGGGTTTTCAAATTTTTCCCCTCTAACTCTTAATATCTCATCCCTTATGTTTTGTAGTGACAAATCAGGATCGCTATAAATAGAAAGCTTTAAAGTAACACTAGTAATAATAAACTTCTGCCAATTATCCGTCTTTTTAAAAATGCTTTCCCTATATGAAAAACCACAGTCTTCATTATTAAAAACAACAAACTTTTCTTTTTCTATATCATATGCAGTAAGTGAGACAAAAACATCTTTTAACTCCTGACCGTATGCCCCTATGTTTTGGACTGGGGTAGCTCCCACCGAGCCTGGAATTCCAGAAAGGCACTCTATTCCTTGAAGGTTTTTATTTACACATTCTTCAACTAATTTATCCCAAACCATTCCCGCTTCTGCAGTTACGGTACTACCTATATACGATATACTAGTCCCCATACACTTGATGACTACACCAGTATAATCACTATCACTAACTAAAATATCTGTTCCTCCACCCAAAATAAATATCGGTAAATTATTTTTTTTGGCAAAATTGACAACAGAAACCAACTCACCTTTATTTTTTACCTCTTTATAATGAGCTATTTGTCCACCAACTCTAAAGCTAGTTAATTCACGGAAAGTTTTTGTGCCCATAAATTGCTTTTGCCAGCACCCATGACAACGACTACGTCGTAATTCCTAATTTTTACGGCTTTGCCGGTTACTGATTTTAAATTTTTAATATTTTTAATTACCTGGATATTTCGGTGCCTCGATATTTGGGCTACTTTTTCCGGTGTTATCGACTTATCAATTTTGTCTCTTGCTTGAAAAATTGGGCCAATAATAACTTCGTCAACTGAATCAAAGATATTTTTATAAAGAGGTAAAAGCGCTTTTGTACGTTTATATCCATGCGGTTCGATAATTGCCAAAATTTTTGCATCGGGATATTTAGATCTTAATCCTTCCAGAGTAGTTTTAATTGCAGTAGGGTGATGAGCATAATCATCATAAATTTTAACTCCATTTTTGTTACTAATTAGCTCCATTCTTCGCCCAATACCTTCAAAACTTTCTATGCTCTTTATTATTTTTTCTTCACTTATTCCCAATCTTTTTCCTAACTCATATACAAAACTCGCGTTCCTTTGATTGTGTTCGCCCAAAACTTTTAAATTAAACTTTCTAACTTGTGCACTATCGATAATAAATTTACTTTGCGCCTTAAACTTTTTAAAACTTTCCTTTACTTCGACTTCACTTTTAAAAAAATCCGGGTGGTCAAACTCAATATTGGTAACGATAGTTATTTCGGGGGTGTAATTTAAAAAATTATTATTAAATTCATCGGCTTCAATTACTGCATATTCGCCTTTACCGAACCGAGAACTACCGCCCCAAGCAGGAACTTTTGCGCCAAGCACGACAATCGGATCAAGCCCAGCATCAATCAGAAGTTTACCTATCATGGCAGTTGTCGTTGATTTACCGTGAGTACCGGCTATAGCAATCACTTTTTTACCTTTAAGCAGATATTTACTTAAAAACTCCTGCCACGTAAGCACTATCCCCCTTTTTTGAGCCTCCATAAGCTCGGGATGTTTTGAATTTTTGTAAAAAACTGCAGGGGTAACTACTAAGATATCTATTCCCTTAAGGTGGCATACGTCATGCCCGTCTGCCTCCAAATCACAACCCGTTACATCATATCCCATTTTTGAGGCAAGAGAGTAGATTCCAGCCATCCCGCTCCCCTTAACCCCCATGAAATGAAGCCGAGGCTTCATTTCCATCTTCGATGTGAAATGCATCCACATAAGCTCAATGGTATTTTACTTTACTGTGACACTTTTAGCCAGATTTCTGGGTTTGTCAGGGTCCAAACCTTTCTTAGTGGTTAGGTAGTAGGCTAACAGTTGGCCAACT
>JBBTWD010000027.1:0-14580 GCA_038062915.1 Patescibacteria group bacterium
TCAACCGACTCGGGACAGTTTCTGATGCATATGAATTTTAAGTCAAAAGAAAATGAAAGCTGGTTTACTCCCGAGAATCCACCGGAGATTGAAGTCGCCCTGCCGGAATCGTTTAATTCAGATTCCTGTAAGAAGTTGGTGAATCGGCTTTCAGAATTTACAAAAACTGCCCAAAGAGTAATTGTCGTTCCAAGGCTTGGAATGGATACACCAATTGTTCTAACCGCGTGGGGGAGACTCATGGGACTAAATAATGTTGACCAGAAATCTATCACAAATTTCATCAAAATCTACCACAACAAAGGCCCAGAGGCAACAACGGAGTAATCACTCCTTGCAACAGTCAATAGCTTTTTTGAAGATGTGGGTTAGTTTTTCAAGAGGGGAGACGGACTCCTTCACTTTAACTTCCTTTTCTCCGACAAAATTAATGTTTCCGTCATCAAGGGGAACATCACCGATGTCAACAACCTTCAAATTAATTGCCCAGAAAAGGGAATAAAGTTTAAACGATTTTTCAAATAACCCCCACGCTTCCTTTTTATTATTCTTTTTAAGTTCCTTTGTCCCAACCTCCATTACCCGCATGCTGGCGGCAAGCAAGTGCTTAGAAATGCACCAGACCTCTCCTTCATAATCCTTGATTATTTTTTTCAACAACTCCGCACGCATTAGACGAACTTCATTTAAGATATCAAGATATTGAGGCTTGCCTGTTTTTTGAGAAGTAAAAAATAAATGCTCCTCGATTGATATTAGGTTCATTATAGCAATTGAGAGGTCCTCGTCGGAAGATAGATCAATATTTTCTTTTACAATTGCCTTTTCAACTTTTTTGAGCAAATCCTTGTAGTTTTTAATTGCCATTTATTTTAAGTAGCCTCCGTAAAAGTATACCACTAAACTTGTGACAATAAGAGCGATGACGGGGAAAACTACTTTCTGGTAGGCAAAAAGCTGTTTACTCTTAACTTGACGCACTTTTTTGTCAGCAAACATTCCTAAAAGGAAGGCCGCTGTGCCCAAAATTGTTCCAAAAATGAGTTTATCTATCCCTAGAACTGTATTAAATGGATGGCCTATTACACTAGTTTTCCATAGCGGTAAAAATACGAATATGTACATTAATAAAATAATTAAAAATTGAAAATTAAAAATTGAAAATTTTGGACTCTTCTTCTTCAAATAATCTATCAACCAGAAAGAAGAGGACAAGATGAGGCCTCCGACCCAGATTCCGGATACGGAATCATCGATCCCCAGGTATCGGGAAAACCCAAGTCCTGCTCCAACTGCTACCGTGCAAATGGGGCAAACAGCCAGCGCTTCGCGGGCGAATAGCGAATAGCGAATAGCGAATAGCGAGAACAAGACAACAAAAAATGTAGCAAGTTTTTTCATAGCGATTTGAATAGATTAATAATTGGCCCATCGCCGGTTAAACATTTTCCTTCAGGAGTAAATAAGAAAGGAACTCCCATTCCGGATGGCGATATATTGCAATATTTTGCCCTTTTCTGCATTAGTCTGGCATTCGCGGCGTTATTCCAGACCTCAAGCTTATTGATGTCTATTTGATCTTTTTTCTCCCATGTATTAAAAAATGCCTGAACGTTTGCGCAGTGTGGGCAACCATCACCCCAGAAGTATTCATAATATGTCGGAAGGGGGGTATTCGCAGTTTGATTTTGAGATCCCGAGAAAAGAAAAACGCCGCCTAAAATTATTAGAAGGGTAATCCCGGCTACAACCAAACCAAATTTATTTTTCATTTCAAATAATATTATATCCCCCTTTTTTTATAATTTCCTCAACCTTTTTCTGATCATGTTCTCCTTCGATTTTAAGGATTTCCTTTGGATAGTTACAGGAGGCCCTGATATCTGCATCCTCCAAATCCATCTCAATGAGGGATGCACAAGCCGCACAATCCATTCCTTTGATTTTGTAAATTTTTACTTTTGAGTTTTGCATTTTAAGTTTGGGCTATTCAACTACGTTGAATTGCCCAGTGTACATTCCCATACTACATGTATAAGTCAACTTGCCCAGTTTGGTTGGCGTGAATTCAATAGTTTCACTTCCTTTTTCCGGCAATATTTTGAAATAATTTAGATCCGGTATGGCAAAGGCTCTGGCGCAGCTTCTGACGCCTTCTGAAACAAGCTTTAATTTAACCGGGACCCCTGCCTTAAGGGTATTTATGTTAGATTTGTAGCCGTTATTTGAGACGTTAATTGTCACTTCCTGGGTTCCGCTTTTTATAGTTGCTGCCCTTGCCTCCTCAACCGTTCCCACTAAAGCTCGCCAATAGTTTTGAAGTGTATGGAATGAGCCCCTCAAGATTTGCCCGCTATTGATGGAAAGAATTCCGATTGTCAGAATAAAAAATGCTGCAATTACTGAGAAAGCTTTATTCTTTAATGCCTCGGTTGCTGCAAGACCGACTGCGAAAAATACAGGGGACGTTCCCAGAGTAAAAGCGAGCATTATTCCAGCACCCCAGAGAGGGTTTCCCGATCCGAGTGCAAGAAGCATCATCGCCTGGGTTATGCCACAAGGCAAAAGAACTGTTAAGGCGCCAAGTAAAAGTGGCGTAAAAAAAGATTTAGCTTGAGCTTGATTCCTCATCATTCTCAAGATAAATTTCGGAGGGGTGATTACAAAATATCTAAATATTGGGTGTAAATTAAGTAATCTTGCAGCGGTTACTAGCATGAAAAGGCCGATAAAAATCTGAAGCCACCCTTGAACTCTGGGGGAGATATTTAGGCTTGCTCCCAGAAATCCTAGAAGGAAACCGAGGATTGTATAGGCGATTATTTTTGCGCTCAAAAATGCCAGCAAACCTCTTTTTTTGTCGCTCTCAGTAAGAGCAGATGTTAAAAGTCCCCCCTGAACGGCAAAACAGGAAAAGCCTCCCGTTGTTAAACCAGTTATAAAAGCGAGCCAGATACTTGCCATGGGAATATTCTAGCAGACTAATTCAGACTATTGACATATCCCCCAGGGGGGGATAGGATACAAACAGTGAATCATAATCACTTCAAAAAGGAGGCATTAAATAGAGTTAAAAGAGCCAAGGGGCATCTGGAAAAAGTTCAGGAGATGCTTGAGGAAGATGCTTACTGCCCGGATGTTATTCATCAAAATAGAGCCGTTCAGGCAGCCCTTAAGAAAGTTGATGAGGTGATTCTTCATGGGCATCTTCACTCATGTGTCTTAAAAGATGTCCATGGAGAGAATTCAGAAAAAGTTGTCGAGGAAGTGATTGATTTATTTAGAAAAAATGAGTAAAGAAACAAAATTCATAATCGGAGTGGCTCTTTTGACCATAGCGGTCATTATTGGCTTGGCATTTTTTATGTCAGCCAAAGGTTCTAAAGAAAAAACCTTGGTAACAACAGAAGTTCAAGGAGTTGAAGCCAGCCCTGTCCATTATGAGTTGGGGGATGTTCCAATTAAAGGAGGAGTGGTGACGAAGGAATACGAACTGAAGAATACTTCGGAGAAAGATTTGGAGCTAATAAAGATTGTGACTTCCTGCATGTGTACTTCGGCCAGTGTCAGAGTGGGAGATAAAGAGACTAGATTTTTTGCAATGGAGATGGGGGGAGACAAAAATCCTCTCATAAGCGTAAAGCTTAAAAAAGGCGAAGTTAGTAAGGTAACTGTCAGATTTGACCCTGCTGCTCATGGTCCTCAAGGAGTCGGTCCATTTGACCGTATTGTCTGGCTTTATTTTGATGGTGGGATGAAAGAATTAACCTTCAAAGGAGTGGTCGTCAAGTGAAAAAGATTCTTGCTTTTCTACTAGTCCCCGGAGCTATATTGCTGTTTCCAAAAATTGCTCTCGCGCATTGTCCTTTATGTGTTGCCGGAGCGGCAGCGGGGGTAACCTTAACAAGATGGATTGGGGTCGATGATTCAATTACGGGAGTTTGGTTGGCCGCCTTCCTCGGCGCCATGAGTCTTTGGCTATCTTCCCGCCTAAAACCAGTCTACAAACCATATATCTATCTAGTCATATTTGCCACAACCATCTGGTCCTTTTACAAATTTCAGTTGGTAATCAGGATGACTCAAATTTTTGGTTTTGATAAATTAACTTTTGGGATGATCACGGGAGGGGTTTTATTTTACTTGGTAGATCTAATTAGGATTAAACACTATTTTAATTATCAAAAAATAGCAATTAGCCTTGGGAGTATGGCAATTTTATCCATGGCGATCTACATTTTGATTAATTATTACATATGAACATAAAACAAAAAATTCTTTTAACTCTTACATTTGTGGCAGTTGGCATCTCTGGGCTCCTTTTGGGAGTCAATGTTCCCCAATTTCAGGCCTCATTTAAAAAAATTGTTGAGGAAAGAAGACTTGATGGGGAAAAGGCAAGGGTAGATCGGTTGATTGCTCAGGTTTTGCCTGAGGGAGGATTTGAACTTTCTATCACTTGGGGAGATATTGGTCCCAAACTAATTGAGGCTGGGGTTATAGATCAGAAGAAATTTGAGGCTGCTGTTAATTTAACCGACAAACAAAAGGAGATTTTAATGGAGGGCAGCGATCAAAAAATTAAAATTGACAGCAAAAACTCTCAATTTGTAGTGGATATGCTTTGGGCTTTTGGTCTTGCCCAAAAATCCATCGTTTACGAAGAGGGACCTCTTGGGAAAGAGTATAAAAATGAAGTGGGGAATTTTGCCTCAACGGGGGGCTGGACTCTAGCAAAGGGAGACGCTATCAAATACTTAAACAGATACGATTTAATTTCATTAACTCCCGATCAGCAAAAACTTGTGGGCGAGATTGCAAAAAATGTCTATAGACCTTGTTGTGGCAACTCCACTTGGTTTCCTGACTGCAATCATGGGATGGCTGCTCTTGCAGCAATTGAGCTTATGGTTTCGGCAGGACTTCCGGAAGAACAAATCTATAAAGAGATCTTAAAATTAAACTCTTTCTGGTTTCCGGATACTTATCTGACAACCGCAGTTTATTTTGACAGAGCTGGAACTTCATGGGATAAAGTTAATGCCAAGGAGGTGTTGGGCGACAAGTATTCTTCAGGTAAGGGGGCTGCCGATATAGCCAAAAAAGTCGGTTCTCTTCCTGGAGGTGATACTGGCGGGGGCAGTTGCGGAACGTGACCCCACTACGCGTAAAGCTACGCGGGGCGAGGGGGGTGAAAAAAATGAAACATAATGTAATGGCGACGGCGAATGCGACAGCTATAACGGTCGGGTTTATTTATGTTGCCTGTGCGCTTTTGGTGGCAGTCTTCCCTGAATTTTTCAGGGTCGTGGCAGAAAGTTGGTTTCATGGCTGGGATACGGAACTGTTTTGGACAGGAACGCCAAGAGGCAATTTTGTCTTGGGGTTGGTGAGCGCAATGATTGGGAGTTGGGTTGTAGGCTACGTATTTGCTTGGAGCTATAATAAATTTATTAAATAGTCATATGGACAAAATAACAGTTGTAATTTCTGGTATTGGTCTGATTGGCCTGATTTATTGGTTTTTCTTTGGGAAAAAATCTGCCCTATCAGAAGCCTCAACGATACAAGGGAAAATTGAGGTTATCGTTGAAGGAGGGTACAGACCTTCGGTGATAAAAGTTAAAAGGGGACAAAAAACTACAATTTCGCTTATAAGACGCGACCCAAACTCTTGCTTGGAGGAGTTTATCTTACCCGATTTTAAAATCAGTAAATATTTGCCAGTAGGAAAGTCTGTCGAGATTGAGATAACTCCAGATATATCGGGTGAGTTTCCCTTTCACTGTGGAATGAACATGTTCCACGGAAAGGTTATAGTTGAATAAAGTGTTAATCATTAAAAAATCTTTTCCGATTGTTGGGATGCACTGCGCTTCCTGCGCAAAACTAATTGAGAGAAAACTTTCAAGCATCCCGGGCATTATCTCATGTGCGGTGAATTATGGAAGCGAACAGGCAACGGTTGAGATGGAGATGGGAGTTAGAGATAGAGATATATCAGAAGCAGTTGAAGGGGCCGGCTACAAAATTGCAACAGAAACCTCTAGAGAAGAAATAAAAAAACAGGAACTGAAGAAATTAGGAACCAAAGTAATTGTTTCAGCGATTTTGTCTGCAATTATTTTTATCGGCAGTTTTCCCGAATGGTTTGGCTATTCACTAATCTCTAATCGCTATTTGCTATTGGCCCTTATGCTTCCGGTGCAATTCTGGGCTGGATGGGGTTTCTATCAGGCCACTTGGTCAGGGCTTCGTAATCGAACTGCCTCAATGGATACCCTAATTGTAATAGGAACGACTGCAGCTCTTATTGGTGGTTATTTTGATACCGGGGCAATTATTATTACTCTTATTCTCCTGGGAAGGCTCCTGGAAGCAAAAGCCAAAGCCCATACATCAGATGCCATTAAGAAGCTATTGGGACTGGCGGCAAAAACTGCCCGTGTTTTGCGGGGCAAAAAGGAGATAGACATTTCCATAGAAGAAGTAGTAGTGGGGGATTTAATCAGAGTTCGTCCGGGAGAAAAAATTCCAGTGGACGGTGTAATCATAGAGGGCGAGAGCGGGGTAGATGAATCAATGGTAACCGGGGAAAGCATTCCCGTTGAAAAGATAAGGGGGGACGTCGTGATTGGGGCAACATTCAACAAGACCGGAAGCTTTATCTTTAGGGCAACAAAAGTGGGGAAGGACACAATGCTTTCTCAAATCGTTAAAATGGTATCTGAAGCGCAAAGTTCCCGCGCTCCTATTCAGCGGCTTGCCGACATTGTCTCTTCTTATTTTGTCCCGGCGGTTTTAATTATCGCTGTTGGAGTTTTTGTTGTTTGGTATGTATTGGGAATGCCGCTATCTGCATTCATTAATATGATTGCCGTTTTAATTATTGCCTGCCCCTGTGCAATGGGACTTGCAACTCCCACGGCAATTATGATTGGTACGGGTAAAGGGGCAGAAAAAGGGATATTAATTAAGGACGCAAGTGCCCTTGAGACTGCACACAAAATTAAAACAATAATATTCGACAAGACCGGAACTCTGACCATTGGTAAACCCCAAGTAACTGACATCTCAGATGTAAAAACATTGGGAATTGCCGCTTCCTTGGAGAAAGGCTCGGAACATGTTTTGGGTGAAGCAGTGGTTGGTAAAGCTAGTGAAAAAGGGTTTGTCTTGAGTAAAGTCGAAGGGTTCAGGGCCATTTCCGGGGTAGGGATTGAGGGGACAATAAACGGAAAGAAATACTTCTTTGGCAATAGAGGAGAAAAAAGCGTAGAAATTAAAAGGCTTGAAAAGGAAGGGAAAACGGTGATGATTCTTGAGTCTGGGAGAAAGGTTTTAGGGTTCGTTGCAGTTGCGGATACTCTTAAAAGGGGTGTGTCTGAGGTTGTTGATAGTCTTTCGAAAAAAGGAATCGGTGTCTGGATGATAACCGGGGATAATGAACGAACCGCAAAAGCAATTGCAAAACAGTCAGGTATTAAAAATATCCTTGCTGGGGTAATGCCGGATCAAAAAGCAAATAAAGTTAAAGAATTTAAGGGGAAAAATGGAGTAATTGCCTTTGTAGGCGACGGAATCAATGACGCCCCGGCTCTTGCTGCAGCTGATGTGGGAATAGCAATGGGAACAGGAACCGATGTAGCAATTGAGTCCGCAGGAGTGACACTCTTAAATAAAGATATAAAAAGTGTTTTGACAGCTTTTAATTTAAGTCGAGTTACACTAAACGTGATCAAACAAAACCTCTTTTGGGCATTTGGATATAACGTAATACTTATTCCAGCTGCAGCAATTGGACTTCTTAACCCCGCCCTTGCCGCAGGTGCCATGGCCGCATCATCTATTTCTGTTGTTTTAAACTCTTTGAGATTGAATAAACTTAAAATTTAAGTTATGATTGAAATCAATTATGGCGACCTTTAATCTAACAGATCAGGAATTTGACACAAAAGTACTTCAAAGTAAGTTGCCTGTTTTGGTTGATTTTTGGGCTATTTGGTGTGGCCCCTGTAAACTTGCAGAACCAGTCTTAGAAGAGCTTTCAGATAGTTATAAAGATAAAGTAATGATCGCCAAACTTGACGTAGATCAAAACCCAGTAAACACACAAAAATATAGTGTAATGTCAATTCCAACCACCATTCTTTTTAAAGATGGAAAAGAATTGGGGAGGCAGGTTGGTTTTTCAGGAAAACAATCTTTTGAAGAGTTAATGAAAAAAGGAGGTGATAATTAATGGACCCAACGAATACACAAGACCCAAGTCAAATGCCAGGAACAGTTCCGGGTGGAGCGCCAGGGGTAGTAACACCTACGCCAACACCAATTGATCCAGGCACAGTGCCAACACCGACACCGACACCAGTAGGTACACCAGAACCGGTTGCGCAAGTTCCTGAGCCAACAGCTCCAGTTACCACACCAACTGTTTAAGAATGGATAAAATTTATGATGTTGCCATAATTGGTTCCGGTCCGGCTGGATTGACAGCTGCAATATATGCTTCGCGTGGAGCTGCCTCTACAATTATTTTTGGAGGTGATGTTTGGGGAGGACAATTAATGTTAACCACAAATGTAGATAATTTTCCTGCCTACCCAGGAGTTTTAGGACCAGAGTTAATGGCTAAAATGCGTGAACATTCACAAATGTTTGGAGCAAAGTTTTTGAGCCAAAATGTTACTGAAGTTGATGTTGGTTCCCAACCTTTCAAACTAATCGCTAATGGCCATTCACTATTCGCTAAGAGCATAATTATCGCTGCTGGAGCTGAAACTAAATGGATTGACGTACCAGGTACTAAAGAATTAATAGGTCGCGGTGTTTCATCATGTGCCCCTTGTGACGCACCATTTTTTAAAGATAAAAAAGTAGCAGTCGTGGGTGGAGGAGACAGTGCCATGGAGGAAGCACTGGTTCTAACCAAATATGCACTAGAAGTTACCGTTATTCATCGCAGGGATTCTTTCAAAGCATCAAAGGCAATGCAGCAAAAAGTCTTATCAAACCCAAAAATTAAAGTTTTGTGGAATACAGAAATAGTAAGTGTAAGTGGAGAGAATAAGCTAGAGTCCATAAACCTAATCAACAAATCAACCAATTTAACTAATCAACTTGTTATCGATGGTTTATTTATTGCAATTGGTCACACTCCATCAACAATGATTTTTAAGGGGAAAATAGATTTGGATGCCAAGGGTTACGTTGTGGCTCATGACAAAACTAAAACTTCAGTTGATGGCATATTTGTAGCAGGGGATGTTGAAGACTATCGTTATAAACAGGCGATCACCGCCGCCGGCTTTGGCTGTATGGCAGGAATGGACGCAGTTGAGTGGTTGACAAATAAAGAGGAATAAGTGAAAATGGCTAACATGTCTGAAAACACTTCAAAACCAGGGTTTTTTGAAAAGTTTGCTCCCATCCTTCTTCTTTTAACAGTTGTAATGGCATTTGTGGTTGGAGTTTTATGGCAAAAGGTGAGCTTTTTGGAAAAAGGTGGAACCCCGACCGTTGCTAATAACGCAGGGAATAATGCCCCAGTTGCGCTAGAAGGAAAATTAACAGAAGATCAAGCTAAAAAAGTAGTTGCAGTTAGCGACTCTGACCATATTCGAGGATCAAAAGATGCCCAAGTTGTAATTATTGAATACTCTGATTTTCAATGTCCATTTTGTGAGAAGTTTCATCCCACCATGCAGCAAGCTATCAAGGAATATGGAAATAAAATCGCTTGGGTATATAGGCAGTTTCCTTTAATATCAATTCACCCTAGGGCTCTTCCATCTGCAAGTGCTTCTGAATGTGTAGCTAATTTAGCCGGAAATGACGCTTTCTGGAAATTTGCAGATACAGTATTTGGTAATCAGGAAAAATATCTAACAGATGGGGGATTATCCGAAGCTGCTGTATTATCTGGTGTCGATAAAGCTGACTTTACTTCTTGTTATAGTTCTAAAAAGTTTGAAAGTTTAGTTACCGATCAACAAAAGGGTGGGGAAGATGCTGGAATAACCGGAACTCCTGGAAGTTTTGTAATGAATAAAAAAGGAGAGGTTTGGCTTGTGGGAGGCGCGGTTCCATATGAATCTTTGAAGGCAATAGTTGATGAAGCCATTAAGAACTAGTTTCCCCAACTGATTCGAGAATTTTATATACCACAACCGCTGCAGACCCCCAGACATTGAAGGATTTATTAACCCCAAACATAGGTAGCTCAACGATAATATCGGCTAGTTTAAGAACATCTTTGCTAACACCGGCTGTTTCGTTGCCCACAACGATTGCACAAGGGAATTTAGGTTTGAGATTTGAGTAAGAGATAGAACGGGGATTTTGCTCCACAGTAATTATTTGAATATTTTTTTGTTTTAACTCTTTCACTATCTCTATCACACTATCTCTTTTCTCCCATGGCACCCAAGTTTCTGTACCAACTGCTGCTTTGTGGATTCTTGAGGAAGGAGGGTATTCACTTTCCCCACAAATGTATATTTTTTCAACAGAAACGGCGTCGCCTAACCTGAAAAGAGAGCCAATGTTATAGGTATCAATTACATTATCTAGTACCAAGTAAATTGGGTTTCTTTTAATATTATCGACCTGCCACTTTTCAGGCCTAATTTTTCTTAACTGTTTCGAATCCATCTTGATCATGCCAGGCTATTATATGTTACAATCCCAATATGGGCAAAGATGCCAAAGTAATTTTAGGCGTAATTATACTCACAATAGTTATAATTGTTGGAGATATATTTTTAAGTACCAAAAATCAAAATAAACCAACCCCAACTTCAAATCCTTTTTAGCGGGGGCTTTGGGAGCTTTACTTGTCATTTTTATCAATAGCTATATTGAAAGTCGGGATGAAGCAAGAATTTTTAGCTTCTATCATGACGAAATGGCGGCAACAGTAAGTCCTAATACTCTTAAAAGATCGATTGATGCAAATGATGAAAAATACATATTAGTTGATTTAAGAAGCGCGCCTGAGTATGAAAAAGAGCACTTTAAAACTGCTATAAATATTCCAGCTGGAAGCCTATCAGAAGATGAAATCGTGTCTGAATTTAAAAAACTGGACAAAGGCAAGACAATAGTTGTTTACTGCTATAGTCATTCCTGCACCCTTGGGGCGACTGTTGGAAAAATGCTTTCAGATAACAAAATATTTGTAAAAGAGTTAAGGGTGGGGTGGAGTGAGCTTAGATACAGCTGGAGTATTTGGAATGCCGGGGCAAAAGATACAGATAATAAAGACTACATAATAACCAATCCAAGCGCTACAACTCTTCCCGTACCTTGCAGTGAGGGTGAATTTGGCTGTTAAATCTGATACAATTGACCCCGTACCTTAAATATTGGCCCCGTCGTCTAGTGGCTAGGACGCTGGGTTTTCATCCCAGAAATCGTGGGTCCGATCCCCACCGGGGTCACTAAAAAATTCTGACAAGAATTTTTCAGGGCCCATAACTCAGCGGTAGAGTGACTCCCTTTTAAGGAGTAAGTCGAAGGTTCGAATCCTTCTGGGCTCACACATTGAGATAGATTTTCAGAATATGTGGCAGAATGGCGACTGCCACATACAGAATGAACCGTATTGTAACCCAAATTGTAATTCATGGAGAGTTTTTGGTCGGTTAGAAAAAAGTATTTTTCGCTGGAATGTTGGAGTAAATGGAGTGAAGAACTCTACTAGTAAAATATTGGCATTTTCGGATATAATACTCACCAGTACAGAAGAACTTAACAATGCGGAGTCGTCTAACGGTAGGACATTTGGTTTTGGCCCAAAAGATTTCTAGGTTCGAATCCTAGCTCCGCAGCAAGCCCAAATCAAATTTTGCTCCACCTGGCAAAAATTCCGGTTGAAAGGAGTCTGCCTGCAACCTTCTCTTTTAGTGCGAGTTCGCCAATTTCGATTTTCCCACCTAAATTTCCAAGATAATCATTCATTACATTTTCTAGCATCAAAGCAGATGAAGAAAGGGCATAGGCGTTAACTATTACAAACAGTGAATCGTCACTTAAAATTTTTGAAACATTATTCATAAGATTGGGGAAATTATTATTAAAACTCCAGACGTTTCCTTCGGGGGAATGGCCATAAATTGGAGGATCCATAATTATTCCTTCATATTTATTACCACGTTTAATCTCCCGGTCGGTAAACTTTAAAACATCATCAGAGATTACTCTAATTTTCCCTGTTAAGCCCGATGCTTCTTCATTTTCTTTTAACCAGGTTATTGCTGGTTTTGAGGCATCGACATGTGTTACTTTAGCACCTGCATTGGCAGCAATGAGGGAAGCTATTCCTGTATAGCCAAACAGGTTAAGAACCTTAAGATTTGAGAATTGAGATTGTGATAGAGAATTTGAAATAAACTCCCAATTGAGAATTTGTTCGGGGAAAATTCCTGTATGTTTAAATGGCGTAAGCTTTGCCCAAAAACTTAAGTCTTTGTATTTTAAAAGCCATTTTTCTGAAATATCTGTATTTAAAATCCATTTATCAGCAAAAATTGCGTGAGCCTTTTCCCAAGATTTAATATCTAATTTAGGTAGCCAAATAGCTTGAGGATCAGGACGAGAGAGAATATATTTTCCAAATCTTTCTAATCTTCTTCCGTTTCCTGAATCTATTAATTCATAATCTTCCCACCCTGAAGTTTCAAATATTTGCATGATAGGTTGAATTATAGCAAATGAAAGTTATATAGTGATTATATGTCCGCAAATGAACCTCCATTAGTTGATGTAAAAGTTACCAACCCGGTTACTTATTTAAGGCGTTTCTGGCAAAAAGTAATGGATGGCGAGGGAGTGGACTTTCGCTTTAGAATTCATCCTGTTACAGCTGTACTTTGTGTTTTTGCAATCGCCGTTGCCGCTTTTGGAGCCGGAAGATACTCGATAAAAATTCCTTTTTTGAAATATGAGGTTATTCCAACTTCTGTTTCAACGACGCAAGAGGTTTGGAAAGAAACCGCCTTCACAGGAAAACTTCAATATAGTGTTACAGGGGACAAATTTTTTCTTTTGACGACGTCTTCCGAGGCAATTACTTTATCAGTTCCTAAAGGATTGGATTTGATGACTTTGGTAGGTAAAAGGATTTTTGCAGTAGGGCAGTACAATAAAAGCGAGAGGTTGTTAAAAGTAATCGACGTTAAAGATCTCGAAGTATTACCCCAAACACCAATTCCCATTCCAACCGTAAGCCCAACTCCAGAACCAACCTTTGAACCCACATTATTGCCAATAGGGACTTAGTGTACTTAAGAGTGTACACAATACTTGACAAAGTATGGTACATACATTATATTGAATCATAGATTTGCAAATGATAAACATTATCCCAATAACTCAAGCTAGAAGTAGACTTGGTAATTTAGCCCAACAGGCAATTGCAAGTAATTATTTTGTTTTAACAAAAGGGGGAAATCCGCCAGTAGCCTTGGTTGACCTTTCATATTTAAAAAACTTGGAAGAAACAGTCAAGAAAATATATCAAAAAACATTTATTGATCCTAAACTAAATAAATATACCAGAGCATTTTCAGATCAAGAAATTAATGAATGGCAAAAAGAAGACCAACTATAAGCAAAGCTTGGCCAACTTCGTTGGTAAATTTGTTTTTAGATTCAAGCGTGTTATTTACGGCGGTTAATTCCCCAGTGGGCGGGTCAGCAAAACTTTTTACGCTGCAAAATATAAAACTTTTTGTTTCAAAAATTGTTTTGCATGAGGTCGAAAAAAATGTTCGATCAAAACTCATGAACTACCACCTTGACCGTTTTTTTATGCTTACTGCCAGATTAAATATCATTGCTCAAACGCCAAGCGAAATATTGATAGGTAGGGCCGAGAAGGTGATAGCAAAAAAGGATGCAGTAATTTTGGCCGAAGCTAAAAATTCAGATTGTGATTATTTAATAACATTAGACAAAAAAGACTTTTTACAGCCTAAAGTTTTTAAATATATAAAACCAAAGAAGATATTAACCCCAAAGATGTTTTTTGAGACTTTGGAACACAAAAAATAGTGTGAATTCCAAATATTGCATTCTGCAGAGAGAGAGAGTATTATCCGGTCATGACAGAAAAAATAAAGGCACGATTAATGGGCGAAGGGAAACTACTGGATGCTGCTAGTGTCTTAAGTAAATTAAGCATGGAAATTCTTGAAAAGAAATAACTTACAGCAGGGCATTGACCAGATTTAATCTTCCTTATATAATGTCCCTACGTTAGGAGGTTAACTTCCCAAGTTAGGGTAAAAACTTCATCGCGTTAAACGCGACTTTGTACCTTAACACTTCAATATGTAATTACCTTAGACCTCTGTGCGAAGTCTAGGGAAAATAATGAATACCAATTTTAAGTAATTGGTGCTCAAGATGTGATCGGATAGGCAGGATCGAGGCAAAGCCAACTTTTGACTATTAACTTTTAACATTTAACCTTTTGGTTAATAGTTAATTTTGTTAACTGTTAATTGTTAGCGGAGCTTCACTTTTTGAGGGTTTGATCCTGGCCCAGGATGAACGCTAGCGGCGTGCCTTAGGCAT
>JBBTWD010000028.1:0-9349 GCA_038062915.1 Patescibacteria group bacterium
TCCACACTTCGCTCTTTTTAGTCAAAAGAGCTTCGCGTGGCAGGCCACCAATATTTTAAAGGGAGTAATTTATTAAAATTAATAGAAGTGTGTCCCGCGTAGCTTTATGCGAAGTGGGACAGTTATGTTTTATACATATATATTACAGTTAGATAACAATTCTTTTTATATAGGCTATTCATCAAATTTAAAACAAAGGCACGAATATCACAAATCTGGGAGAGTAAAAACAACCAAGAATAGTAAGAAAATTAAGTTGGTGTTCTATGCAGCTTTTGATAAAAAATCACTAGCAATAAGTTTTGAAAAATATTTAAAAAGTAGTTCTGGTTTTGCGTTCAGAAACAAACATTTAATTTAATTGACGCATTTCGATTATGAGTAGTTTTTCGCCGGTTAAAAGTATAATTTTACCTTCTTTTTCAGATGCCATTAGTCCCACTGCTTCTGAAATTTTATCTGATGAATATTGGGCTTTAAATGCGCCATTTTTACTCACAACCACAACTTTTTTTCCCATTCTATCTAAAACATATAAAAACTCATTTTCGTCATTGCCAAAAATTGCGTCGGCGGAGGAAACTTCAGCAGGAAGAGAAAAGTTTTGAGAACTTCCTCCGCTAAATTTAACTACTTTCCCCGAGGTTGTTAAAACATAAATCGCCCCGTCAAAAGTCCAGGATTTTGCTCCTGAAAGGTCTGGTTTCGTGGAAGCTGAAAGCCAATCCTGTTTATCTCCAAAGCCTTCATCGCTCCCCGAAAATCTATAAATCAAGCTCGTACTTTTATCCAAAACGTATAAGTTGCCGGCAAAGGCGTGGATTAGGACTTCTCCCCCCCAATCTTTTTCTATGACGCTTTCCACATTTTCTTTAACCTCATTAACTCCACTCGATCCTAAAACAAAAACCCTGTCCTCATATGAAGCAAGGCCAAGAGCTTCCTCAAGTTTTCCAGCTCCCGCCACAACTTTGCTTTTTTTGGTCGATATCTCAATACCAACAACTCTCTTGCCATTCTTGTCTAATACGAAAAGGTCGTTTCCCGAAGTGGAAATTGTATCCCCCTTAAATCCCGATGAGAGAAGTGTTAAATCTAAAAACAATTCCGGACTTATGTTGAAATGACCAGAAGCTTCTAGTTCCCTAGCTTTTTCTTCCACTTGGGCAATCTGATTTTCTTTTTCTTTGACATTTTTCTGTCTTACTCCAAATGTAATACTTACAGTTAAAATAACCAGGAGTATGACCCCTACAAAGAGAGTTGTCTTTTTCGATTGAGGCGAAGTTTCGAAATTTATTGGGGGTTTAATATAAATTCTTCTTTCGGGTAAAAACTTCTTAATTTTTTCAAAAAAAGGAACTTTAGCAACTACCGGAATAGAAATCGTCTCTGGAATAGACGTCCCTTCTTCAAATTTAATTATTACTGCTGCAATATTGCCGGATTCTTCACTTTTATAAATAATGCCATTAAAAATTTCAGCAGCATTTGTTAGACTTGATGTTTCTAAAGCCGATTTTATCTCAATTTCCGAGACCTTTTCAAAAAAACCCGATGTCCCTAAAAGTATTATATCGATAGCTTTAGGAAACCCCGAAGCTGAAATGGCCATATTTGCTTTACTTGCTAAAATTGTAGCCAGCGCTCCATCCCGCAAAATCAAAACTTTAGACCCTCCAAATGCGGCTGAATAAATAATTCCCTCTACAAAGGAGATTGCTGATATTTCTATATCGGGAAATTCATTACCTACTTTTTCAACGGCTAATTTTAAAGCGTTAAACGGCTTAATTGTTGTGTCTCCAAAATATTCTTCATGGAGTCGGGTTAAAATCTCGCGCCCCAGTTCTTTTGCTGTAATAACTGCAAATAAATGCCCGCGGGACTTTAGCTTTTGATCATCCTCCGGCAAAAAATCATGAACCTGACTCCAGGAGTTAGCCCCCGGAATTCCGGTCAACTTACTAGACGCCAAGGTTAGCATTAAAGGATTAGTAGAGCAGTAATAAATACAAAAATAGCAAAAATTAAATGCGCCCAGGCAATAATCTTAATAAAAAATTCAAATCCAACCTCAATTGTTGCAACCATCAGATTAACCTGGCGAACAATAACAAGTGCAAAAATAATGTAAATTCCAAGTCCAATTAAAGCGAATATTTTAGCAATTACTAAGATTGAGATTCCTGTCATCTTACCCGTCCTTCTAGTTTTTCTTTTTCTTCCTCAACCCTTAATTCTCTTAAAATTTTAGCTACTTGGTCTGGGTGCGGAACTGCTTCAAATTCAATTCTGGCGGTTTCGGATGCAGTTTGGAGAAAAATATCGCCATAATTAAAAATCGTGCGGACAACCCCGCCCATTGCGGCTGTTACGTCCTGTATTTGGTCAATATTAGCCTCACTAATTTCTCTGTAAATCAAATTAACAAAATCAACGTCAAAAACCCTCTCATCGGTAATTATATAAACACTAAAAAACCAATTTAAAAATGATTCAAGGGTAAAAGCAATCGCGATTAAATACCATCCTAAAATCGCAATAAATTGAAAATTATCAGGTAAAAAGGTAAGGATGGGGAATTGATCAAGAACCATTGGTGCCATAAACATCAAAATAGAAATAATTATCCAACCGATATTTGTAATTGGATGTTTTCTCAAGAATAGTACTATTCTTTCGTTGGAATCTTTGGAAACAAATTTAATTCCATCGGGAAAATAGCAGTATGAAGACAAAGGGTTATGGGAATGAAGCTCGCGCCTCTCTATATTTTTAGGTTTGCCCAGCACCGAATCGGTGTGGGGCTTGATCTCAACATTTTTAGTTTCAGAAACAAAAACATCTGGCATAGCTCGATTATATCATCTTCAAAGTTTTTCAATGTTAAACAGTGAAGACTTTAGTCCAATATAACCAGGAGCTCTTAAATTAAACGCTTTTTTAAGTTCTTCACCCGGCATCGAAATGTTTCCTTTGTTGGTTCCAAAATTCACGCTTTGAGTCGAACCCGAATTAGAATAGGTAACTGAAACGCTACTAACGCTTTCAAATCCACCGAGTGATTTGAGTTCCGAGATAGAGTATGGATTTCCTCCCCAACAAGACCCAACAGGGGAAACTCTAGAAACGTCCCCCCCCCCTTGATACAAAACTTTCCAACCGTTTAAGATGTCGGACATTTCTTCACTCGTTAACCAAGGATTATTTCGGCCACAAGCGGCTCCGCCACGACTTTTATACCAACCTTTATAAAACCAAGGGCTACCTGCAACTTTCTCAAAGGCGGTGTCCGGCCAGTTTCCGGGAGCGTCTTTAATACCAGTCCATCCCCACTGTGAGATGGTATATCCACCTGTACTTGCCGAGTAAAAAGTCCCGGCGGGAGAGCCGCCCTTGGTTACCACCCAGCCCTTTGTAGCCATTACCGCCTCCTTCCATTTTCCACTTTTAAGTTGTGGTTTATAAACTTGACAACTCTCGGTTGTACAAATTGGCTTAGTTGCATATAGGGCATAGCTCCTGGCCGCTACTGCCTGGGCTTTAAGAGCTTCAAACCCCCCATTATCCCCCCAAGACTCGGGAACTTCATAAATCCCGAGCAAATAATTATCTTCAAATGGAATATCTCCGTAACCTTTGACTGAAATTGTTGCTGGTATTTGATAATTTTTATTTAATTCTGCTCCTTGGTAATATGCGGAAAGTATACTTTCCGCATTTTGCCCGGACTTACTTCTTCCATAAGCTCCATATTGGCTCATCCCGGTCCTATGCGGCGCACCAAATGAGAATCCTGCAAAGGCGGGGCGAAATCCTGGGTCACAAAAAGCAGATGATCCAGGTGCGCCACTACAGGGTTCAAGGGTTGGTGGGGTATCTCCAATTGAAGTTTGAAATCCTCCGGCTTTGGCGGCTGCTAGTTCGTTTTGTTTTGAAGACAGGGTCCCAATATAGGCTTCAACTTTATTAACTTCTCCTTCCAAAAACTTGGCTTTTTCGTTTATTTGAGATTGCGCGGAAGCTAAACTAATTTTATTTTTTTCCAAACTTTCTTTATCTTTTTTAAGAGAAATTAAATCTTCTCCATACTCCTCCATTGTTTTTCTGTCCTCATCAGCCGCTTTTTGCCTGAAACTAATTTCACGAAAAGCTTCAGAGGCACTGTCAGAAAATAAAAATGGGGCAATGGGGTCATATAGTCTTGTAAATTTATATTGGCTAACAGCTTTTTCCTCAAAAATTTCTTGAGCAAAAATCAAATCATCTTCTCTTGTCTTTATCTCTGCCTCCGTACTTTTTAATTGAGATGAAATTTTATTTATTCTGGCATTTAAGTCTGTAACTTGTTTTTTGAGAGCTGCTAGTTCTGTTTTATTTTTTTCATGAGCGGGTGAGATTGCATTTATTTCAGATTGAAGCTCGATAATCTGGCAATCATAATCCGACGAAGGGCAGTGAGACGCCTTTGTCGTAATAATCAATAACCAATTACCAATAACCAAACAAATTCCAATTAACAAAATTTTTAATTTCATAGATTCATTATATCAGCCCTTTTGTGACAATATACACTTGACATAAAATGTAGTTTTATGTATAGTGGACTTATGTTTAATAGGAGTGCTTATAAGCTAATTTCAAGCCACATTGACCACCCGGAGGCTATTATAATTACCGGACCAAGAAGGGTCGGGAAAACCACCACCTTAAAACACTTTTTCGAAAAAATAGCTTCACCAAATAAAATATTTTTAGATATCGAAGATCCCCTAAACCAAAGTTTTTTTGATAGAAAAAACTACGGTGAGATAAAACAACTCCTCGAAAATAAAGGTCTCAATTTTGAAACCAAAAACTATATTTTTTTGGATGAAATCCAATTTCAAAAAAAACTTCCGTCTGTTATTAAATATTTCTACGACCACCACAATACTAAATTTTTAGTAACCGGATCGAGCAGTTTTTATCTCAAAAACTTATTCTCAGAATCACTCTCAGGACGAAAATTTCTTTTTGAAATGTTCCCACTGGATTTTAGTGAGTTTTTAGAGTTCAAAGGAATCAAGTATAAATTACCCAAAATCACTGATAAAATAAATGAGTCTACATATCTTTTGTTTCAGCCGTTATATGAGGAGTACATTCACTATGGTGGCTTCCCTCAAGTGGTACTCGCAAAAACAATCGATGACAAGAACAAGGCTCTAAGTGATATTTTTAGCGCCTATTTTCAAAAAGAAATCTTGGAGCTCTCTGATTTCAAAAAAAATAGTGATGTTAGAAACCTAATACTTCTCCTAACGCAACGGGTTGGACAAAAACTTGATATTCAAAGGGTTTCTTCTGAACTGGGTATAGCAAGGCCAACAATCCATAATTTCCTTGAATTTCTTCACGGTACATATCTTATTGATCTAATTTTGCCATTTGGAAAATTTGATACATCGATTAGAAAACAATCAAAAGTTTATTTTTTAGATACCGGACTACTTAACTTTTTAGGTAAAAAGGAAACTGGAAATATTTTTGAAAATGCGGTCTATCTTAACCTAAAAATAAAAGAGGATGTTATTAGAAAAATTCAATATTACCAAAGCGACAGGCAAGAAATTGATTTTATCATCGACGGAACTGCGTACGAAGCTAAAACATTCCCCAGTGATTCAGATCTAAGCTCCTTACAGAGATATGCAAAAAAAGTCGGAGTTCAAAATTGTTTCATTTATTCATATAGATATGCCAAGACAAAAAATACAATCTATGGTTTCCAGACATTTTGATCTAAGATAAATAATGATGAAAAAGTTTTTGATGTTATCGTTTGTTCTAATAACAACATTTTCTGCATCAACAAAAAAAGTGCAGGCGGGTTGCACACCGGTACCATCAAATCAGACGACTTGTTCGGGAACAGAATCTACTACTTGCATGCAATCCTTGCCAACACCAGGAAATATAAAAAGGTGGTGTTGTGATACACAAATAAGCTGTGATGAGGCAAAAGGTGTTGTCCAACAAGAAATTAAAGATAAAATGGCCACTTCTGGCTCAAGTAGCGTCTTTTGCCCTGATGGGAAAAGTATAGATACGGCGATTGGGTGTATAAGCGTATTGGATTCGCCAGAGGCATTTTTGGGAGATATTTTAAAATGGGCTGTTGGAGTTGGTGGTGGAATTGCATTTCTTTTAATAGTTTATGCATCATTCATGATAATGACCTCGGCTGGAAATCCTGAACGTCTCAAGGCTGGTCAAGAACTTTTGACATCTGCCATATCAGGACTGGTTTTACTTATATTTTCAATATTCACACTAAAATTCATAGGAGTTGATATACTAGGATTAGATAAGTTCGGATTTAATCAATGAAGACCCTAGCACAAAATTTAGACAGTATTCAACAAAACGCTGGAATTAAAGATCAGGGAACTCTTGGCGATATCATCTCGCTAATTTTCAAAACCTATATTTTCTATGCAGCGGGTATCGGCCTTTTGGTTTATTTAATTTCCGGAGGGTTACAACTCATGATGTCTCGCGGTGATCCTAAAGCTATGCAGTCTGCTCAAGGAAAAATCACTAATGCCTTACTTGGGTTTATAATTGTGGTTTTTGCATATTTTTTAACTCAAATAATCGGGGATGTGTTGGGGGTCGGTGTTTTTAAAGAAATATTTAAATGAATAATCTTGCAGTTGACATTGGTATAAAATTTTTTGGTGGACAAGGTGGTTCTCATGGTGGAGTTGGTTCATCATTCGCAAATTTATCTGGGATTGGTTATCTTGTTTCCCTTATTGTAAAGGGCTCCTTTGTCTTATCAGGAATAATTATTCTTTTCTTTTTTATAATGGCAGGAATTGGGATGATATCGGGGGCCGGAGGAGACGATCCTAAAAAAACGGAGCAGGCAAAAGCCACTATGACATCGGCTGTTATAGGATTTGTTATTGTATTTACCTCCTACTGGATAGTAAAATTGATTGGGCAATTAATTGGAATGCCAGACTTAATATGAACCCTTTTGGTCAAATAGTTCCACCCGATGCAATCGCAGGCAAAGAAGCCGGTGCTGGAATTGGTGGTTTTATCCAGCTTGCTATCTGGATTCTAATAATCGGTGGCGGTATTTATGCCCTATTTAATCTTGTTTTAGCCGGATATGCTTTTATGTCGGCTGGGGATGACGCCAAAAAGGTAGCTGGAGCCTGGGCAAAAATATTTCAAACAATAATTGGCCTGTCTTTTACTGCAGGAGCTTTTGTTCTAGCCGCAATTTTCGGTCAACTTATATTTGGAAGTTGGGATTTTATTCTTAACCCATCGATTCCTGAATTATAATTTAATAATAACTATGAAAAATCTAGCAATTGATTTGGCACCACCGGGAGGGTTTAAAGGCTTTGGAAAATTAGGCCTTGAGAATGGATCATCGGAAGGCGCTTTGGGAATTTTTTCTAATTTTATTTCTTCAGCAATTGGGCTTATGACAATAATTGCTATTATTTGGTTTATATTTACCTTCATTATTGGAGCAATTGGAATAATTACAGCAGGATCTGATAAAAACACATTGGAGTCAGCTAGAAAGAAAATAATAACAGGAATTATTGGTTTAGTGGTTACGATTGCCGCAATTTTTGTGGTTGATCTAATCAGCACTTTATTAGGTTTTGGTGGCGTTGGACTATTAAATTTAGAGGGTCTTTTTTCAAAAATAATTGAATAAATATGCTTACTAACCCTGCATTAGGATCAGGATTGCAAGGAAAAACAGGTCCGGGATTTTTTGCTGCACTTTTACCCAGTCTTGTCGGGCTTGGCCTTCTAATTGGAGCGATTGTTTTCTTTTTTGTTCTACTCATGGGATCTATTCAATGGATTACTTCAGGGGGGGATAAGCAGGCACTTGAGGGGGCTAGAAGTAAGCTAACAAACGGTCTCATGGGCCTTGTTATTCTTTTTGCCACATTTGCAGTAATTCAATTTATTGAGTTTTTCTTTGACATAAATATCTTGACCCTTGACATAGGCCCACTCGTTATTCAATAATTAATCTAATGTCTAATCTTTTATTGGCGCAGGAAAAAATAGAGTTTAAAAATAACGTTGGAGAATTCTCTCCACTTACGAACCTTGATGTCCCCACAATTGTTTCTGGGCTTATTAGAATGACTTTGGTAATTGCCGCTATAGTCTTTTTCTTTATTTTGGTTATTGGTGGAATTAAATGGATAGCTTCAGGTGGAGATAAAGCAGCTACAGAAGGAGCCAGAAATCAAATAACGGCAGCCTTGGTTGGTCTTGTTATAGTTTTTGCGGCTTGGGCCATACTAGCTCTTATTAAGACCTTCTTCGGAGTGGATATTTTCTCACTCTCTCTTCCAACTCTTAACTAATTTCTGCTAGAATGTTTTAGATGGAACCAGCTACAATATCTGACTTGTCAGTAATTTTTGAAAATTTAGTTAGTGCTATTTTGGGCTTTGCCGCAATTGTACTTTTTGTTCTGCTTCTTTCTGGGGGGTTTAGATATATGACTTCCGCAGGAGACCCAAAAGCAATTGAGAGTGCTCAAAAAACATTAACCTATGCAATCGGGGGCTTAATAGTCTTACTTCTATCCTACTTAATCCTCGTTCTAATTCGTGAAATTACTGGAGTTGATGTAACCCAATTTAAAATTACTTTGTAATGAAAACCCTCCTGCCGAAAATTATTTTCTCACTTTTCTTGTTACTGGTTGTTGGTTCTTCATTATTAGTTAAGGCCGCTGCGGCCGCTGATGCTATTCCCCAGCCGGGAAAAATTCCCTGCGACCCAAACATTAAAATGGACCCGGAATTTAATTCTCTTAGGCCCTACCAAGCCTCTCCCTGTGGGGACTTACCATTATCCAGATTTTGCGGAAACACATTAATTCTTTTTCTTGACAATGTTACGACCCCGTATTGCGGCAGTGAATGGTGTCCCTACATTGGGCCGAATCCAATCACAAAAAAAGTTGTGGTAGATCTAAAAGATGTTGAGCTTCCGGTTCTGGGAAATACGGAACTTGTTAAAAATAGCCAGAAAACCAATGATTCAATTGATGATGCTACAAAAGTTAATGAATATGTTAGTTGGTACTTAAATGGTGTAATAAATAGGGCTGAATATGGAGAAGGTAAAAATACTGATTATGAACTGGTAAATTTTTCTGGACCCATTCAAAAACTCCTACCGGGAGTTATACAGGAGGCCCAAAGAATAGAAATAATTAAAAGCGCAACAGAACAGGAGGTAACCACAGAAGATGATGGCACTCAAACTCAAAATGCCCAAAACCATAACCAGATAGTCG
>JBBTWD010000028.1:9449-13041 GCA_038062915.1 Patescibacteria group bacterium
CTTGCTAACACTGTTGACAAAAAGGGTAAGGAGTTTAAAACTGCGGTTCATGTTACCGCCCCAAAAGCCCAAATTTTAAGCTCAAGGTATGACGATATTCCCAGCTTCCCCCCAAACTTTCCACTTTATTTTGCCCACACCAAGGAGGATTTTCAGCTGGCCGAACTTCTTAAAAAAACTTATATTCCCCAGAAAAACGCCTCCGGTAGTGCAGATTCCGGCTCTCTCACGGATTTCGAGACTATCGACCCCAAACAATGCCGAGTAGTCAATGTTCGAAGTAACCCCGGAGACGATGTTACTTTCGACAATCCCGAAAGCAATATGGGGGTAAGCATTGAATATACGGTAGGAGATATTAAATGTGAATTAACTACTAAATATGAGTGTATTGAGAAGGATCCGGTTACCCGCGAATGTCTTACATACGGATGGGTTGAAGAATGGAAATGCGAATCGGATGTCTACACCGAAATCCCGCTTGAGCTTCAATATCCCTACATAGACAAAGTCTGGGAATCAACCACCGTTGGCGCAGATTCAATTTTCAGAAGAATTTTCCCAAAAACCGGCGAAGGCGCGCCGGTAACCTGTATCGCGGATGTCCCGGGTGAAACAAAAGCCAATTACTCTCTCGACGAGGGAAATTCATCACCCGGAGTTGAACTATTAAAGGTAAAGGATCCCGGGGGCAATGCCTCCGACAATCCCAAATTATACTTCCCCCATCTGGGAACCATTTATGAATACTTCCTCAAAGGAATTCAGACGGCTCTAAGGCCTAAAGGCTACGGCACACCCATTACAAGTGGAAAATTATGTGTGGCAAATCAAGATGCTGGAGATTGTTCTTGGAATATAAATAAAATAAATCAAGGCATTTCTGATGCCGCAGCAAAATATAAAGTTCCAGAATCTCTCCTTCGAGCTATATTTGAAATTGAATCATATGAATGGGTGAATGGCACAGAAGAATATGTTTGTGAGCCCAGAGCAGACTCGGGTGCTATGGGAGTTGCTCAAATTATTCAAGAAACATACGAGGATGTCACAGAAAGCTGCCAACAAAACATGGAAGACGTTGGAATGTGTGCAGAATATGATCCAAAACTTTCAAGATGTAGCTTTACTGATGCATTTGAGCTTATGGCAAGAGTTCTACTTTATAAGGCGGGTAGATGGAATACGTCAAACTGCACAGGTTCTGGAATATTGGAATCAGAAGTCCAAGTTTGGTATGACGCTTCATGCGATTATTACGGAACGCATTCACCAGATGATTTAACAATTGGTCTAGCAAATGATATTCCAGAATCCTCAAGAAGACCTGATGGAGATATGAATTATTGTGATATTGTTGGCTATAAAATGGGAGCATTTCCATCCTACCCTGCTCAATAATCTATTAGGAACCATTTGGTGTTGTATGTTAGAATCAAAATATGCAAACAAAAGTATTGAATTACAGAGTTATAATTGAGCCCGAAACCTACCCAAATGGAGATATGGTCTATAATGCATATTGCCCCACTCTTGGGGTTGCTGATTACGGTGACACCATTGAAAAAGCACTGGAAAGTCTGAAGGACGGCGTAGAACTTGCGGTTGAGTCATTGGCAAAAGAAAAAGCTGAAATTCCATCAGACAATATTACGTCACAAATTGTTACCTCTACCCAGGTTGAAGTGCCAATCGCTCTTGCTTGAAAATGCCCAAACTGCCAAGAAATGTTAAACCTAAAAAGTTAATTGAGTTATTCCAAAAAAGGGGTTTTAAAATAGTAGGAAAAAGAGGTTCACATTTTAGACTAAAGCATTTAAATGGAAACTGGACTCAAGTTGCGGTTCACCCTAAACCAATTCCACAAGGAACTCTGCGAAAAATTCTTAATCAGTCTGGATTAAAAGTTGAAGGTCTATTAGAATGAATTAATGTCAACCCTACTCAAAAAAATAATTTTATCTCTAGTTACTAGTATCTATCTTCTAGCATCTAGTCTCGCTTTCTTCCCCTCCCCCTCCCTGGCCCAAGACTCAACCTGGTATAAGCAAGATTTTACAGACTGGTACAGCAAAGTATACGACACATCAAATGCAAGCGAGATATACGGGGAAAGATATACAGCTGCACAAGTAGAATGGGTCGTTTATGGTTTGTTTGCATTTATCTTAAATCATGTTTCTGATCAGGGTACAAGTGTTAAGTGTATTGGCGGGGATGCACAAGCGTGCGCAACCGCAATCACTGAAAGTATTCAAAAAATTCAAGATTTGATGCCACAATCTTATTTACAAGAAAACAATGACTCTCTAGCATCTATGGTTTTTGCCGAGAGGAGTTTTTCAGGAATCGGCTACATCAAAGAAAAAGTTCAAAACTTACGATTAATTCCTGAAGCAAAAGCTCAATCTTCTGGTTTTGGATTTGGAGCGTTAGACCCAATAAAAAATTTATGGTCTGCAAGTAGAAATTCTGCATATGGATTAATTGTTATCGCAACCCTGGTTTTGGCTTTTATGATCATGTTTAGAGTAAAAATATCACCCCAGGTTATAATTTCTGCTCAATCGGCCATACCCAAGGTCGTAGGGGCTTTAATTTTTGTAACTTTTTCTTATGCAATCGCTGGGTTTTTAATCGACCTAATGTATATTGTTATTGGAATTATTTCTCTAATCCTTGGTCAAGTTATGGGAAGCCCTACAAAAATCTTTGACATGATGACAAATGGAGCACCTATTGTGGGTGGTGGTTTTTTGGGATTGATGCTAATGTACTGTGTTGTGTTTTTTTGGGTCCTTTTATTTACACTTTTTGCAAGCGGCTCTATAATTCTAAACACAACAGCATTTGCGGGCACTTTAATCTTATTTTTTATTCTGGCAATTATTATTGTTGCAATAATCATGATTTTTATGTTTTTCAAAATATTATGGCTGTTACTTAAAACTGTGGCGCAAACATATTTATTAGTAATTGTAGGGCCACTTCAAATAATGTTAGGTGCTATTACCCAACAAATGGGGATAGGGTCTTGGATAAGATCCTTGGTTGCAAATTTGGCGGTTTATCCCGTAGTTGGAACACTTTTTGCTTTATCTTTTCTCTTTTTATTTTATGCCATGTTTTTAGGTCTAGGTAATATCATTGATCAAAGCATTTTACAAAATTTGGTGACGATGGTTCTTGGAAGTTTTGGAATAAAAATACCAACTGCGACCTGGAGCCCTCCTTTAACCTTGGGTGAAAGCTATATTCCTTTGATTTTTACCGGTGTTAGTTTTGTACTACTAACTTTAATTCCAAAAGCTGCTGAAATCATCCAAGGCTTTATCTCCGGCAAGCCATTTGCCTATGGTAGCGCTATTGGCGAGGCTTTTGGACCTGTAAAGAGTGGCGTCAGACTTGGTCTTGGTTACTGGGGAGGCAGAGAAACTGAGATCGGACAAGAAGAACTTAGATCAGCTTTATCAGGAGGACCTGGTTCTGAGGATGCTGCAAAGCGTAGAATTCAGCGTGGCGAGTTATTAAAGACCGTGTCAAGTACCCCTTTTCTTAGACAGTAGTTCTTTCATTCCGGTTTCTTGAACTT